>NZ_JADABY010000055.1 GCF_015672735.1 Citrobacter sp. Res13-Sevr-PEB04-36 | reverse complement strand
TCTGTGGTGCGATTGCGTCTGTTCTGCTGGTTAAGCGTATTAGCGAACGAAAGAAAATGCTGCAAGCGGCGCAAGCGTGATGCGCGTATATATCAGGTAGGATGAAAAAGCCGTTGACTGGACTGTCAGCGGCTTTTTTATCAACAGAGGAGCTTAGAAGAAATACTTTGCCCCAACACGGATCTGATTCTGTTCCCGGTGGTAGGGTTCCACATTACGATCTAACCAGCGTAATTCAAGATAGGGCAGCCAGCGCTCGTTGATGCGATATTTAAAGGTATTGGTAATTTCCCAATGATGGTCTTTACCATTACTACTATTAAAATCATTTACTCGCATAAAGTAGTGTGGCTCAAACGTATAAGAAAACTTATCCGTAATGCTGAAGTTCCAATAGTTGCCAATCTCATAGGTATCGTTGTTATCCAGATCGCCATTTAGATCGGTTGAGCTGTAGTTGTTATGATTATATCTGTTACGTACCGTAAGGTTAAACCAGGGCGTGAACTTGTAGTTCACATCCAGATACACTGCCCCGCCAGAACCGATACTCTTATCGTTTATCAGTCCACCGGGTTGGATAGTGAGTTTATCAGTAGGTTTAAATAATGGATACCAGCCTTCTATTTCGTTATAGCCATGCTTTAGTTCATCTTTTCTCTGCATAGTATAGGTGTTAGTGAGCATTATGCCCGCGCCCATATCAGCGTTATAGCCAACGCGCATCATGACTTCCATTTGATCGGATGCCAGATTATACGCCTCGCGGTTTTCAACATAGGCACCGGCAAAAACAGAGGTGGAGACAACAGAGGATAAGAGAATTATTGTATTCAACTTTTTCATAATAAATCCATTTTATAAGCGTAGGGGGGCCGCCATCCATGGAGATGGAATAAGCGGCAATTATTTTTATACGTTTACAGCAGAGGTGTTCTTTTTATGACTCTCAGTATTAGGTTTAAAATTGTTTTTCTTCCGTTGACTGATTTCCTCGATAATATAAGCAAAGCGGGTTTCATTGAGTTTATAAAATAAACCCATGGTGAAGGCTGCGATGATGGCAAGTCCACATGGCCAGAGAAAAATTAGCTGGCGTAGACCGAGCAAGGTGGCCTCACTCTGGACTATGTTGGGGACATAGCCGATTTGCGTCAGCATAATACCCGGCAAGAAACCCGCCAGTGCAGCAGAAATTTTTCGTGAAAAGGTATAACCGGTATAGACCGACCCCTCGGCACGAATCCCGGTTTTCCATTCACCATAGTCAACGGTATCCGGGACCAGCGCCCAGTTCAGGCTGTTAACAAAAGCGGTGCCGAAGAAGGTCATGCAGGAAAACAGCACAAACGACAGCGAAGTGCTTCCCCAGAAAAAATTCAGCACATCGCCTATGGCCCACAATGCCAGACCGCCGAGATAAACCTGCTTTTTACCGAAACGCTTCACGGTTGTAGGCACCAGCAGTACGCCAACCAGAATGCATCCCATACTGAAAAAACCCATCCATGACAGCAGGTGGATATCGTTGAGTACGTACTGGGTGTAATAGACCTGAATCGCCAGCTTGATGTTAAACGCCGCCAGCGTACACAAGTTGGCGATACACAGTACCAACAGGGGCGGATTGTGGAAAATCGCGCGGAACGATTTGAGAATACTGGGCTTATGATGAGCAGGCACGATTTCGATATAGCGCTCTTTCACCCCGCTAAAGCACCACCACATACTGAATAAACCGCAAACGGAGAAGATCAGCGCGGCAATCAGATAGCCAAGCGAAGGTGTGCTAGTAAAAAGCGCCTGAATGGGCATAAAACCTACGGTACACAGCAGCAAGCCGACCGTGGCGCCGCCCTGACGCCAGGCGGCAAGCTGGGCGCGCTCATGCGGGTTTTTGGTGATGGCGGGAACCATCGCGCCGTAAGAGCAGTTCATCAGGCTATAGAACAGGCCAAACAACATAAACAGCACCGTCGCCAGCCCCGTTTTTACCGTCAGTGTAAAATCAGTAGCTAAAAACTGCGCGCTGGCAACCAGTGCGACAGGAAACGACGCATATAAGATAAAGGGCCTGAATTTTCCTTTTGCGCCAATATTACGCCGTGAGTCCAGTAACACGCCAGTCAACATATCGGTGAAGGCGGTAAAGAACTTTGCCACCAAAAAGATGATCCCGCCGTACCAGGCAGGCATCCCCAGTTCATCGGTATAAAATTTAAGCAGATACAGCGTGCCGATACACAGCATCAAATTTGAGCCGAAGTCACCTACTCCGTAGGAGAATTTTTCACGCAGACTCAGTTTTAACGTTAGCGGATCATGGTCAGACATAATCGCTCCTTAATAACGCCCCGTAGGGCGCTATTCATTATTATTATCAAACGGGTTGTTTACGCGCTTCTATCTCTTCAACGATACGGACATACATCTTCTCGTTAAGGTTGTAGAAGCAGCCCATTGCCACGATGGTGATGACTGCCAGGGCACACGGATAAATAAATATCAGCTGGCGTAAACCCTCGACGGTACCCGCTGACTGCACCACGTTGGGGACGTAGCCAATTTGGGTCAGCATCCAGCCGGGGAAGAATCCCGCCAGCGCCTGCGAGACTTTACGGAAGAAGGTGAATCCGGTGTACACCGTACCTTCAGAGCGTACGCCGGTACGCCATTCGCCGTATTCCACCGTGTCAGAGACCAGCGCCCAGTTCAGGCTATTTACAAACGCCGAACCAAAGAAGGCCAGACAGGAGAAGGCGACAAAGCTCACCGACCCGCCGCCAAAGAAGTAGTTGAGCAGATCGCCCGCCACCCAAATCAGCAGACCGCCGATATAGACCTTCTTCTTACCAAAGCGTCTGACCATCCCCGGCATCAAAAACACGCCGATGAAGATACAACCCATGCTGAAAAAGCCCATCCAGGAGAGCAGGATCGGGTCGTTCAGAACGTACTGGGTGTAATAGACCTGAATCGCCAGCTTGACGTTAAACGCACCAAGCGTGCAAAGGTTGGCAATGCACAGAATAAACAGCGGGCGGTTGCCGGCGATGGCGCGAAAGGATTGCAGTAATCCCGGCTTTTGTGTTGTATCTACGGGTTTCACTTCGACGTAACGCTCTTTCACTCCGGCATAGCACAACCACATAAACAGCAGGCCGAACAGGGAGAATAGCGTGGCGGCAAAGATATAACCCAGCTGCGAGTTGCCTTCGATCAAGTTCATCACTGGAACAAAGCCGACGGTGCACAGTAGCAGGCCGAGCGTGGCTCCGCCCTGACGCCAGGCAGCAAGCGAAGCGCGTTCGTCCGGGTTTTTCGTTATCGCGGGCACCATCGCACCGTAAGAGCAGTTCATCATGCTGAAGAACAGTCCGTACAGCATAAACAGTACCGTTGCCATCACTGTTTTGCCGGTGATTTCAAACGGCGTACCGACGAAGTTGGCGATAGCCAGGAGCGTAACCGGGAAAGCCGCGTAAAGAACGAACGGACGGAATTTGCCCTTCGGACCAATTTTACGCCGCGAATCGAGCATAATCCCGGTACCCATATCGGTAAACGCGGTAAAAAACTTGGCGATAAGGAAAATGATACCGCCGTAAGTACCTGGTAAACCAAGGACATCGGTATAAAACTTGAGTAAATAGAGCGTGCCAATGTCCAACAGGATATTGGAACCTAAATCACCCATCCCATAGGCGAGTTTTTCTTTAAAAGGTAAGCGTAGGGTTGCCGGATTGGCTGTATTCTGACTCATGATTATCCCTCATTTGCCCGCGAGTTTCCGCGCGGGCGAGCCTGATTAGATGCTGCGTAAAGTTGCAAACAGTGATGCCCACTCACTCTTCGCGCGATAAAAGACCGGAGGCTTGCCAATAGGCGCTTCGACGGTGATTTCACCACCCTGGTAAGTTTCCCCGGTCCAGACGTTGACCCAGCTGTCCTCTGGCAGATACAGCGTCCAGTCGCGCTTACCCTGTTCGTGAACTGGCGCTACCAGCAGGTCCTGACCCAGCAGATACTGGTATTTCAGGGTGTAGGTGGTGGCATCGTCTTCATAATGCAGGAACAGTGGGCGCATCACCGGCAGTCCGGTGGCGCTGTTTTGCGCGACGGCCTGCTTGAGATACGGTTTCAGGGTGGTGAACACGGTGGTCATGCGGGCAAAATGGGCGATGGTTTCTGCATCACCATCAAACTGCCAGTTATCGCCAGGGCGGTTGCCTTCGTGGGTGCGCATCATTGGTGTAAAGGCGCTGAAGTCGCACCAGCGCAGCAGCAGCTCTTTCGTGCGCTTCATTTCAAACAGGGTGGTGTAACCGCCGATATCGCTGTGGTGCAAGCCGTGGCCGGTCATTGCCAGCGACAGTGCGGCAGGTACGACCGAAGCCAGACCATCGTCGAGACTCCAGTCAACGTTTTGGTCGCCAGCCCACATCATGGTGGAGTACTTCTGGCTGCCGGTGTAACCCGCACGCATAAAGAACAGGATCTCCCCGAGCTTGCCGGTTTCCTGTAACGCGTCGTAGTTACACTTCGCCCACAGTGCAGGCCAGGCGTTATGCATGATCTCGGCGCTGACGCCGTTGTGCAGATACGTATCGGTCGGCAGATATTCGCCAAAATCCGCCATCCAGCCGCCGCAGCCCAGCTCGATCATGTTCTTTTTGATGACTTCTTTGAACCAGTCGTAGGCTTCCGGGTTGGTCAGATCGACCACGCCGCCGTAAAACTCGCCGAACTCAACCAGATAGTCACCGCCAGCGGCATCTTTTGCCAGATAGCCGCGAGCCGCCGCTTCCGCGCAGAGGTCTTTATCGCTGGCAACGTACGGGTTGATGTACGAGAGGAACTGTACGCCTTCTTCTTTCCACTGCTGAATGCGGCTGTCCAATTGTGGGTAGTTGTCGCTGTTCCACTTCCAGTTCCACATCACGCGTTTGCCAAACGAAGTCATACGGATCCCGGACCAGTCCTGCGCCCAGATACCGTTAACCTTCACACCCGCGTTACGCATGGTGTCCAGTTTGTTCTGGCAAACCTCGGTGCCGCCCTGAATACCGAGCGTGACGCCGTCGTAAATCCAGTCCGGCAGCTCCGGCTGGCGGCCTAACAGTGCGGTCAGTTTTTCCAGCAGGGAGATATACGTGTCTGCGCACTCAAAGCGCAGGGTGGTTTGGTCTTCCCACAGCGCCAGCTCGTGATACTCCGGTGCGCTAAAGTCGAAATTCATATAGCAGCTGTTATCAACGTGGCAGTAGTACTTTTGCGTGCTGACAAAGGTCGGTTGCGGGAAGAAGGTCCAGTAATAGTCGCCACCTGCGTTCTCTTTGCAGTCCGCCTGCCAGGTAACATAGCTATTTTTGTTGCGGCCTACGCCCTGTTCGCTGGTCCACAGCGGGAACGGCTTGCCGCGTAAATCAAAATAAGAGAACTGTTCGCCGCAGCCGTAGATATGATCATCCGCTCTGGCGGCCAGACGTAACCAAATGCGGTTGTGGCTGAGATCGTCGTTTTGCAGATCCAGCTTTAGACGGCCCTGCTCATCGGTGGAGATATGTAGCGTGGCGTTGATGGTATTACCGCGGCTGAAATCTATCCGCCAGCCGTCAGATGACTCACTGACCGTGGCACTCGTGAGGGCAATTTTCTCGTTCAGTTTGTCTTTAACACTGAAGTTGCCGCGAAACATATCAATATCCGCGACGCCAGTGCCAATCCACAGGCAAGGGGTTTGCGAGGTATGGCGCAGAATCAGACGCTGGTGATACGTTAGCGCAAAGCCATCCCGTAGGGTTGTGAGTTCTAATGCGCTTGACCGTTGTTGTAACGAATTCATTTTCGTCTCCGTAGATATAGGGTAATTCGGTAATTTGTCGGCAATCTGTTATTCGCTGCCGATTAAAAAATGCATCTGATGTTTTTCTCCGGGCACGAGATGAATCAGGCTAATCCCGGAGTTAAAGGCGTCGGGGGGGCAGGTCATGGGCTCTACAGCCAGGCCACGCCTTGCTAATTTCTCGCCGGTATACACCTGCAGCCAGGGCTGATCGCTGCGTAAATAGGTGGACATGTTTTGCGAACGGCTGGTCATTCTGACTTCCCATCCCGCGTCGGGTGACAGGGTCCTAAACGTATGATCAATTACGGTTTGCGCGAGTAAATGCGGCGTAGCGAAATTCCGTTCATCATGCGTTTCTTCGCTCGCCGGCAGTGTTAATTCACAGCTGTCGATGTGTTGCAGATTGCAGGTCAAATAGGGGTGTGCCCCTGCACCATAAGGCGCCGTGTCCTCGCCCACGTTCTGCGTACAAATATAAACGTGCAGCCCGTCGGTGGGATCCAGCCGGTAAATTACCTCTGATACCAGCGCAAACGGGTAGCCATATGAGGGCGGCAGAAAAATCGTTAGTGATACCTCGGATGCTGACTGCTGATTAATCTGCCAATCCCGCCAGGCTAACAGTCCATGAATCGCGCTCTGCGAAATAAGGTCGTTGACGGCAAGCTGAAGTGCCTTGCCGTTATGCTGATAGCAGCCATTCGCTACGCGATTGGGCCAGGGGATTAACATTTTCCCCAGATGCGCCAGCGGCATCTCTTCCGGCTTATGTGGAACGACAATATGGCGTCCGTGGTGCGTCAGTTCTGCCAGCCCTGCGCCAACCGTGACGATTTTTGCCTGGTAGTGACCCGCCTGAAGATGAATGGTTATTCCGCCGCTGTGCATGGCTGCTATCCTTGTGACCTATTTTGCGTTGATATCCAGAAGACCGGCAGCAACCGCCGGAGCAAGTCCCGGAGACAGTGGCAGACGAGGGATCACCAGACAGTGCAGCAGGTGGTAAATATCCTGCTTGCCGTCCCAGACCTTGGTGGTCACCTTGTTATCGGTGTCCAGCTCCTGCCACCATGAACCGGTCTCGTAATCCATCAGATAGGTGATGCAGTAATCCCACCACGTCTGGTACCAGGTTTCGTACTGGGTATCGCCGGTGAGGGTATACAGGGCGTAGGCGGTGCCCATGGCTTCGACTATCGGCCAGCGCACTCTTTCGCGGACGATCGGTTTGCCGTCCCAGCCCACTGAGTAAACAAACCCGTCAGCACCGTCGGGAGCCCAGGCATCGCGGATGGTGGCGTGGAACAGACCTTTAGCATCCTCCAGCAGCCAGGTGGGAGGCGTTTCGAAGCGGGCTTCCAGCGCAGCGTGCAGATGCAGCATCAATCTGCCCCACTCAATCCAGTGGCCCGGCGTACCGCCGTAGGCGCGGAAGCGATGCGCGGGGTTGTCTTTGTTGTAATCGCGAATCGGGTTCCACTGTGAATCGAAGTGCTCGTTGACGCGATACTCTCCGCTGCGGGCTACGTCGTGAATAATCACCGAGGCGATGCGCAATGCCCGATCCAGCCATTTACGGTCGTGGGTAACGTCGTAAACAATCAGGAAGGCTTCAACTGCGTGCATGTTGGCATTGCCGCCGCGATAGTCTTCCGTCTGGCTGAAGGCTTCATCCCAGGACTCCAGGCACATCTGCTCATCTTCGCTCCAGAAGTATTTTTCGATTACTTCGATGGCGTCATCGAGCAACTGTCGGGCCTGCGGATGACCGGTAGTGACGGCGCTTGCTGCCCCGAGTAATACAAAGAAATGCTGGTAGCCCTGCTTGGAGGCGTCCATCACCCCTTCGTCATTGACGCAGGCGTACCAGCCGCCGTAGTGTTTGTCGCGCAGCGCGCCGTTCAGGGCGTTAATTCCGTGACTAACCAGCTGATACGCGCCAGGGCGACCCATGGATGCGGCAACGGAATAAACGTGCAGCATGCGGGCGGTGATCCACAGATGTGTTCCCATGTCCGCTCTAACCTGGCCACTATTTCCCAGCCAGCCAAATCCGGTCGGTACCGCCGCGTTCTTGCCAAAATTAAAGATGCGGTCGGTTTCCTGTTCCAGCCAGCGGTTGTGGCTCAAGGTGTTAAACCATTTCATTCTTTCATCCTCGTATTAGCGGCGGCGGGCCATCATTTCATCGACGATATCGCCCAGACGCTGCAACTTCGGTGCAGAAACATCGCGCAGCATCAGTTCGGTATCCGGCAGCCCCACGACCGATGACCAGACCGCGCGCCCGGCCAGGAAGCCGGATGCGCCTGCGGTCATGGCGACGCTAACTGCGCGAGGGAACAGTTTTTCATCCACACCAGAGGAGAGAATGACCCACGGCATATTGATGTTTTCATTCAGGCGCTGTGATGCAGTGAGAAGCTCTTGCTGAGAGCCTTTGCCGTAGAGCGGCATTTCGACTTTGTAGAGATCGGCACCGCTGTCACCCAGTTCTTTAGCGGCATCGATAATGGCCTGCTCGCGATCGAACTTATCGCCGCGACGCGGCGGACGTACTACCGGTTCGATAATGCTCAGCAGACCACTGGAGTGGCACATCTCATTAAATTCTTTCACCATATCCAGACGTTGCTGGGCATCTTCATCGCTGCGCCACAGCACCAGCAGTTTTAACGCTTTGGCTCCATCCTGCTTCACAGCCTGCGGATCGATATTTTTATCAATCACCACGCTATCAACAGGAATACCGTTGCCCGGAATAAACGCATCGGCGGCAACAATCATGGCGCAGCTTTTGGCTATCGCGTTTTGTTCCACCACCTGGCGGTAACAGAATTGCTGATCCACTAAAATGGCTGAGGCATAAGGAGAAAGGATCTTTGCCGCATTCACTTTGAAATCGGTCAGCACGCTGTCGCTGACCGGGGATTTCGCACCCGCAGCGGCAAACATTAAGCGCATGGCTTCACGCTGATCGACTGCCAGCATGGCAAAACCGCCGGATGCACGCGTAATGTCTTTGATGGTGTAGTTGTTCATTCAATTTTCCTTTATACAGTCGTTACATTTTTACTTTGGCAGTCAGTCCGGCGCTGTTACGCACCTGCTCAAGAATGGCGGTCCAGTCTTCACGACCACGACCTGCGGCACGTGCCTGGTTATAAACCTCGCGAGAGGCGGCGCCGAGCGGCATCGGTACATGCAACTGATTGGCAACATCCAGCGCGATGCCAAGATCTTTGTGGGCCAGATCGATCATGAAGGCTGGGGAAAGATCGCCTTTCAGCACTTTGTTGGGCCAGGAGGTGGTGAAGTGGCCTTTTCCGGCGGGGGTTCCGCTCATCACTTTCAAGGCCACATCGAAGGAGAGACCGAGCGCCTCGCACAACACGGCGGCTTCGGCAGACAGGGCATTCAGCGCAATACTCATGTAGTTATTGATAAGCTTCACGCGAATACCCATGCCCGGCCCGCCTGCGTTAATCAGTTCGCTGCCCATCGCCATCAGTAGCGGTGTGGCGCGTTCGACCTGTTCTGCCGTGCCACCCGCCAGCAGCAGTAGCGTGCCCGCGACTGCATGATCGGAAGTGCGTCCGACCGGGCAATCCATCATGCACAAGCCCCTGGCTCGCATATCGGCAATCAGCTTGTCGGTTTGCAGCGGATGAATAGTCGACATATCAATCACTAACGCCTGCGGGGAGAGGCTTTCGCAGATACCCTTCTCGCTGAACAGTACGCTGCGCACCAGATCGCCGTTTGGTAGCATGGTGATAACAAACTCTGCGTCTTTCGCCGCCTCAGCCGGACTGGTGGCAGAGCGAGCCCCTTTTTCAACCAGCTGCTGTACGGCATCTGGGTTAACGTCATAGACGCTGAGCTGATGGCCCTGCTTCAGCAGGTTGCCCGCCATGGGGGAACCCATCTGACCTAATCCGATAAATGCTATAACTGCCATAACGTTCTCCTGAGACGTGGATGTCATTTTTTGTCATTCAAAATCGGTCTTTTCTGTCTATTTTTGATCGTATTTGTAATTTATGGTCAAAAAATTGACAGCCGTCACTTTTTAAACATTTTGTGAAATTAAAATGATCCCATCCAAAACATTTGAGGAATGACTAATGATTCGTGTTGCTTGTGTGGGTATTACCGTGATGGACCGCATCTATTACGTAGAAGGTTTACCAACTGAAGGTGGGAAATATGTGGCAAAGCACTATACGGAAGTGGGCGGTGGGCCAGCGGCAACGGCGGCAGTGGCTGCGGCGAAGTTGGGAGCGCAGGTGGACTTTATTGGCCGTGTGGGCGATGACGACACCGGAAATAGCCTGCTGGCGGAGCTTGAATCCCTGGGGGTAAACACCCGCTATACCCGGCGCTATACGGGAGCGAACTCTTCACAATCGGCAATAATGGTCGATGCGCAGGGAGAGCGGATAATCGTTAATTATCCCAGCCCGGACTTACTTCCAGATGCCGACTGGCTCAACGAGATAGACTTCTCCCAGTGGGACGTGGTACTGGCCGATGTTCGCTGGCATCAAGGGGCAAAACAGGCGTTCACGCTGGCGCGCCGGGCAGGCGTAATGACGGTGTTGGATGGCGATGTAACGCCACAGGATATCAGTGAGCTGGTGGCGTTAAGTGACCATGCGGCATTCTCTGAACCGGGGTTGGCACGTTTGGTCGGTACAAAAGAATCTGAATCTGGACTAAAAAAAGCACAAACACTCACAAACGGACATGTGTATGTGACGCGTGGAAGTGAAGGCTGTGACTGGATAAAAAATAATGTGTTACAGCATCAGCCTGGATTCGCCGTGGATGTGGTTGATACTACCGGTGCTGGAGATGTTTTTCACGGCGCGCTGGCGTTCAGCCTGGCTTCCGGTAACGCTATGGAAGATGCCGTCAGGTTCGCCAGCGGAGTCGCAGCGCTGAAATGTACGCGCCCGGGTGGACGCGCGGGGATCCCTGACTGTGATCAAACCCGATCTTTTCTGTCACTTTTTGTATAAAATGCCAGGGCAATGGTTTTTCGAGGAAATTTCATGAGTCTTACCGAACTGACCGGTAACCCGCGGCACGATCAGCTGCTAATGCTGATTAGCGAGCGTGGTTATATGAATATTGACGAGCTGGCCAGCCTGCTGGATGTCTCCACGCAGACCGTACGTCGTGATATTCGTAAATTAAGCGAACAGGGATTGATTACGCGTCATCACGGCGGCGCGGGCAGAGCCTCCAGCGTGGTGAATACGGCGTTCGAGCAGCGTGAAGTCTCCTGGACAGAAGAGAAAAAAGCCATCGCAGAAGCGGTGGCTGACTATATTCCAGATGGTTCAACGGTGTTTATTACCATCGGTACCACCGTCGAGCAGGTGGCGCGGGCGCTGTTAAACCATAATCATTTGCGCATCATCACCAACAGCCTGCGTGTAGCGCATATTCTTTACAACAATCCGCGTTTCGAGGTGATGGTGCCTGGTGGGACGCTGCGTCCACACAACAGCGGGATTATCGGCCCTTCCGCAACGGCGTTTGTCGCTGATTTTCGGGCTGATTATCTGGTGACCAGCGTCGGGGCGATAGAAAATGATGGCGCGATGCTGGAATTTGATGTCAACGAAGCCAGCGTAGTGAAAATGATGATGGCCCATTCGCGGCACATTCTGTTGGCTGCGGACCATACAAAATATACGGCTTCCGCAGCGGTAGAGATCGGTAACGTGTCTCAGGTGACGGCGTTGTTTACTGATGAGTATCCCGGTCCGGCATTACACAATCTGCTCCAGTCGCAGCAGGTGGAAATTGTGCAGGTGAGTCCTTCCCAGGATGACGCTCTGGCAATGTGATCCCCTCTCGTGATGGCTCGGAAACGTCAAAGCCATCACGCACGCATAGTCAAACTTCTCCTTTCCCGCTACAGTTATTCATCCATGGCGAGTAAGGAGAAGGACATGCTCTATATCTTTGATTTGGGTAATGTGATTGTTGATATCGACTTCAATCGCGTGTTAGGCACATGGAGCGATCTGAGCCGCGTACCGCTGGCTTCGCTAAAGCAAAGTTTCACCATGGGGGAGGCTTTTCGCCAGCATGAGCGGGGTGAAATAACTGATGAGGCGTTTGCCGAGGCGCTGTGCCACGACATGGCGCTGCCGTTGAGTTACGAACAATTTTCCCATGGCTGGCAGGCCGTTTTTGTTGCGCTACGCCCCGACGTCATCGACATCATGCATAAATTGCGCGAGCAGGGGCATCGTGTCGTGGTGCTGTCGAATACCAACCGCCTGCATACGACATTTTGGCCGGATGAGTATCCAGAAGTTCGCCAGGCTGCGGACCATATCTATCTTTCTCAGGAACTCGGCATGCGTAAACCGGAAGCGCGGATTTACCAGCATGTCCTGCAGTCCGAAGGTTTTTCTGCCGCAGATACGGTCTTTTTTGATGACAACGCCGATAATATTGAAGGGGCTAACCAGTTAGGGATCACCAGCATCCTGGTTGTTGATAAAACGACCATACCTGACTATTTCGCGACGGTGTTATGCTAAAAAACGTGCACCAAAAAGCCAGGCATCATACGCGTCCTGTACGGGCCTGGTTGAAGTTATTATGGCAACGCATTGATGAGGACAACATGACGACGTTGGCGGGCAACCTGGCTTACGTCTCGTTGCTCTCGCTAGTGCCGCTTATTGCCGTCGTTTTTGCTCTTTTCGCCGCATTCCCTATGTTTTCTGACGTTAGTATCCAGCTGCGGCATTTTATTTTCGCTAATTTTATTCCGGCTACTGGCGACGTAATTCAGCGCTATATCGAACAGTTTGTTGCTAACTCGAACAAAATGACGGCCGTCGGCGCGTGTGGGCTGATTGTGACTGCGCTGTTGCTGATGTATGCCATCGATAGCGCGTTGAATACCATTTGGCGAAGCAAACGCACACGACCCAAAGTTTACTCTTTTGCTGTCTACTGGATGATTTTAACGCTGGGCCCGCTGCTGGCGGGTGCCAGCCTGGCGATCAGCTCTTATCTTTTGTCCCTGCGCTGGGCCAGTGAACTCAATACTGTTATCGATAACGTCCTGAGGGTGCTACCGCTGGTGCTCTCCTGGCTCTCGTTCTGGCTGCTTTACAGCATTGTGCCCACCACGCGTGTACCTAATCGCGATGCGGTGATTGGCGCTTTTGTCGCTGCTGTGTTGTTCGAAGCCGGGAAGAAAGGATTTGCGCTCTATATCACGATGTTTCCGTCTTATCAGTTGATTTACGGCGTGCTGGCGGTGATCCCCATTTTATTCGTCTGGGTATACTGGACGTGGTGTATCGTCTTGCTAGGCGCGGAAATAACTGTCACTCTCGGTGAATACCGCAAACTCAAACAAGCCGCAGAACAAGAAGAAGCAGAATAAATATGATTGCATTGATTCAGCGCGTAACCCGTGCCAGCGTCACCGTGGAGGATGAGGTGACGGGTGAAATTGGCCCAGGACTTTTAGTCTTATTAGGTGTCGAAAGGGATGATGACGAACAGAAAGCGAACCGCCTGTGCGAGCGCGTGCTCGGTTATCGAATTTTTAGCGATGCCGAAGGTAAGATGAACCTGAACGTACAGCAGGCGGGTGGCAGCGTGCTGGTGGTCTCACAGTTTACGCTGGCGGCAGATACTGAGCGTGGTATGCGTCCGGGTTTCTCAAAGGGCGCGGCGCCCGAACGTGCAGAAGCATTATATGAATACTTTGTTGAGCGCTGTCGCCAACAGGAGATGAATACGCAAACCGGACGATTCGCTGCGGATATGCAGGTTTCGCTGGTTAATGATGGCCCCGTGACGTTCTGGTTACAGGTATGAACCAACTTCCGGCGTGGTCGCGGGTAACAAGAGAGAATACAACTATGTATCACCTTCGAGTACCGCAAACAGAAGAAGAATTGGCGCGTTATTACCAGTTCCGCTGGGAGATGCTGCGTAAACCGCTGCACCAGCCAAAAGGCTCCGAGCGAGATGCCTGGGATGCGATGGCGCACCATCAGATGGTGGTGGATGAAGAGGGTAATCTGGTTGCGGTTGGGCGTTTGTATATCAATGCGGATAACGAAGCTTCTATACGCTTTATGGCCGTTGACCCATCCGTGCAGGAGAAGGGCCTGGGGACGCTGATGGCGATGACCCTGGAATCCGTGGCGCGTCAGGAAGGGGTAAAGCGCGTAACCTGTAGCGCCCGTGAAGATGCGGTCGAATTTTTCGCCAAACTGGGTTTTGTGAGCCAGGGAGAAATCACCACGCCGCAAACCACGCCGGTACGTCACTTTTTGATGATCAAGCCCATTGCCACGTTGGATGATATTCTTCATCGCGGCGACTGGTGTGGACAACTGCAGCAAGCCTGGTACGAACATATTCCGTTGAGCGAGAAAATGGGCGTTCGTATTCAGCAATATACCGGGCAAAAATTCATTACCACGATGCCCGAAACCGGCAATCAAAACCCGCACCATACCCTGTTCGCCGGGAGCCTGTTTTCACTGGCCACGTTAACCGGTTGGGGGCTGATCTGGCTAATGCTGCGCGAGCGCCATTTGGGCGGAACGATTATCCTCGCCGATGCGCATATCCGCTACAGCAGACCGATCACCGGGAAACCGACGGCTATTGCCGATCTGGGTTCGCTGAGTGGCGATCTTGACCGTCTGGCGAGAGGCCGTAAGGCGCGTGTCCAGATGCAGGTAGAGGTCTTTGGCGATGACACGGCGGGCGTGGTGTTTGAAGGCACCTACATTGTGCTACCCGCAAAGCCGTTTGGTGCCTACGAAGAAGGTGGGAACGAAGAAGAGTAGGGGGCAAATCCCTACTTTTCATTCTATCCCGTTCGCGTTTTATTCGCGTGTTGCAACACGCCAGGCCACGTCACGCATTGCATTGCGTGCCGCCTTGCTCACGCCTCCGAGCTGGAAAAATCCGTGAATAACGCCAAGATAACGCTGGCAGGAGCAATCCACGCGTTGCTCCTGCAGCCGTTGATATAACGCTTCACCCTCATCACGCAGCGGGTCAAATTCAGCGGTAATAATATGGACTGGCGGTAAACCAGTAAGGTCGTCCCGCCACAGCGGGCTGGCTTCCGGGTGCTGCGGGTCGGTATGTGGCAAATACATCTCGTAACCGGATAGCAGCGTGTCGCGAGTGATAATGTAATCTTGTCCATTGCTGATGTAGCTGGCAAAGCTGGCGGTTGCGTCGAGCATGGGGTAAATCAGTATGAGCTGCGCAGGTTGCCACTGACGTGCCGCTTTCTGGCGTAGCGCAGTAACCAGTGCCAGGTGCCCACCCGCGCTGTCGCCAGCAAAGGTCACTCTGTTGCGGTCTACACCCAGTTCCTCGGCATATTTCCAGATGATATTGGCCCCGCTTTCTGCATCGTCGTGTGCTGCCGGGAATGCATGCTCTGGCGCAAGGCGATACTGCACGGCAATTACCCGACAGCCGCTGTAGAAAGCGAGTTGCCTTAGCTGATTATCGTGTGTGGCAAACCCGCCACTGACAAAGCAGCCGCCATGGTAATAAATAACACAGGGTAGTGAACGTGTTGCACTGAGCGGTGAAATGACGCGAAATGTCATCCCTTCGAGCACAATATCTTCTGATGCGACCCGTATCTCTTTCTCACCAGCGAGCGCTGTACTGGCGATGTAACCCGCCCTCCGGTCATCAATATTCTGCTTGCGAGAAGAGGGACGACCAGCCGCAATAAACTCAGCCACGAGGTCTGCAATTCCTTTTCCAGTGCCATTTCCAGTCCTTTAGTCTGTATGAATACACAGTGTTATAACCTGGTTTTTAGAAAATGAATATGGCGGTTTTTGATGGCGGTGAGATTCTGGAAAGTGGCTCGCAAAAGTAAAAATCGTTGCTGTATTGGCTTTTTCCCGTTTTTGGTAGATGTATGTTGTTTGAAAATTAATCGCCAATGATATGCCGGAGGTATATATGAGCATGCTGATAGGGATAGGTATGGGCAGAATTTTACTCGATTTGTCTGATGAGGTGATTCAACGGCTTAACGATCTCAAGGTGTAGCGCAACCTTCCTCGTGCTGAATTACTACGGGAAGCGGTTGAGCAGTATCTGGAAAGGCAAAATAACGCTGAGACCACTATTTCTGGCGCTCTTGGTCTATGGCAAGGTTGTGAGGAATATGGTGTTGAGTACCAACGCAAGCTCCGTGAGGAATGGTAATGGTTAACGGGTCAGCGCTTTTTGATACCAATATCCTCATCGATCTGTTTAGCGGACGGACTGAAGCAAAGTATGCGATAGAAACATGGCCGCCGCGGAATGCCATTAGCCTTATCACGTGGATGGAGGTAATGGTAGGCGCAAAAAAGTATCGTCAGGAATCCCTGGGGTAATCACGCCATATCAAGTGTAAGACGGGCAGCAAACGCTGCCCGACGTGGCGTAGACTTACTCCCCTTCACCCGGGAACAGGAACGGGTTGATGGAGCTGCGGGCAAAGCCCTCTTGCTCCATGTGTGCGTCCAGCATCAGTGAGGCGAGGTCGTCGGCAACGGCTTCGACGTTTGGATCTTTTTCCTGATACAGAATCTTCAGGTAAGTCCCACAGTCGCCGCAGCTTTCAGCTTTAATCGCAGACTGCTCGTTATCCAGTGACCAGTAGTTTAAATCACGGCTTTGCTCGCAGTTGCTGCACTTCACGCGCACCACGTGCCACTCGGTTTCACACAGGTTGCAGTGCAGATAGCGCAGCCCCTGAGTGGTACCAATTTGCACCATGCTGGAGACCGGCATTGAACCGCACACTGGGCAGAACTGGCGTTGTTCACCGTATTCCGCACGGGCTTTACCGGGGATCAGGCTTGCCATTTGTGCCCAGTAGAGCGACAACGCGGCCCAGATGAACGGCGCTTTATCACTGCTGACGGACGCAAAATCAGAAGCAAACAGCGCGCTGGCCATCAGTTCCAGCTCTTGCTCTGAGGCCTTTTCCAGATTTTCGATCACCGCTAATGCAGGGCCGCTCATTTCTGGCTTCAGCTCAGCAATTAACGATTGCAGCAGTTTTTGCCAGTGCTTATCGCGTGGCAGAACGTGGATATCCAGCGGCGGCTTGCCCTGATCGTTTGCTTCTTTGATGCGCGCGGTCAGGTCCATTTGCAGCGGATGGTCGTACAGCACCACTTCCTGCGCATGAGCGATTAGCGCAGCAAAGCGCAGGTAATCACCCAGTGGGTTGTTTTCGGCCAGCTCGCGCAGACGCTCAGCGCGGCGGTTATACAAATTTTTGAGTCTGGGGAACAATAACGGCGGAATCATATCCGCCGTGCGTTTCTCGCTCGAACCCAGCTCATCTTGCGGGATTATGCGAATACTCATTCAGATGACTTTTCCTGTTTCTGGCGGACTTCACGGTACCAGCGTGGGTGATGTTTCTTCGCCCATGAACTGGTTACCCATCCTTCCACCATCGCGGTAATGGTGCCTTTCACCCAAAGGGCGGCGTAAATGTGCACCATGATAACCACAATTAACGCTACTGCGGCAAATGAATGCAGCATTAACGCGAATCGGATCACCGGGATTGAGAAAGCAGGCGCAAAATACGGGCGCCAGATGATCACTCCGCTCACCAGCAACAGGACCAGGAAGATAATCGCCGCCCAGAATACGCATTTCTGGCCGAAGTTATAACGTCCCGTGTCACCTACTTCCTCGTTGACGACGATCTTACGAATATTCTTCGCCCAAAAGATATCATCCCGATTGATTAGATTGTGGTGCCAGTAACGGAAAAACATGATGATAAACGAGGCAAACATAATCACGCCGACAAACGGGTGCAGAATTCGCGCCAGCTGCGGGGTGCCCATGATTTGCATCAGCCAGTTGAAGGATGGGAAGAAAAAGCCCAGCCCGCTTATCGCCGCCAACATGAAGCAGAAGGCGGTGACCCAGTGGTTGATGCGTTCCGGCGCTGTATAGCGCACGATGGTGTCACGTCGTTTCATTTGCGCACCTCGTCTTTTTCTTCATGCAGATTGTCTTCTTCCTCTTCCGCACGGTTCGGACCTACGCCGACGTAGTGGAAGATGCTGGCCGCAAATGTCGCTGCAAAGCCGACCGCTGCGAGGGGTTTCCAGATGCCTTTCCAGAACTTCACGGTGGCGCTAATTTCCGGGTTTTCCGGCAGGCCATGATACAGATTCGGCTTGTCGGCATGATGCAATACATACATGACGTGCGTACCGCCAACGCCTATCGGATCGTACAGTCCGGCGTTATCGTAACCACGGGTTTTCAGCTCTGCCACGCGCTCGCCTGCCAGCGTTTTCATCGACTCTTTGGTGCCGAAATGAATCGCGCCGGTTGGGCAGGTTTTCACGCAGGCTGGTTCTTGTCCTACCACCACACGGTCAACGCACAGCGTACATTTATAGACGCGATTGTCTTCCGGGTTGAGGCGCGGCACGTCGAACGGACAGCCTGCAATGCAGTAGCCGCAGCCAATACACTGCTCGGACTGGAAGTCGACAATGCCGTTGGCATACTGAATGATTGCTCCTTCCGCCGGACACGCCTTCAGGCAGCCCGGATCGGCACAGTGCATGCAGCCATCCTTGCGGATCAGCCACTCCAGTTTGTCGTCTTGCTCCACTTCCGAGAAGCGCATCACCGTCCAGGACTTGGCGGTCAAATCGGCGGGGTTGTCGTACACCCCAACGTTGCTGCCGATTTCATCGCGGATATCGTTCCACTCCGAACAGGCCACCTGACAGGCTTTACAGCCGATACAGGTGGTGACGTCGATGAGCTTGGCCACTTCTTCCTGGTGATCCCGCGCCTGAGGCGCGGGAGTGAAACCGTTAGTGGCGGAACGGCGGATAATATCTTGAGTTTGATAAGCCATAATTCGTCTCCGTTTACCCTTCATCTTTCAGTTTGCAGGTTCGTTGGTTTCCTTAGGCATTCCGGTCACGTAGTTTTCTACGCTCCTGGAATGCCTGGCGTCACCGCTTGCCTGCAATCTAAAATCTATTGGGTACCCACCTTTTCCACGTTCACGAGGAAGGACTTAAATTCCGGCGTCTGCGTGTTCGCATCACCAACGAATGGCGTTAACGTGTTAGCGATAAAGCCTTTTTTCGCCACACCTTCGTAGCCCCAGTGGATAGGAATACCGATGGTGTCGATATCCTGACCGTTGGCCTTCAGCGTGCGAATACGCTTGGTCACCACTGCTTTGGCTTTGATGTAGCCGCGGTTAGAAGAGACCTTGACGGTATCGCCATGAGAGATGCCGAGTTTGTTCGCCAGCTTCTCGCCAATTTCCACAAACTGTTCCGGTTGGGCGATGGCGTTCAGCAGCGCATGCTTGGTCCAGTAGTGGAAGTGCTCGGTCAGGCGGTAGGTTGTCCCGACGTACGGGAACTTATCCGCTTTGCCCAGTGCTTCTTCGTCGCCTTTAAAGATACGAGCGGCAGGGTTAGAGATAACGTTCGGGTGCAGCGGGTTAGTGCCCAGCGGCGTTTCAAACGGCTCGTAGTGTTCCGGGAACGGTCCTTCCGCCATTTTATCGATAGCAAACAGGCGTCCCATCCCTTCGGGCTGCATAATAAACGGCCCGACGTTGCTGCCCGGTGCGGCGGCGCTGTAGTCCGGAATATCCATCCCGCTCCATTTCGCCCCATCCCATTTCAGGATCTGACGTTTTGGATCCCACGGATTCCCCTGCGGGTCAGCGGAGGCGCGGTTATACAGAATGCGACGGTTGAGCGGCCATGCCCATGCCCAGCCCAGCGTATTGCCCAGGCCCGATGGGTCGGCGTTATCGCGACGCGCCATCTGGTTGCCTTCCGGCGTCCAGCTACCGGCGAATATCCAGCAGCCGCTGGAGGTGGTGCCGTCGTCGCGCAGTTGGGCAAACGAGCTAAGCTGTTGCCCTTTCTTGACGATCACCGCGCCGGTTGCCGGGTCGGTAATATCGGCCAGGGCTTTACCATTGCTCTCCATCGCCACTTCTTCCGAAGCGGGTTCATGCGGCGTGGAGTAGTTCCAGGTCATGCTCAGCACCTGTTCCGGGTTTGCTCCCCCCTGTTCGGCGTACATCTTGCGCATGCGCAGGAAGATACCGGCGAGGATTTCACCGTCGGTGGCGGCAATCCCTGGGGCATCCGCGCCTTTCCAGTGCCACTGCAGCCAGCGTCCGGAGTTAACGATAGAACCGTTTTCTTCGGCGAAGCAGGTGGACGGCAGACGGAACACTTCGGTCTGGATTTTCGACGGATCCACATCGTTCGACTCACCGTGATTTTGCCAGAAGGTGGACGTTTCGGTGTTGAGCGGGTCGATAGTCACCAGGAACTTCAGTTTTGACAGCGAAGCCACGACCTTGTTTTTGTTCGGGAACGAGGCGACCGGGTTGAAGCCCTGGCAGATGTAGCCATTCACTTTGCCCTGGTTCATCATCTCGAAGTACTGCAGTACGTCGTACCCTTTATCCCACTTCGGCAGCCAGTCGAAGCCCCAGCTATTTTCCGCTGTCGCTTTATCGCCAAAGAAGGCTTTCATCATTGAGACGAAGAATTTCGGGTAGTTGCCCCAGTAGTTTACCTGACCTTCCAGCAACGGTTTTGGCGTGTTGGCGGCGAGGTAGGTTTGCAGATCGGTTTGCTTTTCGCTCGGCAACGTCATGTAACCAGGCAGGCTCTGCGACAGCAGGCCTAAGTCAGTCAGGCCCTGAATATTAGAGTGGCCACGCAGGGCGTTAACGCCACCGCCTGCCATCCCCATATTGCCGAGCAGCAGCTGGATCATCGCCATGGTGCGAATGTTCTGCGCGCCCACGGAGTGCTGCGTCCAGCCCAGCGCGTACAGGAACGACGCGGTTTTGTCTTTGGCGCTGGTTTCAGCGATGTATTCGCAGACTTTCAGGAAATCAGCCTTCGGCGTACCGCAAATGTTTTCGACAACATCCGGCGTGTAGCGGGAAACGTGCTGTTTCAGCAGATTCCACACGCAGCGCGGGTGTTGCAGCGTAACATCGCGTTTGGCGAAGCCTTTTTCATCCAGCTCGTAGTTCCAGCTGGTTTTATCGTACTTGCGTTTGTCCGCGTCATAGCCGGTGAACAGGCCATCGTCGAAGCCATAATCTTCACGCACGATCAGGCTGGCGTTGGTATAGGCCTCGGTATATTCGCGGTTGAATTTTTCGTTATTTAGCAGGTACAGCAAGACGCCTGACAAGAAGGCAATGTCAGTACCGGAGCGAATAGGGGCATAGAAATCCGCCACCGCCGCGGTTCGCGTAAAACGAGGATCGACCACAATCAGCTTCGCGCCATTGTGAATTTTGGCTTCCATCGCCCAGCGGAATCCGACCGGGTGAGCTTCAGCGGCGTTACCGCCCATCACCACAACGAGGTTGGCGTTTTTAATGTCGACCCAGTGGTTGGTCATCGCACCGCGACCAAATGTTGGAGCAAGACTTGCTACCGTTGGTCCGTGTCAGACGCGTGCCTGGTTGTCGACCGCGAGCATACCCAGCGCGCGGGAGAATTTTTGCGTTAAATAGCCGGTTTCATTACTGGAGGCGGAAGCACATAGCATCCCGGTGGAAAGCCAGCGGTTAACGGTGACGCCTTCAGCGTTCTGCGCAACGTAGTTAGCGTCGCGGTCTTCTTTCATCAGCTTCGCGATGCGGTCAAATGCCTCATCCCAGCTAATTTGTTGCCATTTATCAGAGCCAGGTGCACGGTATTCCGGGAATTTCAGCCGGCTTTCGGAGTGGATGAAATCCACCAGACCAGCCCCTTTCGGGCACAGCGCGCCACGGTTCACCGGATGGTCCGGATCGCCCTCAATATGGAAGATGGATGCTTTGGCGTTTTTCGCGCCGTCACCGAGACTGTACATTAACAGTCCACAGCCAACGGAACAGTAAGTGCAGGTGTTACGGGTTTCGCGGGTACGCAGCAGTTTATATTGCCGTGTTTCCGCTAGCGCTACGCCGGGTGCAAAACCCAGTGCCGCTGCCGTGGTGCCTGCCATACCGCCAGCGCAGATCTTAAAGAACTGCCTTCTGCTGACCTGCATGGTTCGCTCCTTGTTTCGACATTGTCACGTTCCCTTCGCGTAGATGTATCGCGACCGCGAGGGAAGTGGTTGTTATTTTTCTTTGCGGACGGGACCGCAAAGGTCCAGAATTGGGTGAATTTCCCTCTATCCAGGAGGGATTTGTAAAGAATACCACAATGTTGGTATGTGTGTTCCAATATGGTTAAAAGAAAGTGAATAAGATTACTCAAGAAAATATCGAAAATGTGACGACTTTGACCGGATCTCGCCAGTTGACTCTCTGGAAACGTGAGGATTTGCAACATCCTCTACCGGATGTCGTCGCTGAAGAAGTGCCCGTTGCGCTGGTGTACAACGGGATTTCGCACGTGGTGATGATGGCGTCACCGAAAGATCTTGAGCATTTTGCGATGGGCTTTTCACTTTCTGAAGGCATTATTGAGTCCCCGCAGGATATCTACAGCATGGAAGTAGTGCCTTCCTGTAACGGATTAGAAGTTCAGGTTGAACTGTCCAGCCGCCGTTTTATGGGCTTGAAAGAGCGTCGTCGTGCGCTGGCCGGTCGTACCGGTTGTGGTGTTTGCGGTGTGGAACAGCTCAATGACATTGGCAAGCCGGTCCAGCCTTTGGCGTTTACCCAGACGTTTAACCTGGCTGATCTCGATCGCGCGTTAAGGCATTTGCACGATTTCCAGCCTGTGGGACAACTGACGGGCTGCACGCACGCAGCCGCCTGGGTCCAGCCGTCGGGGAACCTGGCGGGAGGGCATGAAGATGTGGGCCGGCACGTTGCGCTGGATAAACTGCTCGGACGGCGTGCAATTGAAGGTGAAACCTGGCGGCAAGGAGCGGTATTAGTTTCCAGTCGCGCCAGCTATGAGATGGTGCAAAAGTCGGCGATGTGCGGCGTTGAGATCCTGTTCGCTGTCTCTGCTGCCACTACGCTTGCGGTGGAAGTAGCCGAACGCTGTAACCTGACGCTGGTGGGTTTTTGCAAACCGGGCAGGGCGACAATTTATACGCACCCGGAACGTCTGGTGGCGGAGTAACGCCACCAGGCAGCCAAAATGCTGCCTGAGAATGCCAGCTCCATCATTACAGCAACGGGCGAGCCGACGATGGCATTGTTCAGTAGCCAGCACAGGCTGCCGCACAATGTATATCCACGTAATTTTCCGGCCTGTTTCTGAAATGACGCATAGGTCATCAGCAGGCTTCCCGCGAGCGGCAGCAGGCCCCACATTCCCTGCCAAAGATAAACACCGCACAGCAGTGACCCCATCATAAATCCCCACATAGCCCAGCGGCGTTGCGTTACGGTGGCCATCGCGTAGCGGCAGGCGGCGATGAGCATTAATCCTGCGGCGGCGGGTTGATGCAAAAGATAAAAATGAATAGCCAGCAGGCTGGTTGAGCTGGTCAACAGCAATAACGTTTTGGACCGATGCTGGAAATGAAAGGCTGAAATATCCAGCACAAAGCTGATGCAGGCCAGCAGCTGAGAGATAAAAAATGCGTTCATTATGTGCGCCATCTTGTGAAGAATGGCGGGACAATAATCTACGCAAAAAAGGAATGCGTTAACCTTTGTTAAGACGCTGGCGAATGCGGGACAGGCTAACGGGTGTAATGCCAATGTAATTGGCGAGGTCTCGTTGAGTGAGCAGCAATTCCCAACCGGGGAAGTGTGTCTGAACATACTGGTAGCGTTGTTCTGGCGTATTAAGCAGCAGCATTTGTTCTTTTTTCTCTTTGTAGATCAACTGCTGGACCAGTAACTGTGTCTTGATATCCCGATGTTCCGGCGCATCCAGCAATGCCAGAGAAATTTCACTGATTTCGCCTGGGGTGATCATTTGCAGGCTGTAATCTGCCGAGGTGTGGGTTAGCCAGTTCAGGTACAGAAAACAATATTCACCCGGGAAGTAAAACTCTTTCACCCGTTCTGAACCGTTGGCTGAGTGATGCACCGCACGAGCAACACCATGATGTAAATAATAAATTTTGCTTTGCCTTTCACCTTGACGCAGCAACCAACTGCCCGCAGATTGTGGCTTTTTTCGCGTGCCTGACAGTAATATTTGATTGTATTCAGGTGACACTTTATATCTCAAATAATTTGAACAAGATTGGCAAATCCTTCCGCTTTTAGTTGTGCGATGTGAGGGCTATTATTTATCACATCAAGGCACGGTGCCTTATCAAAACAACTAAGTTAAAGGGTTTATATCATGAAAAGCATCAAAACTTTTGTCGCAGTTATCGCTCTCGCTACCTCTTTCGGTTCTTTCGCTGCTCAGTCTGTTACCGCGACCGGCTCTACGCTGGAAAGTGCTGAAGCGAAAATTGCCGCTCAGGCTGAACGTGCAGGTGCCAGCGATTATAAAATCACTCAGGCTTACACCGGTAACCGCGTGCACATGACGGCTGAACTGCTGAAATAAGATACCTTAATACTGTCGAAAGAGCGCCCTTGCGGCGCTTTTTTAGTTTTCTGCAGTTACTCTTTGAGCAGCGCAATAAACGCCTCATACCCCGCCAGTCCCGCAATAGTTTCCGCCGGATGACGGCACAGTACGCTGGATAAATAGCTGAAGATTTTTAACTCATGGCGCGCGTCGGCGGCGGCACAAGCGATGAGTACATGGCTGACCGGCTCGTTATTGACCTGCACGGGATGAGCAAGGGTGATAAAAAATCCACGAAAGCGGCGCTCTTGTTCGCTCCAGCAGTGGGGGATCGCCAGACGATTTACAATCAAGTTTTCACCTTCATGCTCCCGGGCGCAAATACGCTGTGCTTCATCCTCGGTGATATGGCTCTGTATCACCAGTTGCCCGCAGATTTTCCCGATAATTCCCTGCCAGGATTCGCCTGTCGCATTGGCATAATGGAAGCTGCCCTGCAGGGAAAAGAAACGCTCAGGTTGCTGGCGGATAAACGCCGTAGCGAGGAAGTTTTTAATCTGCTCGGTACCGGTTGCGGTGATAATATTTTTGATATTCAGAACGTTTTTTTCAGCATCATCAATCAGATAGTGGCTGTTGTTGATGATTAACAACGGGGTTATTTCCTCACAAATAGCGCTCACGTCATGCACGCTACGGGCGATGATCACCCGGCAATTCAGCACGTCCCGCTCAATCGCCAGCTGGTTAATGGTGGCGATGGCGTTTTGATCGGAGAGCAAAATAATCGGCTGGCGTTCGTTTTGATGCCGTTCCAGGGCGCAGGCAAAATAAAGCCCAATCAGATCGCTGTCGAACAGTGGAATATCCAACTGTTCGCGCAACCGGGCGATAAAACGCAGGCTCATGTCGAAGGCTGCGGGCCAGGCGGCCTTCAGGTTGTTCATGCTGCCCTGACGATGTTCCGGGATCCACACCGGGGCCGCGACGCAGCGCAGGAGGTGACCGGTAATGTTTTCGACCAGCTGTTCGTCGATAATGTTCAGTGGGGCGACGCCGGGGAGCGATTTTAGCAGCGACACGACGCCCTGTTCGGAAATAGCAGCGGTATGCCGTTGCTGCATTTCCAGCAGCCCAACCAGCGTGCTGAACGCCTTGTCTCCCAGATAAATTCCCGCCTGTTCCACCGCATTATTAAGCGCACAATGCTGACACTCAGGCCAGGCAGCGGTGAGCTGGTTGCGCAGGGCATAAACGGCAAGCACTACGCTGGCGAGATACTCTCCAGCAACCAGTGCAAAAGCGTGCAGGCTTTCGCAGGCCTGCTGAAGTTGCTCGATGTTCTCGCGCGTCATGCCTGGCAGGGGAATCAACAGCGGATCTTTTTTCAGTAAATTCGCCAGCAGGATAATGCGCTTTTCTTCAGGCTCATCAATAAAGTGCCCGACGCCAGGGCGGCTCTGAATGTTGAAGGCGCGCTCGTAGCGCTGCTTCAGACGAGGCAATCTGTCGGCGACCCAGGTCTCAGGTAAATTCAGCGTCGACGCGAGCTGCATGCGGGTCGTAAATGGGTTTAGCAATAATATCGCCAGCAACCGGTCATCATTATCATGACGTTGTAAAAGCTGGAAATAGCTGTGCCGGTCGATAATATCCAGCTGATAGCCTGCACTCCCTGCGGGGTGAATGCGGGCTTTACCGCTGAAGGTAAAGTTGAGGTAATCAATATCGCGCAGGATCGTGCGGCTCGACACGCCAGTTTGCCGCGCCAGCTCACCCAGCAAGCAGGGCTGCTGTTCAAGGAGGTCGACTATTCTCAACTGGCGTTCACTGAGCATTAGATCACCTGACGAAAATTGGTGAAGGCTTTGACCTTATCCGCCGTCAGCGTGGTCAGCAGTTCGCGGACCAGGGTGAACAGGGCGTCATAATCTGTTGCCGAAACCATGCCGCTGTTAGCGTGCAGATAGCGGGTCGCCAGGCACAGCGCCGCCACCGGGCGACCGCCGCCCATCACGTTGTAGCGCCCGCCGTCTGTCGCCCCGGTTTTCATGGTGCAAAACTGCAATGGCGCACTGCTGCTTACGGCGCTCTCTTTTAACGCGGCGACCAGCTGCTGGTTGGGGAAATAGCGCTTATCAAACAGCATCAGCCCTGGGCCAGCGCCGAGCTTCAGCGGATATTTAATACTGTCGATGCCGGGCACGTCGCCCGCAACCGCCGTGTCCAACACGATCACCATATCGGGCTTGATATGCTCAGCCGAGGTTTGCGCCCCGCGCAGCCCAACCTCTTCTTCCACGCTGCCAACGCCGTACAGGGTGATTTCCGGGTTACCCACCGCCTGTAAAAGCTCCGCCATCAGGGCGCAGCCGACGCGGTTATCCAGCGCTTTGCCGACAATTTTGTCTTCACCCCAGCGGGCAAAGTTCGCTTCTGGGCTGATGAAATCACCGATCGCAATACCGCGTTGTTCCACCTCTTCGCGGTTGCTTGCGCCAACATCAATAAACATTTCGTCAAACGACAGCGGCTGTTGCTTCTGCTTTTCCGTCAGGGCGTGTGGCGCCACGGAGCCGATGACGCCGGGTATTTTTATCCCCGCGCGGTTGCGAACGGTCACCCGATGATTGAGCATCGATTGATTCCACCACCCGCCAATGGTGGTGAAACGGATAAAACCGCTCTCATCGATATGCGTCACCATAAAGCCCACTTCATCCATATGCCCGACGATGGCGACTTTCGGTCCGTGATTGCCTTTGCGGGCGACAAAGCTGCCGAGGCCGTCAAAGGTGATTTCATCCACGCACGGTTCCAGCGTATTGATCAAAATCGAGCGAACTTCCTGTTCATCACCGCTGACGGCGCTGGCTTCGCATAACTGCTGTAGTAACTCAATGTTCATGGGCAAGCTCCTGCTGCGCGGCTTTACGTTTGAGCCACAATCCTTTCAGAATGATGATTAGAGAAATGTTTAGCGCCAGGCCTATCGCCAGCACCAGATAAAATGACCCCACCGGCGACATCAGACCGATCAGCGGGTCAAAGATACCTAAACCCGGTGCCAGGCGTTTGATTCCGAAGGCGATCACCAGCATACCGGTAATGCCGCCGGAGAGTGTATTGGCGGTAATCATCGGCAGTGGTGCGGCCAGCGCGTAAGGAATTGCCGGTTCAGTGGCGACGGTTGCGCCTACCACAATCGCGCTGCTGGCGGCGGCCTTCTCCTGTGACGTAAACAGTTTTGGTGCGATATAGGTGGCGATGCCTGCGGCGACGGGCGGCATCAGCGCCACTACGCCAACGATGGCGTACCAGTCATAGATGTGTTTTTCCAGCAGCGAGAAGCAAAAGAACCACGCGGTTTTGTTGATAGGGCCGCCCATATCGAACGCCAGCATCGCGCCAACGAGGAAGGCGGCGCCCATTTTCATTGAGGGTGGAATGGTGTTCAGGAAGTGCAGCAGGCCGCCCATGATGTCGGACATCACCGGGCCGACGACGTAGTACGTCAGCACGCCAAATACCAGCAGGGTGACGAACGGGATCAGCATTGAGCCGAGCAGCGG
Organism: Citrobacter sp. Res13-Sevr-PEB04-36; assembly: GCF_015672735.1. Lineage (GTDB taxonomy): Bacteria > Pseudomonadota > Gammaproteobacteria > Enterobacterales > Enterobacteriaceae > Citrobacter. The sequence goes on along the minus strand of NZ_JADABY010000055.1, from coordinate 94,514 downwards.
CTGAAGCGCTTTGCCAAGGCGCACTTTGCGAAACCACAGCACGAAGTAGCCAATTGCCAACCCCAGCACTACCGCGCCGAGAAATCCCGCGCCGGATTGCGTCCCCAGTAGCCCTTTATCGTTCGCCAGATAGCACACCAGAAACGCCGGGGCGAACGCCGGTTTATCGCCAATCGACCAGGCAATATACGCGCCCATTATCGGGATCATAAAGGTGAAGCCAAGATAGCCGATAGACTCGACAACCCAGGTAAACGACGGCGCACCTTTCGACATATCGGTATACGGTAAACCGAACTGCACCAGCATATTGGCGATGGCGACCAGAATACCACCGCCGATAACAAACGGCAGCGCAGCGGAAACCCCCGCCATCAAGTGGCTCATTACGCTGCCCTGCTGTACATCCTGCTTGCCCAGCTTGACGCCACTATCGGCGGCGAAAAGCTGTGAATGAGAGGGTAACTGGGTGAAAATCTGGTCGATGTTTTTCAGCGCCTGGGAAATAGCGATCTCATAGACCTTTTTTCCGGCAAAGCGCGCGCGATCATCAGCGCTTAACCCGCGTCCCGTCGCCAGAATCACGTAATCCGCAGCGGCAATCTCTTCATTGCTCAGCCGGTTTTCGACGCCGCTTGAGCCTTGAGTTTCAACTTTAATGGTATGGCCAAGCGAACGCGCTTTTTGCTCCAGTGCTTCCGCCACCATGTAAGTGTGGGCGATTCCCGCAGGGCAGTTGGTGATCGCCACTAAGCGTAAGGATGTCTCCATAGCCGCTTCCTTATGAGGTTAAGGTCTGATTTAACAACGCCAGCACCTGGTCGACGTCGCCCTGTTTCAGCTGGTTGATAAAATCCTGATGGATAATTTTGCGACACAGGGTGCCGATGATTTTGACCTGGTCGTCTTCACCAGCCTGTGGCACGCCGAGACAGATCCAGCAGTTGACGTCTTCGCCATCGCTGGCTTTCCAGTCCACGTTGGCGGATTTACGTGCGAACAGGACGAAGGGTTGCTTCACGCAGGTGCTTTTGCCGTGAGGAACGGCGATGCCCGAACCAAAGCCAGTGGAGTGCAATTTTTCGCGCAGCAGCAGCGTTTGTAAAAACTGATTACGGTCGCTGACGTAACCGTTATGAAAGGCCATATCCGCCAGCTGCTTGAGGATGGAATAAACGCTATTGCCCTGAATATTCAGGTCAATGCAGTTCGCTGTAAGGGCTGCCATGGTGAGACTCCGTTAAAACCTAATGAATACGATTTTAACGTCGAGATGGCGAAGAGATGAGCGGCAATATGTCAGTGTGCAGTGACATTTTGCCAGGTAAGCGCGAGCGAGCTTTGTGCACAAGGGCACACTTTTAGTTTATATACCCGCCAGACGCAACAGCGCGGTGGCGACAGCGGCGGCGATGATTACCACGATTAATGGTGCTTTTCGCCAGGCAAGAAAAACCGCAAAACCAACGCCCAGCACCCGAGCCATCCCGGCAAAGTGCTCACCTTCGTAAAAGGTGGTTGCCAGCGCAACAGAGAACAGTAATACCGTCGCGGCATCGGAAAGCAGCGCTTGTGAACGCTCGGAGAATGCCAGACGGCTCCCCAGTTTCGCGCCGCCTAAACGCATTAAATAGGTGCCCAGAGAGAGTACGGCGATACCGACGATAAATAGCGTCATGTTGCCCATTATTTCTTCCTCGTCAGTAAGCCAAACAGTGAAAGCAGGACCGGCAGGCCAACCGGGGCAAACGGCACGGCGGCGAGTGACAGTGCGGCCCCGCTACAGGCGCGAACCAGCGTGGTACGGTTTTTAAATGCCGGGACCACTAAGGCCAGCAGAATGGCGGGGAAGACGGCATCCAGGCCGATGGTTTCCGGGGCGGGCAGTAGCTTGCCAACCATCGCCCCAAGCAGCGTGCCCAGCGGCCAGATAATGGCAACGCCCAGGCCGCACAGCCAGTAGGCGGCTTTGCGCTGCTCCGGCGTTTTTTGCGACAGGCCGAACACCACGCTTTCATCGTTCATGATATGGCAGCCGAGGAAACTGGCGGCCCGTGTCCCCACCAGATCGCGCACCGTTACGCCGAACGGAACGTGGCGGGCATTCACCAGCAACCCGGCTGCTGCAGCGGCCAGCGGATTACCGCCACTGGCGACAATACCGATAAACATAAATTCAGATGCGCCTGCCAGCACCGTAATGGAGAGCACAAACGGTACCCACAGCGGGAAGCCATAGGCCATCGCTAGCGAACCGTAAGATATCCCCACCACGCCGACCGCCAGACACACTAAAAGGATCGCTTTTATCGTGTCGCCTTTAAGACTGGAAAAATAATGTTTCATCCCGTTTTAGCCATATCGAACGAATTTCCATTATAATGAACGCAACAAGATTGCTTTACAAGACGAACGATTCGTTCGATATAAAGAACATGGAGTCATGAATGACCCAACCCATCAGTATGATTGCGAAAAGCCTGGTGCGTGAACGTCAGCGTACCGGCTTGTCGCTGGCAGAGATCGCCCGTCGTGCGGGAATTGCAAAATCGACGCTCTCGCAGCTGGAAGCGGGTAATGGCAATCCTAGCCTGGAAACGCTGTGGTCGTTGTGTGTGGCGCTGGATATTCCCTTTGCGCGACTGCTGGAGCCTGTGGTGCAAAAAACGCAGGTGATCCGCCGGGGCGAAGGAACCAAAGTAGTCGCGGAGCAGGCTCACTATCAGGCCATTTTACTGGCGGCCTGTCCTCCGGGCGCCAGGCGGGATATCTATCTGCTGCTAACGCAACCGGGCGCGGACCGCATTTCGCAGCCACATCCACCGGGATCGGTTGAACATATTATCGTGACGCAGGGAAAGGCGAAGGTGGGATTGATGGAAGCGCCGGAAGAATTAGGCGAAGGGGATTACATTTGTTATCCCGCGGATCAGGCGCATATTTTTAAAGCACTGGAGCCTGACACCCAGGCGATTCTGGTTTCTGAGCAGAACTAACTGTTATGTTGCGTTATGCCGGATGCGGCGCGTTAGCGCTTTATCCGGCCTACAAGACTACTGCAAATAAAACACTTCTTTTAGCTCTGCGCTCACCGGGCTGTTGTCCGGGTTTGCCGGCATTACGTCACGCATATGCTTCCACCAACGCTGGCAAACGTCGGTGCTGGCGACGGCATTCCAGCGCTCTTCGGATTCAATCTCAACGGTGGCAAACAGCAGGCTGCGCTCCTGGTCGAGATAAATCGCGTAGTGATGCGCACCATGGGCTTTCAGTACGGCTTCCAGCTCCGGCCAGATGGGATTATGCCGACGCTGATACTCAACGTGCGCGTCGGCATTCACCTGCATCACAAAGGCTTTGCGGATCATAACGCCTCCAGATACAGCGCGCGGACTTCTTCGCGGCTGGCGGTGCGCGGATTGCACGGTGCGCACGGATCGGCGAGCGCTTTGTCCAGCCAGCCCTCAATGTCCTCTTTGGTCACGCCTAGCTGGCTGAAGCCCGCCGGAATGCCCACGCGCTTGCTCAGGGCGCGGATCGCGTTGATGGCTTCCATGCTTGCCACTTTATCACTCATGTTGCGTGTATCGACGCCCATGGCCTGTGCTATGCGGGCAAAGCGCGCCACGGCGTTCGGGCGGTTAAAGTTTTCGATAATCGGTAGCAGGATGGCATTGCAGACGCCGTGCGGCAGGTTATGCGTCGCGCCCGGCTGATGTGCCAGCGCATGCACCAGACCCAGACCTGCACTGTTGAACGCCATCCCTGCCAGATACTGGCCAAACGCCATTTGCTCACGCGCTTCGAGGTTATGGCCTTCGTCGACCGCTTTGGGCAGCCACAGGTTGATCAGGCGAATCGCTTCCAGCGCGTTGGCGTCGGTCAACGGGTGTGCGCCGACGGAAACATAGGCTTCCACCGCGTGGGTCAGGGCGTCCATACCGGTAGCGGCAGTGACCGAGGCCGGGATTTCCAGCATTACACTGGCGTCATCGACAGCGATATCCGGAATGATGTTCGGATCGATGATGACTTCTTTGACCTTACGCGCGGAATCAATGATCACCGCATTGCTGGTCATTTCTGCGGCCGTACCCGCGGTGGTGTTAATGGCAACCAGCGGTACGCCAGCGTTTTTAACTTTGCCCACGCCGGAATAGGCGGTAGACGGACCCGGGTTGGCGGTCAGGATTTTCACCGCTTTAGCGGTATCGATCGGACTACCGCCGCCGAAAGCGATGATGTAATCACACTCTGCGTCCTGGTATGCCGCAAAGCCTTTTTGCACCAGTTCTTCCGTCGGATTCGGGAATACGTCGTCGAAAAGATGATACGACATTTTATGCGCATCAAGGGCGGTAAACAGGCTGTCCAGCAGACCCAGTTTGACCAGTTGACCATCGGTCACAATCAGCGCTTTACCCCATTGCTTGTTCGCCACGAGGTTAACCATATCGCCAATCGCACCAGCGCCATGCAGACTGATTTTTGGCAGTGCCAACATAAAGCTCATGAATATTCTCCTTAAAGGTAACGTCCTGTAGGCCGGATAAGGCGAAGCCGTATCCGGCGTTGAGTGAGGGAGGTATCAGTACAGCTCTAATGCGCTGGCCAGTGGGGTCACGCCAAAACGTTTACCGAGTGCAATCAGCTCTTCGCGCGTGATGGTTTGCTTCATACCGCCCATCGAATAAATTTTGACTAAAACTTCAGCAGATTTCTCTGCGGTATCTATCAAACCGAACGCGTCGTCGATCGTCGGGCCGCTGCCAAATACGCCGTGGAATGGCCACAGCACCAGAGAATGCTGCTGCATGGAAACTGCCGTTGCTTCGCCGATTTCGTCGGTACCCGGCACCATCCACGGCAGAATGCCGACGCCGTCCGGAAACACCACCAGGCATTCGGTGCTGCCTTCCCACAGTTTGCGGGTGATCAGCGCAGTGCTGTTTTCCAGCACGTAGGTCAGAGCAATCAGGTTGGTGGCATGGCAGTGCATGATCACGCGGTCTTTGCCATCGGTGGCTTTAATGCGCTCGCAGTGGGAAAGGAAGTGCGCGGGCAGTTCGGAGGTCGGTACGGCTTCGTGGGTCAGCCCCCAAAGAATGTGGTAGCCCGCACCGTCGCTGTCGATTTTCACTACGCCCAAATTGGCTGCCGGATCGAGCTGGACGTTGCGGAAGAACTTGCCGGAACCGGTGACGATAAACGGCGTATTGGCCAGCAGCGGCATCGGCTGACTCAGCGCGATATAGCGCGGTTTTTCATGGAAATCAGCGGTAAAGGGGGCGATGTCGGCCTCATCCAGGCGCAGCGTCAGGTTGCCGCCGTTACGCTCATCCCAACCTTTCAGCCAGGCATCAGAAGTGGCTTTGATCATCCCCTGGACGAACCAGGAGGTAGTAATGTTTTGCATGGTCGGTGTTCCTGTTCATTGCCCGAGCGGTGTCGGGTCTTACGTAGGCCGGATAAGCGCAGCGCCATCCGGCGTAGTGTTTTGTACGTTGCCGGATGGCGGCGCTAACGCACCTCATCCGGCCTACAAGGCAGACAACGCCTTTAGCTACGCTTGCTCAGTACGTCTTTTTCATACGTGCGGACGCTGTCCAGCCACTGGCTGCCGGTCGGGGCGTCGTGACGCTGGCAATACATCTCCCAGACCGCCTGCCATGGCAGCGATTTCTGCTCTTCCAGCAGGGCCAGACGGGCGGTGTAGTCGCCGTTGGCTTCGAGCTGACGCAGTTGTTCAGTCGGTTCTAACAGCGCGCGCAGCAGGGCTTTCTTCATATTGCGGGTACCGATCACCCACGCGGCGATGCGGTTGATCGAGGCGTCGAAGAAGTCGAGGCCAATGTGTACGCGGTCAAACAGGTTGTGGCGCACGATCTCGCTGGCAATCGCCTGCGTTTCATCATCCAGCAGCACCACGTGGTCGCTGTCCCAGCGCACCGGACGGCTGACATGCAGCAGCAGGCGCGGTACGTACAGCATGGCGGCGGAGATTTTGTCGGAAATCACTTCAGTCGGATGGAAGTGACCTGCATCCAGGCACAGCGCGGTCTGGCGGCTGGTGGCGTAGCCCATGTAAAACTCGTTGGAGCCAACGGTGTAGCTTTCTGCGCCGATACCAAATAGTTTGCTCTCGACGGCATCAATATGATGCGCCGGGTCGAATTTCTCGCTGATCACTTCGTCCAGGGCTTCCAGCAGACGCTGGCGCGGCGCTAAACGGTCAACGGTGATGTCTTTCATGCCATCCGGGATCCAGATGTTCATCACCGATGGGGTACCCAGCTGTTCGCCAAAGTACGCGGAGACGCGACGGCTGGCTTTGCAGTGGTCAATCCAGAACTGGCGAATGCTGTCGTCAGCGTGTGCCAGCGTGAAGCCGTCGGCACTCAACGGATGCGAGAAGCAGGACGGGTTGAAATCCAGACCTAACTGGTTCGCTTTCGCCCATTCCACCCAGTTTTTAAAGTGTTCAGGTTTGATTTGGTCACGGGATACCGGGGTATCGGATTCCAGGTAGATAGCGTGCAGGTTCAGACGCTTAGGACCCGGGATCAGGCTCAGTGCCTGCTCCAGATCGGCGCGCAGTTCAACGGCGTTACGCGCTTTACCTGGATAGTTACCGGTGGCCTGAATACCGCCGGTGAGCGAACCTTCCGGGTTTTCGAATCCGGCGACATCATCGCCCTGCCAGCAGTGCATGGAGACCGGCAGGCGATCGAGCTGGCGTAATGCCTCCTCGACATCGATACCTACCGCGGCGAAACGCAGTTTTGCCAGTTCCCAGGCTTGTTCAAGTTGAGTGGTCATGCGCAAAGCTCCTTTGTCTGTCGTGTTGATTGAAACTGCGCCTGGTAGCGGGCAATTTCACTGTCAGGATTTGGGATGAAGGTTGTCAGGTCGTAGTTAGCGGTTACCACCTGGCGGAAATCATCGACGTTGTTAAGCTCGTCCAGCGTCATCAGCTGAACGCCAATATTGCCGAGCGTAGAGGCCTCAACAGGCCCGGACATGACGCGGATACCGCAGGCATCCGCGCAAAGTTGATTGAGTAGGGCGTTCTGGCAGCCGCCGCCAACAATATGCAGTTGGCTGAAAGCCTGGCCACGTAGATGTGCCAGTTCATGCAGGACGTCGGCGTACAGCAACGCCAGACTGTCGAAAATACAGCGTGCTAACTCAGCATCCTGAACCGGGACGGGTTGGCCGGATTCGCGGCATGCGGCCTGGATTTCCGCGCTCATATCGACAGGGTTGATAAAGCGATCGTCGTTCGGATTGACCAGGAATCGGCAGGCCGGTAGCGCTTCGGTTTTCGCGATCAGCGCCGACAGGTCGGTAATCTGCCGCTCTTTTAAAACACGTTGCAGCAGCCACAGGCCCATAATATTTTTCAGCACGCGGTAACGTCCTTCCGCGCCGCCTTCGTTGGTGATATTTGCCGCCAGCGCGGCCTCGTTGGCATACGGTGTTTTGCTCTCAAACCCCATCAGGGACCAGGTACCGGAAGAAAGATAAGCGCTGTTGTTATCGGCCAGCGGTGAGGCGATTACCGCGCTGGCGGTATCGTGGCTGGCGACGGCAACCACCGGGATTTGATTTTTCTGCGGGCAGATCCAGTGACCAATGACATTCCCCGGATGTGTCGGGCGGCCAAACCAGGTTTTGTCAGCGCCGGTCCATGCCAGCAGGGTGTCATCCCAGTCGTCGGTGTTGATATTGACCAATTGCGTGGTAGTGGCGTTGGTATATTCCCAGTTCATTTCACCGGTCAGACGGTAGCCGAAGTAGTCGGGGATCAGCAGGGCATGCGCTACCTGCGAGACCAGCTCTGGCTGCTGTTCGACCAGCGCGCGGAGCTGATACAGGGTGTTAAAGGGAAGAAACTGAATGCCGCTGCGGCGATAGATCTCGCCGTTACCAAGCTGGGCTAAGGCTTGAGACATTACGCCGGTGGTACGGTTGTCACGGTAAGAGACCGGCAGACCGACCCGCTGACCGTTTTTACCGATCAGGACGTAATCCACGCCCCAGGTATCAATCCCGATACTGTCAATCAGGATGCCTTCATCGCAGACCTTCTTCAGTCCCAGGCGAATGTCATTCTCCAGGCTGTCGATATCCCAGGTGTCAAAGCCGTCTGTTTTTTGCAGACAGTTCACGAAGCGGTGGATTTCACGCAGCGTCAGGGTGCGGTGGTCACTGTCGTAACGCGCCAGCATTACGCGTCCACTGGATGCGCCGAGATCGACAGCGACACAATGGCGAAGAGTCATAGCGAGGTCCTTCTGAGTTTTATTGCACTCAGTCTAAGAACCCTCGGAAAGGCGTACCTTCTTGTTAGTGACAGCCACAATAAGCCGCTGGCAGCATGGCAAAGGTGAACGTGATGGTGTTCACAAATTCTATTAATGGGGGAGATTTTGTCTGATGTGACCCCTTCCGCATTTCCCGATCTTTCCTGCCATTTCTTGAAGAATTAACCGTGTTTACGCACTTTGGCGTCAAAAATTTAAGGTGAGGGTGATAACCCTTAATTACTATGCAGCCATGTTCATCTGATCAGGAAGGGAGTCATCATGACCGTACTGCATTGCGTGGATTTTTTTCCGACGGGTAAAGCGCCCGTGGCGATCGAACCTCGGCTACCCCAGGTTGCTTTTCCCGAGCATCATCATGATTTTCATGAAATTGTGATAGTTGAACATGGCACAGGTATTCATGTTTTCAATGGACAGCCCTACACCATTAGCGGCGGGACGGTATGTTTTGTCCGCGATCATGACAGACACTTATATGAACATACTGACAATTTATGTCTGACAAATGTGCTGTATCGTTCCCCGGATGCGTTTCAGTTTCTGGCCGGATTAAACCAGCTGTTACCTCAGGAGCAGAATGGTCAGTATCCGTCCCATTGGCGTGTAAACCAGGGAGTACTGCAACAGGTACGTCTTTTGATAGGGCAGATAGAACATCTTGGTGAAGAGATGGATACGCCGACGGCGGCCAATCGTGAGATCTTGTTTATGCAACTGCTGGTACTGCTCCGTAAAAGTAGTCTGATGGAAGCGGCGGCGGATAATGATGCCCGTCTTAACCGACTGATGGCGTGGCTGGAAGATAACTTTGCCGATGACGTATGCTGGGAAGCTGTTGCCGAGCAGTTTTCGCTCTCTTTACGTACCTTGCACCGCCAGCTCAAACAGCAAACCGGGCTGACGCCGCAACGCTACCTCAATCGTCTGCGGCTGATCAAAGCACGGCACTTATTGCGCCATAGCGATGACAGCGTCACAGACATCGCTTATCGCTGCGGTTTTGGCGACAGTAATCACTTTTCGACGCTCTTTCGCCGGGAATTTAACTGGTCCCCGCGTGATATTCGTCAGGGACGCGACGTTATGGCCGGGAGTAGCCTCCAGTAACGCGAAAGCTATCACCGTTTTTTACCGTCCGTTTGCTGATAATCATACCCTTTTATGCCGGATGGCGGTTGCGCTTTATCTGGCCTACGTGGATGCCCTGTAGGCCGAATAAACGTAGCGCATCCGGCAAGCGTTCAGGTTGAGGTGATGTGGTGGCGAATCAGCTAATCCTTCTGAAATCAGACTTTTTTGCCAGCGACCAGCAGGCCGTCGCCGTCGCCGATCGCTATCCGCAGGATGTGTTTGCCGAGCATACTCATGAGTTTTGTGAACTGGTGATGGTCTGGCGCGGCAATGGCCTGCACGTTCTCAACGATCGTCCGTACCGGATAACGCGTGGTGATCTGTTTTACATTCGCGCCGCAGACAAACATTCGTACACCTCCGTTAACGACCTTGTCCTGCAGAATATCATCTACTGCCCGGAGCGGTTGACGCTGAACCTGGGTTGGGAAGATGCGATCCCCGGATTTAACGGCACGTCGTGGCAACCCCACTGGCGACTGGGCAGTGTCGGTATGACCCAGGCACGACAGGTAATTAGCCAGTTGGAACATGAAAGCCAACAGCGCGAACCGTTATGTAATGATATGGCTGAGCTGTTGTTTGGACAGTTAGTGACGCTTCTCAAGCGCCATCGCTACGCCACGGATAGGCTCCCGGCGACCACCAGTGAAACGCTGCTGGATAAGCTGATCACCGCGCTGGCCGGCAGCCATGAACATACCTTTGAACTGGATAAATTCTGTCAACGCGAGCAGTGTAGTGAGCGTGTACTGCGTCAGCAGTTTCGTCGTCAGACCGGAATGACCATCAACCAGTATCTTCGGCAGGTGCGGGTCTGCCACGCTCAGTATCTGCTGCAGCATAGCAAGTTGATGATTGGTGAGATTTCTATGCGCTGTGGTTTTGAGGACAGTAACTACTTTTCAGTGGTCTTTACCCGTGAGACCGGGATGACGCCGAGTCAGTGGCGTCATCTCAGTAATCCACAGGACTAGCTTGCCATTCCCATACCGACAATGTTTGCCGCGACAATAATCACCACGCAGCCGAGGCTCAGTACGCTGACCGGGCGCCGTCCCGCATTACTCCACTCTTTCATGATCAGGCCTACGATACCGCCGCACAAGACGTAGAAACTCATGTGCAGCATCCAGCTCATGTCGTCATACTGTGCCGGAATTTTGGCATGGCCCCAGGCGTAAAAGAAGAACTGGAGATACCACATCAGACCGGCAAGGGCCGAGAACAGGATATTGCTGATAATCAGTGGTTTTGCTAACGAGAAGTCGGCTTTTACCGACAGGTTTTTCATTTTTGCCAGACGAATGAAGCAGTATCCCAGGTTAATCACGGCACCGCCGCCCATGATCACCACGTAGCTTGGCAGGGCGACATACAGCGGATTGATACCGAGTGCGGCTGCGGCTTCGTGCATCGGTTTAGCTGCATCCATGGCAAAGGACATCCCGGCGGAAAAAATACCGCACATCACTGCCAGTATCAGACCTTTTTTCAGATTGAACTCTTCGGCTTTGATACCCATCTTGCGCTCTTTTAACTGTCCAGCACGGGTGACTATCGCCACGCCGATCAGAGCAACCAGCACGCCGAGCAGGGTCATACGCCCACCAGGCGTACCGATGAGTACGTCAAATTTACCGGCAATGATTGGCGTCATTAAGGTACCAACAATCAGCGTAATGCCGATAGCGATGCCGATTCCCATCGACATACCGAGATAGCGCATGGTCAGGCCATAGTTAATGTTGCCAATCCCCCACATTGCACCGAATAAAAATACTGGCAGCAGTGTGGATGCGCTGAATGAACGGTAATAGGCCCAGAAGTCAGGCAGCAGGATCGCGCTGACGAGCCAGGGAAGGATCAGCCATGAAACAAAGCCGCCTATGGACCACATGGTTTCCCAGGACCAGTGTTGTACCTTTTTAAAAGGGGCATAGAAACAAGCGGCACTAGCGGCCCCGATAAGATGCCATATTATCCCCATCGTAATTGCGTTACCCATTCTGTTTCCTTTTAAATTATCGATCTGGCTGGATGAAAATCACCCGTTTTGATATTTAAAAGTCTAAAGAGTGAGCAATACATTAACCTTCAGTATGCTGCCGCAGGATGGACAATGCTGGCAAAATTCAGGGGATGAAAGGGATATTGATCACAAATGCTGCTCCGCCCCTCTTTTTTGAGAAGGGCGGAAATATCGCGTGTTAGCAGATTTTTACCGCTTGAATACCCAGTAGCCAGGCGAGTTTTTCCAGAATCTCACCATGATGGCCAAGGCCAATGCTGCAATGATGTGCTGGACCGCCCATGCACCATTGCGTGGTGAAATCGCGAGCTGATAACGGGAAGCGATAGCGGCTGTTGGTATTGCCGATATCGAGGACTTCACCCGCCACCGCCTCACCTTCGGCATACTGCAAACGTACCCCGTTTTCGGCATCTTCAATGACCGAAAGAAAGGTTACCGGGCCAGGTTTCACGGTCATCTGGATAGACACACCTTTACCCGGTTTACCATGATAAACCGGCAGCGGCACCAGACGCACCGGGCCATTCGCCATCAGCGGGTGCGCCGGGCCGTCATGTCCCCACAACACAGCATCATCAATAAATTCAATTCCATATGGCTCAGAGAATGAACCACCCGCTCCCAGAAGCTGCTGAATTTTCATCGCCAGTACATTTTTGATTTCATACTCACCTGCCACGGGAATACCACGGTGGGTGAGTAGCGTGTTGCCAAGAATGATTGAGGTGATGATGTTCTCGTAAGCATTGCCGTTTCTACCTTCGTAGTAATAGGCCAGAGCACCGAGTGTGTTCCTGGCAATCAGTTTATCCATGGCGCAGGCCGTGGTGAGTGCGCGATCAAGCTCTACAGGTTCGCATGTCGCATCCAGCTGAAGCACTCGGTGCATTTCCTGTTGTTTGGCGCTGAGATCGGTCTCGCTGACCTGCTCGCGGTATTCCGCCAGCTCACACATTTCCAGTGGCTTAAAGCGAACGCCCAATTTGGCGGACAGGTTCGTCATATTGCTGTAAACGTCCACCATGCCGTCATAATAGTGTCCGAGCACGCCGACCTGACAGTTTGCCAGCATCTGACGCGCGTTAAGGGCTTGTAGCCATTGCGCGGTTTGTTGCCAGACATACTCATCGCCCTGTAACGCGCCAACAATCAACTGAAAGCGGATATTTGCACGGTTAAATACGTTGGCCAGTTCGGGGGCACTGCAGGCCTGGCAGTGTGCCAGCCACTCTCCAGTACGTCCGCCCCGATCGGGAATTTGACGGATTGTCGAATAGGGGAGGCCAGGTTCCGGCTGTAGGGCAAGAATAATAACCGGCTTATTGATACTCTGCACAAGGGGCAGCACCGTTGCGCTGAGTGCGTAAGTGCTAATGTAAAGACAGACAGCATCGACCGGTTGCTGCTGCAACCGTCTGGTAAGAGCATCGGCTTTATCGATGTTATCAATCAGGCCGCCGTTAATGACGGTGGCTTGTTGCGCCGTCAGACGCTCATCAATCGTTTGTAGGTAACCCTGCAGACGTGACTCCAGGCCAGCAAACTGGGGCCAGTATGTGTCGAGGCCGATTCCGAAAAGGGCGATGTTGACAGACATAGCAATATTTCCTTGTGAGATAATCCGCAGACTATCTCGTGCTTTGTCTTCCCTGTCCTTTATGTCGCTGCCTGTTTTCTACGCAGGTTGGCAAAATTCGCCTGATTTTCCCGGTGACGCTCACATTTTCATCTCGCAATAGCCCTGTAAAAAGTACGGCATTGATAATCATTTTCAATATCATTTAATTAACTATAATGACTCAACTGCTTACGCGGCGTTAACACTGGCCGCCCGACAATACTGGAGATGATTATGAGTTATACCCTGCCATCCCTGCCGTACGCTTATGATGCCCTTGAACCGCACTTCGATAAGCAGACAATGGAAATCCACCATACCAAGCACCACCAGGCCTATGTAAACAACGCGAACGCTGCGCTGGAAAGCCTGCCCGAATTCGCTAGCCTGCCTGTTGAAGAGCTGATCGCTAAACTGGATCAACTGCCTGCGGATAAGAAAACCGTTCTGCGTAACAACGCGGGCGGCCACGCTAACCACAGCCTGTTCTGGAAAGGTCTGAAAACTGGTACTACGCTGCAGGGTGACCTGAAAGCGGCTATCGAACGCGATTTTGGCTCTGTTGATAACTTCAAAGCTGAGTTTGAAAAAGCGGCTGCGACCCGTTTCGGTTCTGGCTGGGCATGGCTGGTACTGAAAGGTGACAAACTGGCTGTGGTTTCTACTGCCAACCAGGATTCCCCGCTGATGGGTGAGGCTATCTCTGGCGCTTCCGGCTTCCCGATTGTGGGCCTGGACGTTTGGGAACACGCTTACTACCTGAAATTCCAGAACCGTCGCCCGGACTACATCAAAGCGTTCTGGGACGTGGTGAACTGGGACGAAGCAGCGGCGCGTTTCGCGGCGAAAAAGTAAGTTTTTACCTTCTCAGTTTGATGATGCCCCTGCAAGCGATGCTTGTGGGGGTTTTTTTGTGATCAAAGTCAACATCGGAACATTGATCCATATAAATTGAAACAAGGTTTTATTATGCGATTGAGATCACTTTTATAGTTTCTCTGAATGTCTATCTTCACTTCATCAAGACGGGTGCATCTCAAAGCAAGATGCAATCGCCCATAAAAAATGCCCCATTTTTATGTCTACAGGTGATGGAAATGCAGATAAAACGTACGATTGAGAAAATCCCAGGCGGTATGATGCTGGTGCCGCTTTTTCTGGGCGCACTGTGTCACACCTTTTCCCCCGGTGCCGGAAAATACTTCGGTTCTTTTACTAACGGTATGATCACCGGGACGGTGCCGATTCTGGCCGTCTGGTTCTTTTGCATGGGCGCGTCAATAAAGCTAAGCGCTACCGGCACTGTGCTGCGTAAATCCGGCACGTTAGTCATCACCAAGATTCTGGTGGCATGGGTGGTTGCGGCTATAGCATCACGGGTATTGCCAGAACACGGGGTCGAGGTGGGTTTCTTCGCCGGGTTGTCCACGCTGGCGCTGGTGGCCGCAATGGATATGACCAACGGTGGGCTGTATGCGTCGATTATGCAGCAGTACGGCACCAAAGAAGAGGCCGGGGCGTTTGTCCTGATGTCGCTGGAATCAGGCCCATTGATGACCATGGTGATTCTGGGCACTGCCGGGATAGCCTCGTTTGAGCCGCATGTCTTTGTGGGGGCGGTGTTGCCGTTCCTGATTGGTTTCGCGCTGGGGAATTTGGACCCTGAACTGCGTGAGTTCTTCAGTAAAGCGGTACAAACACTCATTCCGTTCTTCGCTTTTGCGCTGGGTAACACCATTGATTTGGGCGTGATTGCGCAGACCGGTGTGCTGGGGATCCTGCTGGGTGTAGCTGTGATTATCATCACCGGTATCCCGTTGATTATCGCCGATAAACTGATTGGCGGCGGGGACGGTACGGCAGGCATTGCCGCCTCCAGCTCAGCAGGTGCTGCGGTTGCCACGCCGGTGCTGATTGCTGAAATGGTTCCGGCATTTAAACCGATGGCGCCGGCAGCAACCTCTCTGGTCGCGACGTCGGTGATTGTGACCTCAATCCTCGTGCCGATTATCACCTCTATCTGGTCGCGGAGAGTGAAAGCGAAGGCGGCGGCGATTGATATGCGAAGCGCGGTGAAGTAACAGTTCTTTGCCAGATACATAGCGTATATCCGGCCCACATGATGATGTGGGCCGGATAAAATTAACGCCCAAATACTTCATCAATTGTTCGGCATTCGTCCTCGTTCAACTCCCCACCTGCATTACGCGAAACTCCGGTGCAATAACCAAACTTACGTGACACCACGGTTTTAATGGTGGTGACAAAATCCTCGCCAATAGCGTAGATGGACATGTACGTGCCAATCTTATCTTGAATATCACGCAACGCCGCGAGGTCGCCCTGCTTAAACGCCTCGCGTGCGTGGACAAATAGCTCCGGCATCACGTTATTCAAGCCGGAAATAATCCCCGCACCGCCTGCCAGCAGATTGGGGATGTAATATTCGTCGTATCCGGAGAGAACGGCAAAATCGTCGCGTACGGCGCGGGTGGTCTGAATCATACTGCGGGTATGGGACTGGCAGTCCACGGTGTCTTTGATGCCAGCGAAATTCGGGAATTCGGCGGCGAGGGTAGCAACCAAATCAGGCGTTAAATCGCAGCCAGTACGCGCCGGGAAGTTATAAGCAAACCATTTTCCGCTGAGCTGTTGTCCTAACTGGCGGAAGTAGCTCAGCAGCTGCGTTGCCGTTTGTCCGTAATAGTAAGGCGGTAGGATCATGACGGCATCGTATCCCGTGCGATACGCCTCTTGCGCCATCAATAGCACATCATTCTGGCAGGTGGATGAGACGTTGGCGACCATCTTCAGCGAGCTCATGGCGCGGGCCTCACGGATCAGCTGCAGCCTTTCGTCGAGCGTAAAGGAGGCAAATTCCCCAATACTGCCCATCAGCAAAATAACGTCGATCTGTGCCTCGGTAAGGCGTTTGAGATGTTGGCTCAGACCGTTGAGATCGATCTTGCCGTCATTGTCCATTGGCGTAATGGAAGGACACCAGACGCCAGCAAATTGCGATTGACCCGTCACGTGTTGACTCCTTAATTGAAATGATGTTTCAAAACCAACTTACATTGATAGCATGTGTCCCTAAGTTTCACGTGAACCGTGCTCTCATTTTGAGCGACTGGGGTAAAATAAATATGGTGTAATGGGGAAAAGTTATCGGGAGAGGGAACAGATGCGATATCCGGTTGATGTATTTGCAGGCAAGATTCGGGATTACACGGGAAGCCGCCCCAGTGCCATTGCGAAGGTCCAGATTGATGGCGAACTGATGCTGACCGAGCTCGGTCTGGCAGGGGATGAACAGGCAGAAACGAAAATTCACGGCGGGCCGGATCGGGCGCTATGCCATTATCCGCGTGAACACTATCAGTACTGGCGACAAGCCTTCCCCGAACAAGCGGAGTTGTTTGTCGCCCCCGCCTTTGGCGAAAACTTGTCAACGCAAGGAATGACGGAAGAGAATGTTTTTATTGGTGATATCTTCCAGTGGGGCGAGGCGTTGATTCAGGTCACGCAGCCGCGTTCGCCGTGTTTTAAGCTGAACTTTCATTTTGGTATTAGCGACATGGCAAGCCAGATGCAGGAGGCGGGCAAGACCGGCTGGTTGTGCAGCGTAATCGCGGCTGGCATGGTGTCGGCGGATGCGCCGCTGGTACTGGCGTCCCGCGTGAGTGATGTCAGCGTGCAGGAGGCCATCGCTATTGCCTGGCATATGCCGTTTGATGACGATCAGTATCACCGTTTACTGTCAGCGGCGGGGCTGTCGAAGAGCTGGACCAGAACGATGCAAAAACGCCGCTTAAGCGGCAAGATCGAAGATAATTCGCGGAGATTGTGGGGGAAGTAAAGCGATTATTGAACCTGTAGGCCGGATAATATGCGTTAGCATCGCCATCCGGCACTACAGGCACAATTACGAACGTTTATACAACGGTAGCCAGAGCACCAGACGCAGACCACCCAATGGGCTGTCTTCGGCCTTAACCCAGCCACGGTGCTGTTGAATGGCCGTTTCCACTATCGCCAGACCCAGACCGGTACCGCCAGATTCACGATCGCGCGCTTCATCGGTACGATAGAACGGACGGAAAATCTGTTCTCTGTCTTCGGGGCTTACGCCCGGGCCATCGTCGTCCACGGTGATGGTAATTCCGTCTTTATCCACCGCAAAGCCAACTTCAATCTTGGTGTGTGAATAACGCAGGGCGTTGCGAACAATGTTCTCCAGCGCACTTTCCAGCGCGTTCGGGTTACCGTACAGCGGCCACGGTCCTGGCGGGAAGTTAACCGTTAACGATTTGCCCATCTGCTCGGCTTCAAAGGCGGCGTTATCCAGCACGTCACCCCACAGGTGGTTCGCTTTCACGGTTTCACTGACCAGCGCGTTTTTCTGCTGATTGCGCGACATGACCAGCAGGTCGTTGATCATGCTGTCCAGTCGATGCGCTTCTGTTTCAATACGCTCCAGCTCTTTGCTCTCGCCGCTGCGACGGCGTAGCAGTGCGGTCCCCAGTTGCAGACGCGTTAACGGCGTTCTCAACTCATGAGAGATGTCCGACAGCAGGCGTTGCTGTGAGGTCATCATGCGTTCCAGTGCCGTCACCATCTGGTTAAAACTGGCACCTGCCGCCAGGAATTCTTGCGGACCTGCTTCCAGTTCAGGATGCTGACGCAAGTTACCCTGAGCCACTTCATCCGCCGCATTTTTTAGCTTACGAGCCGGTTTCGCCAGACTCCAGGCCAGCCAGAGCAGCAACGGAGAGCTGACTAACATGGTGACGATCAGCAGCAACAGCGGTCGGTCAAACAGCAGATTGATAAAGTCAGATTGTGAACTGCTGGCAGGTCGAATGAGGTACAACTGGTAGTTATCTTCGCCATCTCTGACGGAGAAAGGCCCAACCATTTCAACGCGACCGTATTTTTTCTTTTGCGGATGGTCGGCGTTATCGGCCTGACCAATAAAGTTACGAATGATCTGCATTTCGTTGCGTTCTGCGCCGATCACGCGTCCTTCCGTCGTAACAAGTAATAACCGCTGTCCCGGCGGTGCCCACTTGTCTATTGCGCGAAACAAGCGACGCCACCACATCAAATCGTTGGGTGGATCGTTCGCCAGTTCAGCTTCAACGTGCTGCTCAATCATTAACCCCTGGCGCTGTTCGCTGTCCAGTAGCTCGGTCATCTGGCGTGAGTCGAGCTTCGGTAACATCAGCACCAGCATCAGCACCAGTGCCAGCGTTAACCAGAAGATGGCAAAGATGCGCGCGGTTAAACTTCCTATCATGAAGCGGAGACCATCAGATAGCCGCGACCGCGCAGGGTTTTAAACCACGGGTGTCCGTCTTTACGCTCCGGCAGCTTACGACGCAGGTTCGAGATATGCATGTCGATAGCGCGATCGAACGGTGTCAGACGTTTGCCCAGCACTTCCTGGCTTAAATGTTCACGAGAAACCACCTGGCCGAGATGCTGTGCCAGTAAATACAGCAGGGTGAATTCAGTGCCGGTTAACTCCAGGGTTTGTCCGTCAAAGCTGGCTTCCTGGCGACCCGGATTGAGGCTTAACGCATCCACTTCCAGCGTCGGCGAGCCGTTATCGCTGTTCTGCTGCTGCTCGCTCCAGTGAGAGCGGCGCAGAATGGCACGGATACGCGCGACCAGTTCGCGGTCGTTAAACGGTTTGGGTAAATAATCGTCCGCGCCCAACTCAAGGCCGAGTACGCGATCCAGTTCGCTGCCGCGGGCGGTCAGCATGATTACGGGTGTCTGGTGTGTCTGGCGAAGTGCTTTCAGTGTATCAATGCCGTTTTTCTTCGGCATCATGACGTCGAGCAAAAGTAAATCGATGCTGTCATCCAGAAGTTCCAGTGCCTGCTCCCCATCATGGGCAACCAGCACATCGAAACCTTCCATTTCGAGCAGCTCCTTTAACAGGGATGTCAGCTCTCGGTCATCATCAACTAGCAGTATTTTATTCATTTTTTACGTACCTCCGAGGCAGAAATTACGTCATCAGGCGGCGCTAATCTATGACTTTACGTTGTTTTACACCCCCTGACGCATGTTTGCAGCCCGAATCGTAAACTGTCTCTCGTTGAATCGCGACAGAAAAGATTTTGGGAGCAAGTGATGGGCAAAGTTACCGCTGCCGTCATGGCCTCAACGCTGGCACTCAGTACGTTTAGCCATGCAGCTGAAGTCGTCACAGGCGATCACTGGCACCTGGGTGAAAGCTCTTCGCAACGTAATGCGCAGAGCCACATGTTTGACGGTATCAGTTTAACCGAACATCAACGTCAACAGATGCGAGATTTAATGCAGCAGGCCAGACATGAGCAGCCTCCTGTTAATGTTAGCGAAATGGAGACAATGCATCGTCTTGTCACCGCAGAGAATTTTGATGAAAGCGCTGTGCGCGCTCAGGCAGAAAAGATGGCACAACAGCAGGTTGCCCGCCAGGTTGAAATAGCCAAGGTCCGCAACCAGATGTATCGCCTGTTAACGCCCGAGCAGCAAGCGGTTTTAAATGAGAAACATGAACAACGAATGGAGCAGCTGCGCGACGTGGCGCAATGGCAAAAAAGCTCATCGTTGAATTTATTGAGTAGTAGCAACTCACGTTCCCAGTAGTAACCCTGTTTTCCTTGCCATAGACACCATCCCTGTCTTCCCCCACATGATGTGGGGTTTTTTTTTGCCCAAAATTTGACACTTTCTTATTGCCTGACTGTTTTAGTTCATCCGTTATACTAGCGGCATATCCTGACGGGAGTGTTTATGAATCAAACCTATGGGCGGCTGGTGAGCCGGGCGGCTATCGCGGCAACCGTGATGGCTTCGCTGTTACTTTTGATCAAAATTTTTGCGTGGTGGTATACCGGGTCGGTGAGTATTCTGGCGGCACTGGTGGACTCTTTAGTCGATATCGCCGCATCGTTAACCAACCTGTTGGTGGTGCGCTATTCATTGCAGCCAGCTGATGATGAACATACGTTTGGGCACGGGAAAGCCGAATCGCTGGCGGCGCTGGCGCAAAGTATGTTTATTTCTGGTTCGGCGCTGTTTTTATTTTTGACCGGGATTCAGCACCTCATTCAACCGACGCCGATGAAAGATCCGGGTGTCGGGGTTGTTGTCACCGTTATTGCGTTAATTTGTACTATCATACTGGTCACGTTTCAGCGCTGGGTGGTCAAGCGTACGCAAAGTCAGGCTGTTCGGGCAGATATGCTTCATTATCAGTCTGATGTTATGATGAACGGCGCTATCCTTGTCGCGCTTGGCCTGGCCTGGTACGGTTGGCATCGTGCGGACGCCTTGTTTGCGCTCGGGATTGGCATCTATATTCTATATAGCGCATTGCGTATGGGATATGAGGCGGTGCAATCTCTGCTGGATCGCGCCTTGCCCGATGAAGAACGTCAGGAAATTATTGATATAGTGACGTCATGGCCGGGAGTCAGCGGCGCTCACGATCTTCGCACGCGGCAGTCAGGGCCGACCCGCTTTATTCAGATTCATTTGGAAATGGAAGATGATCTGCCGCTCGTTCAGGCTCATTTAGTCGCTGAACAGGTTGAGCAGGCTATTTTGCGACGTTTCCCGGGATCGGATGTGATTATTCATCAGGATCCTTGTTCAGTCGTACCCAAGGAAGGCAAGATGTTTGAGCTTTCATAATTCGTTGTAAAAAAGTGAGTAGGGCCAGCATTTTGTGTATAAATTACCACCGTTTGGCCTGACCTGAATCAATTCAGCAGGAAGTGATTGTTATACTATCTGCATATTCGTTGGATCGTTTCGATATGCGGAATCGACTTCCGGCAGCAGATTTCATTTTGCATTCCAAAGTTCAGAGGTAGTCATGATTAAGAAAATCGGTGTGTTGACAAGCGGCGGTGATGCGCCGGGCATGAACGCAGCAATCCGTGGTGTTGTACGTGCAGCGTTGACGGAAGGGCTGGAAGTCATGGGGATCCATGATGGCTACCTGGGTTTGTACGAAGACCGTATGGTTCAGCTTGACCGTTATAGCGTGTCCGACATGATCAACCGTGGCGGTACTTTCCTCGGTTCTGCTCGCTTCCCGGAATTCCGCGACGAAAACGTGCGCGCTGTGGCTATCGAAAACCTGAAGAAGCGTGGTATTGACGCCCTGGTTGTTATCGGTGGTGACGGTTCCTACTTGGGTGCAAAACGTCTGACTGAAATGGGCTTCCCGTGCATCGGCCTGCCAGGTACCATCGACAACGATATTAAAGGCACCGACTACACTATCGGCTACTTCACCGCACTGGGTACCGTGGTAGAAGCGATTGACCGCCTGCGTGACACCTCTTCTTCTCACCAGCGTATCTCCATCGTTGAAGTGATGGGCCGCTACTGTGGTGACCTGACCCTGGCGGCAGCAATTGCCGGTGGCTGCGAATTTGTCGTCGTTCCGGAAGTTGAATTCAGCCGTGACGATCTGGTCGCTGAAATCAAAGCCGGCATCGCGAAAGGTAAGAAGCACGCGATTGTGGCGATCACCGAGCACATGTGTGACGTTGATGAATTGGCGCACTATATCGAGAAAGAAACCGGCCGCGAAACGCGTTCAACCGTACTGGGTCACATTCAGCGTGGTGGTTCTCCGGTGCCTTACGACCGTATCCTGGCATCCCGCATGGGCGCGTATGCTATTGATCTGCTGTTGGAAGGTCACGGCGGTCGTTGCGTCGGTATTCAGAACGAACAACTGGTTCACCACGATATCATTGATGCTATCGAGAACATGAAGCGTCCGTTCAAAGGTGACTGGCTGGACTGCGCGAAAAGACTGTACTGATTGCAATTGCCGGATGGCGGCTTGCGCCTTATCCGGCCTACATGATGCAAATCGTAGGCCTGATAAGCGTAGCGCCATCAGGCAAAAACCCGACTCCATATATTCCCCCACGTTATAGCAAATCTTTTTTTATTCTTTAAAGTTTGGATAGCTTTCTGGCACGCTCTGCTCATCACAACATTCAATAAGAGAGCTGGGCGATGAACAAATGGGGCGTAGGGTTAACATTATTGCTGGCATCGACCAGCGTTCTGGCAAAGGATATTCAGTTACTTAACGTATCGTACGATCCAACGCGTGAGCTGTACGAACAGTACAACAAAGCCTTCGCGGCGCACTGGAAACAGGAAACGGGCGATAACGTGGTGATCCGCCAGTCTCACGGTGGCTCTGGTAAACAGGCGACATCCGTCATTAACGGCATCGAAGCCGATGTGGTTACCCTGGCGCTGGCCTACGACGTAGATGCCATTGCTGAGCGTGGCCGTATCGATAAAAACTGGATTAAACGCCTGCCGGACAACTCTGCACCTTACACCTCCACCATCGTCTTCCTGGTGCGCAAAGGCAATCCAAAACAAATTCACGACTGGAACGATCTGGTTAAACCGGGCGTGTCAGTCATTACGCCGAACCCGAAAAGCTCCGGTGGGGCACGCTGGAACTATCTGGCGGCATGGGGTTACGCCCTGCACCACAGCAACAACGATCAAACCAAAGCCCAGGACTTCGTTAAAGCCCTGTTCAAAAACGTGGAAGTGCTGGATTCTGGCGCACGTGGCTCAACCAATACGTTTGTTGAACGCGGTATTGGCGATGTGCTGATCGCGTGGGAGAACGAAGCGCTGTTGGCGACGAACGAACTGGGTAAAGACAAGTTCGAGATTGTCACGCCGAGTGAATCCATCCTGGCGGAACCGACCGTTTCTATTGTCGACAAAGTGGTAGAAAAGAAAGACAGCAAAGTCGTGGCCGAAGCCTACCTGAAGTATCTCTACTCTCCACAGGGTCAGGAAATTGCGGCGAAAAACTATTACCGCCCGCGCGATGCTGACGTGGCGAAGAAATACGAAAATGCGTTTCCGAAGCTGAAGTTGTTCACCATTGACGATGAGTTTGGTGGCTGGACCAAAGCGCAGAAAGAGCACTTCTCTAACGGCGGTACGTTTGACCAAATCAGCAAACGCTAAAGCGGATGCGGTTACAGGCCCGGTGGCATAACGCGATCGGGCTTTTTTATTTGTCATCATTTTACGTTACGCTTGCCCCTCAATGGGATACAGGAAACGCGTAATGAAAAAAGCAGGTTATCTTTTACTGGCGGTGATTGTTATCGCCGCCGCTGCGGGCATCGGTTACTGGAAACTTACTGGTAATCCGGACGCATTACGCCAGATTGTTCTTGAGCAATGTCTGCCGAACCAGCTGCAACGGCATAACCCTGCACCGTGTGCGGAGGTGAAGCCGGATGCCGGGTACGTGGTGTTCAAAGACCGTAACGGCCCTCTGCAATACTTATTGATGCCCACTTACCGCATTAACGGCACGGAAAGCCCGCTGCTGCTGCAATCCGGCACGCCGAACTTTTTCTGGCTTGCCTGGCAAGCGCGCAGTTTTATGAGCCAAAAATACGGCCAGGAAATCCCTGACAAGGCGGTATCACTGACGATCAACTCGCCGTCTGGCCGCACGCAAAACCATTTTCACATTCATATCTCTTGTTTGCGTCCCGATGTCAGAGCGCAACTGGATGACAATCTGGCGAAAATCAGCACCCGTTGGTTGCCGTTACCCGGCGGTCTGCGCGGACACGAGTATCTGGCTCGTCGCGTCACGGAAAGCGAACTGGTACAACGTAGCCCGTTTATGATGCTGGCGGAAGAGGTACCGGAAGCGCGTGACCATATGGGGCGCTATGCGCTGGCGATGGTACGTCAGAGCGATGAGTCCTTTGTCCTGCTGGCGACCCAACGTGATTTGCTGTCGCTGAATCTCGCGTCCGCCGAGGAGATTCAGGATCATCAGTGTCAGATCCTGCAGTAACCCACCTATTCTGGCGTTTACTCGCTCTGCCTGTCCCCGTATTCTTGTTGAAAAAAACAACAGGAGACAGGCATGTCGCTCTGGCTTACGCACCCTCTGTTTATCCCTTCACTGGTGGTTGGCATCACCATCCTGCTCTGGGCCACATCGCTTTTGCCGGAGTTCATTACGGCGCTGATTTTCTTCTCTGTTGCAATGGTGGCGAAAATCGCCCCACCGGAGGTGATTTTTGGCGGCTTTGCCTCGTCGGCGTTTTGGCTGGTCTTCAGCGGCTTCGTGCTGGGTATCGCGATACGTAAAACGGGGCTGGCGGACAGGGCGGCGCGGGCGCTGTCTTCCCGGCTGACCGACTCCTGGCCGTTAATGGTCGCAAGCGTGGTGCTGCTGAGCTACGCGCTGGCGTTTGTGATGCCGTCCAACATGGGGCGTATCGCGCTGCTGATGCCGATTGTCGCAGCGATGGCGAAACGCGCCGGTATTATCGACGGCACCCGTGCCTGGTACGGTCTGGCGTTGGCCGTGGGTTTTGGGACGTTCCAGCTTTCCGCTACCATTCTACCCGCCAACGTACCGAATCTGGTGATGAGCGGCGCAACGGAAGGTTCTTACGGTATCCATCTGAATTATCTACCCTATTTAATGCTGCATACGCCGGTCCTCGGCTGGCTAAAAGGCGCGCTGTTGGTTGGGCTGATCTGCTGGCTGTTCCCCGGCAGGCCCCATGCCCCTGATGATGTGACGCCACCTGCGCCGATGAGCCGTGATGAAAAACGGCTGGCCTGGATGTTAGCGGTGGTGTTGCTGATGTGGGTCAGCGAAAGCTGGCACGGCATCGGTCCGGCCTGGACCGGGCTGGTGGCGGCGATCATTACGCTGTTACCGCGGGTAGGCTTTATTAATGGCGAAGAATTTTCCAGCGGAGTAAACATCCGCACCTGTATTTATGTGGCGGGGATTCTGGGGCTGGCGATCACCGTGACGCAAACCGGCATCGGTAGCGCGGTGGGGGAGGCGTTGTTACAGGTGATGCCGCTGGACGCGGATAAACCCTTTACCAGCTTTCTGGCGTTAACCGGTATTACCACGGCACTCAATTTTATTATGACCGCCAACGGCGTTCCGGCGCTGTATACCACGCTGGCACAGAGCTTTGCTGATGCGACCGGGTTTCCGCTGCTGTCGGTGATTATGATTCAGGTACTGGGCTATTCCACTCCGTTGCTGCCGTACCAGGCATCACCGATTGTGGTGGCGATGGCGTTAGGGAAAGTGCCTGCAAGGGCCGGGATGCTGTTGTGCATCGCGCTGGCTATGGCAACTTATCTGGTTCTGCTGCCGCTGGATTATCTGTGGTTTAGCGTGTTGGGGAAATTATAGTTTTACCATAATGTTAATTTTTTGTTTTGTGAGTGAGCGAATTGTATTATGCGTGCCAATACCGGTTAATACCGGAGCGCAGATTTGCGTGCTGGATACTCAAGGATTGATTCATGGACAGATTGACCCCCATCCGCTGTTGGCCCGCCATTTTCTCGATCGTGATTACGCTGACCATCTGGTTTGTTATCCCTTGTCCCGCTGACGTGACCCCGGAGGCGTGGCATCTGCTGGCGCTGTTTATCGGGACTATCGCGGCGATCATCGGCAAAGCCATGCCGATTGGCGCTATCGCGATTGTGGCGATTATGCTGGTGGCAATGACCGGTGTCACTCACCCCGGTAAACCGACCGCGGCGCTGAGCGATGCGCTGAGTGGTTTCTCTAACCAACTGATTTGGCTCATCGGTATTTCCATCATGCTGTCGCAAAGCCTGTTGAAAACGGGGCTGGGAGCACGCATTGGCTATGGGTTTATTGCCCTGTTTGGTAAACGGACGCTGGGTATTGCCTGGGCGTTAACTCTGGCGGAAACGCTAATAGCCCCCGTAACCCCAAGCAATACCGCGCGCGGTGGTGGGATTATTCACCCGGTCATGCGGGCAATTGCCGAAAGCCTCGGGTCTCAGCCGGGAGATAAGGAAAACGGTACTACCGGCCGCTATCTGGCGTTGGTGAACTACAACATTAACCCAATCACCTCGGCGATGTTTATTACCGCGACCGCACCTAACCCATTGATTGTCAGCTTTTTGACCAAAGGGACGGATGGCGTACTGAATATGACCTGGGGAATGTGGGCCATCGCCGCGCTCCTGCCAGCGGTCGTCTCACTGATCGTGATGCCCATTATTATCTGGTGGCTCTATCCGCCAGCCATTACGCGCACGCCGAACGCGCCGCAATTCGCCCGGCAAAAGCTTGACGCGCTTGGCCCGCTTGCGCTGGCAGAGAAAATCACGCTTGCGGTTTTCGTTTTGCTGCTCTGCCTGTGGGCGGGTGTTCCTGCGATGATCATGGGCAGTGCCTGGACCGTCAATCCCACCAGTGCAGCGCTAATTGGCTTATCGATTTTGTTAGTGACTGGGGTATTAAGCTGGGACGATATTCTCAAATGCCGTGGGGCATGGGATACGATAGTCTGGTTTGCAGCGCTGGTGATGATGGCGGACTTCCTGAGTAAACTGGGCCTGGTTGGCTGGCTGGCGACCAGCGTCGGGAGTGCCATCGATCATCTCGGCGTTCACTGGAGTATCGCCACACTGCTGCTGATTCTGCTTTACGTCTATTCGCACTACTTTTTTGCCAGCACTACCGCGCATATTACGGCCATGTTCGCGGCGTTCTTTGCGGCGGGATTAGGTCTAGGTGCGCCTCCGGCGTTGCTTGGCCTGATGCTGGGGTTCTCATCCTCGTTGATGATGTCGCTCACGCACTACGGCACGGGTACCGCGCCCATCATTTTTGGCTCGGGTTACGTCACGCTGGCTGAGTGGTGGAAAACAGGGCTGGTGATGAGTGTGGCCAATCTGACTATCTGGGGGGTAACGGGGGCCTTCTGGTGGCACTGGCTGGGATACTGGTAATGCGGAGATGACAAGGGGGGCAATGCCCCCCTTGTAACAACTTAAGCCTGTTTAGCGGCTTCAGCTGCCTTAACGATCACGGCGAAGGCGTCTGCTTTCAGAGAAGCACCACCTACCAGCGCACCGTCGATGTCCGGCTGGGCGAACAGTTCTGCTGCGTTAGCTGCGTTTACGGAACCGCCGTACTGGATGATAACTTGTTCAGCGATTTTCGCGTCAGCTTTAGCAATGTGGTCACGGATGAATTTGTGAACAGCCTGAGCCTGTGCCGGAGTTGCAGATTTGCCGGTACCGATAGCCCATACAGGTTCGTAAGCGATAACCACGCCTTCGAATGCTTCTGCGCCCTGAGTCTTCAGTACTGCGTCGATCTGACGTGCGCACACTTCTTCAGTTTTGCCCGCTTCGTTTTCTGCTTCGGTTTCACCGATGCACAGAACCGGCGTCAGACCCTGCTCTTTCAGCACGGCGAATTTTTTGGCGATCAGTTCGTCAGACTCTTTGTGGTAAGTACGACGCTCAGAGTGACCGATAATGATGTATTTCGCGCCGATATCTTTCAGCATTTCAGCGCTGGTTTCACCGGTGAATGCGCCAGACAGGTTCAGGTCAACGTTCTGCGCGCCCAGGATGATGTGGCTACCGGCAGCGGCGTGGTTAGCCAGGTCGATATACATTTCCGGTGGAGCGATTGCTACTGTGCAGCCAGCAACGCCAGCCAATTCTTTACGCAGGTTAGCAACCAGTTCGTTTACCATGTGGCGGCTGCCGTTCAGTTTCCAGTTACCCATCACTAAAGGATGTCGCATTTCATTTCTCCACGCTTGTCAGCGAATTAAGGAAGATGGCCGCCCGTCAGGGCAGCATGGTCTGTGAAACAGTATAGAGATTCGTCTGCGGAAAGGCTTTGCTTTTTGTCATTTATTCGACCCTTCGAGATTTTCAGATAGCGCCAGCTTAATCGGTTCAACAGCGAAGGTCAGCCCTTTTTCGCCGTTATCTGCCACGACATAGCGAATTGCACCCTCGGTTTCTGCGTAGTAGTGCTTACTTTTGCCTGCGGTGAGCAATTTTTGCAGTTTTTTCTGGCTTTGTTCTTTGGTCAGTAAGGGGGCTACGGTGCGGATGACGGCACTCATGTACTCCAGCGCTTTGGCTTTGGCGGCCTTTTGTTCTGGCCCCTGGATCGGCAGCCAGGTTATCTGCATGCTTTTAATTTTCAACGTCCCGCGCTCAAGGGCCGATGACGCATACAGGTTTTCATTGATCTTACTGGCGGCGCGAGTGAGATTTGCCTTATCGCGGCTGCTGTCGATGGCACGGAATTCATTCAATGCAAGCTTCGGATTCTGTGTATTAAAGTTTTCACGAAATTGGCTGATCGACAGATCAAACGTCGGCGCGCCCGCCAGCAGATAGGGGGCAGTGGTTGCCGTCGAGGGCGCTTCCGCCCGAGCCACAGGGCTAGCGGACAGGGCTGAAAACAATAATAAAAACAGAGTAAATCCTTGCTTCATCAATCGTACCTTTCATTATGACTGACCACGATTAAAACGATATACTCGTCGTCTTTCAAGTGGCAGGTGCGTTAGCTGCGTTCATTCACCCGAATCACTTACCTGAGTAAGCTCATCGGGACCCATTCACTTGCCGCCTTCCCACCACTCGAAATCCATAGAGCAAAACCGTCGGGCTTGTCAAAAGCGTAAACTGTTCTTGAAGGCAATAATAAAGGAACTTACATGACCATACAGCAGTGGTTATTCTCAATTAAAGGGCGTATTGGACGCCGTGATTTCTGGATTTGGGTCGGCCTCTGGATTGTCGGTATGCTGGTTCTGTTCTCGCTGGCGAGTAAAAAACTCCTCGATATTCAGACGGCGGCTTTTTGCCTGGTGTGCTTGCTGTGGCCGACAGCGGCGGTGACGGTAAAACGCCTGCATGACCGGGGACGCTCTGGCGCGTGGGCGCTATTGATGATTCTGGCGTGGATGCTGCTGGCGGGAAATTGGACGATGTTACCCAGCGTCTTGCCGTGGGTCGTCGGACGCTTTGTCCCCACGTTGATTCTGGTCGGCATGCTGATTGACCTGGGCGCGTTTGTTGGCACCCAGGGCGAGAATAAGTTTGGTAAGGATACGCAGGACGTGAAGTACAAAGCGTGAATACAATGCCAGATGGCGAAAGTGTCACCCGTAGGCCGGATAAGACGAAGCCACCATCCGGCAAAAGTGACTTCAGGCAAACACCCTTACCAGTAATGCTCAGCGGTCATATGGCCCGGTCGGCGACGCAGGTGTTTGGTCATCTGCCGGGTATCTTTCAGCAACTGCTGGGTATCACGCACCATCTGTGGGTTCCCACAGAGCATTACATGACTGGTGGCGGTATCCATTGGCAGACCGACTGCTTTTTCCAGCTCACCGCTTTCAATCAACGCGGGAACGCGGCCAGTAAGCGAACCTGCGGCCGTTTCACGGCTGACGACTGTCTGAATACGTAATTTCCCTTCGTAACGTTTTTCCAGCGCTTGCATCAGCGGCAGATAGCTTAAATCGGCGTCATAGCGGGCAGCATGGACCAGCACCAGATTTTTAAAGCGATCGACATCTTTGCCTAGTTGTAGAATGGATAAGTACGGGCCGATCGCCGTGCCGGTTGCCAGCATCCACAGCGTATCGCAATCGGGGACTTCATCCAGCACAAAGAAGCCTGCAGCTTCACTAACCACCTGTACGTCATCGCCAGGTTTTAGCGCGGCCAGACGTGGACTCAGCTTCCCGTCAGGCACCGTCACCAGATAAAACTCTAAATCGGGGTTGTCTGGCGCATTCACGTAGGAATAGGCACGCTGGACGCGTTCGCCGTCGATCTCCAGACCAAGCTTGGTGAACTGACCCGCAGTGAAGGGGAGAACCGGCGCGCGCACGGTCAAACTAAACAGGGCGTCGGTCCAGTTCTGTACCTTAGTGACTTTGCCTGTTACCCAATCTGCCATGGTGTCCTCCTGTCTGCTTTGATTGCCTTATCTTCGTTCGTTGCACGAAAGATTTCCAGCCCCGAAGGGCTGGAAGGCTCAATCAAACAAATTTGTTACAGGATATGCGCCTGCACATCAGGATCTTTGCGATCGAGATAGTGAATGGATTGAATACGACGGATCGTGCGTGACTTGCCGCGGATCAGCAGCGTTTCGGTGGTGGCGATATTGCCTTTACGGCTAATCCCATCCAGCAGGTCGCCTTTGGTGATCCCGGTAGCGGAGAAGATAACGTTATCGCTACGTGCCATTTCGTCCAGACGCAGCGCTTTACCGGCTTCAATGCCCATCGCCTGGCAGCGGGCCAGTTCCTGTTCGCCGATACGGCGGTTTTCTTCGCTGTCGCCTTTGACGTCATGACGTGCCAGCAAACGACCCTGCATGTCGCCGTCCAGCGCGCGGATGACGGCGGCAGAAACGACACCTTCCGGTGCGCCGCCAATGCCGTACAGCACGTCAACTTCGCTGTCTGGCATACAGGTCAGAATGGAGGCCGCAACGTCGCCATCGGGAATGGCGAACACGCGAACGCCAAGCTTCGCCATCTCGGCGATCACCTCATCGTGGCGAGGTTTGGCCAGAATAGTCACGGTCAGATCGCCTAGCGGCTTGTTGAGCGCGGCGGCGACATTACGCAGGTTCGTTTCCAGCGACAGGTTCAGGTCGATAGCCCCTTTGGCTCCAGGGCCGACAATCAACTTCTCCATGTACATATCCGGCGCGTTGAGGAAACAGCCTTTGTCACCAACCGCGAGGACCGCCAGCGCATTCGCCTGGCCCATTGCCGTCATGCGCGTACCTTCGATAGGGTCGACCGCAATGTCTACGGCATCGCCGTGACCGGTACCGACTTTTTCACCAATAAACAGCATCGGCGCTTCATCAATTTCACCTTCGCCAATCACGATGGTGCCGTCAATATTGACCTGGTTGAGCATAATACGCATGGCGTGCACCGCTGCGCCGTCGGCGGTATTTTTATCGCCGCGTCCCAGCCATTTATAGCCAGCCAGCGCCGCCGCTTCGGTTACGCGTGAAAATTCAATGGCAAGTTCTCGTCTCATTGCAAACTCGTAGCAGAAAGGAATGGCGCGAAGTGTAGCACAGGGGAGAGGGCGGGATTATTGATGTGTGTGCGGGGTTACCCTCGCACAAAGATTTTGCCGGAGCGATGTTGCCTCATCCGGCCTACACAAGCATGTAGGCCGGATGAGACGCTTTAGCGTCGCCATCCGGCAAGGACGGATTACTCTTCGTGGTCTTCCCACGCCAGGGCGCGTTTAACCGCTTTTTTCCAGCCGCTGTAACGGAAGTTACGTTCGGTGGTTTCAATGCCAGGACGGAATTCACGCTCGATGACCGCTTTTTCCTGCAGCTCATCCAGGTTTTGCCAGAAGCCCACGGCCAGACCTGCCAGATATGCGGCACCCAGTGCCGTCACTTCACGTACTTCCGGGCGCTCAACGCGGGTGCCAAGAATGTCGGACTGGAATTGCATCAGGAAGTTGTTGGCGACCGCACCACCATCGACACGCAGCGCATGCAGACGAATGCCGGAGTCGGCCTGCATTGCTTCCAGGACGTCACGGGTCTGATAAGCGATAGACTCAAGCGTTGCACGGATGATGTGGTTGGAGTTAACGCCACGGGTCAGGCCAAAGATAGCGCCACGCGCATACGGGTCCCAGTACGGCGCACCCAGACCGGTGAATGCCGGAACTACGTATACGCCGTTGGTGTCCTTCACTTTGGTGGCGAAATATTCGGAGTCGAACGCATCGCTGATGAGTTTCATTTCATCACGCAGCCACTGAATGGAGGCGCCGGCCATAAATACCGCGCCTTCCAGCGCATAGTTTACTTCCCCGGTTGGACCGCAGGCGATGGTGGTCAGCAGCCCGTTTTCAGACTTCACGGCCTTCTCGCCGGTATTCATCAGCATGAAGCAGCCGGTGCCGTAGGTGTTTTTCGCCATCCCTTCTTTCACGCACAGCTGACCGAACAGTGCGGCCTGCTGGTCACCCGCGATACCCGAGATAGGAATACGCGTGCCGCCTTTACCGCCAATGTTGGTCTGACCGTAGACTTCAGAAGAACGACGCACTTCCGGCAGCATGGCACGCGGGACGTCCAGCGCATCCAGCATTTTGTCGTCCCAGTCGAGGGTATGGATGTTGAACAGCATGGTACGTGAGGCGTTGGTGTAATCTGTTACGTGTACGCGCCCCTGAGTCATTTTCCAGATAAGCCAGGTATCCACGGTACCAAACAGCAGTTCGCCGCGACGAGCGCGCTCACGCGAGCCTTCTACGTGGTCGAGGATCCACTTCACTTTGGTGCCAGAGAAGTACGGGTCAATGACCAGCCCGGTGTTGTTACGGACGTAGTCTTCCATGCCGTCGCGCTTGAGTTTCTCGCAAATATCCGCGGTACGACGGCACTGCCAGACAATGGCGTTATAGATAGGTTTGCCGGTTTCACGCTCCCAGACGATGGTGGTTTCACGCTGGTTGGTAATCCCGATTGCGGCAATTTCGTCGGAACTGATATCGGCTTTCGCCAGCACTTCTACCAGCGTGGAGCTTTGAGTCGCCCAAATTTCCATTGGGTCGTGTTCTACCCAACCTGCTTTAGGGTAGATTTGCTCGAATTCGCGCTGCGAAACGCTAACGATATTCGCATCGTGGTCCATTACGACCGCGCGGGAGCTGGTAGTGCCCTGGTCGAGCGCAACGATATATTTTTTTTCAGTCATCATTTTTTGTCCCGTAGTCACATTACTGCGAAGCTTTTTGTTGAGTGTTGGCCGCGACATCTTTCTCTTCAATCGCGCAGACATCGCACGGTAAATGGCGACCAATCAGTTTGCGATATGCCCATGCGCCCAAAATCGCGCCGGTAATCGGGCCAAACACCGGTACCAGGAAGTAAGGAATATCGCGACCACCCGTGAAGGCAATCTCACCCCATCCAGCCATCCAGGCGAAGAGTTTAGGTCCGAAGTCACGTGCCGGGTTCATTGCAAAACCGGTCAGCGGTCCCATAGAGGCACCGATAACTGCGATTAATAAACCGATCAGCAGCGGTGCCAGTGGACCACGTGGCACACCGTTACCATCGTCGGTCAGTGCCAAAATCAGCCCCATCAGAATAGCGGTAATGACCATTTCAACTGCGAAGGCCTGCACAAAATTGATATGTGGATTTGGGTACGTTGAGAAAGTACCTGCCAGATTGAGGCTTTCAGCGCTGCCGCGCACGATATGGTTGGTTTGTTCGAAATCGATGAAAAGATTGTAATAAAGCCCGTAAACCAAAGCCGCTGCGCAAAAGGCGCCGGCAATTTGTGAAATGATAAAAGGAACAACTTTACGCTTGTCAAAGCAGGCAAACAGCCAAAGTGCGATTGTGACCGCCGGATTCAGGTGTGCACCAGAAACGCCTGCCGTCAGATAGATAGCCATCGCTACCCCCAGACCCCAGATGATACTGATTTCCCACTGACCGAAAGTCGCACCAGCGACTTTGAGTGCAGCGACACATCCCACACCGAAGAAAATCAACAACCCGGTACCGAGGAATTCAGCAATGCACTGGCCTTTCAAGGTTGATGTTTGACTCATAATCGGATCCTGAAGAGAGATTAATGTTTATTGTGTGCGAGAAGGTCATCGACATCCCCGGAGCCCGGTAGGCACACTGTTAATTTATCGTTAACGAGCAAAAACGAGAAATATCGAAATTAAAATGTGTGTACTGCATCAACAAAATGAGCGTTTTCGCGCCATAACGAGGTATTTGTAATACATAATTAGTGTGAGCTGAATCATTTCATTAACCAATATGTTAACACTTTTGAGTTATAGGGGGTTGTCGCCAGGACAAGGATTAAAAGTGTTGCAAACCGCAATCTACGCGGGATGCTGCTGGACAGGGATGGCGCGGCTTCATACAATCGGAGCTAAGTAGAGAACGCGCGTTTTTATTAAGGCGTCACCGTTATCGGGACGAGGATTTTTATCCATCAACGCCTTGCAATTCAGGAGAGGTATGACGATGTCATTAGAAGTGTTTGAGAAACTGGAAGCAAAAGTACAGCAGGCGATTGATACCATCACGCTGTTGCAGATGGAAATCGAAGAGCTGAAAGAAAAGAATAACTCACTGTCGCAGGAAGTTCAGTCCGCACAGCAGCAGCGTGAAGAGCTGGAGCGTGAGAACAACAGCCTGAAAGAACAGCAGAACGGCTGGCAGGATCGTCTGCATGCTCTCCTGGGCCGTATGGAAGAAGTCTAATTACGCTTTATCTTTCGCGCCGTAGCAGCGTTGGCTGTGCTCAGCTACCCCAGTCACGTAGTTTACTACGCTCCTGGGGATATCTTCGTTTGCCGCCTTGCTACAACACGAAATCTCTCGCGTAATCGGCTCTGCGTGTAGGCCGGATAAGGCGTAAGCCGCTATCCGGCGATCGGCGATAACGCATAAAAAAGGCACCTTACGGTGCCTTTTTCGATTACTCGATATCGAGGGGGTCTTCGGAGAGGATCATCCCGGTATTGTCGGCGTACAAGTGGTCGCCGGAGAAGAACGTTACGCCACCGAAGTTGACGCGCACATCGCTTTCTCCAATACCTTCACCTGCGGCACCTACCGGAATAGCGGCAATCGCCTGAATGCCGATGTCCAGTTCTTCCAGATCGTCTACCTGGCGTACTGACCCGTAGATAACCAGACCTTCCCATTCGTTCTGTACTGCCAGGCGCGCCAGTTCGGCATCAACCAGCGCGCGACGGACAGAACCGCCGCCATCGACCAGCAGAATACGACCACGGCCATTTTGTTCGAGCAGATCGTACAGCAACCCGTTGTCCTCGAAACATTTTACCGTGATGATTTGTCCGCCAAACGACGACCGTCCCCCAAAGTTAGAGAACAGTGGTTCCACGACGTTGACATCTTCCTGATAGATGTCACAAAGCTCGGATGTATCGTATTTCATAGGCTCAACGTTCAGTTGCTGCGAGAATTTTTAGTATATCGCGCTATGTGTACTGTTGGCAAAATCATCAATTGTTAATTGATATTTGTCAGTTAAACAGACCACTGGCTTAAGAAAATCCCAACCACAAACAGCAGGTTAGTTAACAGCGCTGCTTTTACGGTGCGTTCCAGCATCGGACGCATTGCCGCTGGATCCATTTCACGCATTACATATCGTGCCTGCTTAATCAGCAGCGGAGCGGCCAGGATGAACAGCCATCCCCACAGACTTTGCAGCGAAAACAGATTAAACAGTGCCAGGCAAACCAGCGTCCCCATCAGCAGGCAGGCATGGTAACGACGTGCATTCACGGCCCCCAGACGCACCACCAGCGTATTTTTACCGTTCTCCCTGTCGCTGTTGATATCACGCAGGTTATTGACGTTGAGCACGGCGGTAGCCAGCAGACCGCAGGCGGTGGCCGGCAGGATTAGTGCGGGGATCAGCGTGTGGGCCTGCAGATACCAGCTGCCCATCACGCTCAGCCAGCCGAAGAAAACCAGCACGGAAATATCACCGAGGCCAATGTAGCCATAGGGGCGATTGCCGACGGTATAAGTGATCGCCGCGATAATCGACAGGCCACCGAGCACCAGGAAGCCGACAAAATCAGCCATCGTGTGGCAGGCGACTGCCACCAGCGCCAGGCCGGACAGACAGATTAAGGCCACGGTGACCATCAATGCGCGTTTCATCTGTTGTTGGGTAATGACCCCTTTTTGCATGCCACGTAGCGGTCCAATGCGGTCAGGCTTGTCGCTGCCTTTGACGGCATCGCCATAGTCGTTTGCGAGATTGGACAGGATTTGCAGCAGCCCCGCCGTTATCAATGCCAGCAGAGCCACCAGCGGATCGAAATACCCTTGCCACCATGCTAATGCCGTACCGACGATGATCGCCGCGAAGGCGAGCGGTAAGGTCTTAGGTCGTAAACTTTCCAGCCAGGCTTGTGAGCGGCTAATTTGTTGTTGTTCAGTCATATTTAGCGCCAATAAAAATGGGGCTTTATCAGCCCCATCAACAGTGATGAAAATGCATTGAACGCGATTATAGGATAAAACGGCTCAGATCTTCATCTGCGACCAGCGCATCCAGATGTTTGCTCACATATTCGGCATCAATTGTGATGCTTTGGCCGTTTAAATCGCTCGCATCATAGGAAATATCTTCCATCAGACGCTCAAGCACGGTGTGCAGACGACGGGCACCGATGTTCTCGGTGGTTTCGTTGACCTGCCAGGCTGCCTGAGCGATGCGCTTAATGCCATCTTCCGTGAACTCAATATTAACGCCCTCAGTTGCCATCAGCGCTTTGTACTGGACGGTGATGGAGGCGTTAGGTTCAGTCAGGATACGCTCGAAATCGCTGGTGGTCAGTGCCTGCAATTCTACACGAATCGGCAGACGACCCTGCAGTTCCGGGATCAGGTCGGACGGTTTCGCCACCTGGAACGCGCCGGAGGCGATAAACAGAATGTGATCTGTTTTCACCATGCCGTGCTTGGTCGAGACGGTGCAGCCTTCGACCAGCGGCAGCAGGTCGCGCTGTACGCCTTCACGGGACACGTCCGGACCGGAGGATTCACCGCGCTTACAGATTTTGTCGATTTCGTCGATAAACACGATCCCGTGCTGCTCAACGGCGTCGATAGCCTCTTGCTTCAGTTCTTCCGGATTTACCAGCTTCGCCGCTTCTTCTTCAATCAACAGCTTCATGGCTTCTTTGATTTTCAGCTTACGCGGTTTTTGTTTCTGGCCGCCCAGGTTCTGGAACATGGACTGCAGCTGGCTGGTCATCTCTTCCATGCCAGGAGGCGCCATGATTTCTACGCCCATCGGTGCAGCGGCGAGATCAATTTCAATCTCTTTGTCGTCCAGTTGGCCTTCACGCAGTTTTTTACGGAATGCCTGACGCGCAGCAGAAGGTTCCTGCGGCTGTTCAGACTGTCCCCAGTTATTTTTAGCCGGTGGGATCAGTACGTCGAGAATACGCTCTTCCGCCATTTCTTCGGCACGGAAACGGTTTTTCTCGATCGCCTGGACGCGAACCATTTTAATGGCTGCATCGGTTAGATCGCGAATGATGGAGTCAACTTCTTTACCAACATAGCCGACTTCGGTGAATTTCGTGGCTTCAACTTTGATGAACGGTGCGTTGGCCAGTTTTGCCAGACGACGGGCGATTTCGGTTTTACCGACGCCGGTTGGGCCAATCATCAGAATGTTTTTTGGCGTAACTTCATGGCGCAGCTCTTCGTCAAGCTGCATGCGGCGCCAGCGGTTACGCAGAGCAATCGCCACGGAACGCTTGGCGTTATCCTGGCCGATGATGTGTTTGTTCAGTTCGCTGACAATTTCGCGTGGGGTCATTTCAGACATGGGGGATCCTTACGCTTTGGAGTTCAATTCTTCGATGGTATGGAAGTGGTTGGTATAAATGCAGATATCCCCTGCAATATCCAACGCTTTCTCAGCAATCTCGCGGGCACCAAGCTCGGTGTTTTCAAGCAGAGCACGTGCCGCAGCCTGGGCGTAGGGACCGCCGGATCCGATGGCAATCAGATCGTTTTCTGGCTGAATGACATCGCCATTACCGGTGATGATGAGCGATGCAGTCTCATCGGCAACGGCCAGCAGCGCTTCGAGTTTGCGCAGCATACGGTCGGTACGCCAGTCCTTCGCCAGCTCAACGGCAGCTTTCACCAGGTGACCCTGATGCATTTCAAGTTTGCGTTCAAACAGTTCAAACAGCGTGAATGCATCCGCAGTGCCGCCCGCAAAGCCCGCGATGACTTGGTCGTTGTACAGACGGCGGACTTTTTTCACGTTGCCTTTCATTACGGTGTTACCCAGTGTGGCCTGACCATCACCGGCGATTACCACATGGCCGTTACGGCGTACGCTTACTATTGTTGTCACGAGCAGACCCCTTGGTTACAAATACGGAATTCAGGCCCCGCGCAGATGTACGGGGCGTAATGCAAGTATAGATGGGGGGGATTTTGGGGGTTTCAACCCCCGGCAGACAGTCGAATACAGTTTGTGTGACCCGCGACTTTCAAACGACTGATGGTGTTGTCAGCGTTTTCCTTGCCCTTAAGTGGGCCAATGACCACGCGATTCCAACCGTTGTTGGTGGTAATGCGGGAGTTAAAGCCCTCAAAAGCCAGCTGTGCACGCACGGTTTCTGCCTGTTCAGCCCCTTTAAACGACCCACACTGTACCATCCAGCGGCGCTCATCTTTTTTCTCAGCAGTCTGCTTCGGCACTTCGGTAATCGGTGCGGCTGGCTGCGTCTTCGGCTGAGTGGTAGCGGTGTGCGCAGGTGTTTGCAACAGATCCTGGTACGGCTGTTGGGCCACCGGTTTGGGCTGCGTTTGACGCGGCTGCTGTACCGGTGCGGCTTGCGCGGTACGCGTTTGCTGCTGCTGAGGCTGTTCCGTTGCCCGAGGACGTGGCTGCTGGGCCTGCTGTTGGGCGTTGGTCCACTGCTGTTGTTGCACCTGACGCTGACGCTGCAGCGTTTGCTGGCGTTGCTCAGGCGTTTGTTCATTCCATGGGACTTCGTTGAGCTGGGTAGGCTGCTGACGCATATCAGCCTGCATTTGCGCCAACAACTGGCGCTGCTCATTGGTCAACTGATCGGCATTCAGCACTTCGCCGCCCGCAGAAGGTTCGGTTGGCGCACGCACGCCTGGCTGGCGGCTTTCCAGCTCTTTGATGTATCGCCAGCGTTCTTCAGGCTTTGGCGGAATGCCATTGCCGGTAACTTTCTGGTTTTGCAGCGTCTCGGACTCTTCTTTCTTGTGATGCGTAATGAAGTACAGACCACCGATAAAGGTCACGAGTACGGCTGCAGCAATAGCGACCATCGCGGGTGAAACCGCGGGTGTATTGCGTTGCTTATTCCGTGAGGTGCTCTTTTTGCGCCGCGAAGGTGCCGGTTGGCCGCGACGTACATAATCTCGTTGTGCCACTATCGTTTCGCTGTATTTATTCGTTCGTCAGCCCGCCATGTTACTTAAGCGGCGGGCCTTTGACCAGACAGGGGAGTCCGAAAGCGCTTTACTTTACGTCAGCGCCCGGGTCGTACCCCGAATAATGAGCTCACAGTCCAGTAAACGTGAGCCACTGCTGACATTTTGCCCTTGCAATTGATCGAGCAGTAACAGCATAGCTTCACGCCCGATATCGAAACGTGGCTGTGCGACAGTTGTCAGCGGTGGATCACAAAATTCTGTTAGTGAAATATTATCAAAACCAATAATCGACAGATCGTCAGGTACTTTTAATCCCTGGCGTTTGGCGTAGGAGAGCGCACCCAGCGCCATGACGTCGCTGTGACAAAAAACGGCGGTCGGCGGGTGCGGTAGCTCAAGCAGCTGTTTTAGCGCGTTAGCCCCCGCTTCATAGGTAAAATCACCGCGTGCGATAAAATGTGGATCGACCGTAATCCCGCTGCGGCGCAATGCCTGAACGTAACCTTGCAGACGGTAGTGGCACAGCGGCATGTCCTCTGGTCCGGCGATACAACCGATACGTTTATGCCCCAACTCCAGCAGGTAGTTCATCGCGTTAAACGCTGCGGTGAGGTTATCAATGTGGACGGTGGGCAGTTCCAGCTCTGGCGCGAATTCGTTGGACATCACCATCGGTGGTAAATTGCGCTGTTCTTCTACGCTGGCATCGAATGGCAGGCGCGAGCTGAGCAGCACCATGCCGTCGATCTGCTTGGTAATAATGAGGTTAAGAAAGGTCTTTTCCTGCTGGTTCTGGTGCGCGCAATCGCCGATCAGTACCAAATAACCCTGCTCGGCGGCGGTGACTTCTATGCCGCGAATGACTTCGCTAAAAAAGGGATCGCAAATATCCGGGACAATGACCAGGATGGTACGTGATTCATTACGTTTAACGTTGCGACCCATCGACTGCGGTAAATATCCCACTTCCAGGGCGGCCTGCTCAACCCGGCTACGGGTGGACTGAGAGACTTTGTCTGGATTCATTAATGCACGGGAAACGGTAGCTGTGGAGACTTTCGCCTTCAGAGCAACATCTTTCATCGTTGCGGCAGTGACCTGCTTGTTCGGTTTCACTCTTTCTCCTCGCCAGGGCACTGCTGGTGCAGACCTGTCCCTGGGTAACCTTCATCTGAAACATTTTTATCAGATAGTGAATAGAAGCAGTTACAGAATTTTCATAAAAAGTGTGATGGATATTTAATTTTACGATCCGCCTCGCATCATGAGGGGCTATCCCTCAATGGGATCGACATCCAGTACCCATTTGACCTTGCGTGCATCGGGTAGGGTATTGATCAACGCCAGCGTGCCGCTGACGATATGCTGCAGGCGAATGCGTGACGGATGCTGCAACAAGATTTGCCAACGATAGCGGCCGCCACGCTTGGGCGCCAGTGCCGGAACCGGACCTAACACCCACAGCTTATCGTCAGCCAGCGGGCTGGCCTGAATCAGATTGCGCAGCTGTTGTAAAAAAAGCGGTGCCTGCTGGTTGTTGTGATCTTCTGCCCGCACGATGACGTGGCTGGTCCACGGCGGAAGCTGCAATGTTTGCCGCTCGGCCAGCGCCTGCTCAGCAAAGGCATCGTAGCCTTTATGCAGCAAGGTTTGCAGCAAAGGATGTTCAGGATGATGCGTTTGCAGTACCACTTCCCCCTGTTTCCCGGCACGTCCTGCGCGCCCGGATACCTGGGTGTAGAGCTGGGCAAAGCGCTCTGCGGAACGGAAGTCAGCGGAGAATAATGCCCCGTCCACATCCAGCAGCGCCACCAGCGTGACGTCAGGGAAGTGGTGGCCTTTCGCCAGCATTTGCGTGCCGATAAGAATGCGCGCCCCCCCGCGATGGACTTCCGCCAGATGCTGTTCCAGCGCTCCTTTACGGCTGGTGGTGTCGCGATCGATGCGTGAAATCGGCACGCCGGGGAAGAACGGCGCTAAGGCTTGTTCGAGCTGTTCGGTGCCGAGCCCTATCGGTACCATGTGTGTAGAGCCGCAGGACGGGCACTGACGCGGTATCGGGCGCTGGCTGTCGCAGTGGTGGCAGCGCAGATGATGCTGCGCCTGATGTAGCGTGTAGTAGTGATCGCAGCGTGGGCATTCGGCAATCCAGCCGCAGTCATGACACAGCAACGCGGGGGCAAAACCCCGGCGATTAAGAAACAAGATAACCTGATTATCGGCCTGCAGATGCTGACGCATGCGGGCGAGCAACGCCGGGGCCAGTCCGGCCTGTACCTGCTGACCTTTCAGATCCAGCACGTGCTGCGTCGCGGGACGGGCGTTTCCGGCGCGGCGTGTCAGGCGCAGCATGCGGTATTTTTTTTGCCGCACGTTGCACAGCGTTTCCAGCGCCGGTGTCGCCGAACCCAAAATAATCGGGATTTGCTCGCTGTGCGCACGGTAAACCGCCAGGTCGCGAGCGTGATAGCGCCAGCCTTCCTGCTGTTTATAGGAGCTGTCGTGTTCTTCGTCGATGACAATCACGCCGAGGTTTTTAAACGGCGTAAACAGCGATGAGCGGGTACCGATGACTATTGCCGCTTCACCGTTTTTCGCTTTTAGCCATGTGGAAAGACGCTCGCTGTCATTTAAACCGGAGTGCAGGACTTCGACCGGGGCATTGAAGCGCTCGCGAAAACGGGCGATGGTTTGCGGCGTCAGGCCAATCTCCGGCACCATTACCAGCGCCTGCTTGCCCTGGGCGAGGACATTTTCCAGCACGCTTAAATAGACCTCTGTTTTACCAGAGCCGGTGACGCCAGCGAGCAGCCAGGCGCTAAAACTGTCTGATGCGCTGTGAATCGCACCGACGGCGGTGGCCTGTTCGGTATTTAGTCTTAAACGCTCGCCAGAGACGGCGTAATGCGTGCGCCAGTCGCTAAATTCTGGTGTTTCGCTTGCCAGGGAGCACAGGCCTTTTTTACGTAGTGCCTGCAATGCGGCATCGTTAAATTCGAGGTCGGCCACCTGGTCACGCCAGATTTTTCCCTGTCGCAGCGCCGCCAGCGCCTGCTGCTGTTTTGGCGAGCGCTTCAGGCCATTAAGGTCAGTAACCTGGCCTTCTTCGGTGGCGAACCAGTACCACATTGGCGTATTGGTGGCGGGGCGACCCTGACGCAGCAGAATCGGCAGGGCATGAAATAGCACGTCGCCAATTGGGTGATGGTAATAATCAGCAGCCCACAGTAGTAAGCGCCAGACGGAGGTCGAATAGACCGGTTCGCTGTCCAGCACCTCAATGACGGCTTTTAATTCGCTCCGCGGCAGTTCGCTGTGTTCGCTGACCGACAGGACAATACCGACGCGTTCCTGCTGTTTGCCAAAGGGCACACGCACGCGACACCCGGCTTTGGCGCTCATGCCTTCCGGCAGGAGGTAGTCAAAGGTACGGGGCAGCGGAACGGGTAAGGCAACGTGCGCAACGGGCATTGAATCATCCTGGCTTGAAATCTGGCGGGTTAGTATACACATTAGTGGAGGGCAGAATGCGGATCAGTTTGCATGAGCAGGCTAATTTCTGTATGATTCGCCGCCTTTGATGCAAATTGATTGCGTCAAATACTGACCATTACCCGAGAGTTTCGCGCGGCTGGAAGGCGGCAAGCGGGCGAATCTCTGGGAGCATAGTGAGCTATGTGACCAGAGTGAGTGAACGCAGGCAACGCATCAGCAGTGTGAAAGGTGACGGGGAATAATTAACATCGCGTGGTGTCTGGCGTTAGGGCTGGAAGAGCGACGCGGCCTTAACTGAGGTTCTCCCCATGAAAAAAGATATTCATCCGAAATACGAAGAAATTACTGCAAACTGCTCTTGCGGTAACGTCATGAAAATCCGCTCTACCGTTGGTCACGATCTGAACCTCGACGTGTGCGGTAAATGCCACCCGTTCTATACTGGCAAACAGCGTGATGTTGCTACCGGTGGCCGTGTTGACCGCTTCAACAAGCGTTTCAGCGTACCGGGTACCAGCAAATAAGTTTTTTGCTGTCAGAAAAAAGCGCCTTACGGCGCTTTTTTTGTGTCTGTGAATCAGTGCTGAAGCATGTATTTTTCCGATGAATGCAACTCTTAATCATTAAATAAAACAGTGTTTTTATTTTATCGATAAAATGTTTCTATTGGTGATCTTTGTCATTTTTATCTTTACACCTTTGCCATTAATTTGAATTCCTGGCAAAATTTAAAAGGTTTTGTCTCTCCTGCTTAAATACAATTTTTGGGAAATCTAAAATTATTCATAGATCCAATTTTGTTTTTCTTTTTTAGAAAACAATATGGATTAATTCCTTAATTGTTTATGGGAAGGGACGTTTATGAAATTAAACTCCGCATTATTACTTATTCCATTATTCTCTGCAGCTGCACACGCAGGTTATGTTGATTACCGCCATGAGTATTATGAC
Source organism: Citrobacter sp. Res13-Sevr-PEB04-36 (assembly GCF_015672735.1). Lineage (GTDB taxonomy): Bacteria > Pseudomonadota > Gammaproteobacteria > Enterobacterales > Enterobacteriaceae > Citrobacter. Next base: position 51,045 of record NZ_JADABY010000055.1, on the reverse strand, counting down.
GATGGCCGTAACTATGACCGTGTTTATATGTCTCACCGTTTTGCTACCGGTTTTGGTGTGGCAGTCGAAGCTATTTCTCGTTCCGATGATTCGCAATCAAATGATTCGTGGAACAATATGGAAAGTAACGGCAATGAGTATACGGCAAGCTATCAGTTTACCTCTCAGGGGCTTATCTGGCAGCCAGGCATTGCGATTGAAACAGGCGATAACATTACCATTTATAAGCCTTATATTCGCGTGCAGTATAATATTGATGACAACTGGTGGACCGCGTTCCGTTATCGTCAGGAGTACATGCGTAGAAACACGGATGGTAAAGATGATCGTATGGTCTATCGCCCTGAAGCCTGGGTCGGCTATAACATCAATAACTGGATGTTTGAGCTAAACGGTATTTATAAAATTGCCGACAGTGAAGATTTATATAACAACAAAAGCGAAGATTATGAGTATAACTTCCGGGTCGCTTATAAAATAGGTTCCTGGGTTCCGTTTGTTGAGATCGGTAACGTTTCTTCGGGTTATAACACTACGACCACTGATGATCGTCAGACCCGTTATCGTGTAGGTCTTGGTTATAATTTCTGATCGCTAATACTCTTCGTCTCAGTTTATTACGCTGAGCATCAGGATGTATGCATTATTTGCGTGAGTAATATATCTAAGGAGTTGACATCATGTCTAATGATGGAACTATGATCGGAAGCAATAAAAATATTGCCGTCAGACCTTTCGGATTCAGAGATAAAGTTGGTTATTTATGTGGTGACCTGGGAACTTGTTTTATTCTTGGGTTGGTGAATAGTTTTTTAATGATTTATTACACTAACGTACTCGGTGTTTCCGGCGTTATTGTCGGCTCACTGTATTTTGTGACCAAACTCTTTGATGCGTTTGTCGATGTTGGCGTAGGGCGCTTATGTGATACGTCTAAACTGACGGTACATGGGCGTTTTAACCCCTGGGTACGCCGCATGAAGTATCCGTTCTGTATCATTGCGGTTGTTCTGTTCCTGCCGTTTGTACAAGATTTTTCGTATACGGCGAAAATTATCTACATTTGCGGCTCCTATTTTATTTACGGTTCCCTGTTATCGACCGTGAGTATTCCTTATGGTGCCATGTCTGCGGCGATTAGCTCTAACCCGGAAGATCGCGTATCGCTCTCAACCTGGCGTAGCGTTGGGTCAGCAATCGGTGGCGGGGCAACCGGCTTTTTTATTCCTATCCTGATGTACACCACTCTGGTGGACGGAAGCCAGGTGATTTCCGGGCAGCACTTCTTCTGGATCGCCATTGGTTGCGCAATACTGGGCTTTATCTTTTTAACGTTGACCTGCCAGTTAACGACGGAACGCGTGCGGGTGGAGAGAAAAGATAGCATGCCCGTGTCGGTGCTTCTGAAAGGGTTGATACGCAATAAAGCCCTGATTGTTCTGGTTGTGGTGGATCTGCTGATCGTGATTAATCAGGGGCTTTCCGGCACCAATATGACCTACCTGTTTAATGACTATTTCCACAATAAAGAGGCGATGTCTGTGGCGTTGCTGTTTACCTTTGGCTCTCTGATTTTGCTGGCGCCCTCGGCATCCTGGCTGACTAAGCGATTTGGTAAGAAAGAAGCCAGCGTAGGCGCGCTGCTCTTTTCAGTAGTTATGTATGTGATGATGTACTTCATCCATATTACCGACCCGAAAGTCTATTTGGTTTTCTTGTTCCTGGCGACGCTGGGGGCGGGGTTATTCAACCTAATGATTTGGGCGTTTATGACTGATGTTTGTGACTATCACCAGTATGTCACTGGCGATCGTGAGGATGGCACCGTTTATGGTGTGAACTTCTTTGCTCGCAAGATTGGTCAGGCGTGTGCAGGGGCTATTGGCGGTTTTATGCTGGCGATCATTGGTTATCAATCCTCGTCAACGGGGGGGGCGGTGCAAACCAGCATTGTGCAGGAAAATATTTATACGATGGCGAATCTTTTGCCGGCTTTATGCCTGTTTTTAGCGGCAGTCGTGCTGATTTATTTCTATCCGTTGAACCGTAAAGAAACGCTTAAAATGGAAGAAACATTGAATAAACTCAATGGTATTAGCAAGTAAGCATTGTGAATGCATGACGCTCGATAGTGCGTGCTATGCGTTAACATGGATGGGGCGAGAAAAGGCGGGAGTAATCCTGCCTTTTCTCATCTTTCTAAACGTCAACCACCGTTTTAGCTATCAGTATTCCCACGTTTCCGGGTCGATCCCCAGTTCACGCATAATTACCTTAGCCTCTTCCGGAATTTCATCACTGCGCTCTTTGCGCAGATCGGCATCGTTGGGTAACGGTTGCCCGGTAAAGGCATGTAGAAACGCTTCACACAGCAGCTCGCTGTTGGTGGCGTGGCGCAGGTTGTTCACCTGACGACGCGTGCGTTCATCGGTAAGGATCTTTAACACCTTCAGAGGAATGGAAACCGTAATTTTTTTGACTTGCTCACTCTTCTTACCGTGCTCAGCGTATGGGCTGATATATTCGCCGCTCCATTCAGCCATGAGATACTTAATCCTCTTTGTCATTAAAATTGAGGCCAGAACCTGAGCCCGGACCATAATTGTGCGTAGTTTATCGTAGTGGCGCGGCCCTGACACGAAGTTAGCCGACGCAGATGTACGCTAATGCATATAATTTTAACGGCTATTTCGAGTTTGCTCAATCTATACGCAAAGAAGTTTAGATGTCCAGATGTATTGACGGCTATTGTAACAATGATTACTCTGGTGTCTGACTATTCACCAGCTCAGCCAGGATCTCCTCAATATGACGCGTAAACAGGCCACCATCGCAGTGCGTAGCGGATTAAATGACGACGAGCAGTACGGTTGCGTTGTCCCGCCAATTCATCTTTCCAGCACCTATAATTTTACCGGTTTCAATGAGCCTCGCGCCCATGACTATTCACGTCGCGGTAACCCGACGCGTGATGTTGTCCAGCGCGCGCTGGCGGAGCTGGAAGGCGGTGCGGGCGCGGTGCTGACCAGTACCGGTATGTCGGCAATTCATCTGGTGACTACGGTATTCCTGAAGCCGGGTGACCTGCTGGTGGCGCCACACGACTGTTACGGTGGTAGCTATCGTCTGTTTGACAGCCTGGCGAAGCGTGGGTGTTATCGCGTGCTGTTTGTTGATCAGGGCAATGAAGCGGCGTTGAAAGCCGCGTTGGCAGAGAAACCGAAGTTGGTGCTGATAGAAAGCCCAAGTAATCCGCTGTTACGCGTGGTCGATATTGCGAAAATCTGCCAGCTGACGCGTGAGGCTGGCGCAGTAAGCGTCGTCGACAACACTTTTTTAAGCCCGGCACTGCAAAATCCACTGGCATTGGGCGCCGATCTGGTGTTGCATTCATGCACGAAATATTTAAATGGTCACTCAGACGTTGTGGCTGGCGTGGTGATTGCAAAAGATCCAGAAACGGTCACTGAGCTGGCATGGTGGGCGAATAATATTGGCGTCACTGGCGGTGCATTTGATAGCTATCTGCTATTGCGTGGCCTGCGTACGCTGTCACCCCGTATGGAGGTGGCGCAACGCAATGCCCAGGTGATTGTCGACTTTTTGCAAACCCAGCCGCTGGTGAAAAAATTGTATCACCCGTCATTGCCGGATAATCAGGGGCATGAGATTGCCGCGCGCCAGCAAAAAGGCTTTGGCGCGATGTTGAGTTTTGAACTGGATGGTGATGAGCAAACGCTGCGTGACTTCCTTGGCGGGTTATCATTGTTTACGCTGGCAGAATCACTGGGGGGCGTTGAAAGTTTGATCTCCCACGCTGCGACTATGACACACGCGGGGATGGCGCCAGAAGCGCGTGCTGCTGCCGGCATTTCTGAGACGCTGCTGCGGATCTCCACCGGTATTGAAGATGGCGAAGATTTAATTGCCGACCTGGAAAATGGCTTCCGGGCTGCAAACAAGGGGTAAACATGAGTGTGATTGCGCAGGCAGGGGCGAAGGGTCGTCAACTGCACAAATTTGGTGGTAGCAGTCTGGCTGACGTGAAATGTTATTTGCGTGTCGCAGGCATTATGGCGGAGTACTCGCATCCTGACGATATGATGGTCGTTTCCGCGGCAGGCAGTACCACTAACCAGTTGATTAGCTGGCTGAAATTAAGCCAGACCGATCGCCTTTCTGCGCATCAGGTTCAGCAGACGTTACGCCGCTATCAGAGCGAGCTTATTAGTGGCTTGCTGCCGCCTGAGGTGGCCGATGGGCTGGTAGGTGCGTTCATTAACGATCTGGAGCGCCTGGCCGGTTTACTCGACAGCGGCGTCAACGATGCGGTCTATGCCGAAGTGGTGGGGCATGGTGAAGTGTGGTCTGCGCGTCTGATGTCAGCCGTACTTAACCAGCAGGGGCTGGAATCCTCCTGGCTGGATGCGCGTGAGTTTTTGCGTGCGGAGCGCGGTGCTCAACCACAGGTGGACGAAGGCCTTTCGTACCCTTTACTGCAACAGCTGCTAGCACAGCATCCGGGTAAACGCCTGGTGGTGACCGGATTCATCAGCCGCAGCAATGCGGGCGAAACGGTGCTGTTGGGGCGTAACGGCTCTGACTACTCCGCGACCCAGGTTGGCGCACTGGCAGGCGTTTCCCGCGTGACCATCTGGAGCGACGTTGCCGGGGTATATAGCGCTGACCCGCGTAAAGTGAAAGATGCCTGTCTGCTGCCGCTGCTACGCCTTGATGAAGCCAGCGAGCTGGCGCGTCTGGCGGCTCCGGTTCTCCATGCTCGCACCTTACAGCCGGTTTCCGGCAGCGATATTGATCTCCAGTTGCGTTGTAGCTACACGCCGGAGCAAGGATCAACGCGCATTGAACGCGTGCTGGCTTCCGGTACTGGAGCGCGCATTGTCACCAGCCATGACGACGTCTGCCTGATTGAGTTCCTGGTTCCCTCCGGCCAGGACTTTAAGCTGGCTTACAAAGATATCGACCAGATTTTAAAACGTGCGCAGGTGCGTCCACTGGCGGTGGGCGTACATCCTGACCGCCAACTACTGCAATTTTGCTATACCTCCGAAGTCGCGGACGGCGCGCTGAAAATTCTTGATGAAGCAGGCCTGCCGGGTGAGCTGCGTTTGCGTCAGGGCCTGGCGCTGGTGGCGATGGTGGGCGCTGGCGTGACGCGTAATCCGCTGCACTGCCACCGTTTCTGGCAACAATTGAAGGGCCAGCCGGTTGAGTTTACCTGGCAGTCGGAAGAGGGCATTAGCCTGGTCGCCGTGCTGCGTACGGGTCCGACCGAAAGCTTGATCCAGGGTCTGCACCAGTCAATTTTCCGCGCTGAAAAACGCATCGGTCTGGTGCTGTTTGGTAAAGGGAATATTGGTTCGCGTTGGCTGGAGCTGTTTGCTCGTGAGCAAAGCACGCTGTCTGCGCGTACCGGTTTTGAATTTGTACTGGCAGGCGTGGTGGACAGCCGCCGTAGCCTGCTGAACTACGAAGGGCTGGATGCCAGCCGCGCGTTGGCATTTTTTGATGATGAAGCGGTGGAACAGGATGAAGAGTCCCTGTTTTTATGGATGCGTGCCCATCCGTATGACGATTTAGTCGTGCTGGATGTCACCGCCAGCGAACAACTGGCGGATCAGTATCTGGATTTCGCCAGCCACGGTTTTCACGTGATCAGCGCCAATAAACTGGCGGGTGCAAGCACCAGTAATAAGTATCGCCAAATCCACGACGCCTTCGAGAAAACTGGTCGTCACTGGCTGTATAACGCCACTGTCGGTGCCGGATTGCCAATCAATCATACCGTTCGGGATCTGATTGACAGCGGAGACACCATTTTGTCGATCAGCGGGATCTTCTCCGGCACGCTGTCGTGGCTGTTCCTGCAATTTGACGGTTCAGTCCCGTTCACTGATCTGGTGGATCAGGCGTGGCAGCAGGGGCTGACTGAACCTGACCCGCGCGTTGACCTTTCTGGTAAAGATGTGATGCGCAAGCTGGTGATCCTGGCGCGTGAAGCGGGGTACGACATCGAACCGGACCAGGTTCGCGTGGAGTCACTGGTGCCTGCGCACTGTGAAGAAGGCTCTATTGACCATTTCTTTGAAAATGGCGATGAGCTGAATGAGCAGATGGTTCAGCGCCTGGAGGCCGCCCGTGAAATGGGGCTGGTACTGCGCTACGTAGCGCGTTTCGATGCCAACGGCAAAGCGCGTGTGGGGGTGGAAGCGGTCCGTCCTGAACATCCGCTGGCGGCGCTGCTGCCGTGCGATAACGTGTTCGCTATAGAAAGCCGCTGGTATCGCGATAACCCGCTGGTTATCCGTGGACCGGGCGCAGGTCGTGACGTCACCGCCGGAGCTATTCAGTCAGACATCAACCGTTTGGCGCAGCTGCTGTAGTTTGCGTTGCCGGATGGCGCTTACGCTTATCCGGCCTACATATTTCATGAACCGTAGGCCCGATAAGCGGCAGCGCCACCGGGCAAATCGCGCTGGGTGATCAGGGCGTTGTATTGATCTACCAGCGTCCTTATCGTCTGAAACACCGAATGGGCAGAGTAACGGGTGCTTTGCTGAAATTCCGTCTGTTGCCGCAACCAGGCGAGAAAATGATGGCATGCTGCCAGAGTTATAGACGCGCCTTCTTCAACCCGCCCTTGCGTTAACAAACACACCATTTTACGCGTATCGCCTCGTTGCCAAATTTGCCACTGGTTTTGCCACCATCCCTGATATGTTTTGCCCAGCAATTGCCAGGACAGCGTGCGCTTATCGTGATTCATTTCTTCATCAATAAACCACAGCGAAGCGCGGTGATGGCGAAACTGTTCCGCCCATGCGGTAATCGCTGCGCCGCGCAGGAAGCATTCGTGGGCAATAATATGGGTTTTTACCTCTGGCCACAGATGGCTCAGTAGGCGGAAATGCCCGTGTGCGGAAATTACTGGGCGCAAAATAGCGCCACTGGCGTTCCGTTTGAGCATCGCGCTGCCGTACTGAGTTTCGTCAAACTGGCTACGGCGTAAAAACAGGGTTTCTCGCTGACTCACTCGCTCAACAATATCGTCATGAATGACTTTTGGCTCCGCGCTGCCACGCCAGCGGTAAAGCAATGAAACGCCGACAATGTGTGGTGTGAAGTTGCTGGAAATATGCAGAATATTGCCGCGAATAGCGTCAAAACTGAGTAATACATAGAGCTGCTGATCTGCGCTAACACCCTGAAAAGGGACGAGCAGGGGGATCGTTGCTATTTGTTCTGGCGGAACGATGTCGGTGGGCGGCTGCTGTTTTGGTGTCCAGACCTTTTTGCAGTTTCGGCACTGAACTCGATGGCTGCCCTGGGGATTATACCCATAGCGGATGATTTCTCGCTGGTAGCAACATGGGCAAAACTGACCACGATTGGCTGCAAAATCCGCTAAATATGCCGACAACCAGCAACGGAACTGTTCCTCATCAAACAGCGGTGGAAGGCTGCCGCATGCCCGGCAATGCAGTGCGGCATAACCCAGTCGATACTCTGGCCAGCTGTAATCTGCTGAGCTCGCCAGCCCCAGATTTTGGCAGCCAAAGGACTTGCAGCAATTGATAGTGAACAGTGACGTCATCCTGTTACCAACGATTATTAATGGTCGTTGATTCTGGCTCGCAACTATCACCGATGGATGTGAGTTTTCTCACATAAAAAAACCTTTCAGAAAGTAACGTAGCGATTCTTTATATGACTGAAAGGGATTGATTATGAAGTTAAAAATGCTTGCTGTCGGTGTTCTGGTCTCTTTGCCGCTCTGGGCGAGTGCCAAAGATGTCACGATTATCTATACCAACGATCTCCATGCCCATGTCGAACCGTATAAAGTGCCGTGGATAGCCAATGGCGCACGCGATATTGGCGGTTGGGCCAATATCACGACGATGGTAAAACAGGAGAAAGCGAAAAATAGCGCCACCTGGTTTTTTGATGCTGGCGACTATTTTACCGGGCCATATATCAGCAGCCTGACCAAGGGGAAGGCGATTATCGATATCATGAACACCATGAATTTCGATGCTGTCACTATGGGCAACCATGAGTTCGATCATGGCTGGGACAATACGCTATTGCAGTTGAGTCAGGCGAAGTTCCCGATTGTGCAGGGCAATATCTTTTACCAGAACAGCCGCAAAATGTTCTGGGATAAGCCTTACACCATTATTGAAAAAGATGGTGTGAAGATTGGCGTTATTGGTCTGCACGGCGTGTTTGCCTTTGATGACACGGTTTCCGCGTCGACGCGTGTAGGTATTGAAGCGCGGAATGAAGTGAAGTGGCTGCAACGCTATATTGATGAGCTGAAAGGAAAGGTTGATCTGACCGTAGCACTGATCCACGAAGGTACGCCTGCGCGTCAGTCCAGCCAGGGGAGCACTGATGTACGGCGCGCGCTGGATAAAGATATTCAGACTGCAGGTCAGGTGAAAGGGTTAGATATTCTTATTACCGGACATGCGCATGTTGGGACGCCGGAGCCGATTAAGGTGGGCAATACCCTGATCCTCTCTACCGACAGTGGCGGTATTGATGTGGGTAAATTGGTGCTGGATTATCAGAATAAACCGCATCAATTTACCGTGAAAAACTTTGAGCTGAAGACTATTTTTGCTGATGAGTGGCAGCCCGATCCGCAGACGAAAGCGGTCATTGATGGATGGAATAAACAGCTCGATAAGGTCGTACAGCAAACGGTCGCAAATACACCGGTTGAGTTGACGCGTGCTTATGGCGAATCCTCCTCGCTGGGGAATCTGGCGGCGGATGCGCTGCTGGTGGCGGCAGGTAAAGATACCCAGTTAGCGCTAACTAACTCAGGCGGCATCCGCAATGAAATCCCGGCGGGTGCCATCACCATGGGCGCGGTCATTAGTACTTTCCCGTTCCCGAATGAGTTGGCAACGATGGATCTCAGCGGTAAGCAACTGCGTAGTTTGATGGAGCACGGTGCGGGCTTAAGCAATGGTGTGTTGCAGGTATCCAAAGGACTGGAGATGAAGTATGACAGCAGTAAACCGGTCGGCCAGCGGGTTACCGTATTAACGTTAAACGGCAAACCGATTGAGGACGCCACTGTTTATCATATTGCCACCAATAGTTTCCTGGCGGATGGAGGTGATGGTTTTACGGCATTTACCGAAGGTAAAGCGCGTAATACATCCGGTGGTTACTACGTCTCTAATGCCGTCGTTGACTATTTCAAAGCGGGGAACACGCTTACGGATGAGCAACTGAAAGGCATGCGTGTGGAAGATGTGAAGCCATAAATGTACTCAGGCCAGCAGAGCATCTGCTGGCCTGTCGCCTTAATTCTGACAGGTGGAAAACACCTCTTTTGCCGCAAACAGCCCGTTCAGCGCAGCAGGAAAGCCTGCATATACTGCCATCTGCGTAATCACTTCAATTATCTCCTCTTGTGTTAACCCCACGTGCAGCGCGGCGGCAATGTGCACCTTTAGCTGCGGTGCGGCGTTACCCAGTGCTGTAAGTGCGGCGACGGTGGCAATTTCTCTACTGCGTAAATCCAGCCCTGGACGCGAGTAGATATCGCCAAAAGGAAACTCGATCAGGTAGCGGGCGAAGTCTGGCGCAATCTCTTTCAGGCTCTCAATGACGGCGTCGCCCCCTTTACCATCGACCTGTTGCAACATTTTTTGACCGGTAATAAAGCGTTCTGAATGCATGATAATTCCCTCGTTGATTACGGTATGACGAGAGCATAGGGGGCGTAGAATGATTTGGATAATACCGATTCCGTGATACCTTTTCGGTATGACAACTTCGCCGCTTCACTCTTTGGATATTCGCCTGCTGCGCTACTTTGCGGTGGTGGCGCAAGAGAACAATATGAGCCGTGCGGCACAGCGCTTGTTTATGTCGCAGCCACCGCTCAGCCGCCATATTCGCCAGCTTGAAGACCGGCTGGGGGTGACGCTTTTTGTACGTCATACCAAAGGACTGACGCTCACGGATGAAGGGCTACGCGTGCTGGAGATTATCCGCCCGCTGCTGGCGCTGCAGGATAAAACCTATGCCGCGTTGAGTACGCTTGCGCAAACTGGCACACAGTCGCTGCGCATTGGGCTGACCACTGCATTTGAGCAAGGTGTTTTTTCCTCGCTGGAAAGCCGGCTTGTGACGTGCGTTGAGGTGTTGAATATTGTGCGTCACGGCTCGCCGGAGTTGGTGCGCCAGGTGCGACGTGGAAAACTGGACGCGGCTATTGTGGCGTTGCCGCTGGAGACATCCGGGCTCACCGTGATCCCGCTAGTCTGGCAAGAACCGTTGATTGCTGCCTTACCTGCTCACTGGTCGGAAGCAGAAGCAGATTCGCTGACGCTAACCACGCTCAGCGAGCGCCCTCTATTCTGGTTTAAGCGTGAGCGTAACCCGGCCTTCTTCGACTACACGCGGGTTATTTTCCGTCGTGCAGGTTACTCACCTGCCTGCATAGAAGAACCACTGGAACATGACGTTTTGCTGGCACGTATTGCCCGTGGTGATGGTGTAAGTCTGTTTCCTGCGTCATTTTCCGCTATCCAGCGGCAGGGCGTGGTTTTTCGTCCTCTATACGGCACGGAATTGTGTATTACTGCCGGGTTGGTATTATCGCCTGAACAAGAATCTCGCCTGCAATGGCTTCCCTCGGTGCTATCGGAATCTCTTCTGTCTGCACGCTAAAGTGAATTATTTTCATCTTCACTGAGTATTCCTCACCTTTAACGATGATTTTTATGTTGACGTTACTGTGCTTTTCCGTCATTTTTACATCTAGACGTCTAAACGTATAGCAGTTCACAACACAACATATAACGACAAAAGATTGATGAGGTAAGGTATGAGCTTTTTTCACGCCAACCAGCGGGAAGCCCTGAATCAGAGCCTGGCTGAAGTCCAGGGTCAGATTAACGTTTCGTTTGAGTTTTTCCCGCCGCGCACCAGTGAAATGGAGCAAACACTGTGGAACTCAATCGATCGCCTGAGCAGTCTGAAGCCTAAGTTTGTCTCCGTAACCTACGGCGCAAACTCCGGTGAGCGTGACCGCACGCACAGCATCATTAAAGGGATTAAGGATCGTACCGGCCTTGAAGCTGCTCCGCATCTGACCTGTATTGATGCCACTCGCGATGAGCTGCGTACCATTGCTCAGGATTACTGGAACAACGGTATTCGCCATATTGTTGCCCTGCGCGGTGACCTGCCGCCAGGCGGCGGTAAGCCGGATATGTATGCAACCGATCTGGTTGGGTTACTCAAAGAGGTGGCTGACTTTGATATCTCTGTTGCGGCCTACCCGGAAGTACACCCGGAAGCGAAAAGCGCCCAGGCCGATCTGCTCAACCTAAAACGTAAAGTCGATGCCGGGGCGAACCGCGCGATCACCCAGTTCTTCTTCGACGTGGAAAGTTATCTGCGTTTTCGTGACCGCTGTGTGACGGCGGGTATCGATGTGGAAATTATCCCGGGTATCCTGCCTGTCTCTAACTTTAAGCAGGCGAAAAAATTCGCTGACATGACCAATGTGCGCATCCCTTCCTGGATGTCGACGATGTTTGATGGCCTGGATGATGACGCGGAAACTCGTAAGCTGGTGGGCGCTAACATTGCCATGGACATGGTGAAGATTTTAAGCCGCGAAGGGGTGAAAGATTTTCATTTCTATACGCTCAACCGCGCCGAGATGAGCTACGCGATATGCCATACGCTGGGCGTCAGGCCTGCTTAATTGTAACATCAGCCCTCTACGGAGGGCTTTTTGTAGATCATTTTGATCTACATCTCTGTAACTAAAAATATAAAAGGATTTAGCTATCGAATCTGTGGGTTTTTTCGACTATATCTTATCTCTGGTGGTGTATATCGTAGCTAGAACACTGTAAAGGGAGCATATAGATGAGCATGTCCGACGATAGCCAAAACGCATCAACTGCCGGTAAGTGTCCTTTCCATCAAGGCGGTCACGATCTCAGTGCGGGAGCAGGAAGAAATAACCGCGACTGGTGGCCGAATCAACTCCGCGTAGACCTTTTGAATCAACACTCCAACCGTTCGAACCCATTGGGTGAAGATTTCAATTACCGCAAAGAATTTAGCAAACTCGACTATTCTGCCCTGAAAGGGGATCTCAGAGCACTCCTGTCCGAATCTCAACCGTGGTGGCCCGCTGACTGGGGCTCGTATGCCGGTTTATTTATCCGTATGGCATGGCACGGTGCAGGGACCTATCGCTCTATTGATGGACGCGGTGGCGCAGGTCGCGGACAGCAGCGCTTTGCACCACTAAACTCCTGGCCGGACAACGTGAGCCTTGATAAAGCACGCCGTCTGTTGTGGCCTGTTAAGCAAAAATATGGGCAGAAAATTTCCTGGGCCGACCTGTTTATCCTTGCGGGTAACGTGGCGCTGGAAAACTCCGGCTTCCGTACTTTTGGCTTTGGTGCCGGCCGTGAAGATGTATGGGAACCGGATCTGGATGTGAACTGGGGCGACGAAAAAGCCTGGTTGACGCACCGCCACCCGGAAGAACTGGCGAAATCCCCGCTGGGTGCGACCGAGATGGGACTTATCTATGTGAACCCTGAAGGGCCGGACCATAGCGGCGAACCGCTTTCTGCGGCGGCAGCGATTCGTGCCACCTTCGGCAACATGGGGATGAACGACGAAGAAACCGTAGCGCTGATCGGCGGCGGGCATACGTTGGGTAAAACCCACGGTGCAGGCCCTGCATCGCACGTCGGCCCCGATCCAGAATCGGCACCGATTGAAGCACAAGGCTTAGGTTGGGCCAGCAGCTACGGCAGTGGCGTGGGCGCAGACAATATCACCTCCGGTCTGGAAGTGGTCTGGACGCAAACGCCGACCCAGTGGAGCAACTATTTCTTCGAGAACCTGTTCAAATACGAATGGGTACAGACCCGCAGCCCGGCCGGTGCTATCCAGTTTGAAGCGGTCGATGCTCCTGAAATTATTCCGGATCCGTTTGATCCGTCGAAAAAACGTAAGCCGACGATGCTGGTAACCGATCTGACGCTGCGCTTTGATCCGGAGTTCGAGAAGATCTCCCGGCGTTTCCTCAACGATCCGCAGGCGTTTAACGAAGCCTTTGCCCGCGCGTGGTTTAAACTGACGCACCGGGATATGGGGCCAAAATCACGTTACATTGGACCTGAAGTCCCGCAGGAAGATCTGATTTGGCAGGATCCGCTGCCGCACGCGTTCTTCAACCCAAGCGAAGAAGATATCCTTAACCTGAAGGCGACAATTGCGGCTTCCGGGCTTTCCGTGGGCGAGTTGGTGTCGGTGGCGTGGGCTTCTGCATCAACGTTCCGTGGTGGTGACAAACGCGGTGGGGCTAACGGCGCGCGGCTGGCGTTGAATCCACAGCGCGGCTGGGATGTGAATGCGACGGCAGCCCGTGTTCTGCCAGTGCTGGAAGGTATTTATAAATCCGCGCATACCGCCTCGTTGGCCGATATCATCGTGCTGGCCGGTGTTGTAGGTGTAGAGCAGGCGGCAAGTGCGGCGGGTGTCAGCATCAATGTACCTTTTGCGCCGGGTCGTGTGGATGCGCGTCAGGATCAGACCGATATTGAGATGTTTGAACTGCTCAAGCCGATTGCCGATGGTTTCCGTAATTATCGTTCCCGTCCTGAGGTTTCGACCACCGAGTCGCTGTTGATCGATAAAGCGCAGCAACTAACGTTAACCCCGCCGGAAATGACCGCGCTGGTGGGCGGTATGCGCGTGCTGGGAACGAACTTCGATGGTAGTCAGCATGGTGTCTTTACCGATCGTCCTGGCGTACTCAGCACTGACTTCTTTGTCAATCTGTTGGATATGCGTCACGAGTGGAAAGCGGTTGATGAGTCACAGGAGTTGTTCGAAGGTCGCGACCGTCTGAGCGGCGAAGTGAAGTACACGGCAACCCGCGCTGACCTGGTGTTTGGCTCTAACTCGGTCCTGCGTGCTGTGGCTGAAGTGTATGCCTGCAGTGATGCCCACGAGAAGTTTGTGAAAGACTTTGTCGCGGCATGGGTGAAAGTGATGAATCTGGACCGTTTCGATTTGTTGTAATCTGTATCGCAAATCAGATCAGCGACTGCTTTCGGGCAGTCGCTGACTTTTTTGTTTACCCTTTGATTGTGTACAGTAGAGTCTGCCCCGCCACGACGTCTCCGCTTCGCGTATTAAACTGAATACCTGCGAAATCCTCAATATTGCTGCATACCATCGGGCTCAGCATTGAGCGAACGTTGGCATTAAGGAAATCGAGATCCATTTCCAGTACCGGTTGACCTGCGACAACTTCCGCCCCTTCTTCCACCAGACGACTAAACCCCTGCCCGTTAAGTGCAACGGTATCCAGCCCCATATGAACGATGATTTCCGCACCAGTGCGCGTTGTCAGGCAGAAAGCATGATTGGAGTTGAAGATTTTGACGACAGTGCCAGCGGCGGGCGAAACAACTATTTTACCTGTCGGTTGGATAGCCATACCGTCTCCAACGGCTTTGCTGGCGAAGGCTTCATCCGGCACCTGCTCGAGCATGACTATCTCACCACTTACTGGCGCAACCAGCTCAGTGATAACACCGGCATATTTTGTTATCAGCGGCTTCGCCGGGGTGGGGGCAGTGGCGACGGTGACCACTCTGGCGGCCTCTACAAAGCCTGTGGTTTTCATTGCATTGGCGATTTTTTCTGCGGCAAATCCGACGATTATCTGCACACTGGTGTGATTCAGGCGGATTACGCCCGTTGCGCCTAGACGTTTTGCCAGCGCGTCATTGATCAGTGAAGAGTCTTTGACTCCCAGACGTAAACGAGTGATGCAGGCATCAATGGCAGTCAGGTTTTCCGAGCCGCCGATGGCGGCAATGTACTGACGAGCAAGTTCGCTAACATTCTGATCTTTTGGGCTGCTGATGTTGATGTCCTGGCCATCGGCGTTGCTTCCGGCAAGCGCCAACTCACGCCCTGGGGTAATCAGTTCAAATTTGATGATGGTGAAACGAAATACCAGGTAATAGAGAACAAAAAATACCAGGCCCATTGGAATCAGTAAGTACCATTGCACGGCGAGTGGGTTGCGTGAAGAAAGCATCATATCCACCAGACCTGCGCTAAAGCCAAAACCGGCAATCCAGTGCAGGCTGGCCGCAACAAAGACGGCAATGCCGGTCAGCAGCGCGTGAATCGCGTAAAGTACTGGTGCGACGAACATAAAAGAGAATTCCAGAGGCTCGGTGATGCCGGTAAAGAATGAGGCGAACGCGCCCGCCATCATAATGCCTAACACCTTCGCTTTGTTTTCCGGGCGCGCACACTGATAAATTGCCAGTGCAGCCCCTGGCAGACCAAACATCATGATCGGGAAGAAACCGGCCTGATAACGTCCTGTGATGCCGATAACGGCTTTACCCGTCTCAATAGACTGCGCGCCTCCGAGGAAATTGGGGATATCGTTAATTCCGGCGACATCAAACCAGAAGACGGAGTTGAGGGCGTGGTGTAAACCGACGGGGATCAGGAGTCGGTTACAGAGGGCGTAAATACCTGCGCCGATGGAGCCGAGTTTTTGGATATGTTCGCCAAATCCGACGAGGCCGCTGAAGACCACAGGCCAGATGAACATCATGATAAAAGCGACAACAATCATTACGAAAGAAGTGATGATGGGGACCAGCCGGCGCCCGCTGAAGAATGAAAGGGCTTTTGGCAATTCGACGCTGCCAAAGCGGTTGTAGAGTTCGGCGGAGATTACGCCCACCATAATGCCAATAAACTGATTTTTAATTTTGGCAAAGGCGGCAGGGACCTGATCCAGCGGGATTTGTTGGATCATCGCCACAGCGGCGGGTGAACAGAGGGTGGTGAGTACCAGAAAGCCAACAAATCCCGTCAGTGCTGCTGCACCGTCTTTATCTTTTGACATCCCATATGCCACACCGACAGCAAACAGTACGCCCATATTGTCGATTATGGCCGAACCTGACTGAATGAATAAGGCAGCCAGCGCATTGGTGCTCCCCCAGCCATTGGGATCGATCCAATATCCGATGCCCATTAAAATAGCCGCAGCGGGTAAGGTTGCTACCGGAACCATTAATGCACGGCCCACTTTTTGTAAATATCCTAAAATATTCATAATATTCCCTGTAAGCATATAAAAATCATCAATCCAGCAAAAGCTTTGCTGGCTGGTAAATAATGTTTGCGATGGGAGATAAATTGGGTGGGTAGGTCTTATTGTGTAGTGCGGTATTTTTAAGTGAATATTTAATTAATTAATGTTATCTGTGTCTCGTTTTAAATTTTAAGTGAAAATTACTTATTTATTTAAATAAATATAAATAACCTCCGGCAGCTGTTATTTAACAGCCGCTGGCTTAATTATAATTATGCTAAATACTGTTTAATTAATTGACCAGGATATCACTCCTTTACAGAAGGTAGTATTAATCTGGTAATTATCTTCCAGTACGACAATATCGGCATCATAACCGTACTGTATCTTTCCTTTACGATCGCCCAATCCGAGAAGCCGAGCGGGATTAATCGTGCAAGATTTTAACGCTGAACTAAATGGCACCATTGCTCTCTCGACCATATTGTATAGGCCGCGATTGAGTTGCAATGTGCTCCCTACCAGTACGCCATTTTCTCGTCGGGTGGCACCGTCGTCACCGAGAATCATCGGTTCGCCGCCAAACATGTAGCGGCCAGACGCTTCACCTTTGGCTTTCATTGAGTCGCTAATCATAATGATGTAATCATCATTTTTGGCATGGAATAAATGTGCTGCTGAAACCAGGCTGACAAAAATGCCATCGGCGATCAGTTCACCATACAGCCCGTCCAGCCGCCATGCTGCCCCCAGTAAACCGGGTTCACGGTTTATATATTTTGCCATACCGTTGTAAACGTGGGTGACGCTGCTTGCGCCATTGCCAATCGCTTCTAATGCCTGTTCGAATGAAGCATCGGAATGTCCCATGCTGACCACGATTTTCTTCTTTTTGCAGTAGCGGGTTAGCTGGTGGTCGGGGTCCATCTCTGGCGCCAGAGTGACGGCGATGATTTGCCCCTCAGCCGCCTGTTCATAAGCGGCGAAGTCAGTAATACTTGTCTGCCGGATTGCCTTCTCCGGCTGTGCGCCACGATATCGAGGGTTCAGGAAAGGACCTTCAAGATGGATGCCGAGGATCTCCGCACCCGCCGAGGGTCGCTGCATCACCTTTGCAATATTACGTAATGCCGCAAGCAGAATGGGGTGATCGTCAGTCACCGTTGTTGGGCAAAAGGCGGTGACGCCTTCCTGCGGTAAGTGTGAGATCCAACGACGTAGACCTGCGGCGTCATCTTCGTTGGTATCATAGTTCCATCCGCCATGTGCATGCATATCAATAAAACCGGGGACAATGCAGCGTTGGCCAAAATCATAATCAGCGTTGGCGATTAATCCGACGTTGATATCGTGAATTTTCCCGTTCTCAACGGTAATGTGTGCTGGAAAAAAACTCCCGTAAAGCCATACCCGTTCACTTTGAATAATCATAAGCGCCTCAGGACATTAAATATTTAGCAGTGATGCTGCCTCGCGATCGCAAATCACTGTTACATTCGGGTGTAGCAACAGGAACGACGCCGGGAACAACGGATCGATGTGCGCGCAGTTGTGAAGTTGCTTCATCACCGCCGCTTTCGATTTTCCGTTAGCAATCAGGACGATCTCTTTACTTCTCAGGATAGTCCCCATACCGAGGGTAATGGCCTGCTGCGGAACATCTTCTTTATGTGAGAAGAATCGAGCATTGGCTTCGATAGTTTCTTCATTAAGATTAATAATGTGACAGACGGGGCTATGGGTAGCGTGTGGTTCGTTAAAGCCAATATGCCCGTCATGACCAATACCGAGGATGGTGATATCAAAATCACCATGTGCCTGGATAGTTTGTTCGTAACGTGCGCATTCGGCGGTTAAATCATCGGCCAGAATATCCGGGACAAAGGTATTTTCGACAGAAATATTAGCATGCTGATAAAAGTAGTGATTGAGAAACCAATAATAGCTCTGCGGGTCATCTTTTTTTAGCGGAATATATTCATCAATATTAAAGGATTTAGCTTTGGCGAAATTAGCCTCGCCGCTTTTGGCCATTCGGCTCATCTCTTCGAGAAGACCAACAGGCGTTCCGCCAGTAGGCAGCGCCATCACTAAATCTGACTTTTTCTTTAGCGCAAGAGCAATCCGCTCTGCTGCCAGTCCACTCATTTCTTTGTAGGTTTCAGTAATAATAAAGTTCAACATGTTCATCCTTTAGCCGCCAATAGTTGCTTTCAGGCCAATCTCTTCGGCGTAATGTTTTATTTGTTCGGTAATTTCCCGCTGGCAGGCCGGAATATTGTTAAGAAGATAAGGCATACCAAGCTTTTGATATTTTCCGACACCATAGATGTGATATTCCAGGATATCGACCTGCAGCACGGCACTGCCAAGTTTGCGGATAAAATCGAGGCGTTGGCGAATATCTTCCGGGTCATCATTGCGCGTTGGAACAATGACCATACGGGCAAACATCGGCGTGCCCATTGCCGCGATGGCTTTGGCATTCTCAAGGATCAGGCGGTTATCCACACCAGTGCAGGCGAGATGCGTCTCGGCATTAAAGGCTTTAAAGTCGTAAGAGACCAAATCGACCGTTTCAATCAACGGGCGCAGTTTCTCCCAACGGATGTGTCCTGCGGTATCAAGACAAACATGTACGCCAGCTTCTTTTAACAACAGAGCGGTTTCTCTGACGAATTCGGCCTGTAGCGCCGGTTCGCCACCAGAAAAAGTGACGCCGCCGTGGCTGGAATCGTAAAACGATTTATCGCGCAACAGCAGATCGGCCAGCTCGCGGGAAGTCATCTCTTTGCCCACTTTTTCGTAGCCGTCATAGGGGCACATATCGACGACGTCCAGCAGGTTAGTGCAGTTTTTCCGGTCGATATTCACGCCATTACCCGGCTCCGCCATGGTGATGGTGTTGTTGACTGCGGCCTGGGTGCAGGTACCGCACTGGCGGCAGCGTTCTTTAAACCAGAACACATTAAATCCTGGCCTGATGGTTTCCGGATTCGCACACCACTGACAGCGTAAATTACATTGCTGCATAAATACGGTGCTACGTATCCCCGGACCATCCTTGGTCGAGTAGCGTTGAATACGGGAAATCAGGCCAGTCTTCATGTTACCTCCATATATGCCCTAAATAATTCGAGTTGCAGGAAGGCGGCAAGGGAGCTAATCCCCAGGAGCTTACTAAAGTAAGTGACTGGGGTGAGCGAGCGTAGCCAACGCATCTGCAACTTGAAGTATGACGGGATATTTACCAGGCCAGTTCTGTACGGGCAATAATCGCATCCTGCGCTTCCGGCATCAGCGTTGAGAACAGAGCGCAGTAACCAGCCACGCGGACCATCAGGTTCGGATAATCTTCCGGGCGCTCTTTGGCGGCACGCAGAATATTCGAGTCGATGATGTTGAACTGGTTGTGGAAGATATTCTTCTCGCGACTGGCTTCCATGAAGTGGGTAAATTTCTCCAGGTTGTCGTCACCTTCCAGCGCGCTTGGCGTGAATTTCATATTCAACAGCTGGCCGCCAGCAATTTTCTGGTTTGGCAGTTTCGCCATGGAATTGATCACTGCCGTCGGGCCTTCTTTATCAGCGCCAAGGCACGGTGATGCACCTTCGTTCAGCGGCAGGGTTGCCAGACGGCCATCCGGGGTCGCGCCAACGTCGAACCCATTCGGTACGTAAGAGGTGATGTTGGAGGTGGACATGGTGTATCCACAGCCCTTCGGACCTTTGCCATAACGGTCGGTTTTGTATTTTGGCAGCAGCTTCAGATAGGACTCGAATACGTCAGCGACGATGTAGTCAACGTAGTCGATATCGTTACCAAACTTCGGCGCGTTGCGGCACAGCTTACGCACGCGGGCACCTTCAAGACCTTCAAAATTGCAGTCCATGGCGTCGCGTAGCTGTTTGAGCGTCAGGACTTTATCATCAAAGACCAGTTTTCTCACGGCGGCCAGGCTGTCGCCTACCACGGAAGGACCGATGTTGGAGGAGCTGACGAAGTCATACTCTGCACCGCCGTTTTTCAACGTTTTACCGCGCTCCAGCGAACAGTTGATGGTGGCGGAGGCAAAGGCGTCGGCATCGTGATATTTCAGCGCGCGGTCGCAGACCAGGTCGCAGTCCACCGCCAGATCGGAGTAGAACTCCAGCAGTTGGTTCCACGCGGCCCACACTTCGTCATAGGATTCGTAGTTAATCTCGCGGCCTTCTTTGCCGTTCACTTTAACCAGTTGTACGCCGGTTGCTGGATCGCAGCCGTTGTTCATCACCAGCTCAAGAATTTTGCCGAAGTTGACGTAGGTCATGCCGGTGGCGCGATGGCCCCAGCGGCCTGGAATAGCGGTTTCCACGCAGCCCATTGAGGCATATTCACGCGCGACTTCTTCGCTCAGACCGAGGGTCATCATTGCCGGGATCACCACTTCGTCACAGAAGATAGACGGCATACCGAAACCTTTGCGGATCAGTTTTGCGGAGTCTTGCATCAGTGAATGCGGGGTATCTTTAGAGAAGCGTACGCTCAGGTTTGGCTCCGGCAGGCCGGTCAATGCCATGGCTTCCAGCGATAAATAAGAAAGGTCGTTGGTGCCGTCGGTACCGTCCGGCTTCATGCCGCCAACCATCAGGTTGGAATAGAGTGGGTAGCCGCCGCTGTACTGGGTGTGACCCCATGGGCGAACTTTGTTCAGGCTGTTGGTCATGATGAAGAAGTGAGTCAGGATCTCCAGCGCCTTCTCTTTGCTGATTTTGCCGGAGTTGATATCCGCTTCGTAGAACGGCCAGACGTACTGGTCAAAGCGACCAAAGGAGAAGGAGTGACCGTTACTTTCGATCATCATCAGCAAGTGAGTCAGATAGACGGTTTCGACGGCTTCGTAGAAATTCTGTGCTTTGCTTTCCATCAGGTGAGCGAACATTTCGCTCATCGCCAGCAGTTCGCCGCGGCGTTTAGCGTCGGCGGTTTTTGCGGCTTCTTCTTTAGCCAGCAGCGAGAAACGTTTGCAGTAATTCAGCGCCGCATCCATGGTGATGATGACGGCCTGGTAGAAATCGGTCTGCTCTTCGGTCAGGTCTTTGTCTTCAGCCAGATGCTGTTTCGCGATATCGCGCATGCCGCCGTAGCCGACTTCCAGCACGAAGTCATGGTTAGGAATGATGTGACCGTCGCCGGACATACTGATTCCGCCGCGGTGCAGCACGCCCTGTTTTTCCGCCAGGCGGTTCATCTGCGGCAGATTGGTCAGCACTTCATCCTGGTGAGTTTTTCCCTGCCAGTAATCTTGCAGTACGCGTAGACGCGCTTTGGTTTCTTCGGCCACCTGGAAGCTGTCGCCAGAGCGTTTGTCGAACTGGTCCAGCTCGTCAATCACCCAGTTGAATGAGTATTCCGGGAACACCGGCGCGGCGAAGTTGGCGCTTGCCTGGTTGCC
Organism: Citrobacter sp. Res13-Sevr-PEB04-36; assembly: GCF_015672735.1. GTDB lineage: Bacteria > Pseudomonadota > Gammaproteobacteria > Enterobacterales > Enterobacteriaceae > Citrobacter. Next base: position 29,446 of record NZ_JADABY010000055.1, on the reverse strand, counting down.
GACGATTAGCATGTCTGGTTCGATATAGATGGTCATCTTTTCCAGAATATCTGCCATCGCCAGCGCCCGGCGAATGACAATCGATTTGCCCTCGGAGCGTTTAAAGGACTCGGTAATAATTTCCGCGCGTTCCGGGCAAATTGTCGCCACTCGGTGGAACATCTGATCCTGTTTTTTTGCAATCCTGACGAAATCGCAATCATTGTTGGCGGGTTTAAAGCTGAGTAATCCGTTCATAAAGACCTCGTGGCGGGAAGGGTTTTTTGTATTCCACGCCTGAGGTGTTCGATTGTCAATCGATTGATGATCTATTTTGTTCTTTTGATCACATAAAAATACAAAAAGAACATTTGTGAGGCACAAAAACGCACCACATTGTGTGCGCTTCAAAGGAAAAAATCAGGATGGGGTATCTGCTAACAGCAACTGAACATGTTCGTTAAGCTGTGCAGTAAGAGATTCAGGGATCCCGCTCTGACTGATGATGAAATCAAAATCAGCAATCCGGCCATGCCCGGCAAGAAATGTCTGCCCAAATTTGCTTTTATCCGCCAGCAGAATTTTTTGTCGCCCGGCGCGCAGCAAGGCCTGCTTTACATGTGCATCCGACAGTTTAGGTACGGTGATTTCACCCGCCTCGTTGATGCCCTGGGTGCTGAGAAAGACTTTATCGGCATGGATATTATTGAAAAAATCAGACGTGCTGGAAGAAATCATGCCCTGGGTATCATCTTCATATTCTCCAGGGGCGACAATCAGTTTGATCCCACGTCTTCCTTTCAGCAGACTTACCACCGGAATGGAGTTGGTAATCACCATGATTTTTTTATCAAACAGGAACTGGGCAAAAGCCAGCAGTGTTGTGCCGCAATCAATGATGATGGTCTCGCCATCTTCAACAAGTTCGGCAGCTTTTTGGCCGATCAGGTGTTTATCATCGACCATTTGTACTGATTTTAGCTGAAAGCTGGGCTCCACGCTGGCGCCGCTGGTCAGGTAAGCACCGCCATAGGTCGTTTTGACAATCCCTTGTTTTTCAAAGAAAGAGAGATCGCGTCGTATGGTCATCTTGGTGACGCCAAACTTTTCGGCGAGTTCGTTAACGACGACTTTCTTGTCTTGCTGCAGAATGGCGTAAATGCTCATTCTTCTGTCTGATGATTGCATAGTCACGCTTCTTCGGAAGGAAAAGCGCACTATAAAACACACACGTCATACTGGCAATGTGCGTTGAAACGAACATAAAGAAACACTTCCGGCGATGCCGGAAGTGTTCGCGGGGATTATTCCCACTCTTGCAGAAAACGTTGACCGTACTGGTCTGCTACCAGCAGCGCGGCGTATACCTGCTCTGGTGTGGCGCCGCCAGGCATGTTGTGAATGGTTTCGCCTTCGGCGCAGGCTGCTTCGGACACGATGCGCATTTTGGCTGGAATATCCTGCTTGATGTCCAGTTGAGCAAGGGTAATCGGCAGACCAACGGAATGGCACAGCGCCGCTACGGTTTCAATTTCTTCTACCGGTGCATTTTCCAGCACTAACTGCGTTAACGTACCGAACGCCACTTTTTCACCATGATAGTAGTGATGTGCATCCGGGATGGCCGTCAGGCCGTTGTGAATGGCATGCGCCGCTGCCAGTCCACCGCTTTCAAAACCGACGCCGCTCAGGTAGGTGTTGGCTTCAACCACGCGCTCCAGTGCCGGGGTCACCACGTGCTGCTCGGCGGCCAGCATGGCTTTTTCGCCTTCTTCGATCAGCGTGTTGTAGCACAGCTCGGCCAGCGCTAGTGCTGCCTGAGTACACTGGCCACCCGCCATGGTGGTAGCCCCGCTGCGTGAACAGGCACGGGCTTCAAACCAGGTCGCCAGCGCATCGCCAATACCCGCAGCGAGTAAACGTGCCGGTGCCCCCGCGACAATTTTGGTATCCACAATGACCCGGTCCGGGTTGTTCGGCAGCAGCAGATAGCGATCGAACTCACCTGCATCGGTGTAAATTACCGAGAGTGCGCTGCAGGGGGCATCAGTTGAGGCAATGGTCGGTGCAATAGCGACCGGCACGCCCATAAAGTGAGCCAGCGCTTTGGCGGTATCCAGCGTTTTACCGCCACCAATACCGAGGACCGCGCCACACTGCGCTTTTTCCGCCACGCCGCGCAGGCGGTCGATTTCGTTTTGTGAACATTCCCCGCCAAACGGGGCGATTTCCAGCGCCAGGCCGACATCCTGGAAGCTTTTTTCCAGGGCGGGTTGCGCAAAGCCTAAGACAAATTTGTCTCCAACAACCAGCCAGCGTTCCGCCAGCGGTTTGAGGTAGCAGCCAAGACGAGTAATAACATCGGCACCCTGGATGTATTTACCCGGTGATTGAATAATGCGATCCATACGTTTTCTCCTTAAAGAGTGATACGACCAAATGCGTTGTTCCAGTCTTGTTCAAACTTATCTATCGCTGACTCTACCGCAGGGGTATTGAGCATTTGTTGCGCTACGTCTAATGGCAGGGTGATTGCTTCACATCCTGCCAGTAAGCAATCCAGTGCCTGGCGTGGCGTTTTAAAGCTGGCCGCCAGCACCATGCTGTTTGGCGCATGTAGCTCCAGCAATGTTTGCAGCTCCTGTACCGTGCGGATACCGTCGCCGCCCTGGGCGTCAATGCGGTTTACATAAGGTGCGACATATTTTGCCCCAGCCAGCGCGGCCAGCAGTCCTTGTGCTGCGCTGTACACGGCGGTGCCTAAGGTGGTAATTCCTTCTTTTTTCAGCTGCTTGATAGCAGCCAGGCCTTCGGCAGTGACCGGGATCTTCACTACAATACCCGGCATAGCGTGGCTCAGGCGCTTAGCCTCTGCCACCATGCCCTGCGCATCACGACTCATGGTCTGCGCAAACAAAATGCCGTCTTTGCCAATTGCTTTTTGCAGGCGCGGCAGTACATCCCAGATGGACTCTTTACTTGCCGCCACGATGCTCGGGTTGGTGGTGACACCGGCAATAGGGAAAATGCGTGCCAGACGTTCGACTTCAGCCACGTTGGCGGTATCCAGGTACAGTTCCATAACCTTTCCTTTACAGTTCAAGTTCATGTTGCAGCAGGCTGGCGATAGCGTCGGCGGAAGCGGCGTTAACCAGCGAGTTGCGGAATTCTTCGTGCATAATGCGGCGGGCCAGTCGCGAGAAAATACGCATGTGCTGGTCGCCTGCGGCATGTTTGTTGAGGGTTAGCATAATGATGAATTGCGCCTCGTCATCACCCCAGCGTACAGGCGCTTTCAGTCGTGCCACGCTAATGGTGGATTGTTCTATGTGTTCAGATTTGCTGTGCGGAATGGCGAAGCTGAAGCCTAGTCCGGTGGAAAAGACCGCCTCGCGCGCCCACAGATCGGCCTCCAGCTTGCGCGGGTAGCGGCAGCGACTGGCCAGCAGCAGGTTGTCGGTCATCCCTTTGAGAACCTCTTCTTTGCTGCGCCAGTCGCTATCCAGCGTGATGCATTGGGCGGTAACCAGTGGGGCGTCCTGTTGAGTCATGCGGAACTGGGCCAGAAGGTGTTCCACTTCCAGCGAGGTGCGACACGCCATCGCCTGGTTCAGCAATTGACGGCAGGCGCGGCTGTCGAGTTCTGCCATCCGCGCTTTGGCGGCAGGAATTGACGGCGCGCTCATGCTAAGTTCATCCAGTCCCAGTCCGACCAGCAGCGGCAGAACCGACCCTTTTGCGCCAAGCTCACCGCACAAACCAATCCACTTGCCCTGACGATGTACCGCCTGTACCGCGTAATCCAGCGCGCGCAGGAAGGCCGGATTCAGGCTGTTGTAGTGACGGGTGACTTTGGCATTGTCACGATCGACTGCCAGCAGATACTGGGTCAGATCGTTACTGCCAATGCTAAAGAAATCAATTTCTTCACAGCACTGATCGATGATGAACATCACCGAGGGGACTTCCAGCATGATACCGAGCGGGATCTTCTCATCAAACGGGATGTGTTCATTGCGTAGCTGCTGTTTGGCTTCCGCCAGCTTTTCCTTGACCCACAGGATCTCTTCCATGGAGGAGATCATCGGGATCATTATTTTCAGACTACCGTGCGCTGAAGCGCGGAGGATCGCCCGCAATTGTGTGGTAAACAGCGTGACGTACTCTTCATAAATACGCACGGCGCGATAACCAAGAAACGGGTTAGCTTCGGCGGGAATATTCAGGTAATCAACGGGTTTATCACCGCCGATATCCATCGTACGAACAATAATGCTGCGGCCTTTTGCTGACTCTAGCGCCTGACAAAAAATATTGTACAGTTCGTTCTCGCCGGGAGCGCTGGTTCGGTCCATATACAGCATTTCTGTACGGAACAGGCCAACCCCTTCCGCGCCGTTGCCAAATGCCGCCGATGCTTCCACTGAGTGGGCGATGTTGGCGGCAACTTCGATGCGGATGCCATCGGCGGTGCGTGCCTGCTGGGTGAGCCAGATACGCTGTTGCTCGCGCAGGGCGTCCTGTACGCGGGCTTCCTGCTGGTAATAGCGAGCAATGGATTCATCTGGCGCCACGACGATGGTGCCTGCATTGCCGTCGATGTAGACGGTTTGCTGCTGCCACGGCGCCAGGGTCTCAATGTCCACGCCGACCAGTGTGGGAATATTGAATGAGCGGGCGAGAATGACGGTGTGCGAGGTGGTGCCGCCACTCTTAAGCAACAAACCCTTGAGAAATATTTTGTCCAGTTCGAGGAACTGGCTAGGTGTGAGTTCATCAGCCATGCAGATTGCTGGCTGGGTGAGTTTTCCCGGTGCAGGAAAACGCTGTTCGCCATAAATTTGCTGTAAAAGCTGGAAGCAGACGTCGCGTACATCCAGCGCGCGCTCCTGTAAATAGCTGCTGCTGGAGCGGGCAAATTCATCGCAGAAGTGCCCTGCGCTTTCGACTATCGCCTGGGCGCAGCTTAACCCGCGAGAAACCCCTGTCAGCAGGTGCTGACGCAGGGAAGTGTCACCCGCCAGCGAGCGGTGTGCTTCCAGAATCGCACTGGTCGTGCCGTCGCTGTCGAGTAAACGGAATTCAATATTCTTCACCAGCAGGGTTAAGCCGTTATCCAGCGCGGATTGCTCAGCTTCCACATTCCCGGCAGTGGGAAGCTCGCCGAGTGCGTTGAGATCCAGCGACGAAAGAAGTGTCAGGATTCCGCCCGCGCTACCATTGCAAACCGCTCTGGCACGGAAAATCTGGGGGTTCAGGTGAGTGAGTGATGCCGGAAGTGGCTCCAGTTCACTGTTTATGGCCTCCGCCAGCGGAGCGTCGCATTGTGGGAAGTCATCGCGTAGCCACTGGCTCAAACGCTGGTGGGCTGCTTGTTCATCTGCACCGGAAATCAGTAGCTGGCAGTTGTCGCCCGCCAGCGTGTCGGTGCCAATCAGCGCTAACGCGCTTTTGGCGTTCCCTTTCCGGTCAGTGCGCAGGTTGTGCCACTCAATGTGTGAGGTAAAGCTGTTGCACAGTTTTTCAACGTGGCTTGCCGGGCGTGCATGTACGCCATTAGGCAATTCACAGGTAAATTCCACAATCAGGCCCATAGCCTCTCTCCCGTAACGATTTCTGATTACAGAATAAAAGGGCAATGCCTGAACCCGCCATGTGACAAATCTGCCAAAAACTGGACAAATGTAATGTAACTATCAAAGTGAGAGATGCTTCACAAGTCGATGTTCCTTCCTACATTTCCGATATTTCGTAAGTTATGAGGCGGATCGCATTTTTGTACTGACATTACAAAAGTCCAGTAAATGGCCTTTTTATCCACTGTCTGTGCCGCCCCAGATTGCCTATTGTTTTCCGCAACAACCTTATGGATATGGGCTTCAACCAGCCCGGGAGCGACTTATGCAAGAGTTGGTGCAGATCCTGAAAAACACCCGTCAGCATCTGATGACCGGTGTTTCACATATGATCCCCTTCGTAGTAGCAGGCGGTATTTTACTGGCGGTCTCCGTCATGCTGTATGGCAAGGGCGCTGTACCGGATGTTGCTACCGATCCCAATCTCAAAAAGTTATTTGATATTGGTGTTGCCGGGTTGACCCTGATGGTGCCGTTCCTCGCTGCGTATATCGGCTATTCCATTGCCGAGCGTTCCGCGTTGGCACCTTGTGCGATTGGGGCCTGGGTTGGCAATAGCTTTGGTGCCGGGTTCTTTGGCGCACTGATCGCCGGGATCATCGGCGGTATCGTCGTCCATTATCTGAAGAAAATTCCTGTGCATAAGGTATTGCGCTCAGTCATGCCTATCTTCGTTATTCCCATCGTCGGCACCTTTGTTACCGCAGGCATCATGATGTGGGGATTGGGTGAGCCGGTGGGTGCATTAACCACCAACCTGACGCAATGGCTGCAAGGAATGCAGCAGGGCAGCATTGTACTGCTGGCGGTCATAATGGGCTTAATGTTGGCCTTCGATATGGGTGGTCCAATCAATAAAGTTGCCTACGCCTTCATGCTGATCTGCGTGGCGCAGGGGGTGTATACCGTCGTCGCGATTGCTGCTGTGGGGATCTGTGTTCCGCCGCTGGGTTTAGGGCTGGCAACGCTGATTGGCCGCAAGAATTTCTCGTCTGAAGAGCGTGAGGCCGGCAAAGCCGCACTGGTGATGGGCTGCGTCGGCGTCACTGAAGGGGCGATTCCTTTTGCTGCAGCTGACCCACTGCGCGTGATCCCGTCCATTATGATCGGCTCAGCCTGTGGCACGGTAACCGCCGCGCTGTTTGGTGCGCAGTGTTATGCCGGTTGGGGGGGGCTGATTGTTCTGCCCGTCGTGGAAGGAAAACTGGGTTATATCGCGGCAGTTGCCATTGGTGCTGTAGTGACTGCTGTGTGCGTTAACGTACTGAAAAGTCTGGCGCGGAAGAATGTGTCCCAGGTTGATGAGAAAGAAGACGACCTGGATTTAGATTTTGAAATGAATTAAGTGAGGAATGAGCCATGACTAAGATTATCGCAGTAACCGCATGTCCTTCTGGTGTTGCGCACACCTATATGGCAGCTGAAGCGCTGGAAAGCGCAGCCAAAGCCAAAGGCTGGGAAGTAAAGGTGGAGACTCAGGGCTCGATTGGCCTGGAAAATGAGCTGACTGCGGCAGATGTGGCAGATGCTGATATGGTCATTTTGACCAAAGATATCGGTATCAAGTTTGAGGAGCGTTTTGCCGGGAAAACCATTGTTCGTGTCAACATCAGCGATGCGGTCAAACGCGCCGACGCCATCATGAACAAGATTGGCGCGCATCTGGCGCAAACCGCGTAACGTTAGACTGCGCCGATGGCGCAGCTTATCGGGCCTACGATATTAATCCCCGTAGGCCCGATAAGGCATTCACACCGCCATCCGGCAACAAGCTTGCCCACAGGAGTTCTTCATGACCACTCGTATTCAACGTTTGAAAGCTGCTCTCTTCGAGAATAACCGTGAAATTTCACTTGAACGCGCACAGCTTTACACTGTGAGCCATCAGCAGACGGAGGGGGAACCGGTTATTCTGCGGCGGGCCAAAGCAACGGCCTATATCCTTGAGCACGTTGAAATTTCGATTCGTGATGAAGAACTGATTGCCGGGAACCGTACCGTTAAACCACGTGCGGGTATTATGTCACCAGAGATGGATCCGTACTGGTTGCTTAAGGAGTTGGATCAGTTCCCGACGCGCCCGCAGGACCGTTTTGATATCAGCGATGAAGATAAACACCTGTACCGCGACGTCTTGTTCCCGTACTGGGAGCAACGGTCTATGAAAGATTTTATCAACGGTCAGATGACCGATGAGGTGAAGGCCGCCGTCAGCACCCAGATTTTTAGCGTGAATCAGACGGACAAAGGGCAGGGGCATATCATTATTGATTACCCGCGCCTGTTGAATCATGGGCTGGGTGAATTGGTATCACAGATGCGTCAGCATGCTACACAGCATCCGGATAATCACTTTTATCAGGCTGCACTGCTGCTGCTTGAAGCCTCGCAACGGCACATTCTCCGTTATGCTACGCTTGCGGAGAAAATGGCGTCAGGCTGCCCTGATGCGCAGCGTCGTCAGGAACTGCTGGCGATTGCCGCTCACTCTCGCCACAACGCCGAACATAAGCCGCAGACCTTCTGGCAAGCGTGCCAGCTGTTCTGGTACATGAACATTATTCTGCAATACGAATCCAACGCCAGTTCGCTCTCGCTAGGGCGTTTTGACCAGTATATGCTGCCGTTCTACCAGACCTCGTTGACCCAGGGCGAAGACCCGGCGTTTTTAAAAGAGCTCCTCGAATCGCTGTGGGTAAAGTGCAACGACATCGTACTGCTCCGATCCACCAGCAGCGCCCGCTATTTCGCTGGTTTTCCGACGGGGTATACCGCGTTATTGGGTGGATTAACCGAGAGTGGGCGCAGTGCGGTGAACGTGCTCTCGTTCCTCTGCCTTGACGCCTATCAGAGCGTGCAGCTGCCGCAGCCGAATCTTGGGGTGCGCACCAATGCGCTGATTGATACGCCATTCCTGATGAAAACGGCGGAGACGATCCGTCTTGGTACCGGTATTCCGCAAATCTTCAATGATGAAGTTGTTGTGCCGGCGTTCCTGAATCGTGGTGTTACGCTGGAAGACGCGCGCGATTACGCGGTGGTGGGCTGTGTGGAACTGTCGATTCCCGGTAGAACCTACGGTCTGCACGACATTGCCATGTTTAACTTGCTGAAAGTGATGGAAATCAGCCTGTATGAAAATGAAAGCAACCGCGCGCTGACGTATGAAAACTTGCTGGCGCACATTCGCGCCAAAATCAGCCACTATATTGCGCTGATGGTGGAGGGCAGCAATATTTGTGATATCGGGCATCGCGACTGGGCACCCGTGCCGCTGCTCTCTTCATTTATCAACGACTGCCTGGATAAGGGGCGCGATATTACTGATGGTGGCGCGCGTTACAACTTCTCCGGCGTACAGGGTATTGGCATCGCTAACTTGAGCGACTCTCTGCATGCGCTTAATGGGCTGGTATTTGAGCAACAGCGTTTACGTTTTGACGAACTCCTGTCGGTATTAAAAGGCAACTTCGCTACTCCGGAAGGTGCGAAAATTCGCGCCAGGTTGATCAACCGCTTCGAAAAATACGGCAACGATATTGATGATGTGGATAACATCAGCGCCGAACTGCTGCGTCATTACTGCAAAGAGGTGGAAAGATATCAGAACCCACGCGGTGGTCAGTTTACACCGGGTTCCTATACCGTCTCTGCGCACGTGCCGTTGGGTTCCGTAGTGGGGGCAACGCCGGATGGCCGTTTTGCAGGAGAACAACTGGCGGACGGTGGTTTGTCGCCGATGCTGGGTCAGGATATGCAGGGACCGACGGCGGTGCTGAAATCGGTAAGTAAACTGGATAACACGCTGCTTTCTAATGGTACGTTGTTGAACGTGAAGTTCACGCCAGCCACGCTAGAAGGTGAGGCGGGTTTACGAAAACTGGCTGATTTTCTGCGCGCATTTACCCAGCTCAAGCTGCAACACATCCAGTTCAACGTAGTGAATGCCGATACGCTGCGGGAAGCGCAGCAGCACCCGCAGGACTTCGCCGGGCTGGTGGTCCGCGTGGCGGGATACAGCGCCTTCTTTGTTGAGCTGTCAAAGGAGATTCAGGATGACATCATTCGCCGCACCGCGCATCAACTGTGAGGTTGTGGAGCCGCGCGGCGAGGAGGTTGCGCGCATTTTCAACATTCAGCGTTATTCGCTAAATGACGGGCAGGGCATTCGTACGGTGGTTTTTTTTAAAGGCTGCCCACATGCCTGTCCATGGTGCGCCAATCCGGAGTCAATTTCGCCACGTATTGAAACGGTACGTCGGGAGAGTAAATGCCTGCATTGCGCGCCGTGTCTGCGCGATGCGGATGAATGTCCTTCCGGCGCGTTTGAGCGTATTGGCCGCGATATCACGCTGGATGAGCTGGAACGCGAGGTGATGAAGGATGATATTTTCTTTCGTACCTCTGGCGGAGGGGTGACGCTTTCAGGTGGTGAAGTGTTGATGCAAGCACCCTTCGCTACCCGATTTTTACAGCGCCTGCGGCGAAACGGTGTTCAGTGCGCCATTGAAACGGCGGGAGATGCCCCTGTCAGTCGCATTTTGCCGCTGGCAAAAATGTGCGATGAGGTACTCTTCGATCTGAAAATAATGAATGTGCGCCAGGCTAGAGATGTCGTAAATATGAATCTTCCGCGCGTATTGGAGAATTTGCGGCTGTTAGTGCGTGAGGGAATCAATGTCATTCCTCGTTTGCCGTTGATTCCGGGCTTTACGCTTGGCGTGGAGAACATGCGACATGCGCTAACCGTATTAGCATCATTAGACATAAAGCAGGTTCACCTGCTACCGTTTCATCAATATGGCGAGCCAAAATACCGCCTGCTTGGGCAGCAATGGTCGATGAAAGATATACCCGCCCCGTCAGCCCTGGAGGTGGCGGTGTTGCGTGAGTTGGCGGAAGACGCCGGATTTCTGGTCACTGTGGGAGGTTGATATGGCCGTCGCATCTGTACGATATCTGGTCGCCGTGACCGCTTGTGTCAGCGGCGTGGCGCATACCTATATGGCGGCTGAGCGACTGGAAAAGCTCTGTCAGCATGAGAAGTGGATTATCAAGATTGAAACTCAGGGGGCGCTCGGTACGGAGAATCGACTAACTGAAGAGGATATTAGCCGTGCCGATGTGGTGTTGCTGATTACCGATATTGATCTGGCAGGCGCTGAGCGATTTACCCAGAGTCGCTATGTGCGGTCGGGAATTAGCGCCTTTTTACGAGAACCTCAGCGGGTGATGAGTGCCGTGCGTAAACTACTTTCAGCTCCGCAGCATACCCAGCTTATTCTGGAGTAGTTTTTTTCTCCGTTAACTGGCTGTGATATTGCCGACGATACTCTGACGGAGAACGCTCTGTATTCTTACGAAACAGGCGACAGAAGTAGTTACTGTCGACAAACCCACAGGTGTGCGCCACTTCTTTAACCTTCAGGTCGTAACCCTTCAGTAGCGTCTTGGCGTGTTCCAGTCGCGTATGGTTCAGGTACTCGTTAAAACCGATAGCGCCCGTTTTCTGAAACAGGTGCGACAGGTAATTCGGCGAGATATAAAACGCCTGGGCGACGGATTCACGGGTCAGTGGCGAGGCGTAGCGTTCGTCAATATAGTCGCGAATGGCTTCGAAAAGTGCCTGGCTGCGCGATGCGGTCTGGATCTGGCTGCCGAGTAGATCGCGACAGTGGCTTAACAAACTGGCGACGATCAGCCTGGCTGTTTGTTGCTCCCGAGGCTGCATCTGCATCTCATGGAGGGTTTGCAGCAGGAAGGAGCCGATACGCGGTCCGCGCCGTGCAACGTGTTGTTTGGTGAGATTTTGATACTGCTTGCCATCCCATTGAACGACGCTGAAACCCAACTGCTGTTTGCCGAACAGGATGCTGAGCGTCGTGACCGGCGTGTGCCACTGAGGGAGATTCCAGCCACCTGCCGGGACGTACAGTACGTCGCCAGCAGTAAGCCGGCTTCCGCTACTGGCATCAACGAGTGCCCCTTCCAGTACAATCTCCAGCCGGGGAAAATCAACCTGATAGGCTAATTCCGGCATTGAACCGTTGGTACTGGCGAAACATACCTGCCGCAGCGGGAGGGGACCGTTAATCAGGCGGGAAAGAAGGTGGCTGACGTCGTGATACATGTGAATCCCTTGCAGGCAGCAGACAGGGCCACAGTAACGTTGATGATAAAAAAAGGCCACCCTAAAAGAGTGGCCTGATATAGCAAACTATCACTGATTACCGATTTGATCGCCGTAAGGTAGGGTATCGTAATCTATCAGAGCATTTTTCTTGTACGGATTACCAATCCAGCGGGTTGTCTCTTTGAACTGCGGGTTGGTAATGGCACGCGTCGGGTCGAATCCATCGTAGGTAAAGCCCGCTAAATCAGACCAGGTGTGGATAAGTTCAGAGCTGCTGTACTTACGATCAACATCTTGTGAGAAGTCATGCGGGTGTGCGGCCTGCCATTTTTCAGACGTCCATAGCAGGAACGGCACCGTATACATATGGCGCGTTGGGTTGTCTTCATTACGACCCTGTGTTTTATGCGGCGGCGTGTCATACACCTCTTCCCCATGATCGGAGAAGTAGAGCAGGAAGCCATTCGGATCGGTGGCTTTGTAGTCGTTAATCAGACTGGCAATGATGTGGTCGTTATACACATTGGCGCTGTCGTAGTCGTTGTAGGACTCCAGCTCATCGTTGCTCAGGCCTGCCGGGACGTTGTCGATATTGTTGTCGAATTTTCCCTGACCGTCCGGATAGCGGAATTTGTACTTAATATGCGTTCCCAGCAGATGAACGATGATGAACTTTTTCGGCGCCGGATCGGTCAGCACTTCTTTAAACGGTGCCAGCACGTTGCTGTCGTATTCACGCGCACTTTGGGTCCGCTGCTGATTCATATAGAACTGCTTATCCGTCTGCTTGGAAAATACGGTCAGCATGGTGTTACGGGCGGTCATCGTTTGCTGGTTGGTGATCCAGAAGGTCTTATAACCAGCCTGTTTCATCATGTTCATCAGCGACGGCTGTGTCAGATATAAATCCGGGTTCTTCTCGTTGGCGAAGGTCAGCGCCTGTTGCAGGATTTCAATGGTGTACGGACGTGAGGTCACGACATTATTGAATACGGTCAGATTAGGATCGGATTTGTGCAGTGCGTCGAGTTCTGGCGTGGTTTCCCGTGGGTAACCGTACAGGCTCATGCGTCCACGCTGAGTTGACTCCCCAATCACCAGCACCAGCGTGCGCGGGGCATCGCCAGAGTTGTCTTTGAAGTGTGCCAGCGGCGGCAGCGCGTTATTCTTATTTAGTAGACTGTTCAGAGAAGTCAGTTGCTGACGATACTGATAATAGCCCGAGATAAACTGCCACGGCGCGGCGGGTTCCATACGCGCAGCAAGACCATCCAGCGTTTGCTCGAAAGGTTTATGCTTAATAAACGTATTGACGGCCATCGGATGCAGAATCAAACCGTATAACAGCGCAAACGATACCAGATAACGCCAGGGAGAGGGAATATGAACCGGGCGCAGACGTGTCCACAGCAGAATCGCCACTGCGGTGTAGGCCAGCGCGACAAAAACGATCTTGAGGCTGAAATACTGGCTTAAATATTCACTGGCTTCATTTGCATTGGTCTCAAACATCACGTACAGCACGCTCTGTGAGAACTCCTGCCCGTAAATGACGTAATAGCTCAGCGCAGCGAGCGACGCAGCCCACAACATGACGCCAATGACGGCGGCAATAATACGGATTCGATTTGGAAATAAAAATACCGGGATCAGCCACAGAGAACTAAATAACAATGAGTCGCGTAATCCGGTCGAACCGCTGTAACCGCTAAAATAGATAATGCCCTGTAGTAATGAAGAAAAAAACCAAAAATAGAGAAGCGCCCAACCCAGGGCTTTCCAGCTAAACAGGGGTTTAGACTGGGGTGATAAGGATTGCATAGTGTGAGCCTGTTATTAATCGTGTCGCCAAGAGTAGCGGCTAAATCTTAAGGGGATCTGAAGCGTTGCGATGTTAGAAACGCATGTTGTTGATGATTCATTCATAAAATAAATGAATCAAGGGGGAGAAATATATTTGAAATGAAGTGGTTATGACAGCAGTTTTTTACGTCACCCCCGCGCAATAGCACGAGGGTGATAGGGACTTGCTTAACCGGTATTACGCATACCGGCAGCAACACCGGCGATGGTGACCATTAGCGCTTGTTCAACGCGCGGATCGGGCGCCTCACCTTGTTCTTCTGCCAGACGCGAACGGTGTAAAAGTTCAGCCTGTAACACGTTCAACGGATCGGTATAAATATTCCTTAACTGAATTGACTCGGCAATCCATGGCAGGTCGGCCATTAAATGCGAGTCGTTGGCAATCGCCAGCACCACGTTGATGTCGGCTTCCAGTCGATGGCGCAGTTCTTCGCCCAGCGGCCACAGCTCTTTTTTGACCAGTCGTTGATCGTAGTATTCCGCCAGCCACAGGTCCGCTTTCGAGAACACCATTTCCAGCATGCCAAGACGCGTGGAGAAGAATGGCCAGTCGCGGCACATCGCTTCAAGTTCGCTTTGTTTACCGTCTTCGACCACTTTTTGCAGTGCGGTACCAGCGCCCAGCCAGGCCGGGAGCATCAGACGGTTTTGTGTCCAGGCGAATATCCATGGAATGGCACGCAGAGATTCTACTCCGCCGGTCGGGCGGCGTTTAGCCGGACGTGAACCGAGCGGCAATTTACCCAGTTCCTGCTCGGGAGTTGCAGAGCGGAAGTAGGGAACAAAGTCTTTGTTCTCACGAACGTATCCCCGGTACAGCTCGCAGGAGATATCTGACAGCTCATCCATAATATGACACCAGCTGTCTTTCGGTTCTGGCGGTGGTAACAGGTTGGCTTCCAGGATTGCGGCGGTATATAGCGACAGGCTGCTGATGGTCACTTCCGGTAAACCGTATTTGAAGCGGATCATCTCTCCCTGTTCAGTGACGCGCAGTCCGCCTTTCAAGCTGCCTGGCGGCTGTGAGAGCAACGCCGCATGAGCCGGTGCGCCGCCGCGGCCAATAGAACCACCGCGACCATGGAACAACGTCAATTCAATGCCGGCTTTTTCGCAGGTTTTGATCAACGCATCCTGTGCCTGATATTGCGCCCAGGAAGCCGCCATAACGCCTGCGTCTTTTGCAGAGTCAGAGTAGCCAATCATAACCATCTGTTTGCCCTGAATCAGACCGCGATACCAGTCGATGTTCAACAGCTGAGTCATTACATCGTCAGCGTTGTTCAGGTCGTCCAGCGTTTCAAACAGCGGCGCTACCGGCATGGTAAAACCAATACCGGCTTCTTTCAGCAGCAGGTGAACGGCAAGCACGTCCGATGGTGTTTTCGCCATTGAGATAACGTAGGCAGCAATAGATCCATGAGGTGCTTCGGCGATCACCCGACAAGTGTCGAGCACTTCGCGAGTATCGTTACTCGGTTCCCAGCTGCGTGGGAGCAGTGGGCGCTTGGAGTTCAGTTCGCGGATCAGGAAGGCCTGTTTGTCTGCTTCTGACCAGCTTTCGTAGTCGCCAATGCCCAGATAACGGGTCAGCTCGCCCAATGCTTCAGTATGACGGGTGCTTTCTTGACGAATATCGATACGCACCAGCGGTACGCCAAAGCATTTCACCCGGCGCAGGGTATCGAGCAGTTCGCCATTGGCGATGATGCCCATACCGCAGGCTTGCAGTGACTGATAACACGCGTACAGCGGTTCCCATAGCTGCTCGTTTTGCGTTAACAGGCCAGCAGGTTTCGGCAATTTTTCGCCTTTCAGGCGCGCTTCCAGCCAGGCCTGGGTCGTCATCAAACGCGAACGCAGCATTTTCATCAGGTGGCGGTAAGGTTCTGCCGCCCCTTCTTCACCTACCAGCGCTAATAGCTCAGGTGTGGCATCGACCATCGACAGCTCGGAAACCAGAAACTGAATGTCTTTCAGGAACAGGTCGGTCGCTTTCCAGCGGCTGAGCAGCAGTACATGACGGGTGATATCTGCCGTTACGTTCGGGTTGCCGTCACGGTCGCCGCCCATCCAGGAGGTGAATCGGACCGGGACAAAATCGACGGGCAGCTTGTAGTTCAGATGCTCTTCCAGCTGTTCGTTCAGTTCGCGCAGATAGTTCGGCACACCTTCCCACAGGCTATTTTCAACCACGGCGAAGCCCCATTTGGCTTCATCAACCGGGCTGGGACGCAGTTTACGGATTTCATCCG
The DNA here is from genome assembly GCF_015672735.1 of Citrobacter sp. Res13-Sevr-PEB04-36. Classification (GTDB taxonomy): domain Bacteria; phylum Pseudomonadota; class Gammaproteobacteria; order Enterobacterales; family Enterobacteriaceae; genus Citrobacter. The sequence continues at coordinate 13,577 of NZ_JADABY010000055.1, read as the reverse complement.
TATGCCAGGACTGGGCGATTAACTGGCGCAGGCGGCGCATCAGCTGGTGGCGTTCGTAATCGACGATGTCTTTGTTATCAAGCTGCTTGAGACACGCGTTTACCTCGCCCATTTTATGGATCAACGTACGGCGGGTAATTTCGGTCGGGTGGGCGGTCAGCACCAGCTCCAGAGAAAGCGATTCCACGGCTTTTTTGATTGTCGCTTCATCGAGGTTGGGCTGGTCTTTCAGTTTACGCAGGGTACGGGCAATCACTTCCGGGTTGCTGGCAGCTTCGCCTTTTGGCGAAATGCTGTGGTACTGCTCGGCGGTATTGGCCAGGTTCAGGAACTGACTAAACGCGCGGGCAACTGGCAGCAGTTCGTCGTTGGAAAGATTCTGCAGCGTAGTGAGCAGCTCCTGACGGTTTGCTTCATTGCCAGCGCGGGATGATTTAGACAGCTTACGGATTGTTTCTACGCGATCGAGAATGTTCTCTCCCAGCGCATCCTTGATGGTTTCTCCCAGCACTTTGCCGAGCATACTGACATTACTACGCAACGCGGAATATTGTTCGTTCATATTAACCCAGACACCCCATCTTTATTTGTAAATGCCCTGTATCTTTCGCGCCGCAGCGGCGTTGGCTGCAACGCGAAATCTTTCGGACTTAACTTTTTAGTCGTCTTTTATAAAGCCACGTAAAACACCTGACGTCAATTGCTGCGAAATCGGTTCAGCAAACGAAAAAATGGCGGGAATTTACGTTATTTAATTCACATCGCGTCAAATAAGCGTTGCTTATGCAAATGTTAAAAAAAACGCCTCGCTTACCACCAAAGGATTAGCGAGGCGACGTTCGGTTAATGCCAGCAAAAATGATGCACAACCTGGGTAATTAATTCGCGGGTTGGCTTAATGAAGCGTGTTTCCAGATATTCATCTGGTTGATGTGCCTGATTAATGGAACCCGGTCCCAGTACTAGCGTCGGGCACAGCGTCTGGATAAACGGCGCCTCGGTGCAGTAGTTCACCACGTCGGTTTTCTCGCCGAGCAGTTTTTCCACTACCTCGACCAGTTGGTGATCCGGCGGGCATTCGTAACCCGGGATCGGCGGGTGCAGCTCGGAAACCGTTAGTCGGCCAGGCCAGCGCTCGCTCACCGGGGCCAGCGCCTCCGTCAGTAAGCCATTCAGGTCGCTTAACGTCATTCCCGGCAACGGGCGGATATCCATATGCAGTTCGCAGCAGGCGCAAATACGGTTGGAGGCATCGCCGCCATGCAGGCTGCCGAGGTTCAGCGTCGGGTAAGGCACGGTGAATGAATCGTGGTGATAGCGTGCTTTCAGTGAGTCGCGCAACTGCATAATGTGGCCGATGGCATCGTGCATCAGTTCAATGGCGTTCACGCCGCGCGCCGGATCGCTGGAGTGTCCTGACTGGCCGAGCACGCGTACCGCCGTGGAAATATGGCCTTTGTGCGCGCGAATTGGCTGCAGGGACGTTGGCTCACCGATGATCGCGCAATCCGGGCGAATCGCTGTGTTTTCAGAGAAGTAACGTGCGCCCGCCATACTGGTTTCTTCATCGGCGGTGGCCAAGATGTAGAGTGGCTTTTTCAGCTGTTTCACATCGACATCACGCAGCGCATCGAGGATAAATGCGAAGAAGCCTTTCATATCCGCCGTCCCCAGCCCGTAGAGCTTATTGTCATGCTCGGTCAGGGTGAACGGATCGCGCGTCCAGCGTCCGTCGTCAAACGGTACGGTGTCGGTATGACCGGCGAGCAGCAGGCCACCGGCACCGGTGCCAGTACTCGCCAGCATATTGAATTTATTGCGGGTGCCGGGAACCGGTTGTACCTCAACGCTGAAGCCTAAATCTTTGAACCAATCCGCCAGCAGAGTGATTAAACCTGCATTACTTTGATCGAGCGCTTCTTCGGTGGCGCTAATCGACGGTGTGGCAATCAGAGCGCGGTAAATCTCGATAAATGGCGGTAAATTGTTTTTCATTGTTGACACACCTCGGGTCATGATAGTATCAATATTCATGCAGTATTTGTGAATAAAAATACAATAATGTTGAGCGTAATAAAACCCACCAAGTGTAAGGTGAGGTGATAAAGGCTTATACCTGGCAACCGAATCTAAGAAGGTGAACAGCCCCGATGTTGAATACGCTGATTGTGGGCGCCAGTGGCTATGCTGGTGCAGAGCTTGTGACCTATGTAAATCGCCATCCTGATATGACCATAACCGCTTTGACTGTCTCAGCGCAAAGCAATGATGCAGGAAAGTTAATCTCTGATTTACATCCGCAGTTAAAGGGCATTGTCGATTTGCCATTGCAACCCATGTCGGATATCAGCGAGTTTAGCGCAGGGGTAGATGTTGTGTTCCTCGCGACGGCCCATGAGGTCAGCCATGACCTGGCACCACTGTTTCTGCAGGCCGGTTGTGTGGTGTTCGACCTCTCCGGTGCATTCCGTGTAAACGACGGCACCTTCTATGAAAAATATTATGGCTTTACTCATCAGCATCCTGAGCTGCTGGAGCAAGCGGTCTACGGGCTGGCGGAGTGGAGTGCAAGCAAGCTAAAAGACGCGAATCTGATTGCCGTACCGGGTTGCTATCCCACGGCGGCGCAGTTGTCGCTCAAACCGCTGATTGATGCAGACCTGCTTGATCTCAGCCAGTGGCCGGTGATTAACGCCACCAGTGGTGTGAGCGGAGCAGGACGTAAAGCTGCCATCTCGAACAGTTTCTGTGAAGTTAGCTTGCAGCCGTATGGCGTGTTTACCCACCGCCATCAACCGGAAATCGCCACACATTTGGGGGCGGACGTGATTTTCACCCCGCATCTGGGCAACTTCCCGCGTGGGATACTGGAAACCATCACCTGTCGTCTGAAGCCGGGTGTGACCCATGCGCAGGTGGCGCAAACGCTGCAGCAGGCCTATGGTGATAAACCTCTGGTTCGCCTGTATGACAACGGCGTTCCGGCCCTGAAAAATGTGGTGGGGCTGCCGTTCTGCGATATCGGCTTTGCCGTGCAGGGCGAGCATCTGATTGTGGTGGCAACCGAAGACAATTTATTGAAAGGCGCTGCCGCACAGGCGATGCAGTGCGCAAATATCCGTTTCGGCTTTGCTGAAACGCAGTCTCTTCTTTAAGGGTGCAATGATGAATCCATTAATTATCAAGCTGGGCGGCGTTTTACTGGATAGCGAAGAGGCGCTGGAGCGTCTGTTTACCGCACTGGTAAATTATCGCGAGTCGCACCAGCGTCCGCTGGTCATTGTTCACGGTGGCGGCTGCGTGGTTGATGAGCTGATGAAAGGGCTCAACTTGCCGGTGACAAAGAAAAATGGTCTGCGCGTGACACCAGCTGACCAGATCGACATCATTACTGGCGCCCTGGCCGGAACAGCGAATAAAACGCTGCTGGCGTGGGCGAAGAAACACCATATTGACGCTGTCGGTCTGTACCTTGGCGATGGCGACAGCGTAAAAGTGACCCAGCTCGATGTAGCGTTAGGTCACGTTGGGCTGGCACAGCCGGGTTCGCCTAAGCTGATTAACACGCTGCTGGAAAACGGTTTTCTGCCGGTGGTCAGCTCAATTGGCGTAACGAAAGAAGGGCAACTGATGAACGTCAATGCCGATCAGGCAGCGACGGCGCTGGCGGCAACGTTGGGCGCGGATCTGATTCTGTTGTCTGACGTCAGCGGTATTCTGGATGGTAAAGGTCAGCGGATCGCCGAAATGACCGCCGCCAAAGCAGAGCAGTTGATCGAACAAGGTATTATTACCGATGGCATGATTGTGAAGGTGAACGCGGCGCTGGATGCGGCACGTACTCTGGGACGTCCGGTAGATATCGCTTCCTGGCGTCATGCCGAACAACTCCCGGCACTGTTTAACGGCACGCCGATCGGTACCCGTATTCTGGCTTAACTACTACTGTGCCGGATGGCGGCTTCGCCTTACCCGGCCTGCATGGGTTTTGTAGGCCCGGTAAGCGTTGCGCCACCGGGCAAAAATATCATATTAAGGAAATTCGTTATGGCACTTTGGGGTGGGCGTTTTACACAGGCAGCAGATCAGCGGTTCAAACAGTTCAACGACTCTTTGCGCTTCGACTACCGCCTGGCCGAACAAGATATCGTCGGCTCTGTGGCCTGGTCCAAAGCGCTGGTCACGGTCGGCGTGTTGACCTCCGATGAACAACTTCAGCTGGAAGAGGCGCTCAATAATCTGCTGGAAGAGGTGCGGCTCGACCCACAGCAGATCCTGCAAAGTGATGCGGAAGATATTCACAGTTGGGTAGAAGGCAAGCTCATCGATAAAGTCGGTCAACTGGGTAAAAAACTGCATACCGGGCGTAGCCGTAATGACCAGGTGGCAACCGATCTTAAACTGTGGTGCAAAGACACGGTGCTTGAATTGTTGTCTGCTAACCGTCAGTTGCAAAGCGCGTTGGTAGTGACGGCAGAGAATAACCAGGATGCCGTTATGCCGGGTTATACGCACCTGCAGCGTGCGCAGCCGGTGACGTTTGCTCACTGGTGTCTGGCCTATGTTGAAATGCTGGCGCGTGATGAAAGCCGCTTGCAGGATGCGCTCAAGCGTCTGGACGTCAGCCCGTTAGGTTGTGGCGCGCTGGCGGGTACTGCCTATGAAATCGATCGTGAACAACTGGCCGACTGGCTGGGCTTTGCCTCGGCGACTCGCAACAGTCTGGACAGCGTTTCTGACCGTGACCACGTGCTGGAACTCCTCTCGGATGCTTCTATCGGTATGGTTCACCTGTCACGCTTTGCTGAAGATCTGATTTTCTTTAATACCGGGGAAGCCGGTTTTGTAGAACTGTCCGATCGCGTAACTTCCGGCTCATCATTAATGCCGCAGAAGAAAAATCCGGATGCCTTAGAACTGATTCGTGGCAAATGTGGCCGCGTACAAGGTGCGTTGACCGGCATGATGATGACGCTGAAAGGACTGCCGCTGGCGTATAACAAGGATATGCAGGAAGACAAAGAAGGGCTGTTCGACGCACTCGATACCTGGCTGGATTGCCTGCATATGGCGGTGCTGGTGCTGGAAGGTATTCAGGTTAAACGCCCACGCTGCCAGGAGGCTGCACAGCAGGGCTATGCCAACGCTACTGAGCTGGCCGATTATCTGGTGGCAAAAGGTGTACCGTTCCGCGAAGCGCACCATATTGTGGGTGAAACGGTAGTGGAGGCGATTCGTCAGGGTAAACCGCTGGAAGCACTGTCACTGGCTGATTTGCAAAAATTTAGCGCGGTGATTGGCGATGACGTGTACCCGATCCTCTCGCTGCAGTCGTGCCTCGACAAGCGTGCGGCGAAAGGTGGCGTTTCACCACAGCAGGTGGCGCAGGCGATCGGCTACGCGAAGGCACGTCTGGCGTAACGTGTGTTTTGCCGGATGGTTATCTGAGCCTGGCTTCAAGCCGGGCTTTTTTATGCAAAAAAAAGCGGACCAGAGGTCCGCAAATGTTCACGTTGGCTTTAGTTATTTCGAGTATGAGATCAGATCTCTTAACGGGCAGTGGCTTCAAGGGTTAAAGGGGTCTGCGCCGTTTCTGTGGTGCATTATTAAACAGAATACTTGATAGGGATAATCGTTCGTTGCTATTCTACCTATCGCTACGAACTATCGTGGCAATGGAGGATGAATAATGAATATTCGTGATCTTGAATACCTGGTAGCACTCGCCGAACACCGTCACTTCCGACGAGCGGCAGACTCCTGTCACGTCAGCCAGCCAACGCTGAGTGGGCAAATCCGCAAACTCGAAGATGAGCTTGGCGTTATGTTGCTGGAGCGTACGAGTCGTAAAGTGCTGTTCACTCAAGCGGGTTTACTGCTGGTGGATCAGGCGCGCACCGTGTTGCGCGAGGTCAAAGTGCTCAAGGAGATGGCAAGCCAACAGGGTGAGACAATGTCTGGCCCGCTGCATATTGGTTTGATCCCTACGGTAGGACCTTACCTACTGCCGCATATTATTCCTATGTTGCACCAGACCTTCCCGAAACTGGAAATGTACCTGCATGAAGCGCAAACGCATCAGCTGTTGGCACAATTGGACAGCGGTAAACTCGACTGTGTGATTCTGGCTCTGGTGAAAGAGAGTGAGGCGTTTATCGAGGTACCGCTGTTTGATGAGCCAATGATGTTGGCGATCTATGAAGATCATCCATGGGCAAACCGTGACCGCGTACCGATGTCCGATCTGGCAGGTGAAAAACTGTTAATGCTCGAAGATGGTCACTGTTTGCGCGATCAGGCGATGGGATTCTGTTTTGAAGCCGGTGCTGATGAAGATACCCATTTCCGGGCAACCAGTCTGGAAACGCTGCGTAACATGGTGGCAGCAGGCAGCGGGATTACTTTACTGCCCGCGCTGGCTGTCCCACCGGAGCGTAAGCGTGATGGTGTGGTCTATGTGCCGTGCATTAAGCCAGAACCGCGTCGTACCATTGGTCTGGTATACCGTCCGGGTTCGCCACTGCGTAGCCGTTATGAACAGCTGGCAGAGGCCATCCGTGGTGCAATGGATGGCCATTTCGACAACACATTAAAACAGGCGGTTTAAGCCGTTCAGTGCAGCTACCCGATAAGCTTCAGCCATGGTTGGGTAGTTAAAGGTGGTGTTAACGAAGTACTCGATGGTGTTACCACCACCTTTTTGCTCCATTATTGCCTGACCGATATGAATAATTTCGGCAGCGCGTTCACCAAAGCAGTGGATCCCTAAAATCTCTTTGGTCTCCCGATGGAACAGAATCTTCAATGTTCCGACACTCATCCCGACGATTTGTGCGCGAGCCAGATGTTTAAACTGTGCACGGCCGACTTCGTAAGGGACTTTCATTGACGTCAGTTGTTGTTCAGTCTTACCGACGGAGCTGATCTCGGGAATGGTGTAAATACCGGTCGGGATATCTTCGATCAGGTGCGCGGTAGCCTCACCTTTCACCAACGCCTGGGCGGCAATACGGCCCTGATCGTAAGCTGCGGAGGCAAGGCTTGGATAACCGATCACATCCCCCACGGCGTACACATGCGGCAGCGCCGTCTGGTACATGCTGTTCACTTTTAGCTGGCCGCGGCTGTCCGTCTTCAGGCCAATATTCTCCAGCGCTAACGAATCGGTGTTACCGGTACGACCGTTGGCGTACAGCAGGCAGTCGGCTTTCAGTTTCTTCCCGGATTTCAGGTGCATGATGACGCCATCATCGCAGCCTTCAATTTTCTCGTACTCTTCGTTATGGCGAATCACCACGCCGCTGTTCCAGAAGTGATAAGACAACGAGTCGGACATCTCCTGATCAAGAAACGCCAGCAGACGGTCGCGGGTGTTGATCAAATCAACTTTGACGTCCATTCCCCGAAAGATCGACGCATATTCACAGCCAATGACGCCCGCGCCATAGATCAGAACATGGCGAGGTTCATGGTGCAAACTGAGAATGGAATCGCTATCGTAAACGCGCGGGTGTGAAAAATCGACGTCAGTCGGGTGGTAGGGGCGAGAGCCACAGGCAATAACAAATTTATCCGCTGTGAGCGTTTCTACCGTACCGTCGTGGCACTCCAGGGCAAGGGTGTGCTCGTCAACAAAACGGGCGTTTCCCTGCAAAATTTCGCAGTGGTTACGCTCGTAAAAACCTTGCCGCATACGGGTTTGCTGGTTAATGACGTTATCGGCATGGTTAAGAATATCGGCAAAAGAAGAGCGAAGAAGCCGGGAATGGTCGCTGTAGAGTGGGTTTTGGTTGAATTCAATGATACGGCTAACGGCGTGGCGGAGCGCTTTTGACGGGATGGTACCCCAGTGGGTACAACCGCCGCCGACGTTATGATAGCGCTCAATAACGGCAACGCGCGCACCTTGCTTAACCAGACCCATTGCAGCGCCTTCGCCGCCGGGGCCGGAACCTATTACTATTGCATCGTAATCGTAGGAATGTGACATGGTCAGGCTTACCTGTTCTTATACATAAAAGCAACAGAATAGTAACATCGTTGTTGGGATAACCCAATTATCGTTGTGCTTTTTTGCGAAGCCGAAGCACAAACTGCGCGTAAACAATCGTTCACAAAGCCATGCCAACCGCCTAATCTCTGGTATAGTGCCAGCAAGCTATAAGGAAGGATTCAGACATCGTGATGGGCGTTAGAGCGCAACAAAAAGAAAAAACCCGGCGTTCGCTGGTCGAAGCCGCATTTAGTCAATTGAGCGCAGAGCGGAGTTTTGCCAGCCTCAGTTTACGAGAAGTTGCTCGTGAAGCGGGCATTGCGCCAACCTCATTTTATCGCCATTTTCGCGATGTGGATGAACTCGGCCTGACGATGGTGGATGAGAGTGGCCTGATGCTACGCCAGTTGATGCGTCAGGCGCGTCAACGCATCGCCAAGGGCGGCAGTGTGATCCGCACCTCGGTCTCAACATTTATGGAGTTCATCGGCAACAATCCTAACGCCTTCCGTTTATTATTGCGCGAGCGGTCTGGTACCTCCGCGGCATTTCGTGCCGCAGTGGCTCGCGAAATTCAGCATTTCATTGCGGAACTTGCGGACTATCTGGAACTCGAAAACCATATGCCTCGTGCGTTTACTGAAGCACAAGCCGAAGCCATGGTGACGATTGTTTTCAGTGCGGGGGCAGAAGCGCTGGATGTTGGCGCCGAACAGCGTCGACAACTGGAAGAGCGGCTGGTATTGCAATTGCGCATGATCGCCAAGGGCGCATTTTATTGGTACCGCCGTGAACAAGAGAAGATGACGCATCACTCCGAGTAACGAGAAGGACGAGCAATGAAACAGTCAGGTCAAGATAAAGGTACGCTGCTGCTGGCGCTGGTTGCTGGCTTATCGATCAATGGCACATTCGCGGCGCTGTTTAGCTCCATTGTGCCATTCTCCGTATTCCCCATTATTTCGCTGGTGCTGACAGTTTACTGCCTGCATCAACGTTACCAGAATCGCACAATGCCTGTGGGGCTGCCGGGTCTGGCTGCGGCCTGTTTTATTCTTGGCGTTCTGTTGTACAGCACCGTGGTGCGTGCGGAATATCCGGATATCGGCTCGAACTTCTTCCCGGCGGTCCTGTCTGTGATTCTGGTGTTCTGGATCGGCTTTAAGGTGCGTAACCGTAAGCAAGAAATTGCGGAATAGTATTTGTAGGCCGGGGGCGCTTCGCTTGCTCGGCCTACAAAAAAATCACTTCGCGGTCAGTAATACTCCGCACTCCATATGGTGCGTATACGGGAACTGATCGAATAGCGCCAGACGTGACACATTGTGCGTCTGGCTCAATGTTTCCAGGTTCTTACACAGCGTCTCCGGGTTGCAGGAGATGTACAGAATTCGCGGATACGCCTGCACCATCTTCTCCGTTTCGTTGTCCAGACCGCTACGCGGTGGGTCAACAAAAATGGTCTCACACTGGTAACTCTTCAGATCGATACCCTGCAAACGGTTGAACTCACGCACGCCGTTCATCGCCTGGGTAAATTCTTCGGCTGCCATACGAATAATTTGCACGTTATCAATATGGTTAGCCGCAATGTTGTACTGTGCAGCAGCCACGGACGGTTTGGCGATTTCGGTGGCCAGTACGCGGTTAAAGTTCTGCGCCAGCGCTAACGAGAAGTTGCCATTACCACAGTACAGCTCAAGCAGGTCGCCCTGCGAATCTGTGGTGACATCAATCGCCCATTCCAGCATTTGAATGTTCATGGCGGCATTCGGTTGGGTAAAGCTGTTCTCAACCTGGCGATAGATAATCTCTTTACCCGCAACCGGCAAACGTTCGTCGATGTAATCCTGGTCCAGCTCGATTTTAGTTTTGGTGGCCCGGCCAATCAGATGCACGTTCAGGTTTTGCGCGCGCAGCGCATCTCGCAACGCCTCGGCTTCCTGACGCCATTCGTCATCTAATTTTTTATGGTACAGCATGGAGACTACCGCCTGATTGCTCATGGTAGTGAGGTAATCAATCTGGAACAATTTATGACGCAGGATGTGGTTGTGGCGAACCCCTTCTATCACGGCCGTCATCAGCGAATTGATGAGTTCGCTGGCTGCCGGAAAGCTGTCGACACGAATACGGCTTTTGGTCTGCTGGTCGAACATGATGTGGTACAGGTCATCGCCGTCGTGCCAGATGCGAAACTCAGCGCGCATACGATAATGGCTAACCGGCGAGCGAAACACTTCCGGAGCCTGATCGGTAAAGGGCGTCATTAAGCTCTGCAAACGTGCCACTTTTTCGTCCAGCTGCGCGTCATACTGTTCTGTCGGAAGGTGTTCGGGGGTCATGATGCATCCTGAAAAATAAAAGTACGCGGGGATTGTAGGGATTGCTCAACAGATGTCCAGTCATTGATGATTTCCTATATTGTGACGTGCGGTCTGGACAGTGGGTTGTAACAAACTGTAGCATCCGCGTTCCGGTCCTGTGAGTTAAAAGGGAATCCAGTGTAAATCTGGAGCTGACGCGCAGCGGTAAGGAAAGGTGAAATGAGAGCGTAAGCAGACACTGCCTGTGGGTGGGAAGTCTTCATTTCTTTTTATTCTCTATCCTGAATAACCTTCCAAGCCCGAAGACCTGCCGGTTAACGTCGCATCTGGTTTTCATCATCGCGTACTATCGGTGGGACCTGCGGCATCCTTCTTATATTGTGGATGCTTTACAATGATTAAAAAATCATTGCTGCTGACGGCACTTTCCGTCGCGGCATTTTCTGGTTGGGCGCAGGATGCTAGCCCGGATACTCTCGTCGTTACTGCTAACCGTTTTCAGCAACCTCTTAGCGCAGTGCTTGCTCCCATCACCGTTGTTACGCGTCAGGAAATCGATCGCTGGCAATCCACCTCTGTGAATGACGTTCTTCGCCGCCTGCCAGGTGTTGATATCGCGCAATACGGTGGTATGGGACAAAATTCGTCTATTTCTATTCGTGGGACTAACGCCAGCCATGTACTGGTGCTGATTGACGGCGTGCGTCTGAACTTAGCGGGCGTGAGCGGTGCCGCCGATCTCAGCCAGTTCCCGGTATCACTGGTGCAACGCATTGAATATATTCGCGGGCCGCGTTCTGCTGTTTATGGTTCTGATGCGATTGGTGGCGTGGTGAATATCATTACCACACGCGAAAACCCGGGGACGGAATTGACCGCCGGTGTGGGCAGTAATGGTTATCAGAATTACGACATTTCGACGCAGCAACAGCTCGGTGAGAATACGCGCGTGACGCTGATGGGGGATTATGCCTATACCAAAGGTTTTGACGTTGTCGCCTACGGCAGCACTGGTGAGCAAGCGCAGCCCGACAAAGATGGTTTTTTAAGTAAGACGCTGTATGGCGCACTGGAACATAACTTCTCTGACACCTGGAGCGGGTTTGTGCGCGGCTATGGCTATGATAACCGTACCAATTATGACTCCTATTATTCTCCGGGCACGCCGTTAGTCGATACCCGTAAGCTCTATAGCCAAAGCTGGGATGCCGGACTGCGCTTTAATGGCGAGCAAATCCAGTCACAGCTTGTTTCCAGCTACAGCCATAGCAAAGACTACAACTATGACCCGGACTATGGTCGCTACGACTCCTCGGCAACCCTGGATGAGATGAAGCAATATAATCTTCAGTGGTCAAACAGTATGGTGGTTGGCCACGGTAATGTGGGTGCTGGCGTCGACTGGCAAAAGCAAACAACAGAGCCAGGCACCGGGTATGTTACGGATGGCTACGATCAGCGTAATACCGGTCTTTATCTGACCGGATTGCAACAGCTCGGCGATTTCACCTTCGAAGGCGCAGCGCGCAGTGACGACAATTCCCAGTTTGGTCGTCATGGTACATGGCAAACCAGCGCCGGCTGGGCGTTTATTGACGGTTATCGTTTTATTGCTTCTTATGGTACCTCTTACAAAGCACCTAATCTGGGGCAGCTGTACGGTATGTATGGCAATGCAAACCTTGATCCTGAAGAGAGCAAGCAGTGGGAAGGGGCGTTTGAAGGGTTAACAGCGGATGTAAACTGGCGTTTGTCAGGATATCGCAACGATATCGATAACATGATCGATTATGACCCCCACACTCTGAAATACTATAACGAAGGGAAAGTGCGGATTAAAGGCGTTGAAGCGACGGCGAGTTTCGATACGGGTCCGCTGGCGCATACGCTGAGCTATGACTATGTCGATGCGCGTAATGCGATTACGGACAAGCCGCTGGCCCGCCGTTCCAAACAGCAGGTGAAGTATCAGCTCGACTGGCAGGTCTATGATTTTGACTGGGGCCTGACGTATCAATATCTGGGAACACGATATGACAAGGACTATGTCACTAACCAGCCGGTAAAATTGGGTGGAGTGAGTTTGTGGGATCTGGCAGTGTCATATCCGATCACCTCACAGCTGACAGTTCGTGGTAAAATCGCCAACCTGTTCGATAAAGATTACGAGACAGTTTATGGCTACCCAACTGCAGGACGGGAATACACCTTGTCTGGCAGCTACACCTTCTGATCCACGTCCCACCGTGCTGGTGTTTGATTCCGGCGTCGGTGGGTTGTCGGTCTATAACGAGATCCGCAACCTCTTGCCGGATCTCCACTATATATACGCTTTCGATAACGTCGCCTTTCCTTATGGAGAGAAGAGCGAGGAGTTTATTGTCGAGCGTGTTGTTGAGATTGTGACTGCGGTTCAGCAGCGCTACCCTCTTTCACTGGCTGTTATCGCCTGCAATACCGCCAGCACGGTGTCACTCCCTGCGCTACGTGAAAAGTTCGCCTTCCCGGTCGTCGGCGTGGTACCTGCGATTAAACCGGCGGCGCGCCTTACGGCTAACGGTGTAGTGGGGTTGTTGGCTACGCGTGCGACGGTGAAGCGTTCATATACGCATGAGCTGATTGCGCGCTTTGCGAACGAGTGTCAGATTGCGATGTTGGGTTCCGCTGAGCTGGTGGAACTAGCAGAAGCTAAGCTGCACGGAGAAGCGGTTCCTCTGGATGAGTTGCGGCGCATTCTGCGTCCATGGCTGCGGATGTCGGAACCGCCGGATACGGTTGTTCTCGGATGTACGCATTTCCCTCTATTACAAGAAGAACTTTTACAGGTTCTACCTGAAGGGACGCGACTGGTGGATTCCGGTGCCGCGATTGCGCGCCGTACAGCCTGGTTGCTAGAGCATGAATCCCCTGACGCAAAATCAGCTGACGAAAACATCGCTTTTTGCATGGCAATGACGCCTGAGGCTGAACAATTATTGCCAGTACTCCAGCGTTACGGCTTCAAAACGCTCGAAAAACTGGCAGTTTTATGAGTTTTGATGAAATAATGCGCACTCGGAAAATTATTTTAAATTTCCGCTTGTCAGCCTGAAATAACTCCCTATAATGCGCCTCCACTGACACGGAATAACGGATTACAAGCCGCCGGGTCAGCGGGGTTCCAGTGAGAACCTCGCGGAGAAAAGCAAAATAAAAGCTTGACTTCGTAGCGGGATGGCGTAATATGCACACCCCGCGCCGCTGAGAAAAAGCGAAGC
>NZ_JADABY010000054.1 GCF_015672735.1 Citrobacter sp. Res13-Sevr-PEB04-36 | reverse complement strand
GATGGTTGTGGGCTATCCGTAAAAAGAGCCGGGTATGCCCGGCTCTTTTTTAGCTGATTTCGAAATCTTTTAATTCCCCACCTTCAGCAATCAGATTTGAGATCCGCTTCGGCATTCGCCCCTGACCTGACCATGTTTTTGACTCTCCAGTTTCGTCAGTATATCGATACTTCGCGGGGCGGGGGGAGCGCGTCCTTTTAGCCTTACCCGGAGAGCCAATAGCAGCTAAAAGTTCGGAGGGGTCGATACCCTCATCAAGCATCATCTGACGAAGTGTTTCCAGTTTATCGCGGCGCTGACTTTCATTTGCAAGACGTAATGTCTCTTCTTCTCGTCGTTCTATAAGAATAATTTTAAACTTTTCCAGAACATCTTCCAGTACATCTAATGACATTTCACGAGTCTGAGAACGTAAGGTACGGATATTGTTTAACTGTGTAAGAGCATCTGACATAAAGAGACCTTTTAAAGTTTTTTCGTTGTTCAGCAAATACCAATGTCGACGGTTGCTCATCAACCCGATTTTTCTTACTGAGCATTTTAATCCGATTGGTACATATTGTTATTAACGAGGTTTAGACTACTTATATAAATCTCTTATCGCAAGACAAAATTAAGAAGAATGTGCAAGAACTAAATTACAACTCCTACGAAATGTCCATGCATTTTTGAAGGTACTTAAAACTATGATGCCAGGAGTCATCCGGAGAGCCTTTTTATACCCTCATAACTTATTGCTTCAGTCACACCTGATGAGATTTAAAATGAGGAGAGGCAGCGCCGCCACTTAGCAAGGTTTTTCACAAATGGCAAGATGGCACGCAGGGGGGAGACACCTGCATTTTGTCAGAGGGTAGCGAATTACTCTCTCTTTATAGAGGCGTTTCTAAAAAAGTGTAATGTAAAAAAAAGCCTGCTGTTAGCAGGCCATAAATGCTTTTAACTCATTTTTTGTTCGATTCTGATAAATAGGGTAAGCATGCAATTAAACGTGAATCAGAGAGCATAACAAAAATGCTATAAATATTTCCTGGCCGCATCAAATATCTCCTGTGACGTTAACTCCCTGTCAGTAGCCACGTAAACAATGCCATGATCGCCAGTTAAGGAAGGAAAACCTGCAGACATAATCCGAAGATGTGTTTCTTCACCGTTTGGATATTCCTGCCTGATAGAGGATATACCTTCCAGAACGGTCATGACTTTACAGGATTCAGCATTAAAGAAAACAAGGACTTTAATCATATTCTATTACCCTGTTCTCTCGTGGATATTAACTGGCAGATGCCATTAAGGTCAAAGCCATTACGCACTTCTTATTTAACATGTGGTTAGCTTGTGCTTTTAGACTTTTTATGCAGTAGTACTGCACTTCATCACATCGCTTAGCATACTCATAATTTTGAAAAATATGCTGATCAGATATTAAAAATAAACGACTTTCATCTGATTTAAGTTATGGATCTGTCTACTCAGGAATAATCCTTCATCGTTATTGCAGACCCATAATGATTTATTTATCGCAAAGTGTTACGTTTGCAGCAGCAGGACCCTTGTCTCCGCGGTGAATGGCGAATTCAACTTTCTGACCTTCAAATAAAGTTTTAAAGTTGTCGCCATTAAGTGCAGACAAATGGACAAAGATATCTTTGCTGCCATCAAGAGGAGAGATGAAGCCAAAACCTTTGTCTTCGTTAAACCATTTAACCAGGCCCATAATTCTCGAGGTCATACTGACTCCGTTATACATGATTGTATTGATAGTAAACGTATAAGATTAAACGTATGGACTCAAAAGAGGGGATATCAACGATAGCGCCTGGTAATGAGAACTGCCCGGAAAATTTCTAACTTTCATTAGTACATCGAACTGATGGGATTCATTAAGTCACAGGGAATCGATATAAGCAAATTATCTTTTAGCCGTCCAGAGGTCCTGTAGGGAAAATAAAAGTGGCTGAATGCCATTTTCAATGTATAGTCTTTACGTGTTTTAATAAGGAATTGACTTGTCCCATAAAATGACAGGAATTGTCAAAAGCTTTGATATTCTTAGTGGTAAAGGCCTCATCATCCCATCTGATGGACGAAAAGACGTTCTGCTTCACATTTCAGCCGTTAACTCTCGCTAATCAGAATTACGCATCCCTGGAAGCCGCATAGAGTTTTGCCGGATAAACGGTCTCAGGGGGCCTGTGGCTGCGAGCATTTATCTTTCCTGATTTTCAGTATGTCAAAATAGATAGATTAAAACTTAACCACATGTGGTACGGTGAAGCTCATTCATTGAAAGGTTAATGGTTATGTCTGTTATCAATTACGCAATGAAATTCTTCAGCAGTGCGTCTACTGCCACTGCTGCCTGTCCTGTTTGTGGCTTAAAATCAGTACAACCGTTGTCAAAAATCCGGCTCAACCAGACCATGCTTTGCCCCGGATGTAAGGCTCTGTTTATCTCCCGACGCTAGCTCGACCAAAATCGCAGAACAGAGCTCATGTCCTATACTTATGTTAGATTCCGGCAGCTGTTAAATCCCTGATGCCTGACGCCCATCCTGAGAGAACGTTTCTGAACTGATTTCGCAACTGCTCCTGCGCGCTAACGTCGCATCAGAGCAATGCTATGAAAATGATCCCCAGAGCGTGGTTTAACCGCTCCCGTATTCTGATTAATGCTGCCGAAAACATAACGTTTTCGGCGAACGATCCTGCCGGTGAAAGCTCGCCGCGGTCAGAACTCTTTTCGACCGTCCAGATGGAACGCTACGGCCAGAAGCTGGCGCGGACTCATAAAGTATCACCGGATAAGCATCCTTATTATCTTCTGAAACGGCTTGGCGACAATGAGGCCGTCATTACCCAAAACTGCTATGAGCTTAACGCGGGTAAAAAGACCAGTATCATGCCCGCCGGTGAATGGCTGCTGGACAATTATTATCTGATTGAAGAACAAATCCGCACTGTCCGCCAGCATCTGCCGAAAAGCTTTGGCAAAGGTCTTCCGTCGCTGGTATCGCCGTTGAATTGCCCACGAATTTATCATGTTGCATCAGAGGCCATTGCTCACGGCGATGGCCGCTGGGATGCCGCCAGCCTGACCAGCTATCTCACTGCCTATCAACAAGTGACGCCGCTGACGCTGGGTGAAGTCTGGGCGTTACCGGGAATGCTGCGCCTTGCGCTGATTGAAAATCTTCGTCGTATCAGTATGGAAGTGATAAAAGCGCAGCAGGACAGAAACCTTGCTGATACGTGGATAACAAGGATTGTCGAATGTGCAGAGAGTGCGCCTGGTGATTTAATCATGGTGGTTGCCGATATGGCGCGCTCCCGACCTCCGTTAACCAGTGCGTTTGTCGCAGAGCTGGTGCGGCGCCTGCAGGGGCATGGCAACGCGCTGTCGTTACCTCTGACCTGGGTTGATCAGTGCCTTCGGGAACAGGGGATCACCACTGATGTTCTCATACATAGTTTCAATCAGCAGCTTGCCGCCAGCCAGCTGTCCGTCAGTAACAGCATCGCGGGCCTGCGTTTATTGAGTGAAACGGACTGGGCTGATTTCGCCGAAACGATAAGCGTTGTCGAACAGGCATTACGCAATGATCCTGCCGGCATCTATCCCCGGATGCATTTCAATACCCGGGATCATTACCGGCACGTAGTTGAGGTTCTGGCCAGAGACAGCGGTCTCAGCGAGCCTGAGGTTGCTGAGAAGGCGCTGGCGTTTTCAGAGGAAAAAGCGCCTGATACACCGGAACATCATGTTGGTTATTATCTTGCGGGCGAAGGTCGACAGGCGCTGGATATTCATCTCCTGGCAGACGCCTCAAGGCTCATACGCTTGCGGCACAGTTTCAACAGAATAACCCTGCTGTCATGGCTTGGAAGCCTGGCGTTGCTGACAACCGCAGCGACCGCAGCAATATTGCACGAAACCGCCATGCAGGGCGCAGACTGGCTATTGATCGCGGTGATATTACCTCTGATTATCGCATTAACTCAGTTAATGAGCGATTTGCTCAGTGATGCAACCACCCGTTTTCGCGTTCCTCGACCCTTGCCGGGGATGGATTTTTCAGCCGGTATTCCCGCTGACAGTGCCACCATGTTAGTCATTCCCTGCATGTTGACCAGCCACGAAAGTTTCAGCCAGCTCCTCACCAGTCTTGAAGTCTGCTGGTTGGGGAATGAAAACGAAAATCTCAGGTTCGCGCTGCTCACTGATTTTGCTGATTCTGAAAATGAACCCTCGCCGGAAAGTCACGCGCTGCTCAGACAGGCTATCGCCGATACGCAGGCGCTTAATCGCCGCTACCCCTCCGGCCGACCACGTTTTTATCTGTTACATCGCCAGCCTGAATGGAACCCCTCGGAAGGCGCGTGGATGGGCTATGAACGCAAGCGGGGAAAACTGGCGTTACTGAACAGCTGGTTGCGCCATCCCGGAACGCAATTCGTCAGCGTTGCAGAGATGCCTGCCCACCTTTTACCGGGTCACATAAAATACGTCATTACCCTGGACAGCGATACGGTGCTCCCGCGCGATACGGCACACAAACTCGTCGCGACGATGGCGCATCCGCTGAATACGCCTGAGTATGATCCGGTACGCCAGAGGGTTGTCAAAGGATTCGGTATTTTACAGCCCGGTCTTGCGGAGGAGATACCACGCAACGGTCAGGGGCGTTACGCAGCCCTGCGCAGCAGCGTACCGGGCAATAACCCTTATTCGATGATGTCTTCGGATATTTATCAGGATCTCTTTGGGGAAGGCTCGTTTGTGGGCAAAGGGATTTACGATGTTGATATTTTTATGCAGGCCACTACGAACATCTGCCCGGAAAATCTGGTACTCAGCCACGATCTGCTTGAAGGATGCTATGCACGTTCGGGTCTGCTGAGCGAGGTGTTACTGTACGAACAGTACCCTAATAATTATCTGTCGGATGTTGCACGACGTTCACGCTGGATCCGGGGTGACTGGCAACTGCTTAACTGGCTAAAACCACGCGTCAGAAAAGCCGATGGAACCCGGGTCAGGAATCCGCTGACCGCGCTTTCTTACTGGAAATTACTCGATAATCTACGTCGCAGTCTGGTCGCCCCCTCCTTACTGATATTGCTGTTCTTCACTCTGCTTTGGGTACCCAATCCGGTTTACTGGCTGGGCATACTGTTGCTGATATGGTTGTTGCCAGCCATCCTCTGCATTAGCCACGACCTTCTGCATAAACCTCTGCGTCGCCGCGTGAAGCCGCATCTGTTACTGGTGGGGGCGGGCGTGCTAAAGCGTCTGTCAGGTATCAGCCTTAATTTTGCGATACTGCCGCACGAAGCCGGAAATTCGCTGAAAGCGATCGCCGTGACGCTATGGCGACTGGGGATAAGCAGGCGTCACCTCAGCCAGTGGGTCAGCCACAGCCAGGACAGCAGTCAGGCCAGACCCACTGTTGCACGTTTTTATCAGGCGATGTGGCTGAACGCTGCCGGTGGCGTGGCGCTGACAATACTGACCGGACAATTTGCCCCACAGCTGCTGGGGATTGCGTTACCGATCGGTTTGGTATGGTGTGTGGCACCGCTGCTGATGAGCTGGCTGAGTCGCCAGCCCGTGCGAAAGGTTTTTTCGCCTAATCAGGAACAAAAACAGCTGTTACGCCAGACAAGCCGTGAAATCTGGGCTTTTTTTGAAACATTTGCCACAGCAAAAGAGAACTGGCTTCCGCCTGATAATTATCAGGAAATACCACAACCGACGGTGGCACACCGAACTTCTCCTACCAATATTGGTCTTTCACTTATGGCTAACCTGACGGCATGGGACTTTGGCTACCTGCCTGGCGGAGAGGTGCTCCGGCGCGTGTCGCTCACGCTCGACACGATGGATAAAATGGAGCACTACCGGGGCCATCTCTACAACTGGTATGACACCCGTACGCTGGTCCCCCTCAGTCCACGCTATATCTCCAGCGTCGACAGCGGCAATATGGCCGGGCATTTATTGACCCTGCGTGCAGGCCTGTCCGCCATGCGTCATCAGCCTGTTTTAAGCAACCAACAGATACTGGCAGGACTGAACGATACGCTGGATATTCTGGAAAAACAGTGGGGTAAGAACCCACCTGACAGCCTGAGACTGCTGCGCAAGCATTGCCTGAACGCGGTGTCGCTCTCTCCGCAGGCGCTTTTCAGCGAACTGAAAAGCATGCGCACCCAGTGCAACCATCTGACCAGCGCATGTCATCAGGGATCTCCTCTTCAGATGCGCTGGGCTGGACATCTGGAGCATCAACTGGTTCAGCTTTGCCATGAGTGGTCTCTGTTGCTTGGCTGGTTGCCTGCATCCTGGAATGAACAGATGCTGCCGACGCTGAGCGAGCTTGCCCGTCCGACATTAACCGGTACAGGAACGCCTCCGGCGTCAGTGGCGGAGCAGGCCCGAATGCGACTCAATATTATCACCGAGCTGGAACAGCGGCTGGATGAGCATGCCCGGATGGATTTCGCCTTTCTGTACAGTGAAGCAACCAGTCTGCTCAGCGTCGGTTATAACTGTGACACCAATATGCCTGACAAGAGCCACTACGATCTCCTGCCGTCTGAAATCCGCCTGACCAGTTTTCTTGCCATTGCGACTAATCAGCTGCCTCTTAAAAGCTGGTACGCGCTGGGTCGATTGTTTACCACGATTGATAATGAAACTGCCCTGATGTCATGGAGCGGATCCATGTTTGAATATCTGATGCCGAATCTGGTGATGCCCACCTGGCCCGGCAGCCTGCTCGATGAAATGAGTCAGTCGGCGGTTATGCGCCAGATTCACTGGGGGAAAGAACGCGGGGTACCATGGGGTGTTTCAGAGTCTGGCTATCATGCTTTTGATGTTCAGCATAATTATCAGTATCAGGCATTTGGCGTACCGGGGCTCGGTCTACGCAGGGGACTTGCCGATGACATGGTTGTCGCTCCTTACGCCACGCTGCTGGCGCTGATGGTTTCCCCGCAGAAAGCCTGTGAGAACCTGTTCAGGCTGCAAAAAAATGGTGCATGCGGAGAATACGGTTTTTATGAAGCGCTGGACTATACCCCCTCACGTCTTGCAACCGGTCAGCTCTATGCGGTGGTACAGTCCTGGATGGCGCATCACCAGGGTATGGCATTTCAGGCGCTGGCTCATGTGCTGCTTGATGCCCCCATGACTGAACGCTTTATGTCCAGTACGGTATTCCGGTCAGCGAGTCTGCTGTTACAGGAGCGCGTGCCGGATGCGGTCGATCTGTACAGTCCGCGCCGTCATTTTGAATCTCATGAGGGCATGGTCAAACCCGTTCGCTATGAACCCCGTATTTTCTATAGCGTGGATACCCCCGCCCCGGATATTCAACTCCTGTCCAACGGCCATTATCATCTGATGTTGACCGCGGGCGGCGGCGGTTACAGTCGCTGGAATGATATTGCACTAACGCGCTGGCGCAGTGATACCACCCGTGATAACTGGGGAGCATTCTGCTACATCCGCGATATCCAGACGGGAGATGTGTGGAGCAATACCTGGCAACCAACAGGCTACACCAGCGGACAAGACGAGGAAGTGTTGTTCACCGATGCGGGGGCAGAATTCAGACGCAGCTTAGGGGGACTCAGCGTCAAAACTCAGGTGGTGATCTCTCCGGAGGATGATGTTGAATTGCGACGGCTCACACTGATTCATCGTGGTCGCAAGCCTCGCTCTCTGGAGCTGACAACCTATGCTGAAGTGGTACTGGCACCTGATGCCAGCGATCTGGCACACCCGGCATTCAGCAATTTGTTTATTCAGACTGAGCTGGCTCCTGAGCGTGACGCTATTCTTTGCCACCGGCGCCCGCGCTCACCGGATGAACCGGGCCCTTGCCTGTTTCACATGATGGTGGTGCACGGCGATAACCGACATAACGTGTCGTTTGAAACGGACAGGGCAAGGTTTATTGGACGTGGCAGAAACCCTGCGAATGCACAGGCAATAGAGACGGGAGGGATGCTAGGCAACACGTCGGGCTCGGTGCTGGATCCGATACTGGCAATTCGCAACGCCATTATTCTGCAGCCGGGGCAGCCGGTTACGATTGATATCATTTATGGCATCAGCGAGACCCGTCAGCAGAGCCTGGCGTTGCTGGAGAAATATCGCGATTACCCTATCGCCGATCGCGTCTTTGAACTGGCCTGGTCTCACAGTCTGGTGGTATTGCGCCAGATGAACGCCAGTGAAGATGATGCCACGTTGTTCAATAGTCTCGCCAGCGCTGTGCTTTACCCTGTCCAGGAGCTGCGCGCCGAAGGCCAGGCGATCGGCCGCAACCGGCGTGGCCAGTCCGGACTGTGGGGCTGGGCAATTTCAGGGGATCTGCCGATAGTGCTGCTGACTATAACCAGCGAGGAAAGTATCACCTCAGTGACCACACTGATTCAGGCACACCGTTACTGGAGACAGAAAGGGCTGGATGTTGATTTAGTTATCCTGAATAACAGCCCCGGCGGCTACCAGCAGGGATTACAAAATCAGATTATGGAGTTAATTTATGCCGGGTCTGAAGCCAGTCTGCTGGATAAAAAGGGCGGGCTTTTTGTCCGCAACGGTGAGCATCTCTCCGCTGAGGATAAGTTGCTTTTGATGAGCGTGGCCTGTCTTTATCTTGATGACCGCGCAGGGGGTATTAATGAGCAGCTTAACCAGCGTATTCATACCCTGAAATCGCCGGCAAGGGCATTCATTCCGCGTGCTGTGCGCGAGCGTAATCAACATACGGACTGGAGCCCTGATACCAGTCAGTTATGCCATTTCAATGGGTACGGTGGATTTTCTCAGGATGGGCGGGAGTATCAGATCGTCCTTCGGGAAAATGCGCTTACACCGGCTCCCTGGTCGAACATACTGGCAAATTCTCGTTTTGGCAGTGTGATCTCAGAGGCAGGGCAGGCCTATACCTGGTATGAGAATGCCCATGAATACCGGTTGACGCCGTGGGAGAACGATCCGGTGAGCGATCGCAGCGGCGAGGCATTTTACCTGCGCGATGAAGAGAGCGGGGAGTGCTGGTCGCCGACGGCTTTACCTGTTCGCGGACACGGTGATTACCTGACCCGCCATGGTTTTGGCTACAGCGTTTTTGCCCATCGTGAGAGTGGTATAGACAGCGAGTTGACGGTCCTGGTTGCTGAAGAAGATCCGGTTAAACTGGTGCTCCTGACGCTCAGTAACTCTTCGGGACGGACACGTCAACTTTCCGTCACAGGCTATGTAGAGTGGACGCTCGGAGAAACACGAACGCGCTCAGCCCCTCACATTGTGACACATGTGGCCAGAACGCCCGGCGGCTGCGGGATACTTGCGAATAACTTTTATGGTGATAATGGTGGCGGCCGAACTACATTTTTTGCCGTCAGCGGTAATGACTGTTCTCTGACAGGGGACCGCCGGGAGTTTATTGGCCGTAATGGTTCCCTTCACGCCCCTTCGGCTATGAAACTGCAAAAGCTTTCTGGTAAGACGGGGGCCGGTCTGGATCCCTGCGGAGCGGTGCAATCGGCGGTTACATTAATTGACGGGGACCAGAGGACGTTTATTTTTATCCTCGGCGCAGAGGAGAATGATGTCTGTGCTCAGGAGACGCTGGCCCGCTACATGAACGAGGATACGGTCCGCCAGGAGCTGAACCGGATTCATAATCACTGGCACAATGTTCTCGATAAAATCGTAGTTAACACCCCCGACACGTCCGTAAATTTACTGGTTAATGGCTGGCTGTTGTATCAGACGGTCGCCTGCCGTCTTATGGCCCGGAGTGGCTACTATCAGTCTGGCGGTGCATTTGGTTTTCGCGATCAGCTGCAGGATACGCTGGCTCTGAGCCACGCTGCTCCGGACCGGATGCGTGAACAGATAATACTCTGTGCATCACGGCAGTTTATCGAGGGGGATGTGCAGCACTGGTGGCACCCGCCACACGGCAACGGTGTGCGTACCCGCTGTTCCGATGACTATCTTTGGCTGCCGCTTGCTGTTTGCCACTATGTTGAAACGACGGGGGATATGGATGCACTGGAAATACGCATTCCTTATCTGGAGGGACGCTCGCTTCAGCCTGGTGAAGAGTCTGTCTATGACACGCCGGTCATCAGCGGCACCGAAGAGACACTCTGGTTACACTGCGTCAAAGCTATTCACTATGGACTTCGCTTCGGGGAGCATGGCCTGCCGCTGATGGGGGCTGGTGACTGGAATGACGGGATGAACCGGGTGGGTATCGAAGGCAAAGGTGAAAGCGTCTGGCTGGGCTTCTTCCTGTACGACATTTTGCAGCGGTTTGCAGCGCTGGCGGAGCGCAGGCTGGATGAAAGCGTCGCCGCGATGTGCCGTTCACAGGCTCTGCGCCTGCAAAGTAATCTCGAAGCCCACGCCTGGGATGGGGAATGGTACCGGCGCGGGTATTTTGACGATGGTACTCCCCTGGGATCGAAAACCTCACAGGACTGCCGGATTGATGCGATTGCGCAGAGCTGGTCTGTATTGTCCGGCGCCGCGAGCCCGGGACGGTGCGCAAAGGCCATGCAGGCGCTGGATAAGCACCTTGTGGATAACGAAGGAGGGCTGATCAAACTGTTAACGCCTCCTTTCGACGGACACGGTCCAAATCCGGGCTACATACAGGGGTACCTGCCCGGCGTGCGGGAAAACGGAGGGCAGTATACGCATGGCGCCATCTGGGCAGTGATGGCCTTTGCCCGAATGGGGAATGCCGGACGAGCCTGGCAACTCTGGTCAATGCTCAACCCTATAAATCATACCCTGAATGCGGACTCTGTCGGGATTTATAAAGCTGAGCCTTATGTCATGAGTGCTGATGTCTACAGCGTCGCTCCCCATACCGGACGTGCAGGGTGGAGCTGGTATACCGGTTCCGCAGGCTGGGCCTGGCGTTTACTTACCGAGGAATTACTGGGGATAAAACGTTCCGGCACTGACTTTAGTGTTCATGCCAGGTTACCGGATGAGTGGTCGTCTTTTTCTATGGCATATCAATATGGTGAAAGCCATTATCAGATTAGTGTTTCACGCGGCGATGCAGAATATTGCGTGACGCTGGATGGTGTTCTCCTCCCTGATGACAGAATACCGCTGAAGGATGATGGACAAAACCATACGGTTGAGATCATTCAGAACTGACACTGATCCCGGAGGTGCATTAACGTCTGCCGTTAATGCGCTGATTATCCCTGAGAACATCAATCGCAGTCTGCATGGCGATTTTGTCATCCCGCCTTTTTTGTTTGTCCTGCATGACCTGAAGGTATTCCAGCAAGGTGCGGGTATTAATCGGTCGGCCCTGTTTACCCACAGCCAGCACGGCTTCGCCAAGAATAATTTTCACAGGCGGTAGTTGTGCCGGATACCAGTCAAGGGTGTCTTCTGATTTCATCTTAAATTTCTCACGGAAGGGTAGTGTATCATAAATAAGACGTTCAATTTTCAATATCTGATATCCTGATTCAGACACAACTTAACATAACTTATGCCAGTTATTTTTATATTAAAGCGTATAATAATTACTGTATTCCTCAGAGAATTATTTATGTCTTATACAAATGGGCTCAGGTATTTTAAAGAAAGACCGGTTCATGTTGCCTGCCCGGTATGTGCACACAGAGCCGATCAGAAAGCAGGTAAACTAAGAAAAGATGCGGTTCTTGAGTGCCCTGCCTGCGGACTGTTGTTCAGACCTTCAGAATGCTGGTGTATCGGCGGCTGATCAGCTTCTGCCACTTAACGTCAGTGATGTCGGAAAATGACAACATTCCTCCTGTACTGCTGTTGTCGAGGGTATGATAATGAAATCTAAAAAATCTGTTTTTATTGAAGGGCATATCATGTCGAACAGCTGTCACGGACAGCCTGGCCAACCTTTCTGTATTCACCGGGTCAGGTTTAGTAATGGTAAATATGCGATTATTCGGGTGGCATCCGGGATATGTTTCAAACCAGGCGAAATTATTCAACGAAACGATTGTGAGTGGTTTTATAAACTTACCAAAATTCGGCTTCTTTCTTTTGAGTACCTTGATGATGATGAATCAAGAAGACAATTCCTTGAGTATCAATGATAAAACCATGGATTTATAACAGAATAAATTTTCTGGCTTACAATTCACCCCTGGCTCTTTAAATTATTCTCCAGTCATTGGAAAATATTTTTTCCTGAATTTAGATGAATTTAAATTATCTAAAACAAAATGTATCGCTAAAGACGAATTGCCTCATTGTTTTCCTTTTGCGTTATAACCTTCATTAGCATTAAGGAAATTTATGGCACAGACTTTTACTCATAATTTACTTCATCCTCGCCACTGGCTTACCTGGTCTGGTTTGGGTCTGCTGTGGCTTCTCGTTCAACTTCCTTACCCGATTTTACATATTCTGGGCTCTGGCCTTGGAAAAATTTCCAGACCCTTTCTGAAACGCCGGGAACGGATTGCGATTAGAAATATCGAACTGTGCTTTCCCGAGATGACACCGTTTGCCCGGAGCCAGATGGTCAATAAAAACTTTGTTTCTCTCGGGCTGGGACTGATGGAAACAGGAATGGCCTGGTTCTGGAGCGATGCGAGAGTCAAAAAATGGTTTGATGTCGAAGGGCTTGAAAACCTGACCGGTGCGACAAGAGGAGTAATGGTCGTCGGGATTCATTTTATGTCCCTTGAGTTGTGTGGAAGAGTAATGGGGTTATGCCATCCTATGATGGCAACGTATCGCCCACACAATGATCCATTAATGGAATGGGTACAGACAAAAGGGCGTATGCGTTCAAATAAGGCTATGATTAATCGACGTAATTTATCAGGTTTTGTTCATGCGCTAAAAGCAGGTGAAGCCGTTTGGTTTGCACCAGACCAGGATTATGGGTCTAAAGGAAGCGTTTTTGCACCTTTTTTCTCGGTAAAAAAAGCAGCCACGACGAACGGAACGTATGCTCTGTCAAAACTCGCTGGTGCACACTTGATCACACTTAGCATGATTCGACGTAGCGATAAAAAAGGTTATCACATGTATATCAGCAATCCGTTGTCAGGCTATCCAGGGGAAGACAAGATCGCCGCAGCGGCTTATATGAACAAGATCATCGAGCGTGAAATTCTCCGTGCTCCTGAGCAATACCTGTGGATGCATCGCAGGTTCAAAACGCGTCCTGAAGGCGAAGTCTCTTTATACAAATGAACAACTCTTCTTGTCATGAGCCAGAATCTATCTTTCTTGCCACTGCGTATTTGTAAAAAATGGGACAGGGGATTATTCGATCGGCTTCATGTTAACGATGGCGTAACTGACAACCAAGGTTAATCAATTGAACCTGCTCGGATTTGAAGGTCCGCTTCTCGCTTATAGCTGCCATTCAAAGCGATAATAATTTTTGTATATTTTCTCTTCCACATGATGTCAGTTATCGGGAATGGTTTGACTATCCAGCAGGCATAGCATCCTTTACAGCTCGACAAACCGAACGCTCCGATAGGGTATGCAGGCACACGGATGGCGTGTAAAGCAGAGTGAAAAAGATGATCGATTAAACCGATCGATTTTATAAAATTGATCTGCAAAATGAATTATCCGGCACGCTAGTGCCTGTGCTAAATTCCCAACAATTCATTTAACGTATTGTTTATTAATTTATTTCCTGTCTTCTGGTGGGCGCCCTTCTTTTGTCCTGCGGGCACGGCATGGGAATGCGACAGCAGGTGATGGAATGAAAAGATGTGCCAGATGTAACAAGAAAAGAAGCATTCTGGACCGGATATTCGGGCTTGATAAAGAATTTTGCGATGGCTGTCTGATGGTGGTTAACCAGCAAATCAGAGAAAAACGAGTGGTATCCACACCTGTACAAAAATCACCTGAACGCTCTTCCTGATAATGTTTCTTACCCGGCAGGTTATTGCCCCTGATGGGGTGACAACTCTGAACCTTCCCTCTGTTTACATTCCCTTAGTGCAATGAAAATCAACATCGATATCAGCGTCATCATTCCTGCCTTCAATGCGGCTGACAGCATCGGGGTTCTGGTCCATACACTGCTTTGCGAAACAACGCTCAGTACTGAAATCATTGTTGTGGATGATGGCTCAACCGACGAAACATGGACGGTACTCAGCGCCATTACAGATGAACGACTTATTCTCATTCGTCAGGAAAATCAGGGGGTGTATGCTGCCCGTAATGCAGCACTGGCGATTCACCGTGGCGAATGGGTGGTGTTCCTGGATGCGGATGACCGGGTTGCGGCAGATTTTCTGCAGGAGCGGCTGCGCACAGCCCGCGAAGCACTGGCCGATGTCGTCCTTTTCAATGCCCGGCATACAGACAGCGGCGGACATCTGCGGCATACCGTTCACCGCAGACAGTCTTATGGTCAGACGCTGACGGGTCAGCAGTGGATACGCCATTGCGTCAGGCAGAGGGAATGGCCGCATTATCTGTGGCTGCAGATAATCCGTTCATCGTACATTCGCGAGCATGACCTGAGATTCCAGGAAGGGAAAAGCCACAAGGACATTCTCTGGACGATACAGCTTGCCGCCGCAGATGGCCGGTTTTATTTCTCTGACAGACAGGATTACCTGTGGGCGAATAACCCGGCGTCAATTACCCACCGCCCGGATTATTACGATATCCGCGCGTTCAGCTATAGCGACGTGATTGCAGATATTCTGACACTCAGTACACAGACGCAGTACCGGTCTGTCAGACGAGCGCTGGTCAGGCATGCACTGGTGGAAAGCCGCCATTTTCTGGGCCTGTACCGGCGCAGGGTGAATGACAGGCAGGCGGTCCGGGCGCGTTTTCGTGCGCGGATAGCCTTTCGCCATCTGGTACCCGGCGTGAGCAACCTGAGCGATGTCTTTTTCCTCCTGAAGCTGGCCCGCAATATTTATCTGCCTGGTGTCCGCAATACTCCCGCAGCCGTTTCGCAGACGCGACGTTAACCCATGAATATCTCAACGCTTCTGGCACGGTCATGGCAAACTGCGACAACAGGTGATGGCTCTATTCGCTCTGCCAGGGATATCGCCGAACACTGGTATGACAAAGGCGGTGACCTCACCCGACGGACCCGGCGATTTATGCTGCGGGAATGCCTGTGGATAGCCGCACATTACCGGGACACCGAAGCGGTACTCACCCGACAGTTCCGGCTTCTGGCCGTGTTACTGTATCTGGGCGGTTATTTCCCGAAAGGGAATGCCGGTGGCATTCTCCCGGAGAAATGTTTCATTTTACTGAACGCCCCGGAATTAAGCCCCTTCCTGACAGACGATACGGCCCCCGATGTTCTCGCCGCATCCTGCCGTACCCTCTTCTACTGCAGACAGATATCTCCGTTAAGGTGTTACCGCCATACGCGCTGTCTGAGCGAACATCTGTATCAGCTGATGGAGATCTGATAAAAGCGCCAGTCGTTGTACTGGCGCCTGAGGGACTGATCGTTGACGGCGCCGTCAACGATCAGGGCTAACGTCATTATTTCCCTCCGCTGAATTTGCCACCAGTGATGTCAGTAACGGTTTTATATCCCTTGCGGGTCATCAGCCCGGTAGCCTTCCGGGCGCGGAGCATATCAATGCTGCCGATAAACGGAGACTGCTCTTTCACGCTGAAGCCGTGACGGTCAGTACGCACCAGGTCGTACTTTTCCACGATAAAATTCACCGCGTCACACAGTGAGATTCCCGCATCAATGTGCTTCTGGATCACTTCGTCGTTGCCAAACGGTGTGTCGTTCAGCATCAGACCGTAGTGTTGTTTCAGCAGATACTTCAGTAATTTTCGCCAGATTTCGACTGACGACGGACGTGACGATGCCGCCCTTTGAAGGGACTGGGAATGTATTTGCATGGTTTGCGCTCTTTGTTGGCTAGTTTGACTAAGGAAAAGCGTCCGGGGTTTATTCGGTTGTTGCAGACGACGGATAAATTACGATGTACAAATAACCGCAGGAGCCGAGTGTATCGGCCTCACATATCAGCCCTTTTACGTGGAGCGTGATGCAGCGCTGAATGCGGGGCGTGAGTTCGCTGCTGGCCAGCATAAGCTCCATCTGCTTCATCAGTACCGGAAATACCTGGTCCAGATGGCGTAAATCTGCGTCATTAAATGTCCCGGCAATGCTGGCGCGGTCAGCAAGGTAATGCAGGTGGTTACCTTCCTGTACCAGCCGTGCACCAAAACACGGCGTGATGTTGCGTCTGAGGCCCCACCAGGGTTCCGTGATGTTATGGTTGATTACACGTGTTGCTTTCTGCATGTAAGTACTCCTTAACGGTAAGTCAGTTCAGGATGACGCTGCGCAGGATCACATACGGACCATTGCGGTCCTGTCGGCGTTCAGCAAACACGGCCAGCACACCCCGGATATCCTGCACTTCCCTGCCGTGGTAATGGCAGATACTGCCGGACCACTTATATTTCCCGGTACAGAAACGAAACAGCCGGGACTCAGAATGCTGGCGGTATATCGCCATTGCCTGACGTTTGCTGATGATTTTCATCGTAATTCTCTCCCTAAAGCCAGCCACGCTCGGCAAACGAGACGATGTCCATGCCTCCCACGACCAGGTGGTCCAGCAGGCAGATATCCACGAGTTTAAGTGCCTGTTTCAGATGGTCAGTGAGCAGTCGGTCGGCATGGCCGGGTTCCGCATAACCTGAAGGATGATTGTGTGAAAGTACGATGGCAGCCGCATTGTGTTTCAGTGCTGCCTTTATCACTTCACGGGGATGTACCTGCGTATGGTTGATGGTGCCAGTAAAGAGCGTTTCATGAGCAATAAGCCGATGCTGGTTATCAAGGAAGAGCACCATGAAGACTTCACGCTCCAGCGTGGCGAGCTGCAGACGGAGCCAGTCGCGGACCGACTGGCTGGAGGTGAATGCCTCGCCGGGTTCGCGTAACTGGCGTTCCAGTAAGGTCAGTGCGCGTCTGATGGAACGCTGTGCTGCGGGAGATATTCCCCCGCGATCAGGGGAACAAGTGGTGGCATTCATTTGCTTTTCCTGTCTGTTGACGTGTCGGGAGGGGATGTGTTGTACAGTTTCACGGCAACGACGAACCCGTCGTGCAGGGATTCAAACCATGACCAGATATGGAAGAGAGGGGTACCCGTCGGGAAATGCAGGAAGGGGTCGTCGGTCACAACGTCACCGTCCTCATCCCTGACCGTTGTTTTCCCCAGCGCATCCCACAGGGCATTCAGGTGAGACAGTTCATACGGCATGGCAGGACGCTCAGTCGATAATGCGCATGATGGCGCTGCATTCTGCGTGGTTCAGCGCATAGTCACGCAGACGCCAGTAATGTTCCGTCATGGCGTCGCATTCCGTGCGGCAAGCGTGATGACTGTAAGCGACAAGACAGACTGCAATCCCGGCGGCTTCGGCGCTCATGTCTGCGGCGTTGCCATTCATAGTGTTGAACAGCGACCAGAAGGCATCGTTGTCCGTTTCCGGAACCATGAAGGCCCCGCCGTTGCTGAGAGAATAAAAACTCCAGATACCGCCGCTGTAGTCAGCACAGAACCGGTCCATCCACGCAAAGACCTGCGGTTCAAGGGTTATCCACTGTGGAATGTTGCCAAAGTGCTGCGGCCAGAATTCCACACGCTGTTCGTCCAGCACAGGCGTGGCAGCCAGAGCAGGTGCAGAACCGTTATCGCCAGCCTGGTGAGGTATCTGATTGTTATCGTAGACATTAATAATATCGGTCATGTTAATTTTTCCTTATGCATGTAGATGTCGAATGGAGGTCTCGGGCCGGGGATTGATTTCGGTGGCGGGGCGCGGGTGATTACCTGTCCAACAGGTTCAGCATGTTCTCCGCCATCACCCAGAGCGCACGGTTTAACTTAACGTCGCCATCAATCCCGTTTACTGGGCGGGTGTGGGTACGTTTCCCCTGCGCGGTACGGCCACTTAGTCCGCCTTTCAGCAGATTTTCCTGGATGCGCTGGTAAGTGGTCCACAGGTCATCGCTCTCGTCCTGCCAGCGGCGAGGTGCAAGAATTTGCGATTCAGTCACTGGCTGGTACTCTTCCCCAAAACGATATGTGAGCGCCGCTTTAGCCAGTGCATGTTGTGCGGGTGACGGGAGTTGCACGGACTGCATGGCGTCACGTTTCTCTTCCACCCGCTCAAAGACGCTGAGAACCTCATAGGCCCCCTCAATCACCTTCCCGACAACGTCGCCCCTGTGTGGCACGCGGATCTCGCCAAACGACTGTCCGCAAACGAGCGAATTGGTGCAGACGCTTCGGAATATCCCCGGCAGCAACTGAAAACTTGATGCGCCATCGTGCGAATTCAGAATGATGATTTCCGGTACCTGCTGACCGTTTATCTGACCGGCACGACGCAGGCGCAGCATATGCTTTGTATGTTCCCGTCGGCTCTGGTCGCGCACTCGTGACTGACAGGCAAAGAATGGCTGGAACCCTTCACGTTTAAGGTTCTCCAGCAGGGTAATGGTGGGTATGTAGGTGTACTTTTCGCTTCTGGAGTCGTGCTTGTCTTCCCCGAAGACGCTGGGGACATGCTGCATCAGTTCTTCGCGGGT
Organism: Citrobacter sp. Res13-Sevr-PEB04-36; assembly: GCF_015672735.1. Classification (GTDB taxonomy): domain Bacteria; phylum Pseudomonadota; class Gammaproteobacteria; order Enterobacterales; family Enterobacteriaceae; genus Citrobacter. Next base: position 66,402 of record NZ_JADABY010000054.1, on the reverse strand, counting down.
TAAGGGGCGGTCGCGGCGAATCTGGTTCACCCGACCAAAACGGCTGGCTAATCGCATAGTTGATTCCTCATCTGATTAATCTGAAGGCATAAAAGCAAAAGCCCCTGCTCCGTGAGGAGGCAGGGGCAGATATGTTGTTCACTGTGGGAGGGCTATGGCGGGCAGGACTACAGCGTATCCAGAATCTTCAGTATCTGCGCCATCAGGGCGGTGATAAGTGCAGTGACCAGCAACGTGACTGCTTCCCGGGCTGTATCAATACTGTTGTCATCGTAGCCTGCCTGACGCAGGCGAATTTCAATAAACTGCCGGGCCTGATGCCCGCCGCACCAGGTCAGTGCCTGGCTCAGGGCCGTCACCAGCATTTTCAGAAAGATCATAGGGTTTGCTCTGGACTGCGCAGCGGCAGCCCGTTGGTCATGTGGCATTTTTTAGGTTGAGAAACGTTAATCAGGGGCGGGGGACTCAGTGGTAAGTGTAACGCCATCCCCCCTTATCAGTAGTGACGACGACTTCTGAAGCCACGCAGTTATTATAAAAACTCACGCTGACGGACTGCCCGTAACGCAGGGTGGCAGGCAAAATAGTTTCTTTATTGCTGGAGTACAGATATTTCTGGTTGGCAATGCGACAGTTTCCCCGGTTCACGTCAATATTTTCGACTTTCACGGTGTTATCCAGTGCAGTGACCACGACCGTGACGTAGCGTGTTCCGGCAGGGTGAACCTGGTTACTGGTTTCCACTTTAACGGGTGAGGTTGGCTCTGCCAGCGCCAGGGCTGACAGAACAAGTAGTGCGGGTACCAGCATGTGTTTAAATTTCATAATCTGTTCCTTTTATAAATCACGTAATCAGCAGACGTTAAATTCAGATACAGGCTAGAGTGCATCTTTACCCACACAGCCGTGTGTCCCGAATGCCGGTAGTACCTTAGCCGCCCCGGCCAGCGTGAAAGTGGCAGGCTTAGCACCGTCTCCTGTCACTGAGACCTGTTTGCCATTACGTAACTGATCCCAGGCCCGCGCCAGGTTATTACCGCCCACGCGACTGCCAGATTCGCTGATATCAATAAGTGCTCCACCGTCGATACTGACCTGAAGGCTTTTATCTTCATCCATACTGACCTGATGCCCGCTGGCGTCAGTAAATATGACCGTGGCCGGTTGCGAGCCATAATCCTCACAGCTCAGAGACAGTTGTGACTGACCTTCCCCGTTGATAACAAACTCTGATACTCCCTGCCCCCATCCACGGGTCCAGGTGGTTTGATTACCGAAGGCCATTGCCACTGCCGGTACCAGCGCACAGGTCAGTAATAAAGGGTGAATCATTTTTCTGTTCATTTTTGTGCACCTCTGGTTTTCGTAAAACTCTACCCGGAAAGGGTATCTGCATGTTTTTTAGTAGAAGACAGACAGTCATAAGCATCCCGTTGGGATTTTATAGCTGCAAAAAAGAAGGGGATAACGATGAAATTCGATCGAACCGATCGACAAAATTGATCGTGGTTCAGTAAATATATTTACCGTAAACCTCGCCCGAGTTTATCGATGGTCCGGTTTCACTTCGGAAGGGTGATATATATCTGAGATTTTATTGAACACAGGCTGAGGAAATGCATCACTGAGGCGGTATGGCGCAGACACCGTCCTCTGTGACAGGAGGAACACTAAAAAAGCGGTTATAGAAGAGATTACAGGCTCTGTGGTCGCTGGTGTCAATGTGAAAATATTTTGCCATGTACTGGCTGAGTATATGCTGAAATTCGTCGTAGATTTGTTGAGACCCCCGCTTGTGCTTCACCCTGATTTCATCGACTAAACGATAACATTGCTCCAGCAGGTGGTCGGCGTCGCCGTTCAGCAACGCATGAAACGCGGCAACGGCAAATAATTCATTCGCAGGCCCGGCATTAAGCCAGACGCTGACTTCGGTACAAACCAGCGTTTCCCATAGTGACATCAAATTCAGGCGTAAGGCTTCCTCTTTTAACAGACGGGTTAGTGGAGGGAATGCGTAAATATCAGTGTCAAATAGCCTGCGTGACAGACTTAAATCAGCAAAGGCAAGATGCTTAACTCCGTACAATGCTTCCTGTACAGCATCTGAACCGTATTTATCCGTTAACGCTTTCAGTAAGGTCGATTTAACCGGTTGAGGTGTTTCCATTGCTTTTATGCCACTCAGCACTCCTGACTGACAGCAGGGGATAAAATCCTTCATCATCCGGTTTATAGCAGCAGGTGCGATGATAATGTTTCTGGCGATATTTGCACCGCCCTTAGAGTTAGGGTAAATGTGGCATAGCTCAAGATCCAGCCAGGGGATTAACCTTTTTGTCGTATCAGCAACTCTGTGCCCGTTCAGCATATTATACGTTTTTTGGTGGACAGCTTTGCGCTGATATAACCGAATGAGGTCTGCAATATCCGTCGGACCGGTGATACTCCCCAGTCCAAGGGAATTATTTTTTAGCATAGCTTCCAGATTGAGCCAGTAAGAGTGCTTAACCAGTCTTATAATAGCATCGTCATCGATTAACCTCCGGGCTTTATCCCGATGTTCCTTACAACAATAAAACTGATTGCGGGTTTCAGATATACTGATACCACAGGCGGGATACTGGCATATTAATGCTGCTCTTTCCGTTCGTCTGGCTGCATTTAACTGTCTGCCCTGATAATGTACCGGGCATAGCCGTAATATCCGTTCGGCGGGTGAATGGCCGATCTGTGCCATGCAGTTATTTCTTTTACATACGGCCATAATTAAACTCTTATTTAATGTGATAATGTCTTTGCTTTTGTTGTTAATAACAATGATGCTATTTTTATATGTCATTAAATATATTTATTAATCAACATTAATTAAATGTTAATGTATTTGTCTCAAATGAGTAAGAAATACACTAGCAAAACACATTGTGTGAAATTACATGTTTTGATGGCTGTTAATGGTTCATATCCACAGAGCTTTCCACCAGTCGTCATTATCTGTTTTTTAGCACTGTATTCTGAGAAAACCCCGCGCGGATTGCGACCAGTCGCGACTGGCGCGGGGTTTTTGCCTCTGTGGCTGTTTTTCCAAGACGTTTAACCGGTTTACGCTCTGGCCATTCGGGTCTCTGTAGTGAGGTGTCCCGATTAATATTCCAGCCTGTTAAAGTCAAAGTATTCAAAACCATACCTGCCAGTGACATTCTCTGGCGATGCAATAATCGGATTATGTCCGTTCTCCAGGAATGCCGGTGGAATACACCATGAGTGGCGACATTCCAGGGAGGGCATGGCAATATACACCGCAGAATGACGGCCGGGACGAATAAAACAAATCAGACCCAGTGCGATTAACTGCTCAAGAACAGATTGTGATTTACTGGCGTCACGCAGCCGGTTCGGGCCGTTCCGGTTTACCTCATTTTTCCTGAGTGGATATCCCTCATTATCGAGAAATTTCTCCTTAAGCCACCTGAACATCTCGTAAACGTCCTCCATAAATGCATTCCGTTCAGAAGAAGGGAAAAACAGCCTTTCCGCTTCTTCAAGATGCCATTCCACAATTTTGAAGGCGGCCTGGATGACCCCCCGCGAAATACATAAACTCTCAGGTGAATACATATATGTCAGAATGGCCGCAACCCTGAGGGCATTCGCCCCCGCTTTGGCTGCAATTTCACTGATATGCTCCATCTGCTGTCCGGGGGCTGTTTTACGGCTGAGCTCTGACTGTTTATCTGCCCAGTAAGTGGTCGCATCATCAGATAATCTGAGCGTTTGTTTCTGCGTATCGTGACTATAAAAACGCGCCTTTTGCTTATCAAGTAACTGGTTAATTTTACTGTGGAACACATTTAATGCTTCATCAGAATGAGCATGGTCCGTATTTGTGCGGCGACGTCCCAGCGTGCTGATGGTATTGATATAAAGAAACCGCGACAGAAAACCACTTCCCTTGCTGAGTTCACCGTGGTTACGGCGGTAATTTTCAAAGACCGGGGGCTGAACCATTAATGCCAGGGTCAGGCAGGCGTTGATATCGTACTCCTCACCGCCCGGGCGGTGGTATTCATAGGTCTCCCCGTCCCAGGCTTTATTCAGTAAACCGAGGTTGTTTTTCAGATACCCTTTAAAAAAGGTAATTGCCTCATCTGAGAGCACCCCGGCTTCAGAATACCGGCTCAAACCTTCCAGGAGCGCCTTTGCGGTGGTGTCGTCATAAAGCATCGCCAGGCGGGTCGGAGGCTGCTGCCGGGTTTCTGCATGTTCATCTAACAGCCGTTCTTCCTCCGTCCCCTCAGAACCGCTTTTGATGGCAGTGTACAGATTACTGGTCAATGCTTTCTGGTGTATTTTCCAGATATTATCAGCACGCAGGTGTGCCTTCATCAGACTGTCGTGCTGCTGCTTCATTTGCTCAGCGAACCGGTAAAAAGGCTTCATCACTTTTTTGCTGATACTGGTCTTACCTTCACCGGAGACCGCCAACGTCAGTAAATACAGTGCACAGTGCATCGGATCCGATGAGTGTGGTGGTACCACCTCAATATGAGCCTGACAGGCGAGGGAAGAGGCTGCCAGTACGGCCCCCGCTATCAGTTCCGCCGGGATACCCGTCTCGTTATAAAGAGCATCAATGACATCCCGCATCACCGGCGGGAACGCGCAGACAGGGTAACCCTCCGGGGTTCTATTTTGTACGGGAATATAAGGCTCCGGCATTTTCGGAATGACAGTGTGTGGCAGTATATTCTGCATGTAATATTCTCCTTGGTTACTGTTTTCAGTAACGGGTAGTTGTGAATATAATAAAATAGCCAAGCGTCAAAATTTATTTAAAGTAATAATCTTACCCAATAAATAATCGTATTCAGTTTCCTTGCAACTGGCAAAAATATGTCGCAGCGAGCACATATTTAAATCAGAGACGTTGTTATATAACCTGCGTATCCTCCTTTAATTTTTACCAATACTATCTCATCGCTTATGATGCCTGCTGGCGTTCCAGCAGCCATGCATCCAGCTCTGACTCAAGCCAGCCGACGGACTGCATACCCAGCCTGCGCTGTTTCGGGAAGGTCGGGTCGTAACGCGGTGACTTCGGGTTGATCCAGTCATAGATGGTTGAGCGGGCGATGCCCGTTTTGTTAACAACGGCGCGTATGCGCAGTATCCTGATACCTTGTACAGACATATCTGTTAATTCCCCCTGTTCTTTCGATATGGACGCAATTGTATGGTGCCGGAACAGGTAATGGCACCCGCCTGGTGGCTGTAGCAAAAAAGGCATTTTATAACAATGAGATAGGAGGTTTTTTTTTAGGTTTTTTCCCGTTTTTTGTTGGTGACAGAATGTTTTTTTTCGAGAATGGTGTCGGAAGCGTCTGGCTAAGGGCAAGAATGAGTCGTTCCAGGTGTCAGGCAAGGAAATTTACTGGAGTATAGAAATTGTCATTCGAAAAGAGGGACTTCATGGCTGATTTAGACAGGGATTTTACCCCTGATGAGTTACTCATCGTATTTCGTAAAAAGAGGAAAGCGTTACGTTTTCATCTCGGGGTCAGACAGAAACATATCGCCAGGCAATGGCTGAATAAAGATACTGAAATTGTTATCGTGCTACAAACAGGGAGACAAACGAAGGATGAAGATTTAGCGCGGCGACTTGCTGATGAGCACGGAGAGAAAAAATGGCGGCGTTATCTGAAAATTTTCAGTCTTTCAGAATGGATGATAAAGGGGATCAGGAACGATATGTCTGAGGCTGAACAATACTGGGAGCAGGGAACATCGGCTCTCGAATCTGATCCAGATCATGCGGTGCAATTAATGCTGAAGGCTATCGCGTTGTTGGATCGCGGTCTGAAACGCAGTGAATCCGCAGCAGGTAAAAGAATCAAGGAACGGCATAAACTCAATTCTGCTTATGGCGGAAAGGTCAAAGCGACACGTTTTGATGGCGTTAAAGACGAAGTGATAAAACACCTGGAAGCGCAACCTGAGGGCTGGGAAACTAAAACCGATGCCATCAACGCAATTATTAAAGCGTTAAGGCCCTATATTGAGGAGCATGGATGGCCTTCCGCACAGGATAAAAACGACTCACGGGACGCGGCAATGGTGGAGGCAAGCCAGAGCAAGTTGTTGGCTGAATGGTCAGTCAAAGACAAAAGAGTGAAGGCGGCGTTCGCGAAGGCAGTACAAAAACGTATCGGGGTGTCGCAAAATCGATAGCCCGGTACCTTGAGAGCGCGTACGTGATTCCATGTGACTGCTTTTTCTCAGATGTGGCTGTGCAGAAGAGCATAGAGCTGATAATAAGACGATACGAGCTCCCCTGAACATCATCGTCTTTTTAGCGATACTGACAGGGTTGATAGCGATACAACTTTTTAATGAGTAATCTGTCGGGAGTACCTTGCACTTTTTAATGGTATGCCGGATCACACTGTCCAATCTGGCAATGGTATTCGTCGTGTAAAACCGCCTCTGCCGCTGGTACCCCAGGTCATGGGTTAATGCTTTGTAGTCCTTCTAAGATACGAGCCGCAGGCTATTACGCACCATGTGAATGATACAGAACTTAATCCGCTCTCCGGATAAACTGCATTAATGGCGTCAGAGATGCTCTTCAGCTCATCAACGTAGGTGATGAGGATATCTTAACTTCGGCACAACTCAGCTCATAGCTTAATTAGTTGATAAAAATCAGCGTGGGGCCCCTCGCTATATCTGCTCATAGATCAGGTTTGACCTGACGCAGCTATTACACAAAACTAAACCAGCTACTCTTAAAATCCGAGAATGTACAGTCTCTAACGGCTTTCCAATAGTTACCGAAATTCTCAACGACTAGGTAAATGTCATCATACAGCGGTCAGTTCTGCATCCGCAGTATATTTGCTCGTATGTTAACCTAGCATTAGTACAACATCATTCTTAGGCGAATGGCCCAGCAGGCTTTTTACTCCTTAAAAATTCACTTCTGGTTGAGTAAATTATTCAATGATTTTTGTTATTTAAATCAATTGGTTAATTTTAATTGCGATTTGCTTTTAACCCTAGCGATTTAGACGTATTATTTTGAGATTAATCCACTTGCCATGCATTCCCTACCACATTTCAAATGTGAATGGAGAATGATTTTAAGGTTATATATCATGGAGTTATTGAAGTTTCTGGCGGCGATTTTAGTAATTTACTTGTTGTTTTTTAGAAAGAAAAAACGTAAATCTCCAAAGTCTTATGCTTCAAGCCCCGTGAAAGCACCGCCAAAAGAATGGCTCGCTGACATCAAGAAAAAAGAGGCGGTTGTGCGAAACGATGATAGTGAAGACGATAACCTTGCAACTTTTACATTGAGCGGTGGTCGGGGTGTTGAACTTCGGGTGACAACCAATCATTACCGGAACACCTCAAAGTCAGCAGGTGCACTAGCTCGATGGGTACTTCCGGGTGAGATGATAACTGTAGCTGGTGTAGCAATTAGCGGTGGCCACATTTACTTGGGGCAACGTATGAAGCCCTCCGGTCAGGAATCAGGCGGCTATTATGACGATGGAAATGAGGCATCATTAATTGATGACACATGTAAGATAAAACCTACTTCTTATCTTTACGAGGACAGTTCATTAGGATACTGGCCCAGTTTTTCCTCTCTTTCCCCAGAAGCACGCGGTGCGTATGTCAGTTGGCTCGCCAGCGATAGGTCTGATCCATCGTGTCCTATCGGCTATGTTTTTATCTACCTCTACGGCCTGGAAAGAAAAGCGCTCATAGATTCCACTGACCCAAAATTCCCTGATGCTGAGTTCCGTAATCTGTTCAAAGAAGTCGCTCGGTTAAGATCCGTATTCATTGAGAACCGCTCATTCCGTGGATATTCGGCCCAGTTACTCGAAGCCATGTCTATTCTGCGCCCGAACATGGGCTTAGCCACTGAGCTCGATAGCAATTCAGGTTTCAGCAACAGCATGCAATTTAAGCTGGCTCTGGCAAAAACTGTACATGAAGGAGTTCCTGTATCAGCTGAACTGGCGTTGAACTGGTTAATAAACCACACCGAGTATTCGCTGCGTACCCCGGCTCGCCGCTGTGCTAAAGAGTTTGCTGCGCTTTTCAAACGGCGTTACACCCTCAAATATGGTGAAGGGATGGTCGTTAAGGCGAATAAAACGCGCCTAAGGTTAGATTACACACCAGCAAGTCCTAGTTTGCGAGGTGTTCGACTCCCTGTTCCCGACCTGCCTGATCCAAGTGCGTTGAAGAGCCCTGTCCAGAAAATTATGGCTCTTGCCGACATATGTACGGATGAACTTGATGCTTATAGTCGCTACCTTGGTAGGAAAGGTACGTCAGTCAATGATACGGCTGCAATTATGTTGCTCCCTTCAGAGATCGTTAATGAAAGCGCAGAAAAAATATTAAGCTCATTCAAACGCTGGGCTGATGAGGCGATCCTCGTCAAGGAGGGGTTAGTCTCAGTTGCTGACTTTTGGGCACATATGAATGCCAGTTGCCCCAATAAGATCAATAAAAAAGAGGCCGATTTGATGCAGGCCTTTGCTCTGAAGATGGGCTACGGTCTGGCACCTGACCCGTATTATCACCATGTGAAGGCGGATGTTGATGGGACACTTGTTCTATTCCCTGCCGCCGAAGGTGGACGCTTCTCACCTTCTTCTGAATTTATCTCAGCAGTAATGACGCTCAGATTAGGGGCGATGGTCGCCTTGATTGACGATTCTCTTGATCAAGCTGAACAGAAAGTGCTTGAGAATGCCATCAACAACAATACTGGCTTCACCGATGATGAAAAACGCTCTCTACATGCGTATTTAACGTGGCAACTTCATACCCCAGCCAATATGACAGGAATGAAAAGCAGGATTGAGTTGATGGGGGCCGCGGAAAAAGCTGCTGTGGGTAAAGTTATCGTTAGTGTTGCCTGTTCGGATAGGACAATAGCGCCTGCCGAAATCAAACAGCTTGAGAAGATTTATTCAAGTTTGGGGCTGGATCCCTCATCTGTCTCGAGCAATATCCATCAGCATTCCGCAACTGAACATGATCTCGTCTCGTCTGTACCAACTGATCAGCCAGCAGTAGGGTTCACACTGGATGCTAATGTACTTGCCCGCCACGAATCTGCCACGGATGATGTTCGTAAATTGCTGAACACAATTTTCACCGAAGAAGAACCGGAAGAGCCAGAAAGCGCTCCAGCCTCATTAACGGAGGCGGGGGGGCTAGACTCCGCACATAGCCAGCTTTATCGCAGTTTGCTGGAGAAAGAACAGTGGTCCCGGAAAGAGGCGACAGAATTGTGCGGAAATTTGAATTTGATGCTCGGCGGTGCGCTTGAGGTGATTAATGACTGGTCCTATGCGGTGGTTGATGCTCCGGTACTGGACGATGCCGATGATGATATCTGGGTTGACCTGGAAATTGCCAAAGAATTAGAGGGATAGTGAATGTCTGTAACACGTATAAGAGTGAAAGAACGCGACGCTATTATTCAGTCACTTAAGTCAGGTGTAACGCCAAGGATAGGCATTCAGCATATCCAGGTTGGCCGCGTGAATGAGATCACCGCTCTCCACCAGGATATTGAGAGGATTGCTGACGGTGGTGCAAGCTTCAGACTTATCATCGGTGAATATGGTTCTGGTAAAACGTTCTTTCTGAGTGTTGTGCGCTCTATTGCGCTAGAGAAGAAGCTGGTGTCAATCAGTGCAGACCTTTCTCCTGACAGACGCATTCACTCATCGGGAGGTCAGGCTCGTAATCTCTATTCTGAGCTTATGAAAAACATGTCCACCAGAAACAAGCCGGATGGTAATGCGTTACTTAGCGTTGTTGAAAGATTCGTTACGGAGGCAAGGAAGGAAGCTGACACGAACGGCTCCGAGGTTTCATCAGTTATTCATAAACGCTTGGCAGCACTATCAGATATGGTCGGCGGATATGACTTTGCGAAGGTCATTGATGCATTCTGGCGCGGGCATGAGCAGGATAACGAAACACTAAAATCCAATGCTATTCGCTGGTTGCGGGGAGAATACACCACTAAAACTGATGCCCGTAACGATCTCGACGTTCGGACTATTATCTCAGACGCTTCATTCTATGACTCTTTGAAGCTGATGAGCCTTTTTGTCCGCCAGGCAGGCTATGCCGGTCTTTTGGTCAGCCTCGACGAAATGGTGAACCTCTTTAAACTGAATAATACGCAAGCAAGAACAGCGAACTACGAACAGGTTTTGCGGATCCTGAATGACTGCCTGCAAGGCTCAGCCGAGAATATTGGTTTTATCCTCGGGGGGACGCCAGAGTTCCTTTTCGATCCTCGCAAAGGTCTTTACAGCTATCAGGCGCTCCAATCACGTCTGGCGGAAAATCGGTTCGCGCAAAAAGCAGGAGTGATTGACTACTCGTCTCCCACTTTGCATCTTGCCAGCCTCACCCCTGAGGAACTGTATATTTTACTGAGAAATCTTCGTCATGTTTATGCAGGCGGAGATCCAGAGAATTATCTGGTTCCAGATGAGGCACTGACTGGATTTCTGCATCACTGTAGTAAAACCATTGGAGACGCTTACTTCCGTACCCCCCGTAATACCATAAAAGGTTTCCTGGACATGCTGGCCGTGCTGGAACAAAACAGAACGATGAACTGGCAAACACTAATCGAGGGTGTGGCGATTGAAGAGGACAGGCCCAGCGGAATGGATGACGCCATTATAGAGGAAAGCGATGACGACGACGGACTGGCGAACTTCAAATTATGAGCAGTGCCTATGATAGTCTCGATCCCCGCGTCCGTAAGTGGGTTTACAAGCAGGGGTGGTCTACATTAAGGCCCTTGCAGGAGAGTTCTATCCCGGCAATTTTAGCCCGTGATCGAGACGTGCTAATCAGTGCAGGCACAGCAGCGGGTAAAACAGAGGCTTTCTTTCTTCCTGCCTGTTCGGCAGTTGCAGATCTCACTAATGGATTTGGCATCGTCTATATCAGTCCGTTGAAGGCATTGATTAACGATCAGTACCGTCGTCTTGAGAGCCTTGGAGATGCATTGGAAATGCCAGTGACTCCTTGGCACGGGGATGTACCACAAAGCAAAAAGAAGAAGGCTCGGACAAACCCTGCTGGCATTTTACTGATTACACCTGAGTCACTTGAGTCTTTGCTCATAAATTCAATGGGCTGGCTCAAACAGGCGTTTTCGTCAGTCGCATACATCGTTATTGATGAGTTTCATGCTTTCATTGGCTCAGAGCGTGGTGTACAGCTGCTTTCTCTGCTCAATAGAATTGACCATGTGTTAGGACGCCTGGTAAATCCAATTCCCCGCGTTGCGTTGAGTGCCACGCTGGGGGAACTGGAGAAAGTACCCGAACTTTTGCGCCCGGACAAACGACTACCCTGCGTAACTGTTACAGATAGTAAGAGCGAGGCCACTCTTCAGGTACAGGTCAAAGGTTATCTGGAGCGAGTGCTCCAAAAAGAAGAAGAACTTCAGAGTTCAGCTGAACATGACGTTTGCGCTGACATTTTTAGACTTTGCCGTGGCGATTCTCATTTGGTCTTTGCAAACAGTCGAAAGCGGACTGAAAGCATTGCTGCCACGCTGAGCGACATGTGTGAGGAACATATTGTTCCCAATGAATTCTTTCCCCACCATGGTTCCCTTGCCAAGGAATTGCGGGAAGCGCTTGAAACTCGTCTTCAGAAAGGAAATTTGCCCACAACAGCTGTTTGTACAATGACGCTTGAGTTGGGAATTGATATCGGTAAGGTTAAGTCGGTTATCCAAGTTACGCCTCCGCATACTGTTTCCAGTCTGCGTCAGCGTATGGGACGTTCTGGGCGACGCGACTCCCCATCAGTTCTAAGAATGCTAATTACAGAAAATGAGCTCACTGTGACTGGCAGTATCGTTGACCACCTACGGCTGCATTTGGTCCAGTCGATGGCAATGATCAGATTGATGATCTCTAAACAATGGTTTGAGCCTGCCGATTCCCAGCAGATGCATTACTCCACGCTGCTACACCAGATTCTTGCAATTACCGCGCAATGGGGCGGAGTTCGTGCTGATCAACTCTGGTCACAGCTATGTCAAACAGGCCCGTTCCGTAATGTGGATATAGGCGATTTCAAAAGCCTGCTTAAACATATGGGGGCATGTGGCTTGCTCACTCAACTCGCTAGTGGAGAAATGGTTGTTGGGGCAGAGGGGGAGAAACTGACTAACCATTACACGTTTTATGCCGTGTTCAACACACCAGAAGAGTTCCGCATTGTCACCGGAAACAGAACCCTTGGAACAGTGCCTGTGGATTCCCCACTGCTACCAGATCAACACATCATCTTCGGTGGGCGGCGCTGGAGAGTGACAGAGATCGAGACAGAGAAAAAAGTTATCTATGTAGAGGCGACCAAAGGCGGTCAGCCACCACAATTTAGTGGGGGGGGAATGTCTGTTCATGATGCCGTTCGTCAGGAAATGCTCGCTATCTATAGGGAAGGTGATTACCGCATAGCAATAGGTAGCAAGAGAGTAGATTATGCCGATTCTGCCGCCAGAAGCCTATTTGCGGAAGGCAGTCGTAACTTCCAGAGTTATAACCTGCAAAATGAGTATTTTCTTACGAGCGGCCAATACTGTTACATCCTCCCATGGATGGGAGATAAGGTTGTCAATACGATTACAGCCTTGCTCATACGTTGTGGCTTTAAAGCTAATTCATTGGCTGGAGTTATAGAAATTGACGGCTCAAGTATCACTTCTGTTCAACAGGCCCTTAAAGACCTGCTGCTGTCAGGCTTGCCCTCAGCGTTTGATCTTGCTGTAAATGTTCCAGAAAAGTACTTAGATAAATATGATGAATATTTACCAGAGTTTCTGCTTGCGAAAGGTTTTGGGGAAAAAGCGTATGACATTGAAGGCGCGTGTACCTGGCTGAAAGAACATCTTCAGTAAACTGGTTACATAAAAAGGGGGAGATGTTCCCCCTTAAGCTTGAGGCCGATTGATGATATCAATTTTTGCTCTTGGCTCGGATCTGCCAGAAATCGAGGTCATAAGGTCTGCTTTGAGCGAGGAGCGGACATTAGCCTTACAAGCATAACTGAACTGTACGCAGGATCTCTAAAATCGAATGGTTCGGTTAAGTGCAGTGCTTACAAGACAAGCATCGCGTGTAGTCTAGGGTGAGATTGATTAAATTATTTTGTGGGGATATGATTCAAACAAAAGATCCTTAAATGAGGTTGTTATGTCATACATTCGAGTAGAGAAAGATGGCCTGCAGTATGAAGGTGAGTATTTCTGTGAAGAGAATATGGTTACAGTCTTTGGGGTTAGAGGAGGACAGTCCAGCGTGGTTCTTAATGGGATGACAGAAATCGCTGCTGCTCGTACTGCGTTGCGAAATCTTATTAGAGAAAATCAGATTGATCCTCTAACTGATTAACAATGGTCCATATTTACTAACGGCCTATTTGAGATATTTTAGATCAAATTTATTCTGAAAGTTAGATTGGAGTGAGAAGCGGGCATCAAACCGTTATCACTAACAATAAGTTGTTTAAATTAAATAATGAAATAATCAGGTGGTAACATAATGGATGAGAACACTGCAAGTGGAACAATAAAAATGGATATCACTTAATAAGTGTAGTAAAGTCCATTTTATATATCCCTGTAAATTTATGAGATACTTCCATGAGAACCGACAACTTAAGAATGATTGAGAGTGGGGAATATGTTTTCGATATGTTATTGGATAGTGGTGAATTATACTATACAAGTCACTCTTTTGACACGAAGGAAGATGCAAATAGCTGGATGGAAGAGTGGCAAACTTGGGCAAATAGTGTATCGAGTGGAAAAGTAAGTAGTATTTATTATATTTTACAAGTACCTGATACTTGGGCCGGTTCTTCAGATAAAAATAATCCTTATTCGGGGCTTTATGTGAAAATAGGACGTTCCAATAATGTGCTAAAAAGATTATCTAACTTACAAACAGGTACCTTTGGTCAATTAATATTACACGCTTTGGAACCTGGCGGATCAGAAAAAGAAAATTATCTACATGAAAAATTTAGCAACGAAAGACGTCAAGGCGAATGGTTTATATGTACTAAAGAACTTACTAAGCATATATTTACAACATGGTTTAGAAATAAGATGCTCCCACCAGAACATCAAATGAAACTAATGCAACTCGCAGAAAGAATTGGTATTTATTCGCACGTACATAGTCTAATGGGGGGGAAGCCCGATTTAGTAAACCCATCAATTAGTGAACCTTGGGAATGCGAAAAATATGTTTTCGTTGATTTGGTTTATAGCTCTTTAGCAAAGCAAGTTAATAATAAAAAATAAGTTTTTATCTTTTAACCATACAGTTAATGATTCATTAATGAATGAGTGTAAGTATCCCGCATAATCGTGCCATTCACATTTAGAGATCCTCCGGCATAATCAATCTGCCAACAAAGGAGATCGCTATGCGTAAAGCCCGTTTTACTGAGCATCAGATCATTGCCGTAATTAAATCGGTTGAAGCCGGACGAACTGTTAAAGATGTCTGCCGGGAGGCCGGTATCTCTGAGGCCACCTACTACAACTGGAAGTCCAGATACGGCGGCATGGAGGCTTCTGATATTAAAAAGATCAAGGATCTTGAGGACGAGAATCGGCGTCTCAAACAGATGTTTGCCGACCTGAGCCTTGAGAACCGGGCGCTGAAAGACGTTATCGAAAAAAAGCTTTAAAACCAGCCTTTAAGCGTGAGCTGGTCACTCATCTGATAACAACATTTGGACTCAGTATCCGTCAGGCCTGCCGGAGTCTGAACCTGAGCAGAACGGTTTACCATTACCGTCCGGATACCACGCGTGACGAACCCGTTATTGTCGCGTTGCAGGCAATGGCAGAGCGATACCCACGGTACGGTTTTCCAAAACTTTTCCAGGTTCTGCGGCGGCAGGGATACCCGTGGAATCACAAAAGGATCCATCGTATTTATTGTCTGCTGAAGCTGAATTTTCGCCGTAAAGGCAAACAACGGTTGCCAGTGCGTAATCCCTCGCCACTGGCCACACCGGAAGCGCTGAACCAGAGCTGGTCTGTCGATTTTATGCATGATGCCCTGGTCTGTGGTCGTCGTTTTCGCACGTTCAATGTCGTTGATGACTTTAACCGTGAGGCGTTGTCGATTGAAATCGATCTGAATCTGCCAGCTCTGCGCGTGGTCCGTGTATTCGACAGGATCGCGGCAAATCGCGGCTATCCGGTCATGCTACGCATGGATAATGGTCCGGAATTTATCTCACTTGTACTGGCTGAATGGGCAGAGCAACATGCAGTAAAACTGGAATTTATTCAGCCGGGTAAGCCGACGCAGAATGCTTTTATTGAGCGCTTTAACCGAACATACCGTACAGAAATACTCGATTTTTATCTGTTCAGAACACTGAATGAAGTGCGGGAAATCACGGCAAGATGGGTGTCAGAATATAACTGTGAACGCCCTCATCAATCACTGAACAATATGACGCCGGAGGAATATCGGCAACACAATCATTTGGCCGGGATCTCAAAAAATGCCTGGAACTAAAACGGGTCTATTTACATGAGGTGATTTAAAGTTATGAAGTTTTAATAAGTTCCAGAATTTTTCCTCATCCATTGGTTAAAGAATTATATAATAATATCTGCTTCTGGCACACAGCAGACAAGTACCTGCCGATAAAGGTCTGCTGAGAGCGAAGAGCGGACGTTATGAGTAGCTTGCTAGTTCAGTTTTTTAAGTTAAGATATTGTGTTGCCGCAGTAGCTTGCTCAAGTGAGGAACGTAAAGTTCCTGCTCGAAATGCTGGGAACAAGGCTTTAGTAGGTTAACCATATAAACTAAAAAAATTTAACGAGGTTAGAATGAGGCGGTTTTGTACTGTACTGGTTTTGTTAAGCATGGCTTATTTCATTATAGGTGGTTTATTTGCGTATTTAAATAAATTGGAACTGCCAATTTATTTAAATGGGATGGCTGTTGTAGGTTTTGTAATGACTATTGTTTGCATCTATTCATTGTCGAAGCCTGCTATTACACAGTCAGATTTAGAACAGCTTGAGGCCACTTCATTAGAGTCCATAACTAAGACTATTAGTGAGTTAAAATCCCTAAAAACGAATAAAAACTCAACTCAAGAAGAAATCTTAGATCTTGAGAAAAAAAGAAAGGAAATGGAGCTTTTAGTAAAGAAAGCCAGTATGGCATTGTTTTTCCGTGAGCAACTTAATTACCATGAAAGACGTATACTTTCAGAAATAAAGGGAAGTGAAACCCTCAACCATAGTTTGTCAGAGATAAAAGAAATAAAAGGCAAACTTAAGGCATTGGATGAAGAAATTGCATGTGATCCAGAAGTTGAGTTTCTGCGTTCAATACTTTTGGAAGCAAGCAGGCGAACGCCAACACTAGATGAGCTAACAGAGGGTATGCCATTTATATTTAGAATTATGGCTCGCTCAACACAGTTAATACTTGGGAATAAGATATAAAAACCTGTTGCATACATTTACATCACAATTGCTCATGGTTTCACATCGAGCAATTGTGGGTGAAAGTTATTCACAATCAATTGGTTATTGAGCGTGGGAATCTTGAGCCTTACACTCTGCTAACCAGATAAATCTCTAATTCATCGGTCATTTTTTAGTACATTCCAGTCAAGATGATTATTCGGCGTTAGAATTTTTGAGGGCTCAACATAATCGGCATCAATCCCCTCATCACCAATTCCAGTACGGCAAAATTCAATCCCCATCGAGTTGCATATTATATTCATGGCTTCAAATAATGCCGAAGGCATTCTATGCCCTGCTATTACTCGTCGAACTGGTTTATCTAAGTAAAACCACTCATTCGTTTGCAAAATCCTAACTTCCTGTTCGTATTCCCATTCTCGATATTTAGAGGATAAAACTTGGTTAGCAAGTTCATCAGGACTAGAAATATTGGGCATTGCTAAATTTGCAAATACACCTCTATATTCAATTTGTTTAATACTGTGATGATTGTCTGGGATTTCAATTTCGATAGCGCAACCATCAAACCCCCCAGCATAGTGAGCCCAAAGTAAATGAGACTCATATGTAGCTGAAAGAGAACAAACCTTAAGCCGTTTCTTTTCTTCTATTATCTGCTGAATTTCTTTTTTATAGTCGTAACCATCAGATGTTTGATGAGAGAAAACAAACATCCCTTCCATTGGGTCATTCAACATTTTCCAGTCAGAGCAAAAAAGCCTACGATTAAAAATTATATCTAGGGTAAATGCTATTTGAGAAGCCGACCTAAATTTATATGCTCTCATGATTTTTTGATTCCTTATCTAACACTAATAACCGAGACAGGTGGGGAATTTAAAAGACAGTAGATGATATCATATAGACTGACATTTTTTGTTGTGTATTAGATAATGTTAGCAATGTCCGCTATTGGCACTAAACGGGCTAAAGCAGACTGATTTGATGAGATAAGGGTATAGATGAATTCTCCATACCCTTGAACGATTACTTCCCAGTTGATTTGCTTGGTTTCAGTCCTGGGGTATTGCCGGGTGTATCCTTATTATCACGTCTGCGTTGATCGGGTTTTCCTGTTGATTTTGCGATTGGTTTTGGACCAGGTTTAAGCCCCATAATCATACTCCTTAGCCATGTCAGAGGTTATTCCTCAGTGTGGATATAAGGGGAGCGGTAAGAATTATCAAGCTTGGATGGGCGGTGAAAAGTGACTGCTTGATTATTATGTGAGCAATGTCAGATTTTAACACATAGCGGCCAGCCCATTACTGAAGTTAGCCAAAAATGAGTCGCGATGAGCCCTCAATAATGAGGGCCACCTCGGAGATTGTTAGGCTGATTTCGCCAATTGCCGATGCAGGACCTGAAGGCTAGTTCCCGCCCCTGTCCATGCAGCAGCCGAGCCGACCACATACAGGTTTTGCTTGGCGCGTGAGACGGCTACATTGATTATGTTTGGTGGGCTTGCCGCCCACTGACGTGCTCTTTGCTGACTCGCTTTCGGCGCACCCAGCAACAGGATTACCGTGTCCGCCTCTCGGCCCTGGAACGTGTGGATTGTGCCTACACGATCACGGCACCATTCATCCAGCTTTACGCCGAACGTTCGCAGCAGATCAGTTTCACTGTCGAGACGCCGACGCATGTTCTGCTCTACGATCTTGAATGGTGTGATGATAAATACGTCCGGATTTGTAATGCCCGATGCTGCCAGCTCTTTGAGCATTCGCACAACCGCTTCGCCCTCGTCGGGACACCACTTCGTCTCAGCATCGCCATTGATATCCACCCAGTGAGATCTCCCCAAAGCCGAGCCTATAGATCCGGGTTTTTTAGGCCCGACAGCATGGACCATCTGCCCGGCATAGGCGATGGAGTTAGAAACATCAAACATTGGGTTCTGGCAACGCCTGTGAACGAGCAATGGCAGCCCGACTTCTCGATCACCTACGTCCATGACGAAGGTGGATTTGAAGCGCGATGCCTGATCAGCAAGGGTCTGCGTAGATGCTGCGGGGGCAGACCATTCGACTTGGTCAATGTCAAAGAACTTGCAGATTTCGGCGTTCAGCTTTTCAGGAAGTGAAACTACAGGTGGGATTTGCAACGGGTCACCTACCACAATGGAGCGCTTTGCCCGCATGATAGCTCCAACTGCTGCCTGAGGAACGGCTTGGCCCGCTTCATCTACCAGAAGCCAACCAATGCTCTCTGGTGGCAGATCCCCGAACATCGTCCGAACAGAGGCGAATGTCGTGGACACGGTCGGCACAACCACGAAAAGGCTTGACCAAAGGTCGGGGAGAAGTTCACGGTGAGCGGAAGACTGGAAGGCACCAGCTACCATGCCTGACATCAATAACCCAAGATTGTGTTGCAAGCGGCTGGCCGAAGCATCGATGAACGTTTTATGCACAGTCAGGGCAGCGGCGAAAAGATCCTCCCGCAGGCGATGAACCTCATCGGGAAGCCATGGCGCAGTGAGGTGGATAGCCTCGTGCTCGCGCTCGAAGAACCTCTCATCAACGACCCTGTCTCCCATACGGTTTCGTGCCTGTGCCTCGGTTGCCTTCAATTTCGAGACAGCCTGACATTTGCTGGAAATTTCCTGGTCGAGTTGCTGTAACTGGGACTCAGTATTGCTCCACTCAGCCCTTGCAAGCTCTAGGGCACCGTCCGTCCCCTGCGCCCGTATGACTGATTGCTGCAAGGTCGTCGAGAGCTTCTGCAGTGTCGATCTCCACGACTTCCAGGCCGCAGTCGCAAACAAACGGGAGAAGAAACCTGGACGGCAAGCAAGATGGCTGTCGAGCATGATCTTGTCCTGCTCGATCTGCGATTTTGCCTTCTCATGCTCTCGTTGGCAGGATTCAGCAGTCTTGTGTGCCTCTTCGACGGCTTCATTCAGACTCGGTCGACGCTGTTCAGCCCTTTGAAGTTCGGTGATCGCTCCCTTGAGCGCCTGGATATCCCGTCGCATCTCTTCGATGCTGGCGATTTCGGCGTCTACCGTCTCCTTAAGTTTAAGAAAGGCGGTTCGCGCTTTCAGCCAGGCCGCAGCAGCATCCGCTTCGTTGGTGCTGGGCCGCTCATTGACAACCACGCTGGGCATCACACGATCGATGGTTTCGCCAGTTCGCTCGTCCTTGATCTCACGCATGACATTTATGCCGCGAGCTGCTTTCAGGTAGGTAAGGAAACCACCGTCTTCATTCCACCAGAAACCTTGCTGAAACGCGCCTCGGTTGCTGCTCTTGCCGAGAGCAGCGGCGATCAGCCCCCAGGTTTCGACAGTGTCGGAGGGGATGTCCCCCTCGGCCTCGGCTTCGAAATAGCCGGCGCGTTTGGGATTCGCAATCAGGTCGCTGATGGACCGGAAGTAGGCGATCTGTTCATGGCGACCATTGGCTTCCTTGAGAGGAAGCTCTTTACTGACGTTTTCGACCGCTTTGTTATTGGAGGAGGCTACGACGATCTCATGGCCCCTCAAGGATGCATGTAACTTGTAGAAGTGCAGGAATGCATTGGAACCGAATGCCAGCTTCTCGCCTGTTGTGGAAAAGGCATCCTGCGGTTTGTTGAAGCCGGACATCGCCGTGGCCCGATCGAGAATGCATCCAACGACGATATCCCGGAGAAGAGTGGTCTTACCGGTTCCCGGAGGCCCATTGACGCCGATGATACCTGGAGCATCATTCAGCTCAGCACGCGCCGCATTCACGGCAGCCTGTTGAAGCAACACCAGTGGATGGCCGCCTTTCGAAGGCCAACGAGCCTGCGGCATGAGCGACGGTGCGACGAACGGCTCAACTGCGGAAATGGGCGATAGCACGTCGATTTTCTGGTCAGGTCTGCCAATTCCCATGTAGCGGCGCAAACCGGTTCCGGCTTTGCCCGTCTCGAGCAATTTGGTTGCTTCACCGAGATCTTCAAGATAGAAGGAATTCAGTAACGAAGGTTCAGGCGGCGCCTTAGCCTTGAAATGATGAAACACCTTAATCGCGAATGTGGGTGGCTCAACCAAATGCTCGGGTACACTGAACTGCGATACAAGCCATTTATAAGCGTTATGAACAACATTCAGATCGATCGGTATGGGTTCTCCATCTTTGTTGTGGTGGCGAATCATTCGATCCAGATGCTCGATAATGCGCGGCTCAACATTCGGCCAATTCCCTAAACTCCCAAGCTTCAGATCGAGAGCCGGCTTGAGTGCCCAGGCAAAACTGGACACGGCAACGCCTTTTTCCTCAAGCACATAGCCTTCTTTGTCGATCAGGATCGAGCCGATGGCCGCTTTCTTACCGTCCGGGCGTGAACGCTCCTCATCCTCGCCAAAAACCTTGACCAGCTCGTCCGTCGCCTTGTCGAGAGCGATGGAGCCGAGGACGACCTCGAAATAAAGCTTATAACTGGGCTTGCTGCGGGCATTTGGTCCCCATGGAACACCTCGCTCCAATAGAGCAACCCTAGAGCGGTCGCCGGTTGCCATATCCTCTGGGCGTTTATAACCTTGAGGCGACAGTGCTTCGAGGGCTGTCCATGCTGCCAGTATTGCTCGCGCATCATTCGCCTTACCTGATGGAGAAAAAGACGGGATCGGACCAAGGTCGATTTGGTCTTTGTCGAATTGCTCTCGTATGGCAGAGTCTGGGATGGCCTTCAGTTGCAGTTGCTCTTCCGCAGCAGGCGAATTGTGGGGCACAACTCGAGAAGATTGAATGGACACCGAATCGGGATGGCGTGTTGATGGGCTGGAAGCCGACATGGCGACCACGCTGTGGCCGCTAAGTGCAAATAGAGATTGCTCGATTTTAGCCGTCAGCGTCCGCGCCCTGGCAGTGTTGCGAAAGGTCAGCTCGCTCAACAACTGTTCAAGTTCGCTAACATTGTTGCTGGACTGCTCGAAGATTGCTTCCAGATCGAAGATTGATTTTTGCGCATACTGCCGTGTCTTCATTTATTTCTGCGGCTCCATATCCCTTCAATTAAGAGATATTATGCTAATTAGCTTTATTTCTAAAACTATTAGCTTTCGCTTGAAATATAAATTCTCATCTGGCCCACTACTAAAGTGGGAACTGTCATTAATTATCCGTCATCCCGCTAAACGCTCTCCCCTCATACCTCCCTCAATCATACTTCCGCGATCAGCAGCCATAACAAAATCAGCCCACCATTGCATCATCGGTCGCCGTTGCTCAAGGTAATCACTGCGGTTATAAGCGCGACGTACCTCATTTTTGTCTACATGAGCCAGTGCTGCTTCAATGACATCAGGCAGAAATCCTTCCTCATTGAGTGCCGTACTAGCGATAGAACGTAAACCGTGTGATACGAGTATGCCTCCTAAGCCAGCACGCTTGAGTGCAGCATTCACTGTCTGGCTGTTCATCGGCTGGGTAGGCTTAATG
Source organism: Citrobacter sp. Res13-Sevr-PEB04-36 (assembly GCF_015672735.1). Lineage (GTDB taxonomy): Bacteria > Pseudomonadota > Gammaproteobacteria > Enterobacterales > Enterobacteriaceae > Citrobacter. Next base: position 44,388 of record NZ_JADABY010000054.1, on the reverse strand, counting down.
CGACTGGGAAAGATAAATTCTCGATTACCACTTAACGGCTTCATCATCTCCAGTATCGCAATTGCTTCATCTGACAATGGAACAGTATGGTCGCGGTTCATTTTCATGCGTGCTGCAGGAATCTTCCACTCTCGCGCTTCTATGTCTACCTCTTCCCAGCGAGCTTCAGCCGCTTCGGCAGGGCGGGTAATAGTAAGAAGTTGCCACATGAACAGGCAGCGTGTGGAAAGGCTAATGCTGGCTGTTCGCATTGTCTGCATCAGTTGAGGTAGCTGGTCCGGTCGAATGCTGGGCATGTTCTTTTTCTGAGGCTTCTCGAAGGCTTTACCGATATTAACGCTGGGAACAGCATCAATCAGCCCTGTGTTTTGGGCATAGATCATGACCTCATTAATGCGTTGGCACAGTCGACGAACGGTTTCCAGTGCTCCTCTGGCCTGAACAGGTTGAACGGCCTGAACCAGTGTGTGAGCTTTAATATCTGTAACGCTAACGTCCCCAATTGCAGGAAAGACATCTCTCTCAAGAGAGCGCCAGATATCTTCTGCATAGTCCGCTGTCACGCTTGCTTTCTTCACATTCCACCAACGTTCAGCTACGAGCTGGAAAGTATTGGTTTTGGCTTCAATTGAACTGCGCAGTTGTTCCTGCTGATGTTCCTGGGGATCAATTTGTTTCGCCAGAAGAGAGCGGGACTCTGCCCGATAGTTTCGGGCATCGGCAAGGGTAACTGACGGGTAGGGACCTATGCTCTTCTTCGCACGTTTCTTAGTGACAGGGCGAATGTAGCGAAACTGCCAGATTTTACTTCCGCTGGATTTGATGAGTAGCTCAAGGCCATCACCATCATAGAGAACGTAGTCCGCTTCTTTGGGGTTGGCGGATTCGATTTCTTTAACGGATAGAGGTTTGGTTTGTCTTGCCATTGCCGGGTTTCCATAGTTTTAGGCACCTCAAAAACAATAAAGCTTTATGAGGTGCCTAACAAGGTGCCTAAAAGGTTCGGATTTAATTAGTTCTCTTCGGACTTCGCGGGACAATTTGAGGGCACAAAAAAGCCCGCAGGGCTTGCGCCGTGCGGGCTCTTAGGACTTCATCGGATGACTCTGGTAATCACCGATGGAGAATTTTGGTGGAGCTGGCGGGAGTTGAACCCGCGTCCGAAATTCCTACATCCTCGGTACTACATGCTTAGTCAGTCTTTACATTCGCACGCCAGCTGCGGACAGACACGCCACTAACGAACTAGCCTGATTAGTTTTAGCACTTCAGCCCCAGGCAGGACATCCGCGCGATCTCTTTTGGGTTTGACCTCTCTTGATCCCCGTCTTAAGAGCGGAAGCTAGGGAGAGAGGGCTCTTAGCAGGTTATTAAGCTGCTAAAGCGTAGTTTTCGTCGTTTGCGACTATTTTTTTGCGGCTTTTTACGAGGCCAACCGCCCCTCGGCATGCACCTTGGGTTTCGCAAATCCCGTCGAATCCAGAATCAGCCCCAATGTGTTAAGGCAAGTATAACAGACTTGTGACACGCGTGACCAGCCCCTGCAACCCCTTATCCTCAACGATTTAGCGCTCGCGTAGCGCTTCTTTTGCGCGATTAAACGGTTTGATTAAATAGTCGGCGATGGTTTTTTCACCGGTTTTTATATCCACGGTGGCAATCATGCCCGGAACGATTGAGAAATGACGACCCAGTTGGTTCTGCAAATAGTCCTGATGGGTGCGGATAAACACGCGGTAGTAGAAGACTTCTGGCTTTACTTTGTCCTGAATGGTGTCCGGGGAGATAGTTTCGACCACGCCTTCCAGCCCGCCGTAGATGGCGTAGTCATAGGCGGTGATTTTCACCAGCGCCCGCTGTCCGGGGTGAATAAAGGCGATATCGCGCGGCGACAGACGTGTTTCAATCAGCAAGTGATCGTCTACCGGCACAATCTCCATCATCTCGCCGTTGGGGGGGATCACGCCGCCAATGGTGGTGACCTGGATGTTTTTCACGATGCCGCGCATCGGGGCGCGGACGGTCAGACGGGTGACGGAATCTTCACGCCCTTTCAAAATGGCCGCCAGCATATCCACTTCGGCGTTGGCTTTTGACAGTGCTTCCCGCGCCTGCACGTAATACTGCGATCGCAGATCGGTGATTTTTAGTCCGAGGTCGCTTTTTTGTCGCTGCAGGCGTAGCACTTCCACATGGCTGGCGGCGCCGCTTTTCTCCAGCCGCTGGGTGATTGCCAGCTCTTTATTTACCGAGACCAACGCATCCTGGAGTTCGACCATCGCGTCGGCAAGCTGCGCCCGACGGCTTTTATACAGCCGGGTTTCGGAGGCGATAAGGTCGGGCCAGGCGTTCAGCGCATCGGGAAAGGTCAGCGGCAGATCGTTGACTTCGGCATTGAGTCGCGCGCTGGAAGCCAGCGAGGCGCGGTATCGGGCGGCGCTTTCGCCGACGTTAGATTCCGAGCGGGTCGGGTCGAGACGGGCCACCACCTGATTGGCCTGCACTTTGTCTCCTTCGCGCACCGTCAGTTCGGCAAGTATCCCGCCGTCAAGCGACTGCAACACCTGTTCGCGAGAGCTGGGGATCACTTTGCCGCTGCCGGTGGAGACTTCATCTAACGTCCCGAAGTATGCCCAGATGCCCAGGATGGCAAACAGCAGCGTGCTGAGCAGGATAATTCGGCTGGCACCGGAAAAGCGCTGTTCGTGGCGGATATCGAGGTCGTCCATGGCGGCATCATGCGGATTGGTTTTCATTTTTCCACTCCCGACCGTGAGTCTGTGCAGGCGCGCGACTCGCGTTCAGCGCCTGTGCTTTCGGGGCATCCATCACCAGTTGACCCTCTTTTAACACCACCACGCGCTCGACCAGTTCCAGAACCGGTACGCGATGGGTGGCGACGATCAGCGTGCGGTTGCCGAGCCACTGGTTTAGCCGTTGAATAAACTCCCGCTCGGTATGTTCATCCAGCGAGGCGCTGGGTTCGTCGAGCAGCACAATATTGGGCGAGCGCAGGAGCATTCTCGCCAGCAGAATGGATTGCCGTTGCCCGCCGGAGAGTCCGTTGCCGCCTTCCATAATCGGGTGTCCCAGCCCTTTGGCGAGCTGTTTAACAAAGGTGGCTGCGCCGCTGACTTCCAGTGCGTCAAATATTTGTGCATCGCTGGCATGCGGCGCGCCGAGAGTCAGGTTCTCGCGCAGAGAGCCAAAAAACAGGCGCGCGTTTTGGCTGAGAAAGCCGATATTGCGGCGTAAATCGGCCATGTCGATCTGCGCCAGGCTCAGGTTATCGAGCCGGACGTCGCCCTGAATCAGCTCCACGCCGCCCGCCATGGCCTGCAACAAGGTGGATTTCCCCGCGCCGTTACGCCCGAGGATGGCGATGCGTTCCCCTGGCTTCACCTCGAGGCGGGAGATGCGCAGCGGCACCTGTTGATCGTCGCTGTGATAGCGAAAGTGGGCGTTCTCAAACAGATAGTGCCCGCGAAAAATCTCCTGATGTACCCGGTTCTCATCGTGCTGGGTTTCGGTGGGGAGCTGCATAATGCTGTCCAGCCCCGTTTTTGCTGCCTTGACCTGCTGCCAGCGCGCCAGCACCCCGCACAGATTCGCCATCGGGGCGATCATGCGCGAGCCGAGCATTGAGGCCGCCACGACCGCGCCGGTGGTCATGGTACCTTCGATGACCATCGGCGCACCGAACATAATAATGGCGGCGTAGACCAGGCTTTGCACCGACATGCCCCAGCCAATCAGCCCCTGAGTCAGCTTGCGCGTGCGCAGTCCCGACTCGCCGGTAATGCGGATGTAGCTGTTCCACTGCTGTAAAAAGCGGTTCTCCGCCTGCATCAGCTTGATGTCCTCCAGCCCCTGGACGCTTTCGACCAGCACGGCGTTACGCAGCGTGGACTCGTGTGCAGCCTGGTTGGCGAGCACAGCCAGCTTCTTCTGTAACAGCAGGCCAGGCAGGATCATCAGGATCGCAGCGACGGGCGCTATCCACGCCAGCTGCGGGGCGATGCAGGCCAGCACGACGATAAACAGAAAGAAAAAGGGCAGATCGACAAGGGTCGACAGCGTTGAGGAGGTGATCATTTCACGCACCTGCTCCAGTTCGCGGAGCTGGGAAATAAAGCTGCCGGTGGAGCGGGGGACGGCGCTGTTACGCAGGCGCAGAGCATGGCTGAACACGCGATCGGAAATGCGCATGTCGGCGCGTTTGCCGAGAACATCCATGATATGGGTGCGGGCTTCGCGCAGTAAAAAACCGAACAGCACCGCCACCAGCACGCCGGTCGAGAGCACATACAGCGTGGGATACGACTGAGCGGGGATCACCCGGTCGTAAACCTGCATCGAGAAGATAATCCCGGCGAGCGACAGGACGTTAATCAGGAACGCGGCTACCATCACCGGCAGGTAAGGCCGGATGTCCTGTAGCACCAGGTCGCGCATCCAGTCCGGCTTAAAGCGCGAAACATAGCGGTCGACCCGGCTGTCTTTGAGCGCCGACAGCGGGCGCAGCGCGATAATAGAGTGGATCTCCGGCAGCAGCTCGGCAATCGCCAGCCGGTTGCGCTGGCCTTCTTCGGCGATGATAAACACATCCAGCGCATCTTCACAGTTGAAGTGCTCTATCACCATCATTTGGCCGTCGCGTAGCTCCGCCACAACCGGTAAACGCCACTGGCTGAACAGCTGTTTTGTGGTATCCAGCGCATGAAACGACAGCCCCGCCTGGCGCGCGAGCTGCGTCAGAGCGAGGGGTTTATTTTTTCCGGCAAACCACGGGGCGTTGGCCTGAATCGCGCCGGGCGAGCAGGTGACGCGATAGTGGCTGGCAATATGGCTAATGGCCTGCGCCCACAGGTTCAGGGCAGGCTCGCTAATCGTCTCTTCTGCACCCGGCTCGACGCGGCTCATAGCTGGATCTCCACTGACTGGATGCTGCGATTGTTGAGGGCGAACGCCTGGCGCAGCGTGCCGGTATTGTAGAGGCAGTTCAGCTGGAGTTGACGAAGCTGGCTTTGGGTTTGCAGTTCGGCAAAGCGGGCCTGATACACCTCCTGCTCGGCATTAAGCACGTCGAGCAGTGGACGAGAGCCGAGATCCAGATATTGCTGCTGATACAGTTCGCGCGTGCGTTCGCTCAGCCGTTGCTGGCGGCGCAGGATCTGCAGGGCTGTGGCAAGGCTCATCGCCTGGCTGCGGGATTCGAGCAGTTTCTGGCGCACGTCGAGTCGGGTACGCTGAACAGAATACTGCGCCGAGTCTACCGCATGGCCGGCGGCGTTGCGCCGGGCGGTGAGTCCGCCTCCCTGATACAACGGCATCTCGACTTTTACCCACGTAGAGTACTGTGTTTTGTCGAGCACCTCATGGCTGGGATATTTGTCATTGAGATAGTGCTGCACGGAAGGTTCGAGAGAGATGGTGGGCGTCATCTGCGCGTTGGCGTAATCCAGATTGGCCTGTGCGACATTAGCCTGCGCCCAGGCCGCCAGCACCGCAGGTACCAGCCTGTCATCAGGCTTGGTGATGTCGCAGCTGCTGTCCAGTTTCACAGGATACTCGTTGCTGACGCCGTTGAGCGAGTTCCAGCCAAGAAAGCTCATCAGTGTCGCCTTGCTGCTGTCGAGGTTCGCCTGATACTGCGCCAGTTGCGAACGGGCGGATTCGATACGTGCGTCGGTTTGTACAACGTCAGAGAGCGACGTGGCCCCTTCGTCGTTGCGTTGCCGGGTTAGCCTGCCAATGCCGTTCAGGGCGGAGAGTTGCGCTTCGGCGGCGTCGACCATTTGCTGCCAGGACTGTACCTGCACAATGGCGTTGGCGGTTTCGTGGGCGACGGTGTCAATGCTGAGTAAAACGTTGGCCTGCTGCTGGGCGGCTCCCGCGGTTTCGGCACGTACCTGACTGGCGACTTTGCCAAAGTCATACAGCATTTGCGAGACCGAGATAACCAGTGACGGGCTGAAACCATGATCGTTATAGGTATTGCTGTAGCCGTTGTTCACCCCGGCAGTGACCTGCGGATAATATTTCGATTTCGCCACGTCGATCTGCTCATTTTGCGAGAGCAGTTTGCCGATGGATTCACGAATAGCCGGATGCCAACTCACGGCGCGGCTTACCGCATCGTTAAGCGTCAGATTGCCGGGCGCGGCGGCGCTCAGCGGGAGTTCGGCCACCGACCCATCCAGAGAGGGGAGCATCTGGCTGGTCGCCAGTCCTTCTGGCGTAATGATTTGTGGTTCATCTTCGGCATTGCCCCGCAGTGAACAGAGCGTGAATGCCAGCAGTAAAGCGACAGAGGTGACATTTCTCATCGTTTATCCCTTACAAAATACGGCAGTGACGGCTGTTATTGCCCCGGACGTCATGGCATCCGGGGCTGTTGTTATGGCGTTTTAGCGTTCTGGTTCAAACGTCAGGTCACAATATGATTTTGTTGGATCAGCTCATCGAGCGTGGTGTGTACGTTCTCCAGTGTCACAAGGCTGGCTGATTGATAGGTGGCGCCCGTACCGTCGCGGTCGATGGACACCACCGTGTTGTTACCGTTGGTGGACACGGTGAGATAATTGCCGAGCGTGGCGTTCTGCCCGTTCCAACCCACTAACAGATCGCCGATATCGATTTTGTCTCCCTGCGCCAGCGAGAAGTTACTCCAGGTGTCCGCGGTTCCGTTGCCGCCGGTTGCATTATTGGCGCTAAGCAGGTGATAAATCAGCGTATCGCCGTACGTGCTGCCGATAACCCGATCGGCCTCCGCGGTGCTGATCACCTGTGGATTCATATCGATGGTCAACGTGGCGCTATCGGTATGCCCTTTCTGGTCGTTAAGGGTGTAATTGAACGTTTCTTTGGTTTTGATGGATTCCAGTGAGACATCGCTGTTGAGGGTATAGGTGTAATGACCATCAATGCCGATTGTCAGTTTGCCGTACAACCCATTGATGGTGGCACTGGCGGTGCTGCTGCCCAGCGGATCCAGCGTGGCGGTGCTGCCGCCTGCGCCATTCACCGTTAGCAGGGTATGCACGCTGGCAATATGGTCGCCGTCATAGATGTTGCCGATGACGCTATTGGCGCCTGCGGTTTCAAAATTATCCAGATCGACTATCGCGCCTTTTACGCTGGGGGTGATGGTGATCTCCCCGATGGACAGTGCCCCGACGCTGCCGGTGTAGTCGAGGCGATAGTTCCCGGCGTGCAGCACCAGTCCGTTGAGAGCAATATCGATACTGCCGCTGCTCAGTAGCCCGCCACTGAATGAATTGCTGGCAACCTTGTTGCCGCTGCTGTCATACAGTGCCCAGGCCACGTTTAGCCCGCCGAGCGCCAGACCCGATACCACGTTGAAGTGCAGCACTACGTTTTGCACCGCTGTACCTGCCGCTACTTCAATAACGCCGCTGCCATTTTGTGATGTCGCGGCCAGAAGCTTGGTCATCCAGCTGGCCGTCCCTACGCTGGTATCGCTAAAGGGCTGAGACGTATCCTGCAACGTCGTCACCGCCATCTGGCTGCTGGTGTCGTTCACCGCGTCCAGCGCTTGTGGGGTCGCCTTGATGTTCAGCGACGCGCTGCCGATATCGCCGTTTGGCGCTTTGACCGTGTACACAAAGCTGTCTGGTGTATTGATGCTGTCCGCACCCAGCCCGCTTTTTAGCGTGTAGCTATAGTTTCCCTTCGCATCGATAGTCAGGGTGCCGTACTGCCCGTCAATACGTGTTGTGCCCGTCAAGTTGACCGCAACGCCGTTCACGTCGCTGATAACCGTACCGGCTGGCGCCGAATCATTGACCAGAATATTACCGTTGGTTGAGGCACTCAGGCTGTCTACCGCATAGGTGTGATCGGCCTGAATATTCAGGGTGTAGCTGGTCAACAGTGCCAGACCGCCGCCGGCATTCAGCAGGAACAGGTAGTCACCGCCCGGCAGTGTGATGGTGTAATCCTTTGATTTTCCGCCTAACACCGCCGTGACCCAGTTGGGTTGTACCTGGTATTTCTCGTATTGCTGAATAGCGTCATTAAAACGATAGACGTACAGATCAAAGCCGCCGAGCGTCACGCCGAGAACGTCGGCCTGAATTGTCAGCGTGCGGGTGGCGCCGTCTTCAACGTTGAATTTGATAGGGTTGGTCAAACCGTTTACCAGACTGACGTCCAGCACATTCCCCAGGCCCACGCTGGCGAGCGTAAAGCCGGTTTGTTTTGACGGCCCGTGGTCGACCGCGCTGACCTCGGTGCCGTAGGTCAGTGAAGCCACATCGTCTGCCGCCGTCACCGTGCTGGTCGTCGGACCCTGGCCCAGCGCCACCACCAGTTTTGCCGAAGAGTGGTCGTTGCCGTGCGTCAGCGTATAGGTGAAGCTTTCAGAGCGGCCGTATACCGAGGCGTTTTTATTGGTAAGGGTGTAGGTATAACTCCCGTCCTGATTAATATGCAGGGTGCCGTATTTACCCTGCACATCAGCCCCGCTCAGAGGAATATTCACCACGTTGCCGTTGCCATCGGTAATCGACGTCACCCGCGTGCCGGAAGGTGCGTTATCCTGCCCGTTAGTAGGATCGATATCGGTAATGATGTTGCCAGATTCGGTCATGCCACCGGTGATCGATCCAGCGCTGGTTTTGACCACTGCCACGTCCAGACTGGTGAAGGCCCCGGTCGCCAGCAGGCTGGTGTTGTAGCTGACCACGCGGTAGTCCCCGCCGCTCAGCCCGCCATAGTTGAGCGTTACGCCGGAGGCGCTGAGCGTCAGCAGGTCGGCAAAATTGGCTTTACCGGTATCGACCACCGTCACCCAGGCGTTGCGCCCGGTGTCAAAGCGCTGGATAACAATCTCCATGGTGCTCAGCAGTGACAGCACAATGCCTGTTGCTGCTGCGTTGATGGTGATGGCGCCGCTGCCGCCCGTTTGGATATTGAAGTTAACGCTTGCGGTGTTGTCTCCCAGTACGTTCGCCACATTACCCAGAGCATTGACCAGCAGAAAGCCATAATCACTTTTGTGCTCGTTGGTGACCGTGAAGTCAGTTTGTAGCGCCAGGCGGGTGACGTTGTCTTCAGCCAATAACGGTAAGACTGGTGCAAGGATGCTGGTCGGCGTTGAGGTGTTGCCTGCCGCGTCGGTCGCGGTAGCGGACAATGACTGGCCCTCAATCTGGCGAACCGGCAGGGTGACGCTGTAGATCCCGCTGCTGTTGGCGACCGCCGTGATGCTGCCGCCGCCGGACAGGGAAATAGTGACCGTACTGCCTGCTTCGGCGATGCCGCTGACCGTGCCGCCATCGGCGCTGATGAGCACTGAGGGTGGCGGCGGTGGCGTGGTGTCCACAATCACGCTGAATGCGCCCGACAACACGCCGGAACCGTTGGCGTTGGCCGCACTGGCGGTAAACTCATGGTTGCCTTCGCCGAGCGCGCCGGAAGGGGTAAAGCTCCACAGTCCGTTACCGTCCGCGGTCGTGGTGCCCATCAACGTTCCATTATTGTACAGGCTGACGACGGCGTTGGCCTGCGCCGTGCCGCTGAGCGTAGGGCGGGTGTCGTTGGTGGTTTTCCCGGCGGCGACGTTGCCGGTGACCGTACCAATATCATCAAAGACGCTGGCGATAATCGGCGCGGGTGGCACCCCGGTAAACGGGGCCAGCGCGCTGCCTGGCGTGCCGGTATTCCCGGCGGCATCCTGCGCGCTAACCAGTAGCGTTTGTCCGCTGATCTGCGGCGGATTCAGGGTGAAGGTGAAATTGCCGGAGGCATTGGCCGTGGCGGTACCGAGCACGGTGCCGCCGCTGGTCGTGACGATCACCGTACTGTTGGCTTCGGCAACGCCAGTCAGCACGGTGCCATTGGCGTTAACCGCAAGACCGGTGGGAACACCCGGTGCGACGGTATCGACCACAATTGCAGCGGCAGCCGACATGCCGCTGGTATTACCCGCGCTGTCCGTTGCGGTAATAGTAAATGAATGGGGCCCCTGACCCAGTGCGGCGGACGGGGTGTAATTCCAGTTGCCGCTGTCGTCCGCCGTTACGCTGGTCACAAAGTTGCCGTTGTCATAAATATCGATCCGGGCATTGGCTTCCGAGGTACCGTTTAACGTGGGGAGCGCGTCATTGGTGGGCTGGTTGTTGCCAATCGATCCGGTATTGGGGCCGACATCATCAATAATGCTGCTAATCGACGGCAGTGTGGGGGCGATGGTGTCCACGTTAATCGTAAAGCCCGCCGTTGCACCGCTGGTGTTACCTGCAGGGTCGGTGGCGGTGACGGTAAAGGTATGTGAACCATTCCCCAGAGGAGCGGTGGGGGTAAACAACCAGGTGCTGTTGCTTTGCACGAGGGCGGTGCCGAGCAGCGTGCTGCCGTCGAAAATACTGACGGTGCTGCCTGCTTCAGCGGTGCCATTGAGCGTAGGGCGGGCATCATTGGTCAGTTGCCCGTTGCTCAGTACGGCATTGAACACGCCGCCTGTGACGTCATCTACCACCGAGGTCAGGAGCGGTGTTGATGGTGCCACTGTATCAATATTAATAATAAATCTGCTTGAAGCAGGGCTGACGTTCCCGGCGGCATCGGTGGCGATGGCGGTAAACACATGCTGACCGTTGCCCAGCGTAGAAGGCAGATATTCCCAAGAGCCATCTATCGTCGCCGTTACCGTCGTCAGCAGCGTACCGTTGTCGTAAATGGCAATCCGGGCATTGGCCTCTGCGGAGCCGCTCAGTACGGGGCGGGTGTCGTTGGTCCAGGCGCCGCTCGACAGCGTACCGGTACCAGGAGGCACGTCATCATATGCCTGAATGATGGTGGGGGCCTGTGGGGCGACGGTATCCACAATCAGGGTAAACCCGGAAGATGACGCACTGACGTTGCCAGCCGCGTCGGTGGATGTCACTGTCAACGTGTGGCTGCCGTTGCCCAGATCGCTCCCCGGCGTGAAATTCCATACCCCATTCCCGTCTGCTGAAACCGTGCTGATAAGCGTGCCGTTGTCATAGATTTTGACCGTTGAATTGGCCTCCGCCGTACCGTTGAGGGTAGGGCGCGCATCGTTTGTCGCCTGGCCGTTGTTCAGATTTCCGGTCAGTGGGCCGACATCATCGCTGACCTGCGTGATGACTGGTGCATTCGGCGATACGGTATCAACCGTCAGCGTAAAGCCACTGGAAGCAGGGCTGGTATTGCCCGCGCTGTCGGTGGCGGTGGCGGTCAGCGTATGCAGGCCGCTACTCAGCGCGTCGGTTGGGGTAAAGCTCCAGGTGCCGCCTGCGCCGACGGTGGTTGTGCCAATGGGTAAGCCGTCACTCAGAATAGTAATAGTCGCGCCAACTTCACCGCTACCGTTCAGCGCCGGGCGGGTTTCGTTGGTCGTCTGACCGTTACCTATTGGCCCGGTGGTGGGGGCCGTGTTGTCCTGCACATTACTAATGATCGGCGCTTGCGGTGCCACGGAATCAAGCTCGAGGGTAAAGGCGGTGGATGCCCCGCCCGTATTACCGGCCTGGTCTGTGGCCGTTGCGGTGAAGACATGTTGCCCCTGGCCTAGCGCATTTTCCGGTGTGAAAGTCCAGTTGCCTGAGCCGTCTACTTGCGTAGTACCTATTTCGACGCCCTTATCTTTTATCGTAATGGTGGCACCGGCTTCTCCTTTGCCGTTCAACGTTGGTCGCGCATCGTTGGTCAGTTGCCCGTTAGTCAGCGACGTGTTGCCTGGCTGATCGTCAATCACCGAGGTGATGACCGGTGCGGCGGGCGGCAGTGTGTCGACAACCAACAGGAACGGCGGCGTTGCCGGGCTAATGTTGCCCGCGCCATCGGTGACGGTTGCGCTCAACGAATGGTTACCTTCACTCAGCGCGGGAAGCGGCGTAAAGCTCCAGTTGCCGTCTGCGTCGCTGGTGGTCGTGCCGATTATCGCGCCATTGTCGCGGATGGTGATAACTGAATCCGCTTCGGTAATACCTGCGAGCGTTGGGGTGTTATCGTTAGTCGACTTTCCGGAGGTGAGTATTTGAGTGTTGCCGACGTTGTCCGTTACCGTCACAATTGAGGGGGCGTCCGGGGCTAGGGTATCAACGATAATGGAGAAATTGCTGGACGCATCGCCCTGGTTGCCTGCGGCATCTGTCGCACGCACGGTAAAATTATGAACGCCTTCTCCCAGTGCATCGGTTGGGGTATAGCTCCAGAATCCGCTACTGTTGACGGTGGTGGTGGCGTATGCACCATCGCCATCAAAGATAGTGATCGTTGCGCCAGGTTCACCGGTGCCGTTGAACGTTGGGCGCGAATCGTTGGTGAACTGCCCTTTATCTAATGAGCCCGTACCTGGCGTGACATCGTCGATGACACTGGTGATGGTCGGTGCCTGCGGGGCGACGGTATCGATGGTGATGGTGTAATTGGGTGTCTGGCCGCTGGGAACATTATTCACGGTTTGCGACACGGTGAAATTATAGGTTGTGCCGTTTATTAGTGGGGCGGGTAACTGATAACTCCATGCGCCAGAAATAGCATTGGCCGTTACCGTGGCGATAGACCCACCATTTTGATAGATAGTCACTGATGCCCCTGCAGTGGCCGTTCCTTGCAGCAGCGGTAAGATGTCATTGGTGGTTTTACCATTGCCAATCACCCCCATGATGGGCGCGACGTCATCAACGATCTCAAGGGTCGGAGGATGCGGCACGTTGGACGTGGTGGCGATAAATTGCGTGGGATCGCTCTGATTGCCTGCGGGATCCTGGGCGATGGCATTGAGTGCTTGGCCGGTTGTTTGCGCTGGTGAAATCGTGACGGCAAAGTTTCCTAATCTGTCGGCCACCCCCTGACCGAGAATAGTGTTACCGCTGCGAATGATGACAGTACTGCCAGCATCGGCCATGCCGCTTACCTGCGTCCCGTTTGGATCTACGCTGGTGACGGTTGGTATTGCAGGAGGCAAGGTATCGACGATTAACGTCACGGAATTTCCTGCCGCCAGTACGTTACCCGCGGCATCCTGGGCACCGAAAGTCAGTGTGTGAGTGACGTTGGGCGTGAGGGGAACATCTATACTCCAACTGCCGTTCGCTGCAACGGTGGTCGTGGCAATCGCGACAGGATTGCTGCCATCGAAAATTAACACCGTACTGCCCGGTGTGCCGGTCCCGCTAATCGTCGGGGTGGTATCGTCCGTGACGCTGCCGCTGGTTAGAGAACCGGTAAAGACTCCGGCGTTATCTTCAATATTGGTGACCTGTGGCAGGATCAGTGTGGTGTTGTTCACCGTAAATGACACACTGCCTGAAGCGTCGCTGGTATTTCCTGCTGCATCGGTGGCGATGGCGGTCAACGTATAGCTGCCGTTTGCCAGCGCCGAACCGGGCGTGATGCTCCAGATACTGCCCACGACGGTGGCAGTGCCAATCACCGTGCTGCCGTTATACAGAGTGATGATATCCCCGTTAGCGCCGGTACCGCGAATGGTTGGTGTTGTGTCATCGGTTACGGCGCCGGGCGCAAGATCGCCTTTGACGTTACCAACGTCATCATAAACTGCGGTGATAACTGGCGGAGCGGACGGCATTGTGTCGATGCCCAGGGTAATGGCATCCGAGCGTGGACTGACGTTGCCTGCCGGATCGGTTGCGGTAAGGGTGACCTGGTAACTGTCCTGATTAATCGGATCGGTTGGCGTAAAGCTCCAGTTACCATCCGCACCTACCGTTGCCGTGCCCAGCGGTTCGGTTCGGCCATCAAGATAGATGGCGATAACATCCCCTGCGCTCCCGGTACCGCTGAAGGTTGGCGTGGTATCGTTGGTGATGCCGTTGGTGATAATGCCGGTTATCGGATTGGTATCATCAGTGATGGTCGGTGGTTCGGGTTTCGTTGGTGGCAGATTATCCACCGTCAGTGTAAAGCCCGCTGACGGAATGCCTGTATTGCCTGCAATATCGGTCGCTGTCGCCGTGAATTTATGCGGACCTTCCACAAGCGAGGTCGGGGTAAATGTCCAGGTGCCGTTTGGCTGCACGGAAGTAGTCCCCAGACGGACATCGTTATCAAAGACGGTAATCGTCGCACCCGGTTCTCCGGTACCGGACAGCTTGGGGTTTTCGCTTTTGGTGCTCCCGCCGTTCGCCAGCGGTTTTGTATCACTGCCAATAAGACCCTCTGCTGAGGTGATAACCGGGGCGGCCGGTGGGGTAGTATCAATAGTCAGCGTGAAATTTCCGGCGCTGCTGGCATTACCCGCCTTATCTGTCGCGATAGCCGACAGCGCGTGTGGGCCTTCACTCAGAGGTTGGGTTATCTGAAAACTCCAGCCTCCTCCCATCCCGACGGTAACGGTACCTACTGGCGTGGCACCATCGTAGACAGTAATGGTGGATCCGACTTCTCCGGTGCCTTTCAGCAGCGGCAAGGTATCGTCTGAACGTCCGCCAGTGGCCAGGTCGCTTTGCACACTGCCTACGTCGTCCGTGGCGCTCCCAATGAAGGGCGTTGCGGGAGCCTGAGTGTCAACGGTCACGATGACAGGAGGAGCGGTGACGACGTTACCGGCGGCGTCCGTTGCGGTTACCGTAAAATAGTGGGTGCCTTCGGTGAGAGCCTCTTTTGTTGGAACGCTATGGCTCCATACGCCTGACCTGTCGATAAGAATAACCGTCATCTGCAGGCCATTATCATACAGCGTCACCAGCGATCCTGGCTCCCCTGTCCCTGAGAACGTGGGTGTTTTATCGTTGGTGACCCCATTGTTCGCGACGTTGCCGGTGATGGTTCCTACGTCATCGTTGATAAGCGTAATGGCCGGTACTGTGGGAGCGATGCTGTCGACAATGATCTTCCAGCTGGCAGAGGGGCTGGTGTTATTGGCGGCGTCGGTAGCCGTCACTGTAAATACGTGTGCTCCCTGCGTTAGCGCCGAGGTGGGGGTGTAGTTCCAGTTACCATTGATATCGGCGGTAACGGTGGTTAACAATGCGCCATTGTCGTAAATTTTAACCTTAGACCCCGCTTCGGCAGTGCCTTTTATTTCAGGTTTATCATCGTTAGTGAATCCATTGTTATCAATGGGACCGGTGAAATCCGCAACATCGTCAGTGACAGCAATAATAATGGGCTGTTCAGGTGCCGTGAGATCCGGGGCTTTTGCGGACGTTGGCAGGCTTTCGTTGCCTTTGCCGTCCGTCGCCGTGACGTTTACGGTTTCGCTGTTGATTTGTGCCGGTGTAATCGAAACGGTGAAATTGCCGCCGTTGTCCGCCTGACCCTCGCCAATAATATGACCGCCACTGTCTTTGACGGTGACGGTGCTTCCGGCTTCTGCGTGGCCGCTCACTGAGCCTCCATTTCCGGCGACGATAA
The DNA here is from genome assembly GCF_015672735.1 of Citrobacter sp. Res13-Sevr-PEB04-36. Lineage (GTDB taxonomy): Bacteria > Pseudomonadota > Gammaproteobacteria > Enterobacterales > Enterobacteriaceae > Citrobacter. The sequence goes on along the minus strand of NZ_JADABY010000054.1, from coordinate 29,016 downwards.
CGTCTGTTGGTGCATCCGGCGCCGTGGTGTCTGGCGCGGTTACGGAGGTATTGCCCCCCTCGTTACCTGCTGCATCAGTCGCGTTTGCAGTAAGGATCTCGCCGTTGGTCTGCGGTGGAACCAGCGTTGCCGTGAAGTCCCCATCAGCAGTGGCCGTCGTTGTGCCAATAACATTACCGCGCGGATCCTGGATGTTGACCGTACTATTGGGTTCGGCTTTGCCGGTGACCTGGTCGCCTGCGCCATTAATCACCAGGTCTGTAGGTGGTTGTGGGGCGGTAATGTCCGGTGCAAGCGTCGTTTCCGGTGGACTGGAATTTCCGGCTGGATCGGTGGCGATGGCGGTTAGCGTTTCGCCATTGGTTTGAGGTGGCTTGATAGTGATGATAAATGAACCATCCGGCCCGACGACGCCGCTGCCAATTGGGTTGCTGTTACGGTCGGTGATTACCACGGTATTGCCGGGTTCGGCAGTTCCCGTAACGACGGAACCATCGGCGGAAACGCTCAGTTCGTCCGGCGATGACGGCGGCTGGGTATCGACATCGATGTTGAATGCGAGCGACATGCCCCCGGTACCAGACTGGTTGGTTGCGGTGACGCTGAAGGTGTGTGGGCCGTCATCCAGCGGTGAACTTGATGTCCAGTTCCAGTTGCCGTTGCCATCAGCCTGTACGCTGTCGACCTCTACGCCGTTGTCGTAAATTTTAACCGTGTTGTTGGCTTCGGCTGTACCTGAAAGTGTGGGCTTGTTATCGTTAGTCGCCTGATTATTGTTCAACGGCCCGGTTGACGGGGCGACGTCATCCATCACGCTAACGATAACCGGTACGCCAGGGTAGCCTGAGTTTGACGCTGTGAAGGTGGTATCAGGCCCGACGTTGCCGGCTTCGTCATGAATTTTTGCGGTAAGCGATTCACCGTGGGTCTGCGACGGTGAAATTGCGATGGTGAAATTGCCGCTTGAACCAACAATGGCCGAACCCAGCAGCTGATTATTACTGCCGATAATACTGACCGTGCTGCCAGGCTCTGCGCTGCCGGTTACCGTTGTCCCTTCCGGGTTGACGTTGGTAATCGCTGCCGCCGGAGGCGGGGTGGTATCGACGGTAAAGGTTGGCACGGTGGTTTCTGCACTGACGTTACCCGCAGGATCGGTTTGCGTTAGCGTCAGATTGTGGATGCCTTCGCTCAGCGGTGTACCTGGTGTGAATGTCCAGTCACCGTTCTCATCAACCAACTTTGTACCAATCAAAATACCATTGTCATAGATGCTGATGAGATTGCCGGCAACACCGGTACCTGAGAGCGTCGGTGTGTCATCGTCAATCACGGCGTTACTGGCGATAAGCCCTTGAATGGAGCCGACATCGTCGAGTTCCTGAGAGAGTTCAGGCGCATCAGGGGCGAGGGTATCGATGATAATGACCCAGCTGTCCGACATGCCACTGCTGCCTGCGCTGTTCGACGCGCTGACTGTAAACTGATGAGTGCCATCTGTAAGCGGTGGGGATGGTGTGAACATCCAGTTACCGCTAGCATCGATGGTGATCTGGCCAATTTCAGTGCCGTTATCGTAAATATGCAACGTGGTATTCGCGGGGCCCGTCCCCTGAAGTGTAGGGGTATTGTCGTTGGTGGTATCCTGCTGATTTACGATGCCAGTATTTTGTTCCTGGTTATCAATGACGCTGGTGATGACAGGCACACCCGGGATCGCAGGTGTTATCGGTGGAGTTTCGCCGTCACCATCGCCGGGGTTATTCCCGTTACCATTGCCGTCACCATCGCCGGGGTTATTCCCGTTACCGTTGCCGCCACCATCGCCGGGGTTATTCCCGTTACCGTTGCCGCCACCATCGCCGGGGTTATTCCCGTTCCCGTTGCCGCCACCATCGCCGGGGTTATTCCCGTTCCCGTTCCCGTCACCATCGCCGGGGTTATTCCCGTTCCCGTTACCGTCACCATCGCCAGGGTTATTCCCGTTACCAGGATTATTCCCACCACCGCCACCACCACCGCCACCTGCCGCGAGGGCAATGCCACCCGCAGCCGCTACCCCGCCGAGAACCCACGGCCAGATGGCACCACCGTCATGACTGCCTTCGGCCGCCATCAGCGGTGTGAGATCGTCCAGATGCTGGAAGTGGAACGCGCCGTCGGTATCCTGAACCCACCAGAGAGCACCGTTGCTGTCTTCGAGAACGAGCTGGCTTTTATCACTGCCATTTGCAACATAGAAGTTTTTAATCGTGATAACGTCGCCTGAACGGAGCGTGACTACCAGATCCTGATTAACACGAGTCAGTTGGCTGATGTCCTCACGCGAAACGGATAACTTCACGATGGACGGGGTACTGAGCGTCACTTCGGAGGTTTCGATATTCGTAGATACACCAGTCAACTTTGATACAACGGCGATATGACGCATATGTTCACTCCTGATGGCTTGCCGGGGGAATTATTCCGCAACAGCGTTCTGGGAAAATGAGCAGACAGGTGCCCCGTTCATCCTGAGGATGAATTTACACATGTGGTTTCATTGATTAGATCACAACGATGTCGGTTCGATTAGCTGGTAAGAGTTGGCCTCGGCGTTGAATAGTTCTTTCGTATTAGATGATATAGTCAGAAAGAAAGTATTCTGCAACTTCTTCATATTAAAAACAGTGATTGATATTTTAGATGGATTAAAAGCAAAGTTTTTTATAGACCGAAATGCATTGTAACTACATGTATTTAATGAGTTTATTTTTTTAATGATAGCGGGGGTATATAATAAACATCAGTAATAATAGTGTTATTTTGGTTAAGGGAAATAAAGCGAGGAGGTTCTTGATGTTTTATTTTATTAGTCTATAAGCGCCAGGAAATAAAGGCGTAGATTATTCGATGTCTGAACGATTCAGTAATGTGGAACTATAAATACGGTGAATATATTAGGGCGATTTCAATAACTAAATAATAAGGACCAGTCCCGTAATGAGAGACTGGTCACAAAACGAAGGTGTTATCTGCCAGCATTTTTCATAATACGTGCTTTATCCACCTGCCACTCACGCTCTTTCACATCGGAGCGTTTATCGTGCTGTTTCTTACCTTTCGCGACGCCAATTTTCACTTTGCACCAGGCATTCTTCCAGTACAGTGACAGCGCCACAACGGTGTAACCCTCGCGGTTCATTCGACCATACAGCGAGTCGAGCTCACGTTGGTTTAACAGCAGCTTACGGGTACGGGTGGGATCGCAGACCACGTGCGTTGAAGCAACCGCCATGGGGATGAAGTTGGCGCCAAACAGGTAAGCTTCACCGTCTTTAAGAATGACATAGCTGTCGCTGATGTTGGCTTTACCCGCGCGCAGGGATTTGACTTCCCAGCCCTGCAGAGCGAGTCCCGCTTCGAACTCTTCTTCGATAAAGTATTCGTGTCGTGCGCGTTTGTTAAGCGCGATTGTGGCTGAGCCAGGTTTGTGTGCTTTTTTCTTCGTCATAATGCCGCTCAGTATAGGTAATCTGGAATCGAAAAACACCCCATTTCATCCAGCGGGGCGCAAGGCGCTATCTTAGCACGAGTTGGGCTATAGCGTTTTTTTTAGCGGATGATAAATGGTATTATTTGCTCGATTGATATAGATGGAAATTGTTATGCCTCAGATTAGCCGGACCGCTTTAGTACCTTACAGTGCGGAACAGATGTATCAGCTAGTGAATGATGTGAAATCCTACCCCCAGTTTTTACCGGGTTGCACCGGAAGCCGCGTTCTGGAATCGACTCCGGGACAGATGACGGCAGCGGTGGATGTGTCTAAAGCAGGGATTAGCAAAACGTTCACTACGCGCAACCAGTTGACCAATAACCAGAGCATCCTGATGCATCTGGTCGATGGCCCCTTCAAAAAACTTATTGGCGGGTGGAAGTTTACGCCACTCAGTCAGGAAGCGTGCCGCATTGAGTTTCAGCTCGATTTTGAGTTCACTAACAAGCTAATTGAACTGGCGTTCGGCCGTATCTTTAAAGAGCTGGCATCGAACATGGTGCAGGCCTTCACGGTGCGTGCAAAAGAGGTTTACAGTGTCAGTGTCGGCTAAAATGGTCGTCGAGGTAGCGTACGCGCTACCCGAAAAGCAATATTTACAGCGCGTGACGCTGCAAGAGGGCGCGACGGTTGAAGAGGCCATTCGCGCATCTGGATTACTGGAATTGCGCCCTGATATCGATCTCAGCAAAAACAAAGTTGGGATCTACAGCCGTCCGGTAAAACTTGTTGATGTCGTACATGACGGCGATCGGGTAGAAATCTACCGGCCATTGATTGCCGATCCGAAAGAGTTGCGCAGGAAGCGGGCTGAGAAATCTGCCAACAAATAGCAGGTAATAAAAAAGGTGCTCACTGAGCACCTTTTTTGCTATCTGAAGACCAGCTTATTGATTACTGGTCAATGCTGGCTTGTTATCAATATTGGTCAACACACCATTGCTATTAAAGGTCAGAGTCAGCGTTTGCTGCGTTACGCCTTCATGTCCCGGTTGCTGACGGAACACATAGAACCAGGTATTGGTACCAAAAGGATCGGACATCATCGGTGTTCCCAGTGCATAAGCAACCTGCTGTTGTGTCATACCCACACGAACTTTGGATACATCGTTAGCAGTCAGATAGTTTCCCTGGTTGATGTCAGGACGATAAACCACTCGCTCCAGAGTGGAACAGCCTGCGGTCAACATCAGTAGTACTGCTGCAGCAGCAGTCAGCGTTTTACAGCGCATAGTGATTTGATTCCTTTTCGGGCCCGAGCAGTACGCGGCTCATATGTAATATGCCGATGATAATAGACCTTTCACCACTTTAAAACCTTTTGCTGTCGGGTCGGACGGCGATTTTATGTTGAACTCAGACCGTTACAAGAGAAAAAAGTTTATGCTGCCAGCAGTTCTTTTGCATTTGCGAGGGTATTGCGCGTGACTTCGCTACCGCCAAGTAAGCGAGCGAGCTCCTGCAGGCGCGCGCGTTTATCCAGTGGTTGCATATGTGTTTCGGTCATCGCGCCGTCGGTTTCTTTGCTGACGTAGAAGTGTTGATGCCCGCAACCGGCAACCTGCGGCAGGTGCGTGACGCACATGACCTGCGTGGATTCACCGAGTTGGCGCAGCAGCTTGCCGACAACCGCTGCCGTTGGACCACTGATACCAACGTCCACTTCATCGAAAATCAGTGCTGGTGTTTCCATTTTACGCGCGGTGATCACCTGGATTGCCAGCGCAATACGCGACAGCTCCCCGCCGGATGCGACTTTAGCAATAGGCTGTAACGGCTGGCCCGGGTTGGTGGTGACCTTAAATTCAATGCGATCGGCACCGTCTACGCTCAGATGGTGTTCATCAAACTTCACCTCAATGCAAAAGAGTCCGTGCGGCATAGAAAGTGCGTGCATGCTCTCTGTAATGAGTTGCCCTAACTCCTGAGCATAGTGCTGCCGCTGGTGATGCAGCGTCATTGCTGTTTCCAGTGCCAGCTTGTGATGAGTGTTCACCGCAAGGGTGAGGGTTTCGAGTGAGTCCGCCTGATCGTCAAGTTGCTGCTGTTCATCCAGCAGGGATTGATAGAACTGCGGGAGCGCTTCAGGTGCGACATGGTGTTTGCGCGCCAGAGAAATTTGTTTTGCGATACGCTGCTCAAGCTCGAATAACCGGTTAGGATCCAGATCCAGCCGGTCACAATAGTGGCGTAGCTCGTCGCTGGCTTCGCTGAGTTGAATGGTCGCCTCTTCAAGCATGTCCAGAATACCGGAAAGCTTATTGTCCATACCCGCCAGTTCGCTGACCAACTGCTTTGCCGTGTACAGTTGGCTTTGCAGATTAGCGTCTTCGCCATCTGCCAGGATAGCCAGCGCCTGTTGGCTGGTGGTGAGCAACTGTCCGCTGTTAGCCAGGCGCTTGTACTCTTCATCGATCTGCTCAAACTCACCCACCTGCGGGTTAAATTCGTTCAGTTCTTTCAACTGGTACTGCAGCAGTTCTGCCCGGGCAGCACGTTCCTGGCTTTGCTGCTGATGATGCGCCAGGTCGCGGCAGCTCTGATGCCACAGCTGATAGCGCGCCGCCATTTCCTGAATAAGGGACGATTCATTGGCATAGCCGTCCAGCAGGGATTTTTGGTGTTCAGATTTCGTCAGCAGTTGATGCGCGTGCTGGCCGTGGATTTGAATTAACAACTGGCCGAGCTCGCGAAGCTGTGACAGCGGTACCGCGGTGCCGTTGATAAAGCCACGGGAGCGCCCATCGCTACTGATAACGCGGCGTAGCAAGCATTCACGGCCTTCTTCAAGCTGGTTTTCTTCGAGCCATTGCAGCGCCGCTGGCGTGTCTTTCAGGGAGAAGCGGGCACATAGATCGGCACGCGTAGCGCCAGCGCGTACCATGTCGGCATCGGCACGTCCGCCAAGGCACAAACCGAGGGCATCAATGGCAATGGACTTACCCGCCCCGGTCTCACCGGTGATGACGGTCATTCCGCTCTGAAAATCGATCTCAAGTTCACGAACGATAGCAAAATTGCTGATGGTCAGTTGTGCCAACATAGCTGTTTTCCTGTATGAAAAACCATAACTGTAATTACATACAGTATAAACTGGTTTTTTATACAGTAAAGAGGTTGGCGTTAAATTAGAATAATTTTTTTGACCAGCCAAGCTTGGTGCTTAATGTATTGAAATAGCTGTAATCTTTAGGGTGAATCAGGTTTAAATGATAATCACAGCGGCGAATCAACACGTCTTCACCCTCCTGTATAGGCAGGGCAATCTGGCTGTCGCAGCTAATTTCGAGATCGCTACGGCGGTGTGAGAAGCGCAGGCGAATGGTGCTGCTACTGTTGATCACCAGCGGTCGCGCTGAGAGCGTGTGCGGGAACATCGGTACCAGCGTAATAGCATCCAGAGAAGGCGTCAGGATGGGACCGCCGGCAGAGAGCGAGTAGGCGGTAGAACCGGTTGGCGTGGAAATAATCAGCCCGTCTGAACGCTGGGAAAACGCAAAGACCTCATCAATATAGACTTCAAATTCAATCATGTGCGCGACTTTACCCGGATGCAGCACCACTTCATTGATCGCGGTACTGATACGCTTCTGGCAATCTTGCTGGCACACCTGAGCTTCAAGTAAAAAGCGCTTTTCACTGATGTAGTGGCCTTCCAGCACATCGGCTAGCTGCTGATGGGCATTGTCCGGGTCAAGGTCGGTGAGAAAGCCCAGGTTGCCACGGTTGATCCCGATGACCTTAATGTCATAGCGTGCCAAAGTACGCGCAGCACCGAGCATGTTGCCATCTCCGCCAACCACTACCGCGAGGTCCGCCTGCTGACCAATTTCTGCCAGCGTGCCGGTTTGCACATTTTTTAGCTGTAGTTCGCGGGCGATTTGTTGCTCCACGATAACCTGATACCCTTTTGTGCACAGCCAGCGGTAAAGCATTTCATGTGTGGTCAGTGCAGTGGGGTGGCGTGGATGCCCCACAATGCCAATACACTTGAAATGTTTATTCATTTTCTCGAGGTCCTTGTAGCGAAGATGAGTGACAATGTGAGTACTTCCCTTGAATCCCTGAATCTTATCCCCATAATAAGCCAAGTTAGCGAGATGAATGCGAAAAAACGCGGAGAAATTCATGAGTAGTAAAGAACAGAAAACGCCTGAGGGGCAAACCCCGGAAGAAATTATCATGGATCAGCACGAAGAAGTTGAGGCGGTAGAACCAGACGCTTCTGCTGAGCAGGTGGATCCGCGCGATGAAAAAATTGCGAATCTGGAAGCTCAGCTTGCTGAAGCCGAAACGCGCGAGCGTGACAGCCTGTTGCGCATCAAAGCGGAAATGGAGAATCTGCGTCGTCGTACTGAACTGGACGTAGAAAAGGCGCATAAGTTCGCGCTGGAAAAATTCGTTAACGAATTGCTACCGGTGCTGGATAGCCTGGATCGTGCGCTGGAAGTAGCGGACAAAGGCAACGACGCCATGACCGCGATGATCGAAGGTATCGAACTGACTCGTAAGTCGATGCTGGATGTGGTGGCGAAGTTTGGCGTGCAGGTGGTTGCGGATATCGATGTACCGATGGACCCGAATGTGCATCAGGCGATTGCCATGGTTGAGTCTGACGACGTTGCCGCTGGTAACGTACTGATGGTGATGCAGAAAGGTTATACCCTGAACGGACGTACCATCCGCGCGGCGATGGTGTCTGTGGCGAAAGCCAAGGGCTAATCAGCCTTTCGCGCCGGGTAATGCAGATGCGTTACCCGGCGCGATATTATCATCTCTGGTCCGCCACGCTCTCCCGCAGCGGTTTCACCGGCAAGACCTGCACCTGTTTAATCATATTATCCTGCACGTCGAGAATATCGATATCGTACTGACCTATTCGCACCCGCGTACCGGCCACCGGAATCTCTTCCAGCGCTTCAAGAATAATACCGTTTACGGTTCGCGCATCGTCTTCCGGCAGGTGCCAGTTAAAGGCTTTATTGATTTCGCGTACGTTGGCGCTGCCGTCAATAATCACTGAACCATCATTTTGTGGGGTAACTTCCTCGGCAAGCGTCGGTGACATGGAGGTGGTGAAGTCGCCGACAATCTCTTCCAGGATATCTTCGACCGTCACCAGACCCTGAACGTCGCCATATTCGTTGACCACCAGGCCGACCTTCTTTTTATTACGCTGAAATTTGATCAGCTGGGTGCTGAGCGGTGTTCCTTCAGGGACGTAATAGATCTCATCGGCGGCGCGCAGCATGGTCTCTTTGGTGAACTCTTTTTTCTCTGCCATCAGGCGCCAGGCTTCGCGTACGCGCAGCATACTGATGGTATCGTCCAGCGAGTCGCGGTAGAGCACAATGCGGCCGTGCGGGGAGTGCGATAGCTGACGTATGATTGATTTCCAGTCGTCGTTGATATCAATCCCAATGATTTCGTTTCTCGGCACCATGATGTCGTCGACGCTGATTTTTTCCAGATCCAGTACCGACAGCAGCATATCCTGATTACGGCGCGAGATTTGCGAGCGTGATTCATTCACCAGCGTTCGTAGTTCGTCTTTACTCAGTGAACCACTTACCACGATATCTGTTTTGATGCCCATCATGCGCATCAGCAGACGGGTAATGGTGTTCAGCAACCACACCAGCGGCATCATCAGAATTTGGAGTGGCGCCAGTAAGAAACTGCTGGGATAGGCGACTTTTTCGGGATACAGCGCGGCGATGGTTTTTGGCAGTACTTCAGCAAAAACCAGCACCACAAAGGTCAGCACCCCGGTGGCAATCGCTACGCCCGCATCGCCATACAGACGCATCCCGACGATGGTGCCAAGCGCGGAGGCGAGAATGTTTACCAGGTTATTGCCGATAAGTACCAGGCTTATCAGGCGGTCCGGCTTACGGAGTAGTTTTTCAACGCGCTTTGCCTGACGATTACCCTGCTTGGCCCGGTGGCGCAGGCGGTAGCGGTTCAGGGTCATCATTCCGGTTTCGGAACCGGAAAAATAGGCTGAAATAACCACCATGATGAGAAGCGTAACAATGAGCGTGGTGGTGGAGATGTGTTCCACGTAGGGTTCCTTAAAGACTTAACTCACAAGCTGCTGCAGGATGCGACTACCGAAATAGGCCAGCGTCAGAATGCCTGCACCTGCGACGTTAAACCAGACGACACGACGTCCGCGCCAGCCTTCATGGTAATGCCCCCACAGCAGAACGATATAGACAAACCATGCCACGATAGAGAGCACGGCTTTATCAATATTTTCGGTGCTGAACAGGTTGTGCATGTAAAACAGGCCAGTGCACAGGGTTAGCGTCAGCAGAACCACGCCTATCTGCGTGATGTGAAACATTTTGCGTTCAATGCTCATCAGCGGCGGCATTTCATTGTTGAACGCCAGTTTTTTGTTTTTTAGCTGGTAGTCGATCCACGCGAGCTGCAGCGCGTACAGAGCGGCAATGATCAGCGTGGCATAGGACAACAGCGATAGCCCGATGTGGATCATCATGCCTGGGGTGGCTTCAAGGTGGGTAATGTACTCGTTGGGCATAAACGTGGCGCAGGCCAGATTGATTAATGCAAAGGCATACACAATCGGCAGCAGTAGCCAGCCGCGATTGCGCGAGGCCACAATGGTCATTACCGTACAGATCATCAGGCTAACCAGAGAACCAACGTTCAGCAGGCTCAGGTTTTGTCCACTCTCGCCACCGGGCAAAATACGTGCTTCCAGGGCAAAAGCGTGGCACACCAGCGCGATAACCGCAGAAAGTATAGCCATACGCCGCCAGCCGCTGTTTTTTTGCAGCAGGGCGGGAACGATCAGCGCAAGGCTGACGGAATAGGCGACAAGGGCAAACAAAGCAAAAACGGGCATATAGGTGTCGACAGTTGACCAGTGATAAAGAAAAGCAGTATAGCGTTACGTGACCGCTGCTCCAACCGTTGCATAACAACAAAGGCGGCTTCATGTTATACTGCGACAAAATTATGTTGATGTGTCGCGCTAGCGACCGACCGTTTCCACCCCAGGCGAGAGACAATGTTTGATAATTTAACCGATCGTTTGTCGCGCACGCTGCGCAATATCAGTGGCCGTGGACGCCTTACTGAAGACAACGTTAAAGAAACGCTGCGCGAAGTGCGCATGGCGCTGCTAGAAGCTGACGTTGCGCTGCCGGTAGTGCGTGAGTTTATCAATCGCGTAAAAGAGAAAGCGGTTGGTCATGAAGTTAACAAAAGCCTGACCCCAGGTCAGGAGTTCGTCAAAATCGTTCGTAGCGAACTGGTTGCGGCGATGGGCGAAGAAAACCAGACCCTGAATCTGGCCGCTCAGCCACCGGCCGTGGTGCTGATGGCGGGCCTGCAGGGTGCTGGTAAAACGACCAGCGTGGCGAAACTGGGTAAATTCCTGCGTGAGAAGCACAAGAAGAAAGTGCTGGTCGTCTCTGCCGACGTTTATCGCCCGGCGGCGATCAAACAGCTGGAAACGCTGGCTGAGCAGGTTGAAGTCGACTTCTTCCCGTCTGACGTCGGCCAAAAGCCAGTCGATATCGTTAACGCTGCGCTGAAAGAAGCGAAGCTGAAATTCTACGACGTGCTGCTGGTGGATACCGCTGGTCGTCTGCACGTTGACGAAGCGATGATGGACGAAATCAAACAGGTCCACGCGTCTATCAATCCGGTAGAAACGCTGTTTGTTGTCGATGCCATGACCGGTCAGGATGCCGCGAATACCGCGAAAGCCTTTAACGAAGCGCTGCCGTTAACCGGTGTCGTGCTGACGAAAGTCGACGGTGACGCCCGCGGCGGTGCCGCACTCTCTATTCGTCATATCACCGGTAAGCCGATTAAGTTCCTCGGTGTCGGCGAGAAAACCGAAGCGCTGGAGCCGTTCCACCCGGACAGGATTGCTTCGCGTATTCTCGGTATGGGCGACGTGCTGTCGCTGATCGAAGATATCGAAAGCAAGGTTGACCGCGCGCAGGCTGAGAAGCTGGCGAGCAAGCTGAAGAAGGGCGATGGTTTCGACCTGAATGACTTCTTAGAGCAGCTTAATCAGATGAAAAACATGGGCGGCATGGCAAGTCTGATGGGCAAGCTGCCGGGCATGGGTCAGATCCCTGACAACGTGAAATCGCAGATGGATGACAAAGTGCTGGTGCGTATGGAAGCGATCATCAATTCGATGACGATGAAAGAGCGTGCTAAGCCGGAAATCATCAAAGGTTCGCGTAAGCGCCGTATCGCTCAGGGCTGCGGTATGCAGGTGCAAGATGTTAACCGCCTTCTGAAACAGTTCGACGACATGCAACGCATGATGAAGAAAATGAAGAAGGGCGGGATGGCCAAGATGATGCGCAATATGAAGGGCATGATGCCGCCAGGTTTCCCTGGGCGCTAATTTTTCCGGCCTGGCTCACTGGCTATTTCGGCACCGGGGTGTGCTCGCCATCCTCACGTACTGCGTGTACGCTGCGGTGGCTGCGCGCACGCCGGCACCGAACTCGCTGCGCCGCCGACGGCCTTCTACGGCAGAGTTATTAACTGTTGATTGCTTTTTTCTCAGAAATCAGTAAAATTTTCGGGCTTTTAATATGACACCGGGTCCCTTCCCTCGATGGGGCCCGGTGTTTTATTCACACAAGAGGATGTTATGGTTACTATTCGTTTAGCTCGTCACGGCGCTAAAAAGCGTCCGTTCTACCAGGTTGTTGTTACTGACAGCCGTAATGCACGCAACGGTCGCTTCATCGAGCGCGTTGGCTTCTTTAACCCAATCGCTAACGAAAAAGAAGAAGGCACTCGCCTGGATCTGGATCGTATCGCTCACTGGGTTGGCCAGGGCGCGACTATTTCTGATCGCGTAGCTACGCTGATCAAAGCAGCAAACAAAGCAGCTTAATCTGTCACGGTGGTCATGATGAGCAAGCAACTCGCCGCACAGGCACCCAAAGAACCCATAGTTCTGGGGAAAATGGGGTCTCCTTACGGTATCCGTGGTTGGCTCAGAGTGTTTTCTTCCACTGAAGACGCCGAAAGCATTTTTGACTATCAGCCCTGGTTTATCCAGAAGGCGGGTCAGTGGCAGCAAGTACAGCTGGAAAGCTGGAAGCACCACAATCAGGATCTGATCATCAAGCTGAAAGGCGTTGACGATCGGGATGCGGCGAACGTACTGACTAATTGTGAAATTGTCGTAGATTCCTCGCAGTTGCCAGCGCTGGATGATGGCACTTACTACTGGAAAGACCTTATGGGCTGCCAGGTAGTGACCACTGAAGGCTACGAACTCGGTAAAGTCGTCGATATGATGGAAACCGGTTCGAATGACGTGATTGTCATCAAGGCAAACCTGAAAGATGCGTTTGGTATCAAGGAACGTTTAGTACCGTTCCTCGATGGGCAGGTTATCAAGAAAGTCGATCTCGCTACTCGTACTATCGAAGTAGATTGGGATCCTGGTTTTTAAACCACCGGATAAACGGTAAAAGTCGGCGTGATGGGGATTGGCTTGTGTTTATAGGTATCGTTAGCCTGTTTCCAGAAATGTTCCGCGCAATTACCGATTACGGGGTAACTGGCCGGGCAGTAAAAAATGGCCTGCTGAACATCCAGAGCTGGAGTCCTCGTGACTTTGCTCATGACCGGCACCGTACCGTGGACGATCGTCCTTACGGCGGCGGACCGGGGATGTTAATGATGGTGCAACCTTTACGGGATGCCATTCATGCAGCAAAAGACGCGGCAGGTGAAGGCGCGAAGGTGATTTATCTGTCACCTCAGGGACGCAAGCTTGATCAAGCGGGCGTGAGCGAACTGGCAACGAATCAAAAGCTGATTCTGGTGTGCGGTCGCTATGAAGGCGTAGATGAGCGCGTGATTCAAACCGAAATTGATGAAGAATGGTCAATCGGCGATTACGTTCTCAGCGGTGGAGAATTAGCAGCGATGACGCTGATTGATTCCGTCTCTCGGTTTATTCCGGGGGTACTGGGTCATGAAGCATCGGCAACGGAAGATTCCTTTGCCGATGGATTGCTGGACTGCCCGCACTATACCCGACCTGAAGTGTTAGAGCAGATGGAAGTACCGGCAGTTTTGCTGTCGGGGAACCACGCTGAGATACGTCGCTGGCGTTTGAAGCAGTCGCTGGGCCGTACCTGGCTTAGAAGACCTGAACTTCTGGAAAACCTGGCTCTGACTGAAGAGCAAGCAAGGTTGCTGGCGGAGTTCAAAAAGGAACACGCACAACAGCAACATAAACATGATGGGCAGGCGTAAGCCCCCAATATCAGTTTACCCAGGATAAGAGATTAAATTATGAGCAACATTATTAAGCAACTTGAACAAGAACAGATGAAGCAGGACGTACCTTCCTTCCGTCCGGGTGATACCGTGGAAGTGAAAGTATGGGTTGTTGAAGGTTCCAAAAAACGTCTGCAGGCATTCGAGGGCGTGGTTATCGCTATTCGTAACCGCGGTCTGCACTCTGCATTCACTGTTCGTAAAATCTCCAACGGCGAAGGCGTTGAGCGTGTCTTCCAGACTCACTCTCCGGTAGTTGACAGCATTGCTGTTAAACGTCGTGGTGCTGTTCGTAAAGCTAAACTGTACTACCTGCGTGAGCGCACTGGTAAGTCTGCTCGTATCAAAGAGCGTCTTAACTAAGATATCGCTCAGGCGACATCCTGACAGAAGGGGCTGGCCAATAGGCTGGCCCCTTTTTTTATCGCCATAAAACTCACATCATTAACCATTAATTCATAAATCATTTACAATGCCCTGTCGTTATTGGAGGGACAGTGGTTATTGGTGCAATTTCTCGGTTTGGTAATCAGCGCTGCGCGGCTTGGCTCGCGTTGTTTGCGATCCTGCTGATCGTCATCGCGCCGCTTATCTCTGTCTCTTTGCAACACGATCCTATGAATGCTATGCCGGGCATGCATCATGATATGGGCATGATGGTAGAACATGCTGAACAACATGGTGACGACGCCTTGATGACGATGCCTGTCGATCACGGCGAAGCATGTGGCTATTGTGTGCTGCTGGCGCATGTCCCCGGGCTGATACTGACGCTGATTATTCTGCTGTGCGGCATGCTGCTACTACAGAAAAAAACGCCGCTACATCCTACGCTGACGTTCTGGCTTTATTTCCCCTGGCTGTATCCCGATACCCGCGCACCACCGTACCCGTCTGCTTTTTCCTGATCCTAAAAATACGTCTGTACGCGTAAGCGTCATGACGATCTTTGATTTTTTCTAAGGAAAAGTATGACCACCTGCACCTCGCGTGCGGCATGGGTAACCTTGCTGCGACGCCTTCATTTCTCTGTCGGCCTGTTCGTTGGTCCCTTTATTTTTGTCGCGGCGCTGACCGGTACGCTCTACGTTGCCACACCGCAACTGGAAGAGGCGCTTTACTCTCAGGCGCTACAGGGAACCGAACAGGGAGAGCCGCAATTGCTGGCCGCCCAAATTGCGCTCGCGCAGCAGGTCGTCGGCAATCATTTACCAGTGTACGCAGTACGACCTGCTCTTGAGTCAGGAGAGACGACCCGGGTAATGTTTGCAGACTCTGTACTGGCCCCTTCTGAACATCGGGCGATTTTTATCGACCCGGTTGCTCTTACGGTAACAGGCGATATGACCGTTTATGGCACCAGCGGGATCTTACCTCTGCGCCAGTGGATCGACTATGCGCACCGTTCCTTGCTATTGGGGGATATTGGGCGGCTTTATAGCGAACTGGCGGCATCCTGGATGTGGGTAGCGGCGCTGGGCGGCATTGTGCTTTGGTTTTTCACTCGACCCAGGCGTCGTTTGAATAATCAACTGCAAAAAAACCGTCGCCTGCACGTTATGCTGGGCTGGATCCTGCTGGGTGGGATGTTACTTTTTTCCGCAACCGGTTTGACCTGGTCGCAGTGGGCGGGGGGCAATGTAGATAGCATGCGGGCAGCCTTTGGCTGGTTGACGCCGCAGGTGAATACACAACTTGATGGCGTCCAGCAAACTCACGATGAGCATGCCGGACACCACGCTGGCATGATAATGCCATCGGTGGGCGAGATTGACAGCGGGCTTTTTGATGCTGTATTACGCACAGCGCAGGCTGCGGGGATTGATGCCAGAAAGTTGGAGATCCGCCCGGCGAAAGATGCACAGCATGGCTGGACCGTCACTGAAATTGACCGCCGCTGGCCAACCCAGGTTGATGCGGTGTCTGTTGATACAACTATGATGCGGATTATTGACCAGACTCACTTTGCAGATTTCCCACTGATGGCGAAGTTGACGCGTTGGGGCGTCGATTTCCATATGGGGATTTTGTTTGGCATGCTCAATCAGGGGTTGCTCATCGTCTTTGGTACTGCTTTGTGTCTGATGATCGTGCTTGGGTATCGTCTGTGGTGGATACGCCGACCCGCCGGTCCGGCGGTGAATCCGGCACAAACGTTGGTGCAGTGCTGGTTGATGCTCAACGGGAAAGGGCGATTTGCGGTGCTGGCAGTGGCTGGTGTGCTGGGAATGGCGATGCCGGTTGCGGGCGTGAGCTTGCTGCTGTTTATGGTTATTGACTGGCTGCGCTGGTACAAAACTTCGCAGAATCTGTTGGCGCAGTCAGCCGAGTAAGACACTAAGGCGTGCTGATGACGACCGCAACGCGGCGGTTTTCGGCACGACCTTTTGAGGTCTGGTTACTGGCAATCGGGTATTTTTTCCCCAATCCCTGGGTCGTCAGATTGGTACGTGGGATGTTGGCACCCTGAGCCCATGCGTCTGCAACCACGTTGGCTCGTTTGAGCGAAAGGGTTTCGTTGTAGCTGTCTTCGCCGTAGTTATCAGTATGACCATCTAAACGTGCATGGTTTAGACCGGTAGCAGCCAGTTTGGATGCCATTTCCTGGATCTGTTTTTCACTTTCGGGGCGCAGTTTGTAGTCGTTTTTATCAAACAGGATGGTATCAGACAGGCCCAGCGACCAGTCGCCTGATACTTCGGTAAATCCGTATGATTTCATGGCAGCAATTTGCTCGGGAGTAAATTTACCCTGAGGGGCCTGGCAGCCAGCCAGAATCAGTGTTATCAGAATGAGTGGGGATAATAGACGCTTCAACATGTGTGTAATTCCTTATTTTTTAATGATGCGTTCAGAACGCAAATGTTTAGCCTGATACATATTGTGATCGGCAAGTTCTTGTAATTTTTCGGCAGAGGCATATTCCCACGTCAGCGCAAATCCAATACTTAGTGTCATGCTTGCCAGATGACCATTGTGAAGATCAAACGGTCGGTTAAATTCTTGCGACAGCGCTGTACAAATGCGTTGAACTTCGTACTCTGAATGTACGCTGTACAGCACCATGGCAAACTCATCGCCACCGAGTCGGTACGGTTGATGGCGATTGCCACCAAATTCTGCCAGCCTTTTGGCAACTTCAATCAATACCCGGTCGCCTGCTGCATGCCCCCAGGTGTCGTTAATAAATTTAAAATTATCGCCATCAAGGAATAATAATGCGGAGCTGCTGTGGGCGGCCTCATCGTTCATCAGGGCGTTAATACTGCTGCGAAATGCGGCGCGATTGGCAAGCCCGGTCAGAGGATCGTGCAGTGCGGTACGTAATAGCTGGGCATTTTTGGCCTGCAGGCGTAGTTGCCACTCTTCCATCTCATCCAGCAGACTATTAAAGTCCTGGGCAAACAGATGAAACTCTTCAATACGCTCTTCGGACACTCGCCGTGAGAAGTTGCGGTTGGTGCGAACATCGTGCACCACCTCGGTAATATTTTGCAGCGCTTCAACAACGCCGTTGTGTAAATAGCGCGTGAGCATTAATGCAATACCGGAGGCCAGTAAAATGCATCCAGTTAACACGGCCAGCGACAGATAGATGAAATGGCTGATGACGCTATCGCGCGCAATAAGACGCACTTCACCGATGACGTTGCCATTATGCAAAATAGGCTGTGTCACTGGCTGCGGGAACAGCCAGTGGCTAATCAGACCGCTGATCTTGTCGGTTGTGTCCTGGGCGTTATAACGCCAGGTGGCGATCACCTTTTGATTTTTATTACGAACTTCCGCAACGGAGAATTGCCCCTGTTGTCCCAGCGCAGCCAGTGTCTCTGTTGCCGCAATGCTATCAGAAAACACCAATGAGGCTTCAAGTGAGCGGGTCATGGTTGCGGCGGTCAGATCCAGATTTTTTTGCGCATACTGCTTGAGTGCCAGCACGGAAGAAATGCTCAGCAGCAGCCAGATCAGCGTCATGGTGACCAGAACGCTGACGATGCTGATACGCCGTAGTGTCCGTTTGAACGTTGGGCGAGTTATGGGAGAAAGACCCTTATCCATGCTTATTATTCCGTGCAAGCATCAATACGTCTGGACTGACCCTTACACCACTACGTGACAGGGCATCCATATTTACCGAAAACCTCACTTCTTCATTATTTATGATGAGGCAAAAAGCGCTACCAATAACGCATTCGGTATTCTGTTCGGCAATTAATAACAATGCCTTAGTCGGAAATTGACTCTTTAATTCCACCTGAAATGTCGGGGACTCATTGCCAAAATAAAAACCGTCACACTGCGCAACCAAACTGTCTTGTTGTGTATGGACGATGACAGGAAGATAGGGTAACGCTCCGGAACGAGTATCCTGTAGCACACTGGTAAAACGCGATGAAGAGAAAATACACAGTTTGGGTGGACCGGAAAGCGCTGGCCAGCGTGTATAGCTGACGATGCCGGAAACCATTAAGCGTACGGATTTCGCCTCTTCCGTAGCGCTTTGGGCATACAGTGGTAATCCGGACAATAGCAATGCCAGTAGCAGTATGAGTCGGTAAGAAAAGCTCATGAAAAGGTACCTACCAGCGTTAGCTGTAATACGTCGAAATACATTCGCGATTGTTTGCAACAAAATAACATTATTTTATCAGAGCGTCATTATACCTGGATGGGCAATATTACCGATTTAAGTTAAATCTTATTCGCCGATCAATTACAAGCTCTTGTTTAATTTAGCCTTATAGAGGCAGCGCCTTCATTTGAACCTTTTTGCCAGGCATTGTGTAATTGGTCGACATTTTCGACAGTGTCACAACTTGGCGGAAAGGTTTTTCCGGCCAGTCCTCTTGCATAGACAAAATCTTGCTGACAGGTTTTTCTCTGTCCCTCGGTGTAGCCTTTAAGATATTGCCTACGATCGACCTCGGGGTCATTGTAGTTGTCGGCAAGCGTTTCATTATCTTTAACGACATACCCCGAAATAGCATCTTGTATTCCGGCATCGTACCAGTCGGTACCAGTCCAGGTAGGGGCGTGGGTATAGGGATCTATCTGACATCCGCTTATCAATAAGACCAATACAGTGCTGATGAGTCGCTTCATTTGCCGATACTCCCTGGTTTTTTTAAAGCATAGTGGATCTGATACCGGATGTGTGTAAATTTAAATGTACAAAAACAAGGCTTGTATTTGCTGGTAAATAGCTTGGTGTAAATAAAAGTTTACGAAATTTGGATTGAAATCTTTACCTGTTGTGTTATCGTAATTACCTCCTCGATGAGGAATAACTATCGCAAACGAGCTAAACAGGATCGCCATCATGCAAAAAGACGCGCTGAACAACGTACATATTACCGACGAACAGGTTCTGATGACCCCGGAACAACTTAAAACGTCGTTCCCATTGAGCCTGGCGCAAGAGGAGCAAATTGCTCAGTCGCGCAAAACAATTTCTGACATCATCGCCGGTCGCGATCCGCGTTTGCTGGTGGTGTGTGGTCCTTGCTCAATTCATGATCCTGAAGCTGCTCTGGAATATGCTCGTCGATTTAAAACCCTTGCCGCAGAGGTCAGCGATAGCCTCTACCTGGTGATGCGCGTCTATTTTGAAAAACCCCGTACCACCGTCGGCTGGAAAGGGTTAATTAATGATCCTCATATGGATGGCTCTTTTGATGTAGAAGCCGGTCTGAAAATTGCGCGTCAGCTGCTGCTTGAACTGGTGAATATGGGGCTGCCGCTGGCGACAGAAGCATTGGATCCCAACAGTCCACAGTACCTGGGCGATCTGTTTAGCTGGTCCGCGATCGGTGCGCGTACGACTGAATCGCAAACTCACCGTGAAATGGCGTCGGGTCTGTCGATGCCGGTTGGTTTTAAAAACGGCACTGACGGTAGCCTGGCGACAGCGATTAACGCTATGCGTGCGGCGGCCCAGTCGCACCGTTTTGTAGGTATTAACCAGGCCGGGCAGGTGGCACTACTGCAAACGCAGGGTAATCCGGACGGTCACGTGATCTTGCGCGGTGGTAAAGCACCGAACTACAGCCCGGCAGATGTCGCTCAGTGTGAAAAAGAAATGGAGCAGGCGGGACTGCGACCATCACTGATGGTAGATTGCAGTCATGGTAACTCCAACAAAGATTACCGTCGCCAGCCTGCCGTGGCAGAGTCTGCGGTTGCACAAATTAAAGATGGCAACCGTTCAATCATCGGTCTGATGATTGAAAGCAATATTCACGAAGGCAACCAGTCTTCCGAGCAGCCGCGCAGCGCAATGAAATACGGCGTGTCCGTAACTGATGCCTGCATTAGCTGGGAAACGACGGATGCGTTGTTGCGTGAAATTAATAAAGACTTGAACGGCCAGCTGGCGACGCGCCTGGCTTAAGAGGTGGGTTATGGTGGCTGAATTGACCGCATTACGCGATCAAATTGATGAAGTGGATAAGGCGTTGCTGGATTTGCTGGCGCGCCGTCTTGAACTGGTTGCCGAGGTTGGTGAAGTAAAAAGCCGCTTTGGGTTACCGATTTACGTGCCTGAGCGGGAGGCGTCTATGCTGGCTTCTCGCCGTGCAGAGGCGGAATCGCTCGGCGTACCGCCGGATCTGATTGAAGATGTATTACGTCGGGTAATGCGTGAGTCATACTCCAGCGAGAATGACAAAGGATTTAAAACGCTCTGTCCAACGTTACGCCCGGTGGTGATCGTCGGCGGTGGCGGTCAGATGGGACGGCTATTCGAGAAGATGCTTACGCTGTCAGGTTATCAGGTGCGTATTCTTGAACAGCAGGACTGGGATCGCGCCGAGGAGATCGTGGCGGATGCCGGAATGGTGATTGTTAGCGTGCCGATTCACGTTACCGAGCAGGTGATCGCGAAATTACCGCGCTTGCCTGCTGACTGTATCCTGGTCGATCTGGCCTCGGTGAAAAACGGCCCATTACAGGCGATGCTGGCGGCGCACGATGGCCCGGTAGTTGGACTGCATCCGATGTTTGGTCCGGACAGCGGCAGCCTGGCAAAACAGGTGGTGGTCTGGTGCGATGGACGCCAGCCGGAAGCCTATCAATGGTTCCTGGAACAGATTCAGGTCTGGGGCGCGCGGCTGCATCGGATCAGTGCCGTCGAGCACGATCAGAACATGGCGTTTATCCAGGCATTACGCCACTTCGCGACTTTTGCTTACGGTTTGCATTTAGCAGAAGAGAATGTCCAACTTGAACAGTTACTGGCGCTCTCTTCGCCGATATACCGTCTTGAGCTGGCTATGGTCGGACGCCTGTTTGCCCAGGATCCGCAATTGTATGCTGACATCATTATGTCGTCAGAGAGTAATCTTGCGTTGATCAAACGTTATTACCAACGTTTTGGCGAAGCTATTGGTTTGCTGGAGCAGGGCGATAAGCAAGCGTTTATCGACAGCTTCCGTAAGGTTGAGCACTGGTTTGGCGATTATGCCAAACGCTTCCAGAATGAAAGCCGCACATTGTTGCGCCAGGCCAACGATAGCCGTCAGTAGAATCGATACCGGATGGTCGTGCATACGCCATCCGGTATTGTCATATGTTAGCTCGGATCGACCGGCACTACGTTCTCACTTGGGTAACATCCCAATACCTTCATCGAACGCGTAATCTCACCCAACTCCTTCAATGCTTTTTGCATTTCCGGCAATTCCAGGTTTGCCTGGATATCGAGATAAAACATCTCTTCCCACGGATTGCCGTGAATCGGGCGCGATTCCAGCTTAGTCATAATCAGATTATGGTTGCGCAGCACCAGCAGCGCTTCAACCAGCGCACCCGCTTGTTGCCCTGTCGCTATCAACAGCGTAGTTTTCGCCGGAACCTGGTCGGAAACATTGATAGCCTTGCGTGCAAGCACGACAAAACGGGTAATGTTTTGCGTTTGATTCGCTTCAATATGTTCAAGTACCTGCAGACCGTGCAGCACACCACCGGCTTCGCTGCCCAACGCAGCCACGTGCGGCGAGTTCGCCTGGGCGACCTTTTCCATTGCAGCCGAGGTGCTTTCGGTATATTCGATCTTCCAGTGCGGATAACGATTGAGGAATTTGCTGCATTGCTGGAACGGTTGCGGATGGCTATACACCGTTTCGATACTATTCAGGTCCGTAGTTCCGGAAACCAACACGCAGTGGTCGATAATAATGGTCATCTCACCGACGATAGAGAGGCTGGTGTGCTGCAGCAAGTCGTAAACATCGTTGATCGCGCCAGAGCTGGTGTTCTCAATCGGCACGACCGCGTAGTCCGCCTGCCCGGTTTCAACCTGGTTAAAGATATCGGCAAACTTGGCACAGCCACTTTCAATAAATTGCTCAAAATGGCGAGCGGCATATTGACGCGCAGCGAGGTGCGAATACGAGCCTTTTGGCCCCAGAAATGCGACGCGGGCTGAGTGCGGATTGATTTTATTCAGATGCTGCTGCAGGAGCGCCTGTTGGGTGAGTACGGAATCTTCGATGATCAGCTGGAACAGGCGAGTGATGTAGTGGGCGTCGAGGTGATGCACCTTACCCAACTGGATCAGTCGGTCCAGCAGATCGCGCTCGCGGTCAATATCACGCACCGGACGATGAGAAAGTAGTTTTGCTTTGCCGACTTCGACGGCCAGACCACGACGCTCAGCCAGCAAGGCCAGTAATTTTTCATCCAGCGTGCTTATCTTATCGCGCAGCGCCAGTAACGGGTTTTCCGATGTCATAGTGTTGCCTTTTTTATTATCAATAAAAAAGGCCCCCCGTTGTGGGAGGCCTTATTGTTCGTCTTCGCATTCTTTATCACACGACGAAACGCCTCCCATTCAGGGGAAGGTAAAAAAGAATGCGAAGAAGAACGGAACAAGTTTCATGTCAATTTCCTTAGGCTACGTCAGTAAAGTACCCGTACTGTTTTCACTCTGTCAACAAAAAACGCGCCCGGAGGCGCGTTGGCGATACACTCAATGTAAGGGACTACTCTTCTTCTGCTTCGACGAAGTTGGCGTCTTTTACTGAAGTTGTTGCACGACGGGCTTCGCCTTTGTGCTGCACTTTATTGAGCTGCCGTTCCAGCTTGTTGATCAAATCGTTAATAGCGGTGTACATATCTTCGTGTTTAGCGCTGGCAACCAAATGTCCGTTCGGTGTATTGATGGTGGCGTCAGCAGTGAAACCCTGTGGCTCCTTGGACAGAATGATATGTGGATTAATCAGATGAGTTTGCCATTTTTCAAGTTTGGCGAGACGGTCTGCGACATGCTGGCGAATTGCCGGAGTAATTTCCATTTGTTTACTGGTAATGTTCATTGTCATAAATTTTACCTCTTGTCTTTCCCGTCTTGGTGATTCCAGCATACCTTTCCTAATGTCAAAATGTGTGATTTAAATCACATTTTTTTGTCGCTTTTTGTCAAGAGAACCTTTTTGTGAGGCACCGCAGGAACGGGCGATTTTTTACTTGAGGAATACCGGAAAGCAGGCCATATTTGATGGGATGCACCGCAGCTAAACCGCTTCAGTTACGGCGTAAACGGATAAAAAAACGGCAGCCCGAGGGCTGCCGTTTTGCATTCAGTGAGGAATCAGGTATTGCTGCTGTTGGCGGCAATAATTTTCGCCACTTTTTCGGCCTGTGCAGTCATCTGCATCTGGCGATAGGCGTTTTCCATCAGCGGCAGAGCATCACGTGTTCCCTGGGTATCCGGGAAGTCACGCAGCATACCTTCTACGCGGTTCACCACAGCAACCCACGCGCCGCGTGCGGTGTAGTACTCAGCAACGGAGTACTCATATTTTGCCAGGCGATCTTTCAGGAATACCAGACGCTTGGTGGCGTCCGTTGTGTACTGGCTATTCGGGTAGCCACGTACCAGTTTGGAAAAGTCATTAAACGCAGCTCGGGCGTGCTGTGGATCGCGATCGCTGCGATCAACACCAAAGAATCCTTGCAGTGCGCTATCATCCAACGCCATATTGGTCAGGCCACGCATATACATGACATAATCAATGTTAGGGTGTGTCGGGTTCAGACGGATAAAACGATCGATGGCGGCCTGAGCGAGCGGCAGATCGGCATTTTTGTAGTAGGCGTAGATGAGATCTAATTGCACCTGCTGAGAATAAGGTCCAAATGGATAGCGATTATCCAACGCTTCCAATTGCGTTATTGCCTGTTTCCAGTTACCGTCCTGCAGCTTTTGCTGAGCAGTCGCGTAGATTTCATTTGGTGGGTTATCGGGCACCTCTTCCTTTGAACCAGAGCAACCCGCCAAAAACAGGCTCAACGTGGCTGCTGCCACCAGGTATTTCATGCGCGTCATGACGTTTTGACTTTCCTCAAAATGTTTTACGGGAGATTCTCTGTTCCTGCTCCCGGTTAAGACCAGCTACAATAGCACACTATATTAAACGGCAAAGCCGTAAAACCCAACGTTAAACGAAGAAGCAGTTTATGGCACAACGAGTAGAACTCACCGCAACAGTCTCCGAAAATCAGCTCGGTCAACGCTTAGATCAGGCTTTGGCCGAATTGTTCCCTGATTATTCACGTTCTCGCATAAAAGAATGGATCCTCGACCAGCGCGTGCTGGTAAACGGGAATCTTTGCGATAAACCGAAAGAAAAAGTTTTAGGTGGAGAACGTGTCTCCATCAATGCTGAAATTGACGAAGAAATTCGTTTTGAAGCGCAAGATATCCCGCTAGATATCGTTTATGAAGATGACGATATTCTGGTCATCAACAAACCACGTGATTTCGTGGTACACCCGGGCGCTGGTAATCCTGATGGCACGGTTTTGAATGCGTTACTGCATTACTACCCGCCGATTGCGGATGTTCCTCGTGCAGGTATCGTGCACCGTCTTGATAAAGACACCACCGGATTAATGGTGGTAGCAAAAACGGTTCCGGCGCAAACGCGTTTGGTCGAGTCGCTACAGCTGCGTGAAATTACGCGTGAGTACGAAGCCGTAGCGATTGGTCATATGACAGCCGGTGGCACTGTAGAAGAGCCCATCAGCCGCCATCCCACCAAACGTACGCATATGTCTGTGCATCCCATGGGGAAACCTGCGGTGACGCATTACCGCATTATGGAGCACTTCCGTGTACACACGCGCCTTAGGCTGCGTCTGGAAACCGGACGTACGCACCAGATCCGCGTGCACATGGCGCATATTACCCACCCGCTGGTGGGCGACCAGGTCTACGGCGGCCGTCCACGCCCACCGAAAGGCGCATCGGATGAATTTATTTCTACGCTGCGTAAGTTCGACCGCCAGGCACTGCATGCCACCATGCTGCGCCTGTATCACCCAATCTCAGGTATCGAAATGGAATGGCATGCGCCGATCCCGCAAGATATGGTTGATCTGATTGCCGTGATGCGCGCCGATTTCGAAGAGCATAAGGATGATGTGGCCTGGCTATGAGTAAGCTAATTGTCCCGCAGTGGCCGTTGCCGCAAGGCGTCGCGGCCTGTAGTTCTACCCGTATTGGTGGCGTCAGCCAGCCACCGTATGATTCGCTGAATCTGGGAGCCCATTGCGGCGATAACCTGGAACATGTTGAAGAGAACCGCAAACGACTCTTTGCTGCGGGCAATCTGCCTTCAAAACCGATCTGGCTCGAACAGGCACACGGTAAGGACGTCCTGAAACTGACCGGCGAACCTTATTCTTCTAAGCGTGCGGATGCGTCTTACAGCAATACGCCGGGCACCGTGTGTGCGGTGATGACGGCGGACTGTCTGCCGGTATTGTTTTGTAATCGTGCAGGAACGGAAGTCGCGGCGGCTCATGCGGGCTGGCGCGGGTTATGTGCTGGCGTGCTGGAAGAGACCGTTGCATGTTTTGCTGATAAACCCGAAAACATTATTGCCTGGTTAGGCCCGGCGATCGGTCCTCGTGCATTTGAAGTGGGGCCTGAAGTGCGTGACGCGTTTATGGCCAAAGATCCGAAATCGGACGGTGCATTTGCGCCGCGCGGCGAAAAGTATCTGGCGGATATTTATCAGCTCGCTCGCCAGCGCCTGACAAATGCTGGGGTCGCAAACCTCTACGGCGGTGACCACTGTACGTTCAGCGAAAGTGAGACTTTCTTCTCTTATCGTCGCGACAAAACCACCGGTCGTATGGCAAGTTTTATTTGGCTGATATAACCTAAAGAATCAAGACGATCCGGTACGTGTAATTTTCTTTTCACATAATTCAGGTCATTCACCTTGAATAATTGAGGGATGACCTCATTTAATCTCCAGTAGCAATTTTGACCTGTTATGGGAGGAGTTATGCGTCTGGATCGTCTTACTAATAAATTCCAGCTTGCACTCGCCGATGCCCAGTCACTCGCACTGGGGCACGACAACCAGTTTATCGAACCTCTTCATCTAATGAGCGCCCTGCTTAATCAGGAAGGGGGATCGGTCCGTCCTTTGTTAACGTCTGCTGGCATTAATGCCGGGCAGTTACGCACAGCCATTGATCAGGCATTGAGCCGCTTACCGCAGGTAGAAGGCACAGGCGGTGATGTGCAGCCTTCTCAGGAGCTGGTGCGTGTACTGAATCTTTGCGACAAGCTGGCGCAAAAGCGTGGGGACAATTTTATTTCGTCGGAACTGTTCGTTCTGGCGGCGCTTGAGTCGCGCGGTACGCTGACCGATTTATTAAAATCAGCGGGGGCGACGACCGCCAATATCACTCAGGCAATTGAACAGATGCGTGGAGGTGAAAGCGTGAATGACCAGGGGGCTGAAGACCAACGTCAGGCCTTGAAAAAATATACCGTCGATCTGACCGAACGTGCCGAGCAGGGTAAGCTAGACCCGGTTATCGGTCGTGATGAAGAAATTCGCCGCACCATTCAGGTGCTGCAACGCCGTACTAAAAACAACCCGGTATTAATCGGTGAGCCTGGCGTCGGTAAGACGGCCATTGTCGAAGGACTGGCGCAGCGAATTATTAATGGCGAAGTGCCTGAGGGCTTAAAAGGTCGCCGTGTACTGGCGCTGGATATGGGCGCGCTGGTGGCCGGAGCGAAATATCGCGGTGAATTTGAAGAACGCTTAAAAGGTGTGCTGAACGATCTGTCGAAACAGGAAGGTAACGTCATTCTGTTTATCGATGAGCTGCATACTATGGTTGGCGCAGGTAAAGCCGATGGCGCCATGGATGCCGGGAACATGCTGAAACCGGCGCTGGCACGTGGCGAACTGCACTGTGTAGGGGCTACAACGCTTGATGAGTACCGCCAGTACATCGAAAAAGATGCGGCGCTGGAACGTCGTTTCCAGAAAGTGTTTGTGGCTGAACCTTCAGTAGAAGACACCATCGCCATTTTGCGTGGTCTGAAAGAACGTTATGAGCTGCACCACCATGTGCAGATCACTGACCCGGCGATTGTTGCGGCAGCGACGCTGTCTCATCGCTACATTGCTGACCGTCAGTTACCGGATAAAGCCATCGACCTTATCGATGAAGCAGCGTCCAGCATTCGTATGCAGATTGACTCCAAGCCGGAAGAACTGGACCGACTCGATCGCCGTATCATCCAGCTCAAACTGGAACAGCAGGCGTTAATGAAAGAGTCTGACGAGGCGAGTAAAAAACGCCTCGATATGCTTAATGAAGAGTTGGATGACAAAGAGCGTCAGTATTCTGAGCTAGAAGAAGAGTGGAAAGCGGAAAAAGCGTCACTCTCCGGTACACAGACGATTAAGGCTGAGCTGGAGCAGGCGAAAATCGCTATTGAACAGGCACGTCGTGTGGGTGACTTGGCGCGGATGTCCGAACTGCAGTACGGCAAGATCCCTGAGCTGGAAAAACAGCTGGAAGCAGCCACCCAGTCTGAAGGCAAAACCATGCGCCTGTTGCGTAATAAAGTGACGGATGCAGAAATTGCTGAAGTACTGGCTCGCTGGACAGGGATCCCTGTCGCCCGCATGCTGGAAGGCGAGCGTGAAAAACTGCTGCGTATGGAGCAGGATTTGCATAATCGCGTCATTGGTCAGAACGAAGCGGTGGAAGCAGTATCCAACGCGATTCGCCGTAGCCGTGCAGGGCTCTCTGACCCGAATCGCCCAATTGGTTCGTTCTTGTTCCTTGGGCCAACGGGGGTCGGTAAAACCGAGCTGTGTAAAGCGCTGGCTAACTTTATGTTCGACAGCGACGACGCGATGGTACGTATCGATATGTCTGAGTTTATGGAGAAACACTCTGTCTCTCGTCTGGTCGGTGCACCCCCGGGATACGTTGGCTATGAAGAGGGCGGCTACCTGACAGAAGCGGTGCGTCGTCGCCCTTATTCCGTCATCCTGCTGGATGAAGTGGAAAAGGCGCATCCGGATGTGTTCAACATTCTGTTGCAGGTGCTGGATGACGGTCGACTGACTGACGGGCAGGGGAGAACGGTCGACTTCCGTAATACGGTGGTCATCATGACTTCTAACCTGGGTTCCGATCTCATTCAGGAACGTTTTGGTGACCTGGACTACGGACACATGAAAGACATGGTGCTGGGTGTGGTCAGCCAAAACTTCCGTCCGGAATTCATTAACCGTATAGATGAAGTTGTTGTCTTCCATCCGTTGGGTGAACAGCACATTGCCTCTATTGCCCAGATCCAGCTGCAGCGTCTGTACAAACGTCTGGAAGATCGTGGCTATGAAATCCACATCTCTGACGAGGCGCTTAAACTGCTGAGCGCGAATGGGTACGATCCTGTCTACGGCGCGCGTCCATTGAAACGTGCTATCCAGCAACAGATCGAAAACCCGCTGGCCCAGCAAATCCTGTCGGGTGAGCTGGTTCCTGGCAAAACGATTCGTCTGGAAGTGAATGACGATCGCATTGTTGCAGTGCAGTAAGTCACAAAATACAAAAAACGGGCCCCGCAGGGCTCGTTTTTTGTTTAAAAACCAGGCAAAAATAACTTTCCATTACTAGTTTTGATGGGAAAGTAATCGTTTGATAAGTTTTTTGTATTTTCCGCTTGTCAGCCTGAAATAACTCCCTATAATGCGCCTCCACTGACACGGAATAACGGATTACAAACCGCCGGGTCAGCGGGGTTCCAGTGAGAACCTCGCGGAGAAAAGCAAAATAAAAGTTTGACTTCGTAGCGGGATGGCGTAATATGCACACCCCGCGCCGCTGAGAAAAAGCGAAGC
>NZ_JADABY010000053.1 GCF_015672735.1 Citrobacter sp. Res13-Sevr-PEB04-36 | reverse complement strand
AGTCCGAGTCGCTGTCCGAGTCTGAATCGCTGTCGGAGTCTGAGTCGCTGTCAGAATCAGAGTCGCTGTCAGCGTCGGAATCGCTGTCGGAGTCTGAATCGCTGTCGGAGTCAGAGTCGCTGTCAGAGTCGGAATCGCTGTCAGAGTCGGAATCGCTGTCAGAATCCGAGTCGCTGTCGGAGTCCGAGTCGCTGTCGGAGTCAGAGTCACTGTCGGAGTCAGAGTCGCTGTCGGAATCAGAGTCACTGTCAGAGTCGGAATCGCTGTCGGAATCAGAGTCACTGTCGGAGTCAGAGTCACTGTCCGAGTCTGAATCGCTGTCCGAGTCTGAATCACTGTCGGAGTCTGAATCGCTGTCAGAGTCTGAATCACTGTCAGAATCTGAGTCGCTGTCGGAGTCGGAATCACTGTCGGAATCACTGTCGGAATCAGAGTCGCTGTCGGAGTCTGAATCACTGTCAGAATCAGAGTCGCTGTCAGAGTCGGAATCACTGTCGGAATCTGAGTCACTGTCGGAGTCTGAATCACTGTCAGAATCTGAATCGCTGTCGGAGTCTGAATCGCTGTCGGAGTCCGAGTCGCTGTCGGAATCAGAGTCGGAGTCTGAATCGCTATCTGAGTCGGAATCACTGTCAGAATCAGAGTCGCTGTCAGAGTCGGAATCACTGTCGGAATCTGAGTCACTGTCGGAGTCTGAATCACTGTCAGAATCTGAATCGCTGTCGGAGTCGGAATCACTGTCGGAGTCGGAATCGCTGTCAGAGTCAGAATCACTGTCGGAGTCTGAATCACTGTCAGAATCCGAGTCGCTGTCGGAGTCTGAATCTCTGTCTAACAGAGTGAGTTCTTCGCGAGGGTCGGTATCAGGAAAATCAATACCGGTCGTTGGGTAGCCAGCAGTGGGATCGAGAATTTCACCCGTAAGATCAAGAATGACGTGTGTATGCGAACCTCCGCCGCTTGATCCCGGTTGTCCTGCGGGTTGTGGGCCTGCTGCGGTTGCTTCCAGAACCTGCGTTGGGTCCTGACCGTCCTCAATGGCCTGTTGTATCGCGGCAATGTCGGTGTGATCTACCTCAGGATGGGTGTCAGGAGAAAGGCTGGAACTGTCCCAGTGAGTGTCGCGACCCAGAGCAAGCGTTTTGCCATTCGTCAGAGAAATCGAAACGGCCCCGGCGGCACCGGTCTCAACCTGTTCGCCCGCGAGGATATGATCCCCCTCGACAAGGACGCGCCGGCTTCCATCTGATGCGATAGCGAAAACCTGTCCAATTATTGTTTTTATTGTTCCGACTATAGCACTCATGGTACTTCCCCTTAATCTTTACGCGATCCCGATCATCGACTTGCTTGTTTCATGTTCGTTGATGCTATTAACTCTGGATATTGACGCGCTGGCCGTGTGGAACCTTATTAACCCGGTTTGATTCTTTGGACTATCTAAAACAACAATGACCACAAATAACTTGTGTGCAGGAGTTTATAGAGAATGATAAAAAACGCGTATTATTGTCTGACAATTCAACGATCATACAGACGATATAATAATATGATGGTGAGGCATATTCATTGATATTAACAAGTTTTTGTTAGTTTTTCATACAACATAAAAGTGATATTTTATCATTGAAATCATTTGCATATGGTCAGTTATGCTCTTTATATATGAGAAACTACTATTTCTTGTAGGTGCTTATTAATTCACCAGAACGAGAATGCCCGATTAGTAGTTCATTATCTTGTATTCAGGCGAAATATAATATATCCGCCTGAATAGATCCGTGGTGTATAAGAAAATGCGTTAAATTAACCGGTCTTCGTCATCACCAATCAAATCTTCAAGGCCGCCGAGTTGGCGACGTGCTTTAGCCCTGTTGAACATTTTGTTCTGCGCTGCCGGCGGAAGATCGGTAATACTGATTACCCCTTTACTTATCAGGACATCGATAAGATCTTCGAGGACTCGCACCATATCAAGATCGCTTTGCTGTAGCTGGTGTAGCGTAGCGGTACGCAGGGTATTCGCTTTCAACCACTCTTCTATCTCGGTGGTTGTTTCTGCCGTTTGCTCCGTCGCTTCAGGAAATGAAGCCTGCTCGACTCGCACGATCCGTCCCTCACTGTCACGTTCAATAAAAAGCATGGCTGTTCTCCTGAAGATTATTTGGTGAGGGCGATGGCATCGCTGAAATAACGTCCCATTGCGCCATGCAGACCCATTTTTTCCAACACGGCGAGTTCGCCTTCCGTCTCGACGCGTTCGGCGATTAACGGCAGATTCACCTGGCGGGTCGCCCAATAGATGGCCTCAATAAAGAGTTTCTTATCTTCTTCCCGATCGATATTGCGAATATATCCGCCATCAACTTTAATCCACGCCAGACCCCATTGCGGCAGGTTACCGACCAGGTGGAAGCGTCCACCGAAGTGCTGGATCCCCAAACGACAGCCCAGAGCGTTTAATTTTTGCACCAGAATACTGACGAGCTCAGGATTCGGTAGCTCGTTTTCATCCAGTTCCAGCGTCAGTCGCTCCGCAAGATGGCGAGCATTTTTCAGCGGTTGCAGCAACACATTAATACTCTCTTCATCCGCAACGCTTTCACCACTGATACTGAGCGCCATTGCCTGAGGTTTTTTTTCCATGGCGCTCAGCGTTTGTTGAAGCATCACGATATCCATCTGGCGACTGAGCGCCAGGCGGCGAACCCAGGGCATAAAACGACCCGCAGCGATGGTCTCTCCGTCTTCCGTTGCGATCCGCGCCAGAATTTTGTGGTGCAGAATACGCTTTTTATCGTTGCACTGAAAAACGGGCTGGGAAAACAGCACAAAAGCGTTATTTTCCAGAACGGTTTCCAGGCGCTGGCGCCAGTGATAGCGATCGTCGTCGTTTTCTACCGCGAGCGAGGTCTGGTTATTGACGAAGAAACTCATGGCGTTTTCCGCCCTCGTCAGCGCCAGATCTGCCTGTAACATCACAGCCTGTGGTGTATCGCCAACGTTGAAGGCGATGTGTGACATATGTGCCACAGGCGTGACGTCACTCATGCCGGTTTCATACAGCGTTTTTAATTGCGCGCTGACTTGAGCGAGCAGGCTATCCATCTCTTGTGGCAGGATAAGGGGCGCGATAATTGCAAATTCACCTCCGCGAACGCGGGCAAGAAACCCTTCGTGGCGAAAGAACTGTTGTTGCAGATCATTCAGAATACTGGCGATGGCGATTAACAGCTGGTCGGCATTGTTACCGCCGAGGCGCTGGTTAAGGCCGATAAGATCCTGGACGCGTAACAGAATCAGGTGTCCCGATAGATGCTCTTCATCGCTCAAGCGCGATTGCAACTGAATATCGAAGGCGCGACGGTTGTTCAATCCGGTCAGGCTATCGCTGTAGGCTTCCTGGCGCAGGGTTTCTGTACGCGCGGCTTGTTCGCTAAACAGTGCTTTAAGCTGCGTGACCATCATGTTTGTGGCTTCAACCACCCGACGAAGCTCTGGTGTTTTTGGCAAGGCCGGAAGATTGAGGAATTCGCGGCGGCTGATGGCTGTTGCCTGCTCGACAATGTAGTTCAGCGGCTGCAGACGGCGACGCAACATGAGCATGGCACCCAGAAGACAAAGCAGGCTGCATGCGCTGAGCAGCAGGAAGCTGGCGACCAGACTGTCCCACAGGCGCGTCAGCGCAAAGACGGGATGGCTAACCACTTCAACGCGGGCAACCTGTGTCCAGCCCCGCATCACGACGGCTTCGCCCTGGCCTGGATTCAGGCGTACCTGGCGCACAAACCAGTTGGGAACATCGGTGCTTTGCGGCGTATTTTTTCTTTCAATCAACGGCTTGCCAGTTTTGAGGTCAATGACCTGTATGCGGTAAAAATAGCCACTGTCAAAAATGGAGTTAACCATCAGTTCCGTCATAACAGGATCGTCAATATTGGCGGTCAGCGATAATCCCAGAGCCGTCGCGGTGTCCTGTGCGTGCGCACTCAGTTGGTTATGATACTGATCGCGTGAACTCTCCAGCGTGACATAAAAACTGCCGCAAAAGATAACCAGCGTAAACAGACAAATACCAATGAGTAGCTGTTTATAAAGAGACATGGCTACTTCCTATTCATTAATTTCAAATCCTTCTGCACGCATTTTGGTGAGAAGATCCTGCCAGCGTGAAAGTCTTTTACTGTCGCCGACGCGTTTACTTTTTCCTGCTTGCGGAATCCATAATCCCTGTTCATTAAAAGAGTAAACTGGGAGCAGGTCGTTTCGCTGCGTTGCGGGCAAAACGGCGGTTTTTAAATTATCCAGAATCAGGGGCGTCGCATCAGGCGTGGCATACCAGGCAACAACCATATGCGCCTGATTTAACTGCAATGCTTTTACGTAGATGATGCGTAACTGGCGGGCAGGCACTCCCATTTCACGCAAGGAAAAATACTTCGCCAGTGCATAGTCTTCACAATCGCCAGCGCCTTTACGTAAAAATTCAATGGGCGTTGCCCAGTAATCTTGTTGACCCCAGACGGTAATATCATCGCGAAAACGCATCCTGGAATTAAAGAATTGGTTTACGCGGTTGAGCTTATCTTTAATGTCACCCTGCGGTGGACTTTTTAGCAATTCCGCCCACGCATCGATCTGACGTTGTGCCGCGGGCGTTGCCGGACCATAAAGCTGCTGGCTGCGGGCAATGATAGTATTAAAATTCCATCCAGCGCTTAGCCCGGCAGAGCACGCAAACAGCAGCGCCAGGCCGAGAGTCAGCCAGCGTTGCCAGAGTGTACGCCTGCCAGGACGATCGTTCACGCGCGTCCGTCAGCCCGTTGGAATACAGTACAATATTGAACGAATGGCTCTCTCCTGCACAATAATTTCGTCAGCATTTATGGCCTATCTTGCTGTGGGTTATCTTCGCCTAATGACTGAATCTCCTGCCACCATGTTTGCCAGAGTCGGGCCACCTGTTTTTCGGAAAAATGGGCCGCGTGACGTTGGGCATTTTTTTGCATCGCTTTTAATTTTTGCGGATCGCTCAACAGCATCACCAGGGCATCCGCCAGCGCCTGTTCATCATCCGGCTTGACGAGAATGCCAGCCCCGGAGTCTTGCAAGAGATCGCGTGGGCCATATT
Organism: Citrobacter sp. Res13-Sevr-PEB04-36; assembly: GCF_015672735.1. Lineage (GTDB taxonomy): Bacteria > Pseudomonadota > Gammaproteobacteria > Enterobacterales > Enterobacteriaceae > Citrobacter. The sequence continues at coordinate 24,023 of NZ_JADABY010000053.1, read as the reverse complement.
TAATATCAAAACTGACCTGCGGCGTACCATAAGCTAATGACTCCAGCGCAAAAAGAGAAAAGCCTTCATGGTTAGAACATAGAACAGAACAACTGGACCGGCGATGGATCTCAGCCAGATCGGCAGAAAAACCATGTAGATGAATATGACGTTCCAGGCCGTGCTGTTTTACCCATCGCGAGAGCGGTTCTTTTAACGGTCCGTTTCCCCAGGTGTGCAGCGTTGCCGTGGGTACCTTTTCCACGACGAGAGCAAAAGCGCGAAACAGCAATTGGTGCTGCTTTTCCGCTGAGTAGCGCGCCATAAAGAGCACCTGCTGCGACGCACTTTTTTGCCACTGCGTGCTCGTCAGCGCGCTGTCCAGATGATGGGGGATGGTCCGCAGTCGGTGTGCACCGGTGATGTCCTCGGCCAGGTCAGCATGCTGCTGTTGCGTCAAAACCAGGATACGATCGAGCCGTGTTTCATCTTCCCACAGGTGACGGTATGCCTGTTTATAGCGCCCATTGTCCAGACGATGGGTTGAGTGAATGACGGCGGTCATGGTGCCATGCAGGGTCTTTTTGGGCTCAGAACAGACAAACTCTCGCCACGCCAGATTCTTATCGACCAGGAAGTGCCAGGTCGTTTCTTTGTCCAGATTGTGTTTGAGCATCGCCGCCGCAAATTCACCTTCAGACGCATAATGCTGCTCATGATGGGCAAAACAGAGCTGGAGCCCGGTGAGGGATGTTGCGCCCTCGACGGTGCGGTAGGTTCGGCGCAACATGATCTGACCTGTCTGTGGATGGACAAAGTCTTCATGGCTGATCTGGCCCTGAGCATCGGCGTAGCGTCGTGCTTCAATTCTGCCTGCGGTGTCCCGGCGGGTTTTAATCAATGTTCCCGGGAGGTGGTTGGGTAGTGGGCGTAACTCCGCGCGTGCCAGCATGTCGGGTAACCAGTCATAGACGGTCAGCGCCGCAACCGGTTCTGGCAGCTTTCCTGTCTGATATAACGCGGTGACGGTGGAAGCTAATGAGGGGTTCCAGCTTGAGATAATCACCATCGGCTTGATGGCGAGCTCACGTATGAACAATGCGCAGCGGCGTATTGTTGAGATTTCAATCCCATTCCCTTCGTGGCGGAAATTACCGCCGAGAAAGACCAATTGCTGCTTGCGTGTTGGGGCTGGCAGGGGCGTTTTTTGTGCGCCGCTCTGTAAATATTTTCGATAAGCCACATACCCCGAAAGGTAGTGTTCGACGTCATCAATTCGTACCCGATAACTGTGATGACGTATGAAGAAACTGCCGACAATTTTTTGCGGGTTTTTGAAGAACATTGCCAGTTCAGGCCAGAAAAAACCGTTTGCCAGATAACGTGCGCGGGACTCCAGCGCACGGTAGAACGTCTGCAAATCAAAATCCGCCAGCAGATGCTGGTAGGCGTCATCCGCAGCCATGCGAGCGATCATTTGCTGTGCCGCCATCATTAGTTCAAGCAGCGTCGGGTAGGTGGTGATTCTGTTCAGTACAAAATCGAGGTGCCCACGAACGTTCTCCAGTCCGAAGCGATAATAGCGCTCCAGAGGACGATAAAGCGTCAGTTCATTGACGCAATAGCTCAGCCAGTGGTCATGCGCCTGCCAGTGTTTTTGGGCGATAAAATAGTCCATTGCCCGCTCGACGGTTTCCAGCCAGCGGGGTGCTTTTGTCAGACCATACAGACGCATAAGCGCAAAAACGGCCTCTCCGTCATAGTAAATAATCCGGTGTTCGGCCTTCAGGGATAAATCCGCAGCGTGCAGAACATGACAGAAGCCGCCGGTGTCGCTGTTCTGCATAAAGCAGATACCGTTGGCCAGCCGCTCCATTTGCGGGATATAACGCCGGTTTCCCGTCAACTCGGTATATTTCGCCATAGCCAGAATACACACGGCATTCCCGCCGAGCTTAATTTCGTCACCGGTATCAACCAGAAAATCCGCTTCACTGCCGTCGGGCAGAGGGTAGGTGCGAATTAACGTTGTCGTAAGGTCGCGCAGCGCGCGCTCTATAGCGTCAAACTGCGCTTTACTTTGAGTGATCTCCCAGCCTTCAAGCAGGGCGTAGGTTGAGCTGGCATGGCGCAGGGCATTATAGGTTGGGATCGCGCGGTCGAAGCAAGGGAACCAGCCGTAATGGTAGCGGCCAGATTTCTGCACCTGGCATGCCAGATAGCGACTTGCTGACTGGATCATCGGGTCCAGTGCATCTTGCCATGACGGGAGCTGGCGATACCCTGAATGTTTGCCGCGAGACTCGATGGGCAGAATCTGCTGGCCATCGCTAAAAACGCTGCTGGTAGTAAAACGCCAAATCTCCTGAGCCGAATCGTCAGGCCATTGCAGATCGATGCCAAAGCGTTTTCGGGAATAGTTAGCCAGATTTTTGTCATTCGGAGTCGCCACGCCCTCCGTACCCATATACAGAAGCGCGTGAGCGGCGATTTCTTGCTCCAGGATCGCCTGCTCAAACGTCGGGGTGAAGCTCAGCCCAAAGCGGAAGTAATTGCGCTTAGTTTTGCGTAAGGTGTTTTGCAGCGTGTCCCAGCGCAATGTTTCAATGTTGTTCACGACATCTACACGGAGCCAGATGGGATCGATAGATGCCTTCTGACACCAGCGCTGGAGCGCCTGGGCACCGATAAGCCAGGCGTCATCCAGCGAGTGGCCGCGGGCTATTTCGGTATGCGCGCGCTCATGACCAGTACTGACGCTAAAAAAGATTACGTAACCCGGAAAGGGGGCAGCGAGCGCGGTATGATGTAATTGCTCTACCCTTGGTCGGGTTTGCGCGAGGAGTTGGCTCAGCGGCATTTTTAAACCTTTTTTGCGCGGACAAGATCCTGTTTTGCATAAGATAACACTATGTGCAATTGCATGGGTATTCTGTGTGCTTATCAAAAATAGTGGGTGATCGGTAAATGTTAATGCCCGATCATCCTGGCTTTCGGTATCAGTTGAAAATACATATGCTCCGGTACCGGCGTCTGCCAGACGTTGGCATACATCGCATAGCCAATGACGGCAAATAAAATACCGAGCAGCACCAGTGTCATTCCCCAACCAGGTAAAGCGACGCGTTGCCACCACGGTTTAGGTGCGGCGTTGCCGGTCGGTGCCTGCAGTGAAAATGTCAACGTTGAGGCGACCGGGCACGATTCAACGCAGGTCATGCAGCCAGTGCATTCAACGGTGCGGACCTGAATAAGTCTGTCAACCGGAATGTTTGACGGGCAGTTCTTCGCACATTTGCCGCAGTCAATGCAGCTGTCTGCATTACGGCGGATTTTAAACGGAGAGAGCAGGGAAAAGAGGCCAAGCAGGGCGCCATACGGGCATAAATAGCGACACCAGGCGTTACGAATAAACAGGCTCATGACGCTGATTACCGCCACGAAGACCACTGTTGCCGTACCGATATGGCGGAAGAAATCGAGCATCTTGACGTCGATAATCATCCCGTAGGCCGACATCAAAAAGTACTGGATCCCCTGCGCGGGCATCGACAGGGCAATATACAGAAAGAAGCTCAGCAATAGATATTTCAGGCTTAGCAGCGGCAGATCCAGCCAGCGCGGCAGCGTGAAATGGCGGCCAAAGAGTTTTTTACCCAGATTACCAATCAGTTCTGACAGCGTACCCACTGGACACAGCCACGAGCAGAATGATTTTTTTAATAGCAGGCTTATCAGGATAAACGCGACGAGCAGCAGCATGGAGGCGGCGTGGATCGGCGGAAGGTATCCGGTTTCCAGCGTATATCTGATGTTCATCAACCCGGCGATGGGAAGCCATCCTTCAATCCCACCCGGCCTGGGAATAAACACGCTGGTGCCGCCCGTTTCGAAATAGCGGACCCAGTAATAGAACGTGACACCAATATAGATATTTATCACCAGCAGAAGAAACTGGGTGGCTCTTCGCCAGCTGCTGGCATTACGCCAGTCATTCCACGGTAATTTTCCTCCGGTGGTACCAGGGCGGCGCTGCCAGCGCGTTCTCTTTTTTCCATTCATGATTGTATTATCCCTCATCGTTTCCTTCCTGCATTCAGGAGGACGCATTACCGGGATATGCTAACGCGATAAAGATATCATGTATTTGATTTGCATCTTATTCAGCGGATGTTATTTTTATGCCCGACAAAAGCTCGTATAAAAATAACAGCACGAGAGTTAACACCGGTCAGATAAATACCCTGAAGGGGGTATTTATTTCTGCGGGAAGGGCAAAGCTCATTCCTGGTACATCTCGACACGGTTACGACCATTGCTTTTTGCCAGATACAGCGCGCGGTCGGCTTTATCCACCAACTGTTTGTAATCTGGATGGTAGTCATATTCGGCGATACCGATACTAACGGTAATCGAGAAGGATTCTGTCGCCGATGCCGCCATTCGCAGGTTAGCGATTTTCTTACGCAGCGTTTCCAGAATAATACTGGCCTGCGAAATATCTGACTCGACCAGCAGGATCATAAATTCTTCGCCACCATAGCGGAAAACATAGTCGCTGCTGCGGATATGCTCATAAATAACGGCCGACACGCTTTTCAGCGTCATGTCACCGGTGTTATGTCCATAGCTGTCATTGATTTGTTTGAAATAATCGATATCTAACATGGCCAGGGTGAACGGCTTACGCGAGTGTAATGCCAGTGAGATTTCGCGCCGCATGATGGTCGGAATAAAGCGACGGTTAAGTAACTGGGTCAGCGAGTCTTTGCCATTTTCCTGTTTGACCAGTGCCTCAAACATCGAAGCCAGAAGAAAATGAATTTTTGCCGACAGCTGGCGGACATCCTGCAACAAGCTCATCCGTGCGGCTTCGGTGGGCGGTTGCTGTTGATTCAACAGCGTCTGGGTCAGTCGGTTATCGATTTCTGCGATCAGTACTTCCATTTCGGCAAGCAGATTGCTGTTGCCGAGAATGTGTTTTCCCTTATGGGAGAACCACATCCCAAACTCTGAGTTCGCCAGAAAGACCAGTTCGCCGGCGGGTAATCCGGTAGCAATGTTGTAGATAAACTGGTTTTCCCAGTCGGTAAACGAGCGGATTTGCCGCTCGCGTTCGACGTTGACGTCATCATAAATCGTTTGCAGGCGATACTGCTCCTGCGTGTTCAGGGAATTTTGATAGCCTGGCGAATAGGAGGCCGTCATCGCCTCCAGTGCGGTATCCATCGCCAGGCTGCTAAAGCAGATAGCATCACTCAGCAGGTGAGGCGGGTAGTCTGCTTTCTTTTTCAATACCCGATACAGTTCATCCTTCAGCTTGCGTGCGCCACGATTCACCAGATCGATGGGCAGGCCGATGCGCGCATGCACCACGCCGATCTCGCGCTGTTTGGTCAGTAACTGTGAGAGGTCTTCCTGCGCACTGCCGAGCACGCTGCGCAGCCAGTCAAACATACTGCCGCTAAGCCGCGTGCTGACTTGTTCGGTATTCAGGAACAATGCGCTCTCGGCATGGGAGAGCATATAGTCATAAAACACGGTGACTAAATGGCGGATCTCCTCATCGCTTAACGAGGTCAGAAGGGTATGGACCTCAGGAGATGTCTGGCGCAACAGCGCCTGCCATTCAGTCAGAAGTAATGTGTCGTTTGCAGGGGCAACCTGTTCCATCTCACAGCCACTCAAAATACAGTTAAAAAATTCAGGCGGTATTACGGACAATTACGTCACGATGGTCAAGCGAAACTGTGTTTCAGGTGCATTAACGATGGGTGATGCCTTCATAAATCAGCCTGATGGCGAAGGCGCCAATAATGGCACCTATCACCCGACTGGCAACCCGATGGATCCGTCCATACGCACGGCGCACGGCGGGTAAAGAAAAAGCCTGGCTGAGAAAAATACGCCAGATAACGGAAGACAACACAATCCCCGCCCACGCCATCAGTCTGGCCCAGGTTGGCGTGTCTGCACTTAGCGTGACCGAGAAAATACTAATAAAAAACAGCACGGTTTGTGGATTGGATAAATCCGTTAATAGCCCGCGACGGAAGAAGACATACCAGGGAGCACTGAGCGGTTGCTGTAACGTTGGCATCTGTGGCGTCGCGTGGTGTCGTATGCTGTTCCACGCAAACCACAGCAGATAGGCGCCGCCGACAATTTTAATCAGCGAGAAGACTTCTTCACACTGGGTAATCAGCGTCGCCATGCCGAACAGTCCGAGACCAGAATAGAAAGCATCGCCAAGCGCCACGCCCAAACCGGTCATCACACCCGCGCGTCGCCCTGACGCCAGGCTGGTTTGCACCACCACGAACAGATTCGCGCCGGGATTAAAAAAAGTTAACACAAACAGGCTGACGGTCAGTACGACGGCGTGAAGAGGTTCCATGTAAAACGATTCCATCGGTGAGAAAAGTAGCGCGTTATCCGCAGCCTGGATCAAGAATATTCTGCGTCACCACACACTATAAGTTTACTGCACGCATTATTCTGAGTATTTACTCACACTGTTTTATGAAACATTGCCGCTGTTGCAAGCGGGTTCGCTGGTTGATTATTCGCAGCCAGGCACGGTGGGAAAAGCAGCAGCGCAGGATCGTCGGCAATCTCCATTTTGCAAAATATCTTTATATTTCCGCTAGCTCTGGATTTTTTGAACAAGCTGAACTACTTATTAATCATCCTTGACTCGCACTATCGATGTTCAGGGGTCGATGATGGCGTAAAAACATAAAAACTGGAGCTTTTATATTAAAACTGGATATAAGGTATTAATTGGTGCGTTAGCGTTTGTCGTTTCCAACGCGTATGCCGCGGAACTGATGATGAAGGTCGATTTTGATAAGGTTGAGTCTCAGTACACCAAGATTGGCACTATTTCTACCAGCAACGAAATGTCTGCCGCAGATGCTAAAGCAGACCTGATCAAGAAAGCCGATGAGAAAGGCGCTGACGTCCTGGTATTAACCTCCGGTCAAACGGACAATAAAATCCATGGCACGGCCAACATTTACAAGAAAAAATAACGCGCTGAACTGAAAGACAAACAACCCGCTGGTCATCGTACCGGCGGGTTTTCTTTTAATTTGCGCCAGAACGTAGTTCTGCTGATCCCAAGATATCGTGCCGCAGCAGTCTTATCACCATTGAATTGTGCCAGCACTTGCTGCGGTGTCAGTGATGATGATGCCTGAGGTGTCCCTGGCGCGACGGATAACTCCGGTAATAACTGCTGTAAAAATTGGACGTTCAGCTCAGGCTGCGGATCTACGCTCAAAAACAGCGCCAGACGCTCCATCATATTACGCAGCTCGCGGATATTCCCCGGCCAGCCATAATTAAGCAATATTTGCTGGCTCAGTTCCAGCCCCTTACGCACCGCATCAGAAAAAGGTGCCTCGATCTCCGCCAGCGAGTGTTTTAAAAAGCCCTCCGCCAGCGGTAGGATATCGGGCAGGCGCTCGCGCAGCGGCGGTAGTGTGAGGCGCAGAATGCTCAGGCGATAAAACAGATCGGCACGAAACTGACCCTGATTCATTTGCTGCTCGAGATGGCAATGGGTGGCGCTGATCACTCGCACATCGATCGGGATTGGCTGATGTCCGCCCACTCGAGTCACTTCTTTTTCTTCCAGCACGCGCAGCAGTCGGGTCTGTAACGGCAACGGCATTTCACCTATCTCGTCGAGAAACAGCGTCCCGCCGTGGGCAATTTCAAACAGACCCGCGCGACCTCCCCGACGAGAGCCGGTAAACGCGCCATCTTCATAGCCAAACAGCTCCGCTTCCAACAATGATTCGGTAATAGCCCCGCAGTTAACGGCGACAAACGGCGGTGAGGGTTTACCGCGTCGATGACCCTGACGGGTGAAATATTCCCGATGGATCGCCTGTGCCGCCAGCTCTTTGCCCGTTCCCGTTTCTCCCTGAACCAGCACCGGCGCGCGCGAGCGGGCGTACAGCATAATGGTGTGACGCACCTGCTCCATCTGCGCCGAATGGCCGCGCATATCACCCAGCGCGTAGCGGGTGCGCAGCGTGTCGCCACTGGCGTATTGCCCGTTGCGCTGTAGCGTCAGACGGGTCATATCCAGCGCATCGCTAAAGGCCTGACGCACGGTGGCCGCTGAATAGATAAAGATCCCTGTCATCCCTGCTTCTTCCGCCAGATCGGTAATCAAACCCGCGCCAACTACCGCTTGTGTACCGCTGGCTTTCAGCTCGTTGATCTGCCCTCGGGCATCCTCTTCGGTGATATAGCTGCGCTGCTCCAGGCGCAAATTGAAGGTCTTTTGAAAGTCCGTCAACGCGGACAGCGTCTCCTGATAGGTGACGACGCCAATCGACGAGGTCAGCTTGCCCGCTTTCGCCAGCGCCTGCAGCACGTCGAATCCGCTGGGTTTAATCAGGATCACCGGAATCGACAGGCGGCTTTTCAGATACGCGCCGTTGGAACCCGCCGCGATGATGGCATCGCAGCGCTCGGTGGCGAGCTTCTTACGGATATAAGCCACCGCTTTCTCAAAGCCCAACTGGATCGGGGTGATGGTCGCCTGGTTGTCAAACTCCAGGCTGATATCGCGAAACAGGTCGAACAGGCGCGTGACGGAGACCGTCCAGATGACCGGTTTGTCGTCATGGACCCGTGGTGGAAGATGCGTCTCAGCCATTGTTAACCCCAAAATTAAAGTATCCAGTATTGGGTTTAGTTGTGTTTCAAAAATGTTGCAATGAAACGTTTAGACCCGTTTCATGAAACGTGTGCTGACACGCTTTTGTGCGACAAAAATGCAATGACAAGATTTAATATATTGTTTTAAAAAGAATAAACAAAATTTACGGACTCGATAAAGGCTTTGGCATACCCCTTGCTTTAGGTAAATCAACGAATGCTAACAAGTTGATAACAAGAGGACGGGATATGTCTCTACACTCTCCAGGGCTGGCGTTTCGCGCCGCGCTCAGCAAAGAAAATCCATTACAAATCGTTGGCACTATCAACGCCAACCACGCTCTGCTGGCCCAACGTGCCGGGTATCAGGCGATTTATCTCTCCGGTGGCGGTGTGGCGGCCGGGTCGTTAGGGCTGCCGGATCTCGGTATTTCTACCCTCGACGATGTGCTGACTGATATCCGTCGTATCACCGATGTCTGCCCGTTGCCGCTGCTGGTGGATGCTGATATCGGGTTCGGATCGTCGGCGTTTAACGTGGCGCGAACCGTGAAGTCGATTTCCAAAGCCGGTGCCGCCGCGCTGCATATTGAAGATCAGATCGGCGCCAAGCGCTGCGGGCACCGTCCGAACAAGGCGATCGTCTCTAAAGAAGAGATGGTTGACAGGATCCGTGCGGCGGTGGATGCGCGTACCGATCCGAACTTTGTCATCATGGCGCGAACCGATGCGCTGGCGGTGGAAGGGTTAGATGCTGCCATCGATCGTGCTCAGGCGTATGTCGAAGCAGGTGCTGACATGCTGTTCCCGGAAGCTATCACTGAGCTGGCAATGTACCGCCAGTTTGCCGATGCGGTACAGGTGCCAATCCTTGCCAATATTACCGAATTTGGCGCAACGCCGCTGTTCACTACCGATGAATTACGCAGCGCAAACGTCGCAATGGCGCTGTATCCGCTGTCGGCCTTCCGCGCCATGAACCGCGCCGCCGAGCAGGTGTACAACGTGCTGCGCCAGGAAGGCACGCAGAAGAACGTTATCGACATCATGCAGACGCGCAACGAGCTGTACGAGAGCATCAACTACTACCAGTTCGAAGAGAAACTCGACGCGTTGTACGCCAAGAAGCCGTAGGCCTGATAAGGCGCAGCCGCCATCAGGCAATGCCGGATGGCACTACGTTTATCCGGCCTACAACGTACTACGCGATGCATACCCTCAATACCCTATATATAAAAATAACGAGGACAACATGAGCGACACAACGATCCTGCAAAATAGTACGAATGTTATTAAGCCGAAAAAATCAGTCGCGCTGTCCGGCGTGACTGCCGGCAATACCGCCCTGTGCACCGTTGGTAAAAGCGGTAACGATTTACACTATCGCGGCTACGATATTCTCGACCTTGCGCAACAGTGCGAATTTGAAGAAGTGGCGCACCTGCTGATCCACGGAAAATTACCCACCCGTGATGAACTCAACGCTTACAAGATCAAATTAAAAGCGCTGCGTGGTCTCCCGGCGAACGTGCGTACCGTACTGGAAGCGCTGCCTGCCGCCTCGCACCCGATGGACGTAATGCGTACCGGCGTTTCCGCGCTGGGCTGCACGCTGCCGGAAAAAGAGGGGCATACCGTCTCTGGCGCGCGCGATATTGCCGATAAGCTGCTGGCCTCGCTCAGCTCGATCCTGCTGTACTGGTATCACTACAGTCACAATGGTGAGCGTATCCAGCCAGAAACTGATGATGATTCCATTGGGGGGCATTTCCTGCACCTGCTGCACGGCGAAAAACCGTCGGCCAGTTGGGAAAAAGCGATGCATATCTCACTGGTGCTGTATGCCGAACACGAATTTAATGCGTCAACTTTTACCGGACGGGTGATTGCAGGGACCGGCTCGGATATGTACTCCGCGATTATCGGTGCCATTGGCGCGCTGCGTGGGCCGAAACACGGCGGAGCGAACGAGGTGTCGCTGGAAATTCAGCAACGCTATGAAACGCCGGATGAAGCCGAAGCCGATATCCGTAAACGTGTAGAAAATAAAGAAGTAGTAATTGGTTTTGGTCACCCGGTCTACACCATCGCCGACCCGCGACATCAGGTAATCAAGCGCGTGGCGAAGCAGCTTTCTCAGGAAGGCGGCTCGCTGAAAATGTACAACATTGCCGACCGTCTGGAAGAGGTGATGTGGGACACCAAAAAGATGTTCCCGAACCTCGACTGGTTCTCGGCGGTTTCCTACAACATGATGGGCGTCCCGACCGAAATGTTCACCCCGCTGTTTGTCATCGCCCGCGTCACCGGCTGGGCGGCGCACATCATCGAACAGCGCCAGGATAATAAAATCATCCGTCCTTCCGCTAACTATACCGGCCCGGAAGATCGCGTATTTGTCGCTATTGAAAAGCGTTGCTAATGCAAAACCTCTAAAGATAAAAACAGGAACCCTTTTTATGTCCGCTCATATTTCGAATGTTCGCCCTGAATTTGACCGTGAAATCGTTGATATCGTTGATTACGTGATGAATTACGACATCACCTCGAAGGTGGCGTATGACACTGCGCATTATTGCCTACTCGACACCCTCGGTTGCGGGCTGGAAGCGCTGGAATATCCGGCCTGTAAAAAACTGATGGGACCGATTGTCCCGGGGACGGTGGTGCCGAACGGTGTGCGTGTGCCTGGCACCCAGTTTCAGCTCGACCCGGTGCAGGCGGCGTTTAACATTGGCGCGATGATCCGTTGGTTGGACTTCAACGACACCTGGCTTGCCGCGGAATGGGGTCATCCTTCCGATAACCTTGGTGGGATCCTGGCAACCGCGGACTGGCTGTCGCGCAATGCGGTGGCGGCGGGTAAAGCGCCACTGACCATGAAAGCCGTGCTGACCGGTATGATCAAGGCCCATGAAATTCAGGGCTGTATCGCGCTGGAAAACTCCTTTAACCGCGTCGGCCTCGACCACGTTCTGCTGGTAAAAGTGGCCTCAACCGCCGTGGTTGCCGAGATGCTGGGTCTTACCCGCGATGAGATCCTCAATGCGGTCTCGCTGGCGTGGGTCGACGGACAGTCGCTACGGACCTATCGTCATGCGCCGAATACCGGTACGCGTAAATCCTGGGCGGCGGGGGATGCCACATCCCGGGCGGTGCGTTTGGCGCTGATGGCCAAAACCGGCGAGATGGGGTATCCGTCTGCGCTGACGGCGAAAACCTGGGGCTTCTATGATGTCTCCTTCAAAGGGGAATCGTTCCGCTTCCAGCGTCCGTACGGCTCTTACGTGATGGAAAACGTACTGTTTAAAATCTCCTTCCCGGCTGAGTTCCACTCGCAGACCGCGGTAGAAGCCGCCATGACGCTGCATGAAAAACTGCTGGCTGCTGGTAAGACTGCCGCCGATATAGAAAAAGTGACAATTCGTACACACGAAGCCTGCATTCGCATCATCGACAAAAAAGGCCCGCTGGATAACCCGGCGGATCGTGACCACTGCATTCAGTACATGGTGGCGGTCCCGCTGCTGTTCGGACGCCTGACGGCGGCTGATTATGAAGACGGCGTGGCGCAGGATAAACGTATCGATGCACTGCGTGAGAAGATTAACTGCTTCGAAGATCCGGCTTTTACCGCCGATTATCACAACCCGGAAAAGCGCGCCATCGCCAACGCCATCACCCTGGAGTTTACCGACGGCTCCCGCTTTGACGAAGAGGTGGTGGAATACCCAATCGGCCACGCGCGCCGCCGTACTGACGGCATGCCGAAGCTGGTCGAGAAATTCAAAATTAACCTGGCGCGCCAGTTCCCGACCCGCCAGCAACAGCGCATTCTGGATGTCTCCCTGGACAGAGCCCGCCTGGAGCAGATGCCGGTTAATGAGTACATGGATTTATTCATTATCTAAAACCTGACTCATTAGGCGTAAGTTCAACAGGAGAGCATTATGTCTTTTAGCGAGTTTTATCAACGTTCTATTACTCAACCTGAGTCATTCTGGGCCGAACAGGCCCAGCGTATTGACTGGCAGCAGCCGTTCACTCAGGTGCTGGATCACCGCCGTCCGCCGTTTGCCCGCTGGTTTTGCGGTGGAACAACCAATCTGTGTCATAACGCCATCGACCGCTGGCTGGAGAAGCAGCCTGATGCGCTGGCGCTGATTGCCGTTTCCTCAGAAACCGAAGAGGAACGCACGTATACCTTTCGTCAGCTGTATGACGAAGTCAACGTGACGGCCGCCATGTTGCTGTCGCTGGGGGTACGGCGCGGCGATCGAGTGCTGGTGTATATGCCGATGATCGCCGAGGCGCACATAACGCTGCTGGCTTGCGCACGTATTGGCGCGATCCACTCGGTGGTGTTCGGCGGCTTCGCCTCGCACAGCGTGGCGGCGCGGATAGACGATGCCCAACCGAAGGTCATTGTATCGGCAGACGCCGGGGCGCGCGGGGGTAAGATCCTGCCGTATAAAAAGCTGCTTGATGATGCCATTGACCAGGCGCAGCATCAGCCGCATCGCGTGGTGCTGGTCGATCGTGGGCTGGCGAAAATGGCGCGGGTCGAGGGACGTGACCTCGATTTTGCCGCGCTGCGCCAGCAGCATCTTGGGGCGCACGTGCCGGTGGTGTGGCTGGAGTCGAACGAAACCTCCTGCATACTCTATACCTCCGGTACGACCGGCAAGCCGAAGGGCGTGCAGCGTGACGTTGGCGGCTATGCGGTGGCGCTGGCGACGTCGATGGACACCATCTTTGGCGGCAAAGCGGGCGGCGTGTTCTTCTGTGCCTCGGATATCGGCTGGGTGGTCGGACACTCCTACATCGTCTATGCCCCGCTGCTGGCAGGGATGGCGACGGTGGTTTACGAAGGGCTGCCGACGTACCCGGACTGCGGCGTGTGGTGGAAGATTGTCGAAAAATATCAGGTCAGCAGAATGTTCTCAGCGCCGACCGCCATTCGCGTGCTGAAGAAATTCCCGACCGCGCAGATCCGCAATCACGATCTCTCCTCGCTGGAGGTGCTGTATCTGGCGGGCGAACCGCTGGACGAACCGACTGCGAGTTGGGTAACCCAAACGCTGGGTGTGCCGGTTATCGACAACTATTGGCAGACAGAATCCGGTTGGCCGATTATGGCGATTGCCCGTGGCGTGGACGACAGGCCGTCGCGTCTGGGCAGCCCCGGCGTGCCGATGTATGGCTACAACGTGCAGTTGCTCAACGAAGTGACCGGTGAACCCTGCGAAGCGAACGAAAAGGGTATGCTGGTGATTGAAGGGCCGCTGCCGCCGGGTTGTATTCAGACCATCTGGGGCGATGACGAACGGTTTGTGAACACCTACTGGTCGCTGTTCTCCCGCCAGGTTTACGCCACTTTCGACTGGGGGATCCGCGATGCAGACGGATATTACTTCATCTTAGGCCGCACCGATGATGTGATAAACGTGGCCGGACACCGTCTGGGCACCCGCGAGATAGAGGAGAGTATTTCCAGCTATCCGAACGTCGCGGAAGTGGCGGTGGTCGGGGTGAAAGATGCGCTGAAAGGGCAGGTGGCGGTGGCGTTTGTTATCCCGAAACAGAGTGACAGTCTGGAAGACCGCGACATTGCGCATTCAGAAGAGAAGGCGATTATGGCGCTGGTGGACAGCCAGATTGGTAACTTTGGCCGTCCGGCACACGTCTGGTTTGTGTCACAACTACCGAAGACGCGATCGGGCAAGATGCTGAGACGTACGATCCAGGCGATCTGTGAAGGCCGCGATCCCGGCGATCTAACTACCATCGATGATCCCGCGTCGTTGCAGCAAATCCGCCAGGCAATCGAGGAATAATCTGGTATTAAAATCGTAGGCCGGATAAACCATTCGGGCGGTGCATCCGGCATTACGCCTTACTTCGATGTCTTATACGGCCCGTGATAATAATCAACAGGCGCATATACCGTATCGGCAATAAAAGATAACGGCACATCAATAAATAACAGCGCTAAATCAAAATAGTTATAATCATAAGCGCCTGGATTTTTTATTTTTTCAATATCATGGTGCATACCTACATAATAGGTGTTTGAATCTTCACTTTCCGTGCGTGCATTAATGCTGCCACATCCTGAAAGTAATGTGCTGATGAGTAGCACCATTACCGCAACCGTCTTTCTGCTCATGCTATGACCTGGCTTGTCGCCCTGTTTTACCATAACGGTAGAAAAGCGGCTATTTGTCCGCAGAACTTAAGCCATCAGGTCAGGCTGCTCAGGCGGCTGATCATGGTCTGAGGGTTGCACCCTATAGGCCGGATAAATCGCCGTGAGCAGTGCATCCGACATTACGCCTTAACTTGATGGTTCTACTTTATAATTTTGGTAATAGTACTCTCTATCTCTTTCATTAATCGTTCTGATAACCCGGCATGGAGCACCCACGGCCACGACATCTGCCGGAATGTCTTTTGTTACTACGCTACCCGCGCCAATAACCGAATTATCACCAATCGTAATACCCGGATTGATGACCACGTTACTGCCAATCCAGACGTTGTTACCGATGGTGACCGGAAAGGAAAACATCTCACCGGATTTTCTTAATTCATGATGAACAGGATGACCCGTTACAGAGATCGTGACGTTTGGCGCAATTAAAACGTTATCACCGATGGTGACCGTATAATCATCCACAATGGTAAAGTTAAAATTGGCGTAGAAATTTTTACCAATGTGAATATTGCTACCGTAAGAAAAATAAATGGGAGGCTCAATCCAGGCATGTTCTCCTACGGTTCCAAACATTTCACGAATCAGTTTTTCCCTTTTTTCTATCTCTGATGGACGCGTGTGGTTAAATTCATACATTAACTCTTTTCCGCATAGTCTCTCTTCTGGCAGACCCTCGCACATATCGGTAAACAGCTTGCCTGCTTTTATTCTGTCTCTCATAGAAATGTTCATCGCAGATATTCCCTCTTTGTCATTCGTATTCAAACTTGTTTACCTGCCGGTGTGGAAATGCGGGAAAACGGCCCCGGCCCACTAAGGGTAAATACTGAAATCAGCGTAAAGGTCAGTGCAATAATGCCCAATACCAGATACGCCCCATGGAAGCCAATGCTCTCATACATATTGCCCGCCAGCACCGACATGAAAATCATCGCCAGCTGTTTGAAGAAGCAGAAGCACACCAGGTAAATGGTGGCGGAAAAGCGTACCTCAAACTGGCTGGTAATGTATTTGAAACAGCCGACGATCAGAAACGGGATTTCAAACATATGCAGCGTTTTGAGGATGATGACTTCCAGCGCCGAGGTGGCGAACGACGAGCCGATAATTCGTACTGACATAATCGCCCCAGCCAGCAGTAGGGCGTTTTTCCCGCCAATACGGTTTACGATCAGCGGTGCAAAGAACATGATCGAAGCGTTGAGCAATTCCCCCATGGTGGTGACGTAGCCAAACACCCGCGTGCCTTGTTCACCGGTTGCAAAGAATGAGGTAAAGAAGTTGGCGAACTGCTGGTCAAAAACATCATAGGTACAGGACACGCCAACTACGTACAACGACAGGAACCATAGCTTCGGCTGCTTGAATAATTCGAGCGCCAGCTTCAGGCTAAAGGCAGAGTGGTTTGCGCCGACCGCATTGGCGACCTCTGCTGAAGACGAGGCATCGGTGCGCGAGAAGAACAGCAGCAGGGCGAGGACTACTGCACAGCCGGAGCCCAGCCAGAAGACGAATTCATTGTTGATGGTGAACATTATACCAACAATGGAAGCGCACAATGCCCAGCCAACGCAGCCAAACATGCGCGCCCGACCAAATTCAAAATTGCTGCGACGACTGACTTTCTCAATATAGGCTTCAATCGCGGGTGCCCCGGCGTTATAAATAAAGCCAAGGTAGATCCCGCCAACAATCGAGCCTAATAAAATATTGAACTGTAATAATGGCCCAAACACGTAAATAAAGAACGGGGCAAACATCACCAGCATGCCGGTGATTATCCACAGCAGATGTTTACGCAGGCCGAGTTTATCCGACAACAGGCCAAATACAGGCTGAAACAATAACGAGAACAGCGAAATACAGGCGAAGATAATGCCGGTATCCCCTTTGCTAATATGGTTGATATCGTGTAACCAGATCGGGAAGAAGGGGAAATAAGCACCCATAATAAAAAAGTAAAAGAAGAAGAAAAAGCCGAACATCCAGAAGTTAGTGTTTTTTAAATAATACATATTGGACTTCCTCAGGCAAAATAAGGGCAGGTCGTAACCTACCCATCATTATTATGTTTAACCCCAGATAACCTGGTAGTGATAACGCCCAGCGCTCAGCAAAAATTCTGAGGAAACGGAAGGACTCCACGAATCATCCCCGCCGACACCCATATGGAAGCCGTCAATATTGAGCCAGGTTCCCGCCTCCGGCTGCAGCAGATGGCGATGGCTGGTTTCCATTAACTGTTTTTGGCTGTAGCGGCTGATGTTGAACTGGAAGTCGCCGTGCCACTGATGCCCCCCGTAGCGCAACTCGCGCGTCCCGCAGCGTAGGCCGTTTTCACTCGGGAAGACGTAAGGGGTATACATCTCGTCCAGCGACAGATCCCAACGGTCAAAACAGGCCGCGCTCAGGCGATCCGGGTAGTTCTCATGCGGGCCGAGACCTAACCAGTTTACGCGCTCGGCAACCTGCGCCAGCTGGCAGCTGAGGCCGATACGCGCCGGGTGCGGCGTTCCGTTGGCGACATCGACATCCACAGTGATGTGCATCTTGCTATGGC
Source organism: Citrobacter sp. Res13-Sevr-PEB04-36 (assembly GCF_015672735.1). Classification (GTDB taxonomy): domain Bacteria; phylum Pseudomonadota; class Gammaproteobacteria; order Enterobacterales; family Enterobacteriaceae; genus Citrobacter. The sequence goes on along the minus strand of NZ_JADABY010000053.1, from coordinate 6,588 downwards.
TGTCGATACGGTAGGACTTGCGGCTGATAAACAGCGTTTCCCCCTGATACTGCCAGGCATGCACGGTGGTAATCAGCACGCTCTCCGACATGGCTTCGGCTTCGCACAATAACAGCAGAGGCTGCGCATGGTAGTGGCCGGCAGCTTTCCAGCGTTCGACCCAGGCATTAGGATCGATGCGCGTCACTTCGCTGACGCCAATGTCGTTATCCAGCGGCGCACGGGTGAACTGGTCAATGAGCGGGCTTAACAGCTGCGTATCACCGCCGATCAAGTATTGCGTCAGTAGGCCCGACTGGCGGCAGAATTCCCAACGTTTATCGCTGACGGTCACCGCAAATGTATCGTCACTGACGGTGAGCTGTGGCGCGGCGCTGGCGCGTGGGGGAAGCGTCAGGCTGAGTTTCTCTTCCAGCTTCCATTGCTGCCAGGCGCTGATATGCCCGGCGTCTGACCATGTGGTGGCCTGAGGTTGTTCCACGCGCACTGTCAGCCACAGCTGACCGGCGGTGTCCGGCATGGGGAGGTCCGGCAGGGTAACCCGCTGACAACCCTGTGGGGCGATATCCAGCGTGACCTCGCCGGTGGCCAGCAGATTGCCGTCCTGAGCGAGAGACCAGTGCAGGATTTCGTTATCGCTGCGGCGGAACAGGTATTCGCTGTGCACTTCAATCTGGCGCTCGTTGCCTGACAACAGCGTAAACTGGAAAAACTGCTGCGCGTGTTTAGCTTCATACAGGGACGGATGCGGTGTGCGATCGGCAAACACCAGCCCGTCCATGCAGAACTGACGGTCATTCGGCGTGTCGCCAAAATCGCCGCCGTAGGCTGACCACGGGTTGCCGTTGTCGTCATATTTTGTCAGCGACTGATCGACCCAGTCCCAGACAAACCCACCCTGCAGGCGCGGATACTGACGGAACGCCTGCCAGTATTTGGCGTAACCGCCGAGGCTGTTCCCCATCGCGTGAGCGTATTCGCAGAGGATCAGTGGGCGCTGCTCGCCGGGCATCGACAGCCATTTTTTGATTGACCATTTCGGTACCGCCGGGAAGGGCTGATCCTGGTCAACGCGGGCGTACATTGGGCAAATAATGTCGGTCGCAGCGGTATCCGCACCACCGCCTTCGTATTGCACCGGGCGGGACGGATCTTCGGACTTCAGCCAGCGGTAGAGGGCATCGTGATTTGCGCCGTGCCCGGATTCATTGCCCAGCGACCAGATAATAATGCTCGGATGGTTGCGGTCGCGCTGCACCATGCGCGTCACGCGCTGACTCATCGCCGGTAGCCAGGTGGGATCATCGCTCAGGCGGTTCATCGGCACCATGCCGTGGGTTTCGATATTGGCTTCATCCACCACGTACAGGCCGTAGCGGTCGCACAGGGTGTACCACAACGGATGGTTCGGATAATGTGAGCAGCGCACGGCGTTAAAGTTGTTTTGCTTCATCAGGACGATGTCCTGCACCATCGTTTCTTCATCCATCACCTGGCCGTTTTGCGGGTGATGTTCATGACGGTTGGCGCCGCGGATCAGCAGCGGCTGCCCGTTGAGCAACAGCAGACCGTTTTCAATGCTGACCTGGCGGAAGCCAATGTTGCAGGCTTCGGCTTCAATTAACGTGCCGTCGGCGGTATGTAGCAGCACTACCGCGCGGTACAGATTCGGGGTTTCAGCACTCCACAGCGCCGGACGTTCAACGTTCAGGCGCAGAGTGGTGCGATCGGCGTATGCGCCGCGCTCATCAATAATCTCGCTACCAAAAGGTGAAGTGGCTTCACCGGTCAGCGTGTTACCTTGCCACAGTTGCAGCGTCACACGTAAATCATCGCGCGGCTCGCCCGCCATCCTGACGTCGGTTTCCAGCACCGCACGGCTGAAATCATCGTTAAAACGGGTATGGATACGCAGGTCGCGGATCTGCGTGCCTGGCTTATGCAGCAGCGAGACGTCGCGGAAGATACCGCTCATGCGCCACATGTCCTGATCTTCCAGATAGCTGCCATCGCTCCAGCGCAGTACCATCACCGCCAGACGGTTTTCGCCGTCGCTCAGGAAATCACTGAGATCAAACTCGGACGGCAGGCGGCTGTCCTGCCCGTAGCCGACCCAGCGGCCATTGCACCACAGATGAAACGCTGAGTTCACGCCGTCAAAAATAATGCGTGTCTGCCCTGCCTGTCGCCACGCGGCATCCACCCTGAATGTGAGCGAGTAACATCCTGTCGGATTTTCTGTTGGAACGTGCGGTGGATCGACCGGGAACGGGTAGGTAATGTTGGAGTAGATCGGCGCGTCGTAACCGCCCATTTGCCAGTTAGACGGTACAGTAATGGTGTCAGCTTGAGGCAAATCGCCCGCAAGCCAGCTTTCCGGCACCGCTTCTGGTGAGGCAAACCAGGTAAACTTCCACTCACCGTTCAGCGACTGTAACTGTGTCGAACGCTGGTTGTCGCGTGCATCCTGTGCAGAACGCCAACTGCAAAACGGCGGGTGTGCCTCCAGGCGATTAAGCTGAGTGACGCCGGGGTTTTCCCAGTCGCGACGTGCCAGTACGGCGGCGAGTGAATCCGTGTTCAGGGTCATGGCAGTATCCTGTATAAATTTGTTATCCGCTCACAATTTACCTGACCATACGAGGATTGCGATTAACCTGTAAAGGAGTGGGTGGGGAATCAGTGAGCTGACTCACAGTAATTCAGCTCAGCGACAATAGATGTGAGCGCTCGCTGTGGCAACGTTACAGGCGAGAAACCTGACGCGCCAGTTGCATCAGCGATTCCGCCAGCGCCTGCGGCGTTGCGCTTTGTGTATTCGGTGGTAGCACTGTTTTACGCTCAACCAGCGTTACTGGCAGGAGCTGATTGCCGAGGCTCTCGCCCCTCTGTGAAAGCTGCAGCAGTTTATCTACGCTGGTTTGTCCGAGCGTCGGGAAATCCTGTTTGATGGTCGTCAGCGGTGGGATATAACAAGAGCTGTCTTCGGTGTCGTCGTAGCCAATCACTGAAATGTCAGCCGCTACCCGTAGGCCAAATTCGCTGATGGCCCGCATCGCCCCAAGCGCCATTTGATCATTGGCAACCAGCATAGCGGTCGGGATGATGCCGTCGTTCAGCATCTGCATGGTTTGTGTAAAGCCGGACATTGCGCTCCAGTCACCTTCCAGTTCCACCACGGATTGCCGCTGATAGTGCGCCAGATATTTATGCCAGCCCGCATGACGTAGCCGGGCTGAGACTGAACTGTGCGGTCCGGCCAGCAGGGCGATGCGCTGGTGCCCGTGCTGGACCAGGTGCTCAACGCCGAGGCGTGCGCCGTCATCATGGGAGAAAATCACGCTGTTAACCGGCGACTGGTCAGAGACGTCCAGAAACAGCACCGGTACTGTACCGCAGGCGGCGGCCACGGCAATTGCGTCGTCTTCATCCAGCGGATAATTGATGATAAGCCCGGTCACCCGTTGAGAGAGCAGGTTATGCACCGCCGCTTTGCAGGCGTCTACGCCGCTACGCTCGACCATGGCGATTACCACGCTGGCCCCGGACTGGTCGGCGCGGGATTTTATGGCAGCAACAATTTGCGAGGGTGCGTGCAAAGCAAGGTTCGCTGTCGCCACGCCAATCAATGGCGTTTGTTTACCGGCCAACTGCTGGGCAACGCGGTTGGGGATGTAATTGAGCTCCGCCATCGCGGCCTCAACTTTCTGACGGGTTTTGGCGGAAACGTGGCTGGCCTGATTCACAACGCGTGAGACGGTCTGGTAAGAGACACCTGCATGGTCTGCCACATCGTATAGCGTTACCGGTTTCACATTCTTCACCCTTCATTACGTTATCCACGCGCTATCATGCCATAGCGCGTAGGGTTTTGGCGTATTTGTGGTTGGGTTCTGCGAGGCGCATTCCAGGGCCAGTGACGTATGATAGCGGGCATGGCATCTTTATGCCTAACATGATGGCAGAACGAGTAAAAACAGTGAGGAAATCGTGAGCGACTCTGCGGCACAGAACATTCTGTCTATCTACCGACGCCATGCTGATGCCTTTGCCAGCCAGCGTTCATGCACGCTGTTTGAGAAAGCGTGGCTGGATAAGTTCATCGCGGTAATGGGCGGGAAGGGCAGTATTGTGGATATCGGCTGTGGGAACGGTCAGCCGATCGCCGGGTATTTTATCCAGCACGGTTTTCAGTTGACGGGGGTAGATGGTTCCGCGGCGATGCTGGCGCGCGCCCGGCAATCTTTTCCCGACCAGCGCTGGCTGGAGCAGGATATGCGCGAGCTCGCGCTTGATGACACCTTTGATGGCCTGATTGCATGGGACAGCTTCTTCCATTTAACCCAGCAAGACCAACACAAGATGTTCCCGATCTTTGACCAACTCAGCCATCCCGGCAGTGCGCTGATGTTCACCAGCGGTACCGGAAACGGTATCGCAATGGGGCAATTTGAAGGCGAGCCGTTGTTTCATGCAAGTCTGGCGCCCGATGAGTACCGTGCGCTGTTATTCGCACACGGCTTTGAGGTCATCGACGTTATCATGGAAGACCCACAGTGCACCGGGCATACGGTGTGGCTGGCGCAAAAAAGAGGCTGAGCTTGCTCACGCCGCGCCACGGAAGGTTTTGCGCCATTCAGCCGGGCTGACGCCAAAGTGGGCTTTAAAGTGCTGACGCCAGGTGACAGGAGAGAGAAAACCGACTTGTTCGGCAATGCGCTCGACGGGCAACGAGCTGGACTCCAGCAGCGCCTGGCTGTGGCGCAGGCGCTCGGTAATGAGCCATTCAGCCACGCTTGACCCGGTGGCTTTCATAAAATGGCGGGTTAGGGTGCGACGGCTCATCATCACCCGCTGCGCCAGCGCGTCGAGGTTATGCTGCTCGTGGAGGTGCTGGCGTAAATAATCGAGCAAGGCGTTGATACGCTGATCCTGGGTATTTTTCGCCACCGGCTGCTCAATAAACTGCGCCTGTCCCCCTTCTCGGTGCGGCGGCACAATCATTCGTCGGGCAATCTGGTTCGCTACCGTGCTGCCAAAGTGCTGGCGGATGACGTACAGACAGCAATCCAGTGCGGCGGCGGTGCCCGCTGAGGTAATAATACCGTCGTCATCAACGTACAGGGCGTTGATATCCAGACGCGCCGCCGGGAAGCGCGTCTGAAAGTCCTGCTCAAATTCCCAGTGCGTCGCGGCCCGCTTTCCGTCCAGCAGACCCGCGTAACCGAGAACAAATGCGCCCAGACACAGCCCGACAATCTGTGCGCCGTTTTGCCGCGCGCAATTGAGGGCATTGAGCAGACCCTGCGGTGGTCGATGCCCGGTAGTGCCCCAGTAGGGGACCACCACAATGTTGGCTGCCGTCACCGCTTCATAACCGTGAGAGGCGGTGACGGAGAAGCCATCCTGCGAGGAGACGATACCAGGCTTTTCGGCGCATATCTGCACCTCAAAGTGCTTTTTTGCCGCCATTTTGTCACTGAAAATTATGCATGGCACCGAAAAATGAAACGGGCTGAAATCTTCCACGGCGACAATGGCGACGGTAAGCGGGCGCATACGATTCCTCTGTTGGCATTAAAAGGTCAGGGTTTCCCCATCTTCCGGCACGTTGACGAATTGCGCAATCTGGTTGTCGAACGCATATTCTTTCAGCGCCGCGCGCGTCAGCAGGCAGTGGTTAATGGCCTCCATATGGGTCGCCACAATTTGCGCTTCAGGCAGCACAAAGTGGGTTTTTAGCACATCTTCCGTGCCCATAATGATCGGCCCAAAGCCGATGACGTGGGCAAAACCGGCGTTCAGTACCACGACATCAGGCTGGAAGGTTTGCATATTGGCCTCCACTTCATCGCGCCAGATAGTATCGCCAACCAGATACAGCGTTTTTTCGTCCGCATGCTGGAAGATAACCCCGCAGGCGTCACCCAGGCGTTCTGCCATTTGCGGCACGGCGTAGGCACGATCCGACCCGTGCTGGCCGTCGGTTTTTCGCAGGGTGATGTCCCCCAGCGTGGTGTTTTCCGTCAATACGCTCAGTTGGGTGAACCCCTGGCCTCGCAGCACCTGCGCATCCTGATCATTTTGTACGTAGATCGGCTTGTCTTTCGGCACAACGCGCGCGGCATACTCATCCCAGTGATCTTCATGCAGGTGGGTGACGATCAGCGCATCGACGTTAAGCAGGGTGTCGATGTCAACGGGCAGCTCCACAGTCGGATTGCGGATCTCTGCGCGCGCCGTTCCGGCAAAACCGGGATACGCACCTTTCGGGGCCAGCATCGGATCAACGAGGAAGGTCTTGTCGCCAAAGGTGATGTGCAGTGTGGCATTACGGATTTGCGTGATGTTCATGGTGTTTGCTCCACGTGTTGGGTCAGTGGTGTCATCCTGGAGTGTTGTCCAGAAGATGAATATGGGCAAACGGGCGACTAGCGATGGGATTGGGCCAATCGGTGACCCTTATTGCTGGTGATATCATAATTAATTATTTTTCGGATACTGCCGATAATCTGTAGTCGGTATATTTCTGCAGGACTGACAGATAAGTACTCATAAAAACAGGGAGTATGACGAATGATTAAAGGC
>NZ_JADABY010000052.1 GCF_015672735.1 Citrobacter sp. Res13-Sevr-PEB04-36 | reverse complement strand
TTTGCGGACAACCGTGGCAACGTGCTGAAAGACGTTGAGGTGCACGCCACCGTCGTCTCACAGGATACGGCAGGTAACGAGGCGGTGGCGATCAGCACCCACACCGTACATCTCGATAACTACGCTGAAAACGGGGTGGATATCCGTCCGGTGGCCACGGATGACGTGGTCAACGCCACAGAAAACCGTATGCCGACAATGATCAGCGGCAAGGTGGGTGGACCGGACGCCCGGGCGGGCGATGTGGTGACCGTCAGCGTGCAGGGACAGACATTTACCGGCACGGTGGTCGATATTAACGGTCATCTGGGCTACGACGTGGCGGTCCCGGCGGGCACGCTGCTGGCCGGCCGTAACGGGGTGGTGGTGACGGTGGTCAGCCACGATAAGGCGGGGAATGAGGTCACCGCGCTGGATCACCGCACCGTGACGCTGGACACCGAGGCGCACAACGCCCTGACCATTGATGATGTGACGGCGGATAACACCCTGAACCGCAGCGAACTGTATATGCGTCATCAGGTGGTGACCGGCACCGTCAGCGGGGAGGATGCCCGGGCGGGTGACCGGGTGGATCTGGTCATCAACGGCCACGACTACCACGGGCGGGTGATCGACCTGGGCAACGGCAGCCTGGGCTACCGCATCGCGGTGGACTCCGCCGCCTTTGCGGACAACCTCGGTAACGTGCTGAAAGACGCTGAGGTGCACGCCACCGTCGTCTCACAGGATACGGCAGGTAACGAGGCGGTGGCGGTCAGCACCCACACCGTACATCTCGACAACTACGCCGAAAACCAGGTGCATATTGATAAAGTGGCCGTCGATGACATTATCAATATTAAAGAGTTTTCAGAAAACGGCGGCGTTACGCATATCACCGGGAGAGTGACCGGTATTGACGCGAAAGAAGGCGATGCGGTGACGCTGGAGCTGAAAGGCGGATATACCATTACGACGACGGTGATTGCGCTGGCAGGTGGTGGGTTGGGTTATAGCTTCCCGGTGAACACCCATATGTTGCTAACGCATCCGGAGATTAACGTTACCGTGACCTCAACCGATGCGGCAGGTAACAGCGTCACCCATAGCGAGTCAAAAGCTATCGACTCGGATATGTACACGCAGTCGTATATCACGATTGAGGCGGTGACTGACGATAACGTCATTAATATTAAAGAGTCCACGGAAAACAACGGTCAGACGAAGATCAGCGGCACGGTGAGCGGAGATGCAAAACTGCATGACTCCGTTGAGCTGATGATTGATGGTCATCGGTACTCTGGTTTTGTCGAAGCATTGCCTGGCGGGAATCTGGGGTATCACATCCTGGTGGATACCCATTCGCTGGTTAACGATCCGGTGATTCATGCCCGCATCAACACCACCGATGATCACGGTAACGAAAGCACCGCCACGACAGAACGTACTGTCGGAGTCGATCTCAATGCCAGCGCCAGTATCGGCATTGATACCGTGGCAGGTGACGACATTATCAGTCATGCCGAATCTCTGCTGAACACGACGACTATTACAGGACCGGTTGGTGGCGATGCGAAACCTGGCGATGTTGTGACCTTAACGTTCAACAACCAGACCTGGCAGGGTAGCGTGGTGGTGCTGGCGAACGGCACGTTAGGCTACAGCATTCCGGTGAGCACCAAAAACCTGCCTGATGGTATCGATCAGAATGTGCATGTTTCAATCTCCACCGTCGATGACCACGGGAACCCGTCAACGGTGACCCACGATCATACTGTGCATATCGACCTGCATGCGGATGCGAAAATTACCATCGATAAGGTGACTGACGATAATGTGCTAAACCACTTTGAACTGGATAAGCCTAAACAGTTGGTGAGCGGTACGGTGGGCGGCGATGCACAGGTCGGTGATGCGGTGACCATTGAGATTAATGGTCACACGTTTACCGGCAAGGTTATCGACCTGGGTGGGGGTAAGCTAGGCTATCAAATTCCAGTTGATTCGACTGCATTCAACAATAACCAGGGTAATCAAGATAAAAATGTCACCTTTACGGCAACGGTGACTTCCCACGATGCGGTGGGTAATGAAGTCACCATCGGCACTTCCCACACTGTTCATATCGACAACCATGCAAGGGCAGGGATCACTGTTGATACCGTAGCAGGTGACGATGTGCTCAATGGTACAGAGGCCGCTCGACATACTACCGAGGTGATGGGGACCGTTTCTGGAGATGTGAAGTCAGGCGATAAGGTGCAGATCATCGTCAACGGGCATACCTACAATACAACCGTACAGCACTTACCTGAACATAATGGCGCACTGGGTTATAAACTGGATGTTCTGACCCGCGATCTGCTTAAAGACCCTCATATCATTGCCCAGGTCAATGGCGTGGATGCTCCACACAATATTCAGCATGTGCAGACGCCTCACGATATGACGGTGGATCTGCACGCGAAGGCGATGCTGTCTATCGATCCTGTCACCGGTGACAACCAGGTGAACGGTGATGAATCTCATCAACCGTTTACCTGGGTAACCGGAAAAGTGGCGGGGGATGTCCATATCAATGATGTGGTATATCTGACGGTGAAAGGCCATGTCCTGAGCGGGAAAGTTGTCGATCTGGGCGGCGGAGTTCTCGGGTATAGCATTAAAGTCAGCACAGCTGATTTGCTGGCCGACCCGCACTTAACCGCTACCGTCAGCACCACCGATGCGGCTGGCAACGTGGCGAAAGCGGATGCTGAAACGACGGTGATTATTGATACGCGTGTCGACGCAGCAATCAAGATTGATACGGTAACGCCGGATAACACGCTTAACCGCGATGAGCAAATGCAGGGCCATACGCTGGTCAGCGGCACGGTTACCGGCGAAGTGCATCCGGGCGATCCGCTGGTAATGACGATCAACGGACAGACCTATACCGGGGTGGTGGAAGACCTCGGCGGTAATAAAATGGGCTTCCATATTCCCGTCGCGACAGCCGATCTGATCGCCAGCCCACATATCGACGTGTCGATGGATGTCACCGATGCGGCGCAAAACCATGCGCATATTACGGCACACCATAACGTGGGGCTGGATGACAAAGCGTTCGCTGCAATCACCATCGATCCCGTCACTGGGGATAATACTCTGAACGGCAGTGAACTGCTGAAAACGACAACCCAGGTGAGTGGTACGGTGGGCGGTGACGCGAAGGTGGGCGATATTGTTCATCTGAATATCGGTGGACATTCGGTGGAGACCAAAGTGATCTCGCTGCCAAATTTGGCTGGCACATTGGGCTATAGCGTCGATGTGGCCACCCAGTGGTTGCAGCATGATCCGAATATTACCGCCACCATTACCGCAACCGACCCGCATGGTAACAGCGCCACGGCGCAGGCGCAGGATGCCCTGAAGGTTGACGATCATGCTGATGCTATTGTTCATATTGATCCGATCGTTACGGCGGATCATGATTCTGTCATCAACTATAACGAGGCGCATAACCCGCTGACAACCGTCACCGGGACGGTGGGCGGTGATGTACTGGTGGGTGATTGGGTTGAGCTGACCGTCAACAATCAGGTCTACTATGCCCAAGTACAGGACAGCAACGGACAGCATACCTTCAGCGCGGATGTTTCCACGTTGGATCTACTACTGGACCCGAATATCCATGCGAAAGTATCGGCCACTGACGCGGCAGGTAACGTGGCATATGGGCATGATGACCGTCCGGTAGTGATTGATACCCATGCCGATGCCAGGATTACGATTGATTCAATGACCACCGGTTTATTGCCCAACATGACGACCCCGCAGGATCTTGCTCCGGGCAGAAAACCTGACTATGTGATTGTCACCGGACATGTTGACCCAGATGCTAAGTTGAATGATGAGGTGATTCTTATTGTTGGAAAGGGGGTCCGATATACAACTCATGTCATTGAATTACCAAACCACATTCTGGGTTTTCAGGCCTCAGTGAGCACGGGTGATCTCGGTGATAACGGTAATATCACCGTTTCGATTACCACGCATGATGATCATGGTAATACCGCGACGGCAACGGACCACAAACTGATTGATCTGCCATGGACTCACAATCAGGCTGTCAGTGGGAATACGCCGTATATCATGCATAACCCGCCAGCGATCACTACGCCACCAACCGGCACTGGAACGTCAGCGCCGCATCAGCCGCATGTTCATCTGACCGTTGATAAGGTGACGGGTGATGATGTGCTGAACCACGATGAAGCACAAAAAACCACCACGCCGGTGCGCGGGCGGGTGACGGGGGATGTGCATGCCAACGACGTTGTAACCGTCACGGTGAACGGCGTGGACTACCACGGCAAGGTATTTGCGATTCCGGGGCTTTCAGGCGAATTTGGCTACCAGGTTGATGTTCCCTCAAATGTGCTTCAGGCACACCCGACGTTTGATGTCTCTGTTACCGTTACCGAGGGCAATCTGACGGGAACGGATACGCAGCACAAGGTTATTAGCATCGACACCGATAACCCTATCACCATCAACATGAACCCTGTGGCCAGCGATGATGTCATCAATGGCAAAGAAGCGCTTACAGGCAAAACGATGATAACGGGTACGGTTAAAGGCGAAGGGTTACACGATGGCAGCGTGGTGTCCTTACAGGTCAATGGCAATACCTTAACCACCGTGGTGCATAACAATAATGGCACGCTGGAGTGGTCAAAAGAGGTCAGCATTAACGACCTGCGCACCAACCCGACTATCGTTGCGACCGTAACGGGCACCGATGCGGCCGGAAATACGGTTACCGGGTCGACGGACCGACATCTCATCGTCGATCTGAACGCCGATGCAGGGGTGACGATTGATAACATCACCGCTGATAACGTGCTCAACGCGCAGGAGTCTGATGTCACTGTGCATCCGACGACGACGGTGACGGGTTCCGTGACTGGTGATGTGAAGTCCGGCGATATCGTAACGCTGGAAGTGGACAATCATACCTACACCGCGACGGTTGATAACCAGCTGCATTATTCGGTGGATATCGACACCCAACACCTGAACGCCGACCACTCAATTGTGGCGAAAGTCACTGGTCATGACGTTCACGGTAACGATCAGGATGCCAGCTACACGAAGAACTTTACGCGTGATACCACGGCGACGGCGACGGTGACCATCAACACTGTCGGCGGCGACGATATCATTAATGCGGATGAAGTGCAGGCAGGCCAGGTTGAAGTCAGCGGCACCGTGGGCGGCGATGTGCACAAAGGCGATAAGGTGCATATCACCGTCAATAACGTGACGGTAGATGCCGACGTGATCGCGCTGCCGCATATGAATGGACAACTGGGCTACTCCGCGTTGGTGAGCACCATTGGCCTGCAAACCGATCCCACTATTTACGTTAGCGTGACGGGTGAAGATGCGGCGAAAAACACCCTGACTACGAGCAATCATAAACCGGTGACCATTGACACCAATGTGGTGGCAGAAATTCATCTGGATAAGGTTTCGGATGATGATGTGCTCAATAACGCGCAAACGAAACTTCAGCACACCAAAATCAGCGGCTATGTCACCGGTGATGTTGATGTTGGCGATCAGGTAACAATCAGGGTTGCCGGCAAAGACCTGGTGGCGAAAGTCACCAGCAGCGGCGGTAAGAAAGTGTTTAGCGTCGATGCCAGTACCGTGGATTTGGTCCATGACCAGAATATTACGGCACATGTGACCGCCCATGATGATGCGGGCAACCGTCAGGAAATCGATACTGCGAAAACCCTCACCATTGATCGGGAGGCGAAGGGGACGGTCGATATCGATAAGGTCACTGTTGACAACGTCCTGAACCAGCAGGAGCTGCAGGCGCTGAAAACGACAATTACCGGTACTGTCGGGGGGGATGCGCAGAAAGGCGATCCAGTAGTCTTAACGATTGGTAATCGTACTTTTAATGGTTCGGTAGACGTGCTGCCAGGCGGCAAGCTGGGCTATCAGATTGATGTGGATACCGATGTATTAAAAGCCAACACCAGTATTGATGCCAAAGTCACTGGTCATGATGCGCCCGGCAACCCGTTCAGTGTCCACATATCCCATTCTTACGTGGTTGATGATCATGCCGAAGGTACGATTGTCATCAATAACGGTATTGCAGGGGATAACGCGGTAAACCAAACGGAATCTCAACACGACACAGTTATTTCTGGCGTCGTTACCGGTGATGCGAAAATGGGGGATAGCGTCACCCTGACGGTGAACAGTTTCTCCACGACGGTGAAGGTGACACAGGATCCGCACAGTCATAAATTGGTTTATGCAGTTGCGGTACCGACCAGCGCGCTGAATGAAGGCGATAACGACGTTCAGGTGAAAACTACGGTTAAGGATGCGGCAGGTAACACGCTGGATGTGACCGATCATAAAACCGTGGTGCTGGATACCCACGCTGACGCCACTATCGTGGTGGATAAAATCACCGGCGATAACCATATTTCGCAGGCGGAGTCGCAGAACGCAATTACGCACCTTACCGGCAGTGTGAGCGGCGACGTGCATGATGGCGAGCACATTAAAGCGCTGGTCAATGGTCATCAGTACGATACGGTTATTCATCTGAATAATAACGAATTACGTTATGACTTTGCGGTGGATACGTCGACCTTACGCGCTGGTCATAACCGTGTGAGCGTGATGGTTGAGGCGAACGATAACCACGGCAATATCACGACACATGCGCAAATGGCTGATGTCACCATGGAAGATCATGCACCAGTGAAAGCGCATGCGGCAGACAAGGGACAGCACGCCGCAGCACAGCATGCGTTGCACAATCTGTTTGATGACAGCGCATTGTCTTTGTCATACGCGCCAGCGGCATCCGCGCACGGACAGGCGGCAGCCGTGCTGGGACCGGACGATAAAGCGAAGGCCGTGCTCGATAAAGTCGACCTGAGCGATCTGGCCCGCGAGCTGCATGAAGGGGTAGATATTGCGAAGTACATTCAAAGCGGCGGCGATCATCATCTGATTGCCAGCCCGGCGAAGGTTGCGCATGGCATTGACACGGCAGTCTCCACACCGTTGAGTAGCGACGTGCATGCGTCAACATACTCGCTGGATCACCTGATCGCCAAACCTGAGCAAAATCACTCTCACTAACGGAAGCTGACTGCCCTGTGCAAACGGGGCAGTCGCGTCACGACATATTAATCTAAGGCAACAAGATGAATGCTGTTCCACCTGATGAACACGGCGAATCGCAGAATAAGGCGGACGCCAACGGCACGGAAATCAACAACCAACAGTTCCTGGCCATGCTGCAAAAGAGTGACCTGGAGATGGTGCGCGTACTGGATGATTTGATTTACCTGCTGATGCGTAAAGGCGTGATTGCCATTACCGATCTGCCGCCGATGGCGCAGGTTAAATTAATGAATCGCGCGAACGCGCGTCAGGAACTCGGGGGATTAGAACAATTGCTCGGTAACGATGACCGAATTTTTTAACGGCAACAGACAGTCTGCACACAACGCAGAAAATACCCGGTGGTGCAGGCTTATCCGGTCGACAAAAATCATAACCATTTGATTTTGTAGACCGGATAAGCGAAGAATCGTCCGGCAAAAGCAAGCGAAACAAAGGCTCCCAGACTGCCTGCTCTCATCTCCGCGGCGCGGGCTCGCCCAACAGTTGTCCCATTGCGCCATCCACGCCCAACTCTTGTAACACTTTAAGTTCACCTGCGGTTTCCACGCGTTCGGCAATCAGCGGTAAATCAATACTGCGCGTGGCGTTACATAACACTTCAATAAACAAACGTTTATCTTTTTCTTTGTCAATATGGCGAATATAGCTGCTGTCGATTTTCAGATACGCCAGGCCCCACTGCGACAGATGGCCAATCATATCGAAGCGGCTACCGAAGTGTTGCAGGCCCAGCGAGCAGCGATGTTGACTCACCGCTTTAACGAACATTGCCATTTGATTTGGTCCAGGCAGCTGATTTTCATCCAGTTCGAGGATTAACTGACCGGCCAGCTTCGGTGCGTATTTCAGCGGATTTAACAGGTCAGAAATGGCGCCAGGGCTGGTTACTGAACTGCCCGAAATACTCAGTGCTACCTTAGCGGGGGCAGTTTTCAGCTGGTTTAAGGTCAGTTTTAACATGACCTTGTCCAGACGATGGCTCCAGCCAAAGCGGTGGATCCACGGCAGGAAACGACCGGCGTTAATGGTATTACCCTGCTCATCAACAATGCGCGACAGCACTTTGTAATGCAGGATTTTATCCGGCTGATGGCAGTCGACCACGGGTTGATATACCAGCTGGAATTGCTGGTTCTCCAGCGCGTGCTCCAGACGCACAAACCACAAATGCTGATCTTCGCTCACCGCTGTCACTTCTGTGGTCGGCACCACCTGATGGTCGGTATGTGTTTCCGCTTCAACCAGCAGGCGATCGGCTTGAATTAACAACGACTGCGCATTATCCCCGGCGCTGAAGGGCACCATGCTGCAGTAGGCGACGGGTTGTTGGTCTGACATCCCGGTGGCATAAAAGGCCGTCATTTTTTGTGTCAGCGAAGTGCGCAGCTCCAGCATTTCACCGTGCGTGACGCCGGGGCAGAGCAGGGCGAACTCGCCGCCCCGAATGCGGGCGAGCGTGCTATCAAGAGGCGCGTATTTGGTTCTATGCGCATTCAGCAGGTTGGCAATATTCAGCAACAGCTTATCGGTATGTGGTCCACCAAAACGCTGGTTCAGCCCCCCCAGATCCTGAATGCGGATCAACATCAAATAACCCGGCGCGGTATCGGCATCGCTCAGGCGCGCCTGCAGCTGCATATCGAACGCCCGGCGGTTGGCAATACCGGTCTGGCTGTCGAGATAGGCCTCATTGTGCAGTCGTTCGCTATAGATGGCCTGCTCTTCAAAGAGTGATTTCAACTTGGTGGCCATCAGGTTCATGGCGCCAACGACGCGGCGAAGTTCCGGTGTTTTTGGCAGTTCCTGTAACGTCAAAAATTCGCGACGGGTAATCGCTTCTGATTGTTTCGCCAGATAGTTGAGCGGGCGCAGCAGTTTACGCAGCAGCATAATGCCAGCGATCAGGCAGGCAAGGCTACAGGACAGCATCCACACCAGATTGCCGACGGTGCTGTTCCACAAACGTTGCACCGCAAAGATAGGATCGCTGGTGACTTCAACGCGAGCGGCCTGCTGCCAGCCGCGCATGATAGTCGCATTGCCCGTTTGCGGGACCACATCCACCAGATCAACAAACCAGCCGGGTACATCCGGGATCGACGCCGCCGCGTGGCGTTCCAGCATTGTTGAGCCGTTTGCCAGATCGATGATGCGGATTTTTTGGTAGTAGCCGCTATCAAAAATAGAGCTCACCATCAGCTCGATCATCGCCGGATCGTTGACGTTCGGCGTGAGCGAAACTCCCAGAGCCGTTGCTGCATCCTGGGCATGTGCCAGCAGCTGGTTGTTGTATTGATGGCGGGAGCTTTCCAGCGTCACAATAAAACTGCCGCTGAAGACAATCATCATGAAGAGAGAAATAGAAAAAAGTAACTGTTTAAAAAGTGACACTGGCGATCCCTATTTATCCATCGGGAAGCCTTCTTCCCGCATTTTTGTGAATACTTGCTGCCAGCGAGAAAGTCTCTTGCTGTCCCCAATACGTTTTGTGTTCTGATTGCCAGGCAGCCACAGGCCGCCATCGTTAAATGAGTACACCGGTAATAAATCCTGGCGCTGGCTGGCCGGTGAAAGAGTATTTGTCAGGCTATCGAGGACCATGGGGATGGCATCCGGCGTGGCATACCAGGTCAGCACCATATGCGCGCGGTTTAAACGTAGGGCTTTAACGTAGGTAATACGCAGCTTCTCTTCGGAAACACCCAACTGCCGCAGCGTGAAATATTTGGCGATAGCGTAGTCTTCGCAGTCAGCCTGGCCCTGGCGCAGGGACTCCACCGGTGTTGCCCAGTAGTCGACGCTGTGCCAGACGTCGCTATCCTCGGCGTAGCGTAGCTGAGTATTGAAAAACCGATTTACCACGCGCAACTGTGTTTGTTCATCCGCATGGCGCAGCTGAATCAGGAGTTGCTGCCAGGCATCGATGCGCTGTTGTGCTGCAGTGCTGGCGGGGCCATAAAGAGCATCGGACTTCTGCATGATGGTGGCGAAATCCCATGCCGCGCGCAGTGAATTGACCATCAATAGCAACAATAATGCCCCTGGGATCTGCCAGAGGCGAAGTAAGCGAGTGAGTGTACTGACGCTTATTTTGTTCAATGATGATGCTGACACTGTGTAGGTGGCTGATTTCCCATTTTTTTACAGGAATAAGGCGCCAGCCATTTTTTGCGCAACTGTGTATTAATAGGGGAAGCGAAAATCGTTTTCAGTGAACTGTCGACGAACGTCACAAACTGTGGATCGTTTTTACGCATCATAATGGCATAGTGCATATCCGAGCCGATAGTTTCGGCTGACATGCTGAATGTGTCAGGCTGTTCACTATGATTAATCAGCGGCCAGGCCAGGATATCATCGATAAACAGCGCTGCAGATTCATTCTGCGCCATTTTATTAAACGCTCCGTTTATTGTGGTGGTGGTTATCGTTGAAATATTAAGATGCTGCTCCCGATTTGCCTTGTTGAATTCCAGCAAATCTTTTGAACTGCCAGGCAGGCTGACCGTTCTTCCTTTTAAGTCAGCCAGAGAATGGATATTGTTTTTGCGTAAAGAGATGATGCGCATTTTTGCGATGTAGTAGTCAACAGAAAATGAAACCCTGGAAGTCCGCTCCGGTGCGTTAGCATTCACGCTACAATCCATGTCTATTTTACGTGTTTTTAATGCAGAAAAGCGTTCCGCAAAATTCACCGGAATATAATGAATGGTTAAGGAGTTAAGGTTGAGATACTGACGCAGTTTGTCTGCAATCAGGTTACACACCGCAATGGTATAACCTGTTACCTTGCCGTTGTGGTCGGTAAAGGAAAATGGCGGCAGCTGGCGATACCCTACGTTCAGTACGCTGCTGTTCTGGATGTGATCCAGCGTGGCGGCGTTCTGTTGCGCCATCAACAAAGGGGACACGGTGAGGCCAGACAGTAATATCAGCCACTGCGCCACACGTTTTACCCGGGCTATCTCATGCTTAATTATATTGTTCATAATCAAAACCGATCTTCTTTTTTGCTGATGTTAATGCTTTCAGATTATCTGACATGGGAATATTTAAATTGATGGCTTTTGGCGGTATCGGGGACTGAAACCATTTATTGTATAAGGCGGTAAACTCACCGCTGGTCATCAGCGAAGATAACGTGTCATCAACAAACTCTTTAAATTCTTTATCGTGTAAAGGGAGCAGCAATCCCGCCGGAAGCGGCGCGCTGAGCGCAATACGGGATAGCTCGTACTCATTCGGGTTTGCGGCCTGTGCGATCATCCCTTTTAATAATACGGTGCTGGAAATCAGCGCCGGATAAGCGCCGCTCTGAATGCCATTGAAAGCGACGTTATTGTTGGTATCCAGCTCAATGTTAATATTCAGCGCGTTGGCGGTATTAATTTTTTGTAATTGCTCAACGTAAACCGTACCGCTTTTTACCAGCACGCTGTGTCCGGAAAGTTTTTGCAGATTGTCATTGTGCGCATTTTTTCGCATCACATAGCGGGTGCTGGAAAAGTAAAAGGGTAATGAGAATTCGCTAATGCTATGTCGACCCTTCGAATAAAAAGCCGGAATGCACATGATATCGGCCATGTGTTTTTTAATCAGCACAAACTGGGATGCCGAGTTTGCGCGCACCCATCGTGTTTTCAGCGTTTTTAGCTGCAGTTTGGTTTTCAGTGCACCGACAATATTTTTACAGATATCAATGGAATAGCCAGCAGGTGACTTGCCATCCTGATACGAGAAAGGAAAGGCATCATCCTGGTAACCGAGAGTGATGGTTTTCTGACTGGCAATCTTCTCCAGCGTGCGCTGCTCGGGTGAAACATCTGTCGCGCAGCGTGCAGAGAAGGGGATTAACAGCGCAGCGGCAAGCAAAATACGCTTTGCCAAATACAGGCGATTAGTCATAGATGACCTCTTCGACAAGGGCTTCAGTGGCAAAAGCAGACAGCACGTCACGTTCGCGAAGTGGATAACTAAAGAAGTAACCCTGCACATGTTGGCACTTAATTTTGCGCAGAATGTCGCGCTGAAGCGGCGTTTCCACCCCTTCCGCAGTGACGGAAATATTGTATTTTTGTGCGAACTGGATCAGCATCACAATCAAATACTGGCTGGCATTATCTTGCGCCAGCTTATCGACGAGTGTGCGGGCAATCTTGATGCGCGTGAAGGGGTAGACCAGCAGATAGTCCAGTGCGGCGTAGCCCGTTCCCAGATCGTCCATTGCGATGTCGATCCCCATCGCGCGGATCTCTTTCAGTACCGGGAGGGCAATAGAGTGATCCAGTTTCTCGGATTCGGTGATTTCAATTTCGAGGCGATTGGCCGACAGCTGGCTGGTGCGTAACGCCTCTTTGATGACGTCGACCAGCCCCGGATTGTGTAACTGGTTGGCTGACACGTTGACGGCAATGCGGATGCGTTCCGGCCATTTTGCGGCGGCGGCGCAGGACTGGCGAATAACCCATTCGCCTAAACGCACAATTAAGCCCGAGCTTTCGGCAATATTGATAAAGTAATCCGGATAAATCAGCCCCTTAGTTGGGTGATTCCAGCGGATCAGCGATTCGTAGCCATGAATCGTTTCATCCTGCAGATTAACGATGGGCTGATAGTAAAGTTCGAACTGCTCGTTATCAATACCATCGATGATTTCCTGATTAATGAACAGGCTGTGGCTTTGTTTCATCACCATGCCGTCTTCGAAGAAATGGAAGCAACCGCGGCCATGATGCTTGGAGGCATACATGGCCAGATCGGCATTGATCATCAACGTTGAGGTGTTGTTGCCCTGATAAGGTGCGGTGGTGATACCAATGCTGCAACTGATGGAAAACGTGTGGGTGCTCCAGCTAAACGGCGTGCTCAGCGCGCGGAGAACACGCTTCGCCAGGCGATTCGCCTCTTTGACGGCGTTGTCGCTGGCCTGTTGTAGGATAGCAAACTCATCCCCGCCCAGACGCGCCGCCATATCATTTGGCCCCAGCAGTAGCTGCAGGCGCTGCGCCACACTGATTAATACTTCATCACCCGCTTTATGACCGAAGGTATCGTTCACTGGCTTGAAGTTGTCGAGGTCAATCAATAGCAGATTGAACGGTTTATCTGCCTGGTGGACTTCACTGACGCGTTTATCCAGCGCTAGCCCGAAAGAGACGCGGTTGGGTAAGCCTGTCAGCGAATCATGATGGGCCATATGCTCCATCTTTTGCGACATTTCATGCATGCGCTGCAGATAGCCGCGTTCTTTCATTGCGACGCGCAATTTTTCAATGGCGCTGGCGAGATGTCCAATCTCATCATCCTGGTCGAGATAGGGGGTGACACAGTCGGTTTCCTCGTGGGCAATGCGGGTGATGGAGTTAATCAGCAGCGGAACCGGGCGGAACAGGCGGCGCATGAACAGCGTCACCAGTGTCAGCGTCGCCAGTAAAATGAGGATGAAAATGATACTGCTCTTTTTCAACATAGCATCATAAGCGGCGTACAGGTCACCCTTCTTGCCAATGCTGCTTATCAGGCTACCGAGGATTTCACCTGAGGGTGTCAGCACAGGGACGGCGCTGATGAAGCACTCTTCGCCGTTGATCTGAGCAAAACCGATATAGTCATTGACCAGCACATCGCGTGGCAGACGCCCGGTGAAGGAGATTACCCCGTCGCCCTCTTCTGACTTATTGTTGATGCCCACAAAGCCCTTATCGGGCGTATACAGAAACATCCAGGTGGGATTGTGCGTTTGTGCTGATGCCAGCGCCAGAACGTCGACCGGGTTATAACCAGTCTGAATAATAGAGTCGGTGTCGCCAAGCTGGCGGTCTGAGACAATGCGGGATATTTGCCCGGCATCGCTGGTTTCAACCGAAACGTTGGTATACACGCTGCGGATGATGTAGGTCATGATCTGAGCGTTGGCTTCTGCTCTCTGAACCCATTGTTGATAAGAAAAGTTATCGATCAGGCTCCAGCTGGTAAAGGCACCAGCGCCAAATGCAATAATGATCCCCGCCAGCAAAAACTGCGTTATTTTGCCGGTGATCGAATGTTGCCATCCTTTTATTGCCTTAAGGGAAAACAGAGACGTGGCCACGGATTCTTTTTAATTCCTGAAAATACTCATTTAGGCTGAATTAAATTTCTTTTATTACTTAATGAAATAACAGTATGAGTATTTTTTGTTGCAAGTAAGTAGATGAAAGGTGTGAAACTCTCAGGTACAACATTTAACTAACATTGGGGCTGGGTGTTTAACGATAAAAATAACGGTGTAAGAATATAGATAACGCTGTAAATTTCGTCAACAGGTAAAAATGTACATTAAAGCACATTTCCATTAAGTCGCTGACCGTAGTATTAATGTTGACATTAATGCCTGCAGGGGGTGTTTTTTATCCGCACTGGTAAGATGTGTGGTTGAGGCATTGTTGGTGGTGTGTTTTTACACTAAACATCAATGGATTAGATAGTTTTCAGACTGGTTGTATAACAGCTTGAATATTATTAAATGTCCATTTTTATCTATAACTGGTTGTTTATTTTCTGATTCGAACTGAATAAAATAAACGCTTCAATGTAAAGATTTTTATTTTCTCTGTGTGCGGTCAATGTCATCAATTTTACAATGGTTAATTGACTGGCCCAAATGGATTTGTTTGCGACATTAGAGTCTGGATTAAATTCCTATTGGTATAGTGTATAGCGGATAAATTGATTTGGATGCAATAATAAATACAAACACGGCAAAGAACATTCGTGAATGGTGTTTGCCGCTTGCCGTACCTGGACTTTTTTATCCATTGGCACACTATCTTAGCGGTTACTGTATTCTTAATAATACTTTTTTAACCGTATACGATCTCAAATTAGCCGTATTTTCCGCTGCATTGGTCCTCTTTGGTTACCGGGTACTGCCAGGGTTGATTTTATTTCTGGCGATGATGTTGTTGGTTGGCCCACCCAGTGAACACGTTGATGCGTTATGCCTGACGGCGGCATCGACGCTGAGCTATGCCATTTACCGTAAAGTGACGGGCAGACGCAGCAGCGCCAGCTTTAGCCGGATCACCATCAGCCTGAATCGAATGATTTGGCTCTGCGGCTACAACATTTTGCTGTATCTGCTTTTCAGCAAAATATTCGCCTTTGTGGTTCCCCATAGCCAACGCTCGGATGTGGCGAACCTGCATATTATGAGTCTGGAAATGCTGGTGCGTGTCCAGGGGCTTGCCAACGGTTGCCTGACGGGGGTCCCCTTTTTCTACAAAGCATTTCGCATCTTGCGCCGGCCATCCTGGTTGTTGACCTTTATTAAGTCGATCGGCGATCAGTGCAAAGGCAATGTCACGGCATACGGCGTCATTGCGTGGTGTACAGTGCTTATTTGTCTGATGCTATGTTTAACGTCGCCTTATAACTCGAATATATTCTTCTCGTTCTACAGCCTGATCCTGCTGTTCCCGTTGATGTTGTGGGGAGCCATTAAGATTGGCCACTCATTTACGATGCTGGTGTGGACGGTGGTGTTAATTATTCTGGGCAAGCATAACGATAATTATATCGCCAGCGATGAGAGCTTCATGCTGCACCAGGCCATGGTTTCAACGCTTATTTTTATCTTTTCACTCACCATTGTGATCATGGGCGCACTGGCAAAATTTACCCGTCAACGGTTTAGCCAGGCGCTGTTATTGGGGCTGACCGACCCGATGACGGGAATGGCAAACTTGCGCGCGCTGAAGACGGAACTGTTTACGACCGAGCATGCGACGGTGTGCCTGATTCAACTCCCCGAGCTGGAGTTGTTTTCCCGCCGTTACGGCTTTCATTTTCGTACCCGCTACCAGAAAATTTTGGCTGAGCATTTGCAGAAGTATTTGGTTGAAAGTGAGAAGGTCTATTACCACGCCGGTTATGATCTGCTGATCCGGCTGGAAAATTGTACCTGGGAGCGGTTGTGTGATTTATACCAGGCCGCTAACGGTTTTCGCCTTTTTCATAATAATCAGCGGTTGGGATTTCGCAGTGGATTGGGCTATTGCCTGATTCATGATGTCAGCGATGACATCTACCAGTTGGTGGGAAAACTGGGCATGGTGGCGGGGTTATCACTGACCAATGGCAGACCAGAAAACCTGGAAGCGCAGCATAGCCGCATGCTCGGCAACCATATTGTGGATAAAACCGATATTCGCACGGCGTTGCAAAATGCGCTGGATAACAATGCGTTTGTGCTGATGGCCCAGCCTATTGTCAGCACTCAGGGTGAAGAATCGTATCATGAAATATTGATTCGTATGCTGAACGATAAGGGCGAATTTATTTCGCCAAACAGTTTCCTGCCGGTGGCGCATGATGCGGGGCTGGCACCGGAAATCGACTTATGGGTCATCGAAAATACGCTCAAAGCCATGTGCCACCATCCACAGCGTTGCTTTTCTATTAACCTGGCACCAGTGACGGTGTGCCGCTCAAATATTGTCTCGAAGATCACCCAGCTCTTACAGGATTACGCCGTCGCGCCGCAGCGAATTATTTTTGAGATAACTGAAGCGGATACGCTGTCCGATAAACAGCAAACCGTAGAAACGCTGCGTTTAATTCGCCAATTGGGCTGCCGGGTGGCGATTGATGACTTTGGTACCGGGTTTGCCAGTCATGCGCGCTTGATGAATATCGAGGCGGACATTTTGAAAATTGATGGCTCGTTTATTCGGCGGATCACGGAAAGTGAAATCAGCTACTACATCGTCGAATCATTCTGCCGCGTTGCCGAAATGAAAAACATGCAGGTCGTCGCCGAGTTTGTGGAAAATGCCAGTATTCAGGTCTGCCTTGAGCAAATGAACGTTGGGTGGTTACAGGGATATCACATTGGTAAGCCGACGCCGCTGCTCACGCTGAAATAGCGTGGCACCAGCACAATTCTGACTCAAAAAAAGAACCGCTCCTTCTCAGACAGAGAACAAAAATATGAGTGACATGATTAAAGTAAAAGAACGCCCGGCGGCCATACCTTCAGACGGACCCGTTGCACGAGTCCTCGCCTGGTTGCACAGTATTCACCTTGGCGTAGCGATGAAACTCGGCATGATTCTGGTGGTGTGTATTGCTACGCTGCTGATTGGCGCCTCTTTTATGTTATCGAATTATTTGTCCAGTGAGTTGCAGGCCAATGCACTGGAAATGATCAAAACCAACACCCGTATTTTCCATAACAATATCTCTAATGAGTTTCAACGGGTTACTCGGGATGCAGAACATTACAGCAATGTTTATATTAACAACTACCAGAACGTGGCCAATAAACCATTACGTTCTATGGACTCGTCTGAATTAAAAACGTTACTGAGTAATCCCAATACAAACGACCATTTCACAGAATTAACCAGCGTTTTTGCCAGTACCTTTATTTTGCAGGGCGAACAGTTTGTTCGCGCCAGCAGCACGTTGCTGGCAACCTCGGGTAACACGGCGAAAGCAACGGTTCTGGGGCACGATAATCCGGCATTGCCATTTTTGCTGAAAAATAAACCGTTTTCTGGTGTGGTCACGCTGTTTGGTAAGCAGTTTATTAGCCACTATGAGCCGATCGCCGATAAATATGGTCAGGTGGTGGGGGCCGTGGCCGTCGGGTTTGATGTTAAACAGACCCTGCAACCGATTATCAGGCAGTTACTGGATGTGCATATTGGTAAAAATGGCTATGCCTACGTGCTGGATGCCGGATTCGAACCGGGGCGTATGCAGGCACACCCTTCGCTGACTAACCAACAAGTTATCAATATTACTGACGCCAATGGCTATAAGCTGTTTGCCGATATCCTCGAACATAAAAATGGCATTACCTATTACAGCTGGGTGAGCGGCTATGGTGTGGCCCCCATGACCAAAGTCGCAGTCTATGAATACATTGAAGGGATTAACTGGATCATTGCCACCACCAGTAATGTGGATGATGTTGCTAAAAGCAGCAACCTTGTGCGCAATGGCCTGCTACTGTTCACCGCGCTGCTGTTGCCCATCATTTTGTTGCTGATTGCGATTGCCAGCCGTTTCCTGATTTCGCGTCGCTTAAACCGCGTACTGGGGATCGCGCAAACCATCGCGGAAGGTGACCTGACGGTGGATGTGCAGGTCGATCATCCTGATGAGATAGGCGAGTTGCTCGGTGCGGTTGAAATGATGCGTCAGCGACTGCACTCGCTGGTGGGCGATATGGTGTCCCATGCAAACTCAGTGCACCAGGCATCGTTACACATCACCGAGGCGGTAGACGGACAAGCCTCAACCAGCGTGGAAACCTCGTCTTCGGTGGCTGAAATTACCTCCACCATGGAAGAATTGTCGGCCTCTTCCACTCAAATAGCGGAGCATTCGCGCGCGGTGGTTGATATTGCCAACCAGACGCTCGAGGACTGCAATAAAGGCTCTGATTCGATGTCGCAATTGCTGATGCGCATGACGGATATCGACAACGATAACCAACAAAATATGCGTGAAATTATGATGCTCGGCAATAAGTCGACGGAAATTAGCCGCGTAATGGTGATCATCAACAGCGTCGCTGATCAAACCAAACTCATCGCCTTTAACGCCGCCCTGGAAGCGGCCAGCGCCGGAGAAGCCGGGAAACGCTTCTCCGTAGTGGCGGCTGAGATCCGCCGCCTGGCGGATTCTGTCACTGAATCGACGGTTGAAATCGAGAATAAAATCAGTGAGATCCAGAACGCGATTAACCGACTGGTGCTGAATGCGGAAAAAGGCGGTGAGAGTATCAAAGCGGGGGCGAGGGCTTGTCAGGTGAGTGCTGAACACCTGAATGATATCGTCGTTACCGCCGAACAAACCTCTACGGCGGCGCTGCAGATCTCACTGTCTACTCAGCAGCAGAAAACGGCCAGCAATCAGGTGGTAATGGCCCTGCGTGAAATCGTTGTTGCCAGTAACTACACGTCACAGTCGATCAAAGACATTCTGATTGTGAGTCAGGATATGACGCAGCTGTCGAAGGCGCTGAAAGAGGCCTCGACGTCATTTACCCTGATGGATATGGATGCATGAGTAGCTGCGGTATTCGGATACTGATCCTTGATTTGGGCAGCGTGTCGCGCAACGGGCTGGTCAAACAGCTGGAAGATCACCCGCAAATTACGGTGGTGGGACAGGCGGCACATCGCAGGCAGGCAATTCGGTTGTTGCAACAGTTAGCGCCTGACCTGCTGATCCTGACGCTGGAAACCTCGACTGCCGATAACGTCGAGATCGTCGAAACTATCATGGCGACCAGCGCGATCCCCATCCTGGTCATGCGTTTTGGCGGTGAAAATGCAGGTGATGAAGATTACATCTCTCGCGGGGCGCTGGCGGTGCTGCACCATAGCAACGACTCTCCGCTCGCCACCCGCACATTGCACCGGCAGGTGGAACTGCTGGTAGGGGTTAAAGTTATCCGCCATATCAAGGGATTACGCTACCCTTCTGAACCGAGTGTGTCGGGTACTCGACTGGCAATGGAAACGGTGAAGACCACGGCTGACTGGCCTTACGTGCTGGCGATTGCCTGTTCAACCGGAGGGCCACAGGCGCTGAGCAAACTGTTACAGGATTTGCCCGGGACCTTTCCATGTCCGGTGCTTATCGCCCAGCACATTGCCGATGGTTTCGCCAAAAACATGGTGCACTGGCTGGATAGCGTCACCGACCTGAAGGTGCGTTTGGCACAGGATAATGACCCGATGGAGGCAGGATATGTCTATATCTTGCCTCCGGAACAGCATCTGATCGTCAAAAGTAACCAGCGGCTGGCGGCGGTCCCACGACAGGACAGTGATGTTTATCATCCCAGCTGCAATTTGCTACTGGAGTCGGTCGCTGAGGTATTTCGTGAAAAGGCGGTCGGACTGATCATGACCGGGATGGGCAGCGACGGTTGTCGCGGCATTGAGCTTATCGTCCAACGTGGAGGCAGAACGCTGGCACAGGATGAAGAAAGTTCGGTTGTTTTTGGTATGAACAAGAACGCGATTGATAAACAGCTCATACATCGCACGATCCCGCTAAATGGCCTCGCGAAGGTGTTGCTTGCAATGGCTGGTCACGGGCATTTCGAGAGTACATTGCCATGATACCCAATCTTCCTGATTACGCCCGCTTGATCAAAGACCGGGTGGGTTTGCACTTTGACAATGCGATGGAAGCGCTGCTGAAATCGGCGCTGAGTCGACGCATGGCTGAACGTCATATCAGTGATTACTATGAATATTATGAAAAACTGCGACTGTCACAGGACGAGTTCGATAGTTTTATTACCCTGATTACGATTAACGAAACCTATTTTTTCCGTGAAAGCGACACGCTGGATTTAATCTGCGAAAAATGGGTGCCGCGCATTCTGCAGCAGCGCAGCGGACCGGTGCGCATTCTCAGTGCTGGCTGTTCATCAGGAGAAGAAGCCTACTCGCTGGCTATCAAATTGCATGAAAAGTATCACGATGGGATGGCGGAACGGGTTGAACTCTATGGCTGCGATATTGACCCGGCGATCCTCGCAAAAGCCAGAAATGCCAGCTATTCCAGCTACTCGTTTCGCGGCGTCGAACCATTAATTCAGCAGCGCTATTTTACCCGCACGGGAAACCAGTTTCGGCTGCATGATGCCATCCGTGAAAAAGTGTCGTTCCACCGCACCAACATTATAAAAGAGCAGTTACTGCCGGAAGTGGACATTATTTTGCTGCGTAACGTGTCTATCTATTTCGACACGCCGACCCGCCGCGAGCTGCACGCAAATTTGCACAGGATGTTGCAGCCGCACGGCGCTTTGTTCTTCGGCAACGCAGAAACGCTGGCGAACAATTTCGACATCCTGAAGCTTGAGCAGGAAGACGGCATTTTCTATTTTTGCCACCACGGAGAATCCCCTCTGGTCGTCCCAACGCCACGGGCTGCGTCGCGTGTCGCTGTCACCACTCCCCCTGTATTTATTGAGCCTCCTGCACCCGCGGCGCTTAAGTCTGACGACTGGCTGAAAAAGGCGCGTGTCTGCCTTGATGAAAAACGTTTTTCTGAAGCCGAAGCCTGTGTTGCCAGCGTATTACAAAGCGAACCACGCAATCAGGATGCGCTACTGATTCAGGGGGTGATTGCGCTTGAGCAGCGAGAGTTCTCGCAGACCACCGGTAATGCGCAAAAGATCCTCGCTCAGGATGAGTGGTCGGCAGAGGCCAAAATGTTGCTCGGTCTGGCGATGATGTGGCAACACCAGACTCAGCAGGCCATCGCCTGGTTTAAACAGGTTGTCTATCAGGAGCCGGGATACTGGCCCGCGCATTATTATCTGGCCGAAATGTATCGCCAGAGTGAACTGCGTCAGCCCGCGCAACGGACTTATCGTGTTGTGATGCAATTACTTAACGAGGAAATCAATAATCCTTCCACGGTGTGCCGTCTGCGTTTGCCGATGGTTTTTCCCGGCACGACGTTTCGCTTTCTGTGTGAACATCAACTGGCGCAATTCGCCCATCAAAGCGGGTAATAAGAACGATTATGGCTATCGATCTGAAAAAATTCGTTCTGCGTTTTATTGATGAAGGGAGAGGTCATTTGCAGACGATCAGCGAGGGGGCGTTTCTGCTCTCCGCTGGTGAACATACCGATGCCGGGATAGGCGAGATGTTTCGCGCCGCGCACACCCTAAAAGGGGGCGCGCGGATGCTGAAACTGCAAAGTATCGCCGATGTCACGCATCATCTTGAGGACGTACTGAGCGAACTACGGGATAAAAAGCTGACGCCGGACCGGGCGCTGGGCAACCTGATTCATGAATCGGTGGAGTATCTCTCAAACCAGCTGACCCAGCTTTTTGTCAGCGCAGGGGATAACCAACTGCCGCCTGCGGATGTAGGGTTGTGTGAACGTCTTGCCCGCGCGAGCCGTGGGGAGGCTACCACGTTGACGATGGAAGTAGCCGGGAAAGCCGAAAAACCGGCGGCGTCAATTACCGTGGACGGCGGCATTAAGCAGGCCGACTTTGTGCGCGTCAAGCTCAACAAACTGGACGATCTGATCGACATTCTGGGAGAAGTGGTTGCTGGTCATGATCGTCTGGAACAGCAGATACAAAACCTGAGTCACATTGTGCCACGGTTGTTAGGTCTGAGCGCAGAGCAGCTTCGTCAGCAGATCCGCGATTTCAGCGCCCAGTTAAAAGAGAGTGTGCAGGTCCAGCATTTGCAGATGTTTGAACTGTATGACGTGGCGGCGCGGATCCGCATGCTCCCGCTTTCCACGCTCTTTGAACCGATTTCATTGCAGGTGAGTGAGCTGGCCTCAACGCTAAATAAGCAGGTGGTCTGCCGCTTTGTGGGGGGCGAAGTGGAGATTGACCGCCAGCTCATTGACCGACTGTCGGAGTCGCTGACGCATTTACTGCGTAACGCCGTCGATCACGGTATTGGTGACATTGATGAGCGGTTGGCGCTCGGTAAATCCACGCGCGGCACGATTACCATCACCACGCAGCAGGATGGCAGCGGAATATTGCTGCGGGTGGAAGATGACGGTCGCGGCCTGAACTATCCGGCCATCAGCGCGAAGGCGGTCAGCAGGGGATTGGTACCTGCATCGATGGCCGGGCAGCTCTCCGAGCAGGAGTGCAATGAGCTGATTTTTCACCCCGGTTTTTCGACCAGCAAAATCGTCTCTGAGCTTTCTGGACGCGGCGTCGGTCTTGATGTGGTGCGTAAAACGGTGGTGACCGATCTGCAGGGCGATTTGCAGGTATACAGTCGGCAAGGTGTCGGGACGAGTTTCACACTGCGCCTGCCGGTGTCACTGACGATGATGCGCATCCTGCAATTTGAAGAGCAGGGGCATCTGTTTGGGCTGCCCGCTCAATACGTGGTCGAGGTGGTGGAGTTTACTCCTGAGGGGATCAGCGATATTGCCGGACGCCCGGCCATTATTTTACATAACGAGTTTATTCCGGTGGTTTGCGCAGGCCAGTTACTGGGCATTCACGTGCGTCAGGGAAGTGCCTCATCGGCGGGGCAACGCTTAATTATTGTGCAAAATCAGTACAGTAAGATGGCGCTGCGGGTCGATAAGCTGCTTGATGAGCGCAAGATGATGATCAAGCCGCTACCGAAGCATATGCAACAGCAATCGCTGGTATCCGGAATGGTTCAGACACCGGAGAACCAGCTGGTTAGCATCCTGCAAGTTCCTGCCCTGATGGCGATGGCGCAGCAATCGCGACAAACCAGCACGCCTGTAAAACCGGTGAGCGTGGCGCAAAACGCCTGGCATGTGCTGGTAGTTGATGACTCGCTGAATACCCGCGAGATAGAAAAGAATGTACTGGAAGCGCATGGCTATCAGGTGACGCTGGCGGAAGATGGGCTGTCAGGTTTGCAGAAAGCGAAACTGACCCAGTTTGATGCGGTCCTGACGGATGTCGAAATGCCGTTTATGGATGGCTTTACCTTCACTAAATCACTGCGTGGCGAGAAAAACTACCAGCACACGCCGATCATTATTGTGACCTCCCGCGCTAAGGAAGAAGACCGGCGACGTGGTATTCAGGTGGGTGCGGATGCCTACATTGCCAAGGGCGATTTTGAGCAGGACAGCCTGATAAAAACCTTAAAAATGCTGTTGTGCTGAGGGCACAACATCGAGAGAGACGATGCGAATTTTATTAGTTGATGATGATCTTTTTGCCGCTGAACTGGCATCCGTCTTCCTGGAGATGGACGGTTACGAGGTGGTAATTGTGGAAAGCGCCATCTCTGCCCTGGCGTGCCTGGATTCGGATAAAACACTCGATATGGTGATTAGTGACCTGCATATGCCTGAGATTAGCGGCCTGGATCTGCTGGCGCTGTTACGTGCCCAGGGCTGGTCTAAGCCGTTCATTTTACTGAGTGCTAATGAGGTTACGCCCAGTGACATTCTGTACGACCGCTGGGTGAAAAAAGATGAGAATTTGGCGGAAAACCTCGGGGCTGCAGTCAATGCGCTACTGCAGACAGCGACTGAATAAGTTAAAAACCTTACGATGAAACAAGAAAATAAGCACCTCGCCATGGCAGCCGCTCAGGAAAAAATATCGCGCCTGAGACAGGGTTTTTTACGCCGCATTCCCGACATGCTGGCACAAGCGGAAAGGTTATTGGTGCAACTGGTCGCGGAACCCAGCGAGGCCTGCCGTAAACAGCTGCATATTTTACTGCACAGTATTCATGGGTCTGCCGGGTCTTTTGGTTTTGCTCCGCTCGCTACCGCCTCCGCTGAAGGTGAGCGATTACTCACCGAGCCGGATCAATGCACATTACATTGTGATGAACTGCGGCGGATTATCCGTTGGCTTTACACCCTGACGCAGGAGCAGCTCAGTCTTGAGCATCGCATCAGCGACACGGGCTTTAAATTACCGATCTCCTCGCAACAAACAGAGGAAGGTTTTGTTCGCCGCACCAGTAAACCGATTTACCTGTGCGATGATGACATCGACCAGGTTGAGCTGCTTGCCACCCAATTGCGCTGCTTCGGTTTCACCTGCCATGTTTTCGCGAATACTGCGGACTTTACCCAGGCTGTGCTGGCGCAACCGCCTTCCGTGGTGATTATGGATGTCAGCTTCCCTGACAACGCCTACGGCGGCCCGCTGACGATGTCGGAGCTGAAAAAGAAAGTCGGCACCGCTTTCCCGGTGCTGTTTCTCTCCTGCCACAGCGACTTTACGGCGCGCATTAATGCCATTAAATCTGGCTGCGACGGCTACTTCGTTAAACCGGCATCGATCACCGATTTGGTGCAGGAGCTTCATCGCTTAACCCAGCCGTCGTTAAAGAAACCCTATCAGGTGCTGTTGGTTGACGATGAGCCTGCAGTCGCGGAATACAACGCGGAGATGTTGCGGATGGCGGGAATGGATGTGCATGTTCTGGAGAAACCACAGTATTTGCTGCATGTGCTGAACGCCCAGCCGGTTGATCTGGTATTGATGGATTACCACATGCCCGAGTTTAGCGGCGCGGATCTCACCAAACTGATCCGCCAGATCCCGCAGCATATTGGCCTGCCGATTGCCTATCTTTCCAGCGAAACCAATAAAACAGCACAGTTCGGCGCCATGAGCATCGGTGCGGAGGATTTTATCCTCAAACAGGCCGATCCTCAGGAGCTGATCCACGCCGTCTCGATCCGCGCGGAAAGAATGCGAGCCCTGCGCGCCCGCATGTCGCAGGACAGTCTGAGCGGGTTATACAACCATTCGACGACTACCCACTTTCTTAAAAGCGCGATCGCTGAATCTAACTACAGTGGGAAACCATTCTGCATGGTGATGGTGGATTTGGATCGTTTTAAAAATATTAACGATACCTATGGCCACGTCGTCGGGGACCAGGTGATCGTCGGCATCTCGCAGCTGTTTTCCCATCGTTTACGTAGCACCGACATTGTGGGTCGCTACGGTGGGGAAGAATTCGCCATCATTATGCCGAATACCACAAGCGAAACCGCCGCGCTGGTGGTGGAACGCTTACGTAAGGATTATGAGCAGGTCGCGTTCTCCGTTAACGATACCCATTTTCACAGTACCTTCAGCGCAGGCATCGCGCAGTGGCAGTTTGGCGATCGTATTGAAACGTTGCGTGAGCGTTCCGATCAGGCTCTGTATGCCGCCAAGCAAAAAGGCCGCAACACCTTCTGTATCGCTGAAGAAAAGGAGAGGGCATGAACTCACAGTTGGAGCAGATCCTCGCGTTGAATCATGGTGAAAAACCAGAGTGTGAAAGCGTCGATGAGCCGCAGCGCACGCTGGTGTTATTTCAGCTGGCGGATAAAAACTTTGCCTTCTACGGTGCGCAGATAAGAGAGATCCTCGCGGAACGTCCTATCTCGTGGGTACCCTGCTGCCCGCCGATGCTCGAAGGGGTGATCAACTATCGCGGACGTGTGGAGTCGGTCATGAGGCTGGACGGCTTGATCGACAACCCCGTAGCAAGCGCTTTGGGAAAACGTACCATCCTGATCGGCTGTGGTGAGAAGATGCAAAGCGGCATCCTGATCGACACGCTGATTGATGTTCTTGAGGTGGTGGAAAGTCAGATTCATTTACCCGGTGATTCGCTGCCTCCGGCGCTACAACCCATTGCCGTCGGGGTGGTGAACGTCGCTGGCACCTGGTTTACCCTGCTGGATCTGAATCTGGTATTTGACCGCTATCAGGAGACCTGCGGTGATGACGCAACCCGTTAATCTGGCGGCCGTGCGCATCCGCATGGGGATACAGGACTTTTATATTCCGGCAAGCCAGGTACGCAATTGCTCGCGGGTGACGCACGTTTCACCGGAGATCCCGCGCTTTAGCCAGTGGCTGGGCATTGCCGATGAGCCGCATGAGGGCAGTCATTTGCACTTTTTTGTTCCGCCAAGCGGCGTCGATACCGGCTGGTACTTATGGGGGCAACTGGAGCATGTCATGCTCTCCAGTGAGTTCATTTTTGCACTGCCCCCGCTGTTGGCTCACGGTTGTCGCCTGCCCGCGCTGCGGGCGCTGGTGGGATGCGAGGTGCTCAGCCCGCTGTTGAGCTGGCCCTGATAAATATCCCACCTTCTTATCTTTATGCGTTAAATACCGTCGTGCAGGCGTCGCCTTTCTAAGCGGCGATCGCGTAGGGTGGAATAAATAAAGGCGATAACAAACAGCAGGGAGAATAAAACGACGATGGTCGGGGCCGGTGCGCTGTCGATGAAAAATGACAGGTAGACGCCCATAAATGAGGTTGCCATCGACATGATGACCGCCAGTATCAGAGCGTGGGAAAACTGACGCGTGAGTAAAATTGCAATCGCTCCCGGGGCAATTAACAGCGAGATCGACAGAATAATGCCCACCGACTTCAGCGTGGCGACGATAGTGAGCGCGATCATACACAGCAGACCATAATGCAGCAGGGTGGTGTTCAGCCCGCAGGCTTTTGCCTGGTGTGGATCGAACGCATGCAGCAGCAGATCTTTCCACTTTAACCCGATGACAAGCGCAATCCCCAGCGCAATAACCGCTGTTTGCGCGATATCCCCCAGCGAGACGCCGAGCATGTCGCCGAACAGAATATGGTCCAGATGAATCTCAGACTGGATTGAGACGTACAGCACCAGCCCGGCACCGAACATGCCGGAGAAGACAATTCCCATCAGCGTGTCGCGTTTGATGCGGCTGTTATCATCGAGATAGCCGGTCGCCACCGCGCAGAACAGCCCAGCGATAAACGCGCCTATCGCCAGTGGAATACCCGCGATGTAAGCCAGCACGATCCCTGGAAACACCGCGTGGCTCATGGCATCGCCCATCAGCGCCCAGCCTTTGAGGACTAAAAACACCGACAGCAGCGCGCAGGGTACGGCGACAACAACGGAGATGGTCAGCGCGTTCACCATAAAGCTGAACTGGAAGGGTTCCAGCAGGGCGGTTAAGAACATGAGGACTCCTTATTCACCTGGCGGGCGCGGCGACGGTTGGCCAACAGACCGTGTTTTGGTGCGAAGACAAATGCCAGCAGAAACAGCAGTGTTTGCAGGACAACAATAATTCCGCCGGTCGCACCGTCCAGCCAGTAGCTTAGCCAGGCGCCGAAAAAGCTGGTCAGGCTACCGATAGCGACGGCGATAGTGAGCAGACGGGGAAAGCGATCGGTCAACAGCCAGGCCGTGGCGCCGGGTGTTACCACCAGGCAAATCACCAGAAATGCGCCGACGGTTTGCAGCGCCGCAACGGTGGAAACCGAAAGCAGCGTAAAAAATAACAGCTTCAGGCGGCCCGGATTCAGACCGATAGAGCGCGCGTGGTTTTCGTCGAAAAAAACCACCATCAGATCTTTCCATTTCAACAGCAGAATGGTCAGTGAGATGACG
This sequence comes from Citrobacter sp. Res13-Sevr-PEB04-36, assembly GCF_015672735.1. Classification (GTDB taxonomy): domain Bacteria; phylum Pseudomonadota; class Gammaproteobacteria; order Enterobacterales; family Enterobacteriaceae; genus Citrobacter. Next base: position 5,975 of record NZ_JADABY010000052.1, on the reverse strand, counting down.
CCGATAATCGCCAGTTGCAGAATATCTTCCGGTGCAATCGCCAGCACATTACCGAGAATAATGGTCTGAATATTCACCGACATCGGATTGAGCGACACCATAAACAGCCCGATACCGAAGAAAGAGGAAAAAATCAGCCCAATGATCGCATCCTCCTTCAGGCGTGAACGCTGGTTAAGAAACAGCATACTGCCCGCTGCCAGCCCGCCGGAAAGAAACGCGCCAAGCGCGAAGGGGAGCCCTAGCATATAGGCCCCGGCAACGCCCGGTACAATCGAGTGCGACAGTGCATCGCCAATTAACGACCAGCCCTTGAGCATTAAATAACAGGAGAGAAACGCGCACAGGCCGCCGACCATCGCTGAGACCCACATGGCGTTGAGCATGTACTGGTAACCAAACGGTTCTGTCAGCCAGTTCATGGTGATTCCCCCTCGTTGGGCGTACGTCGCGAAATAAACGGCCGTTCATCATCGGTGATCACGTGCTGCTCACCGCCGCTCAGCTTCACGTGACGCAGGACGCCGCTGAACGCCAGTTCAAGATTCTCAGGGGTAAAGGTGGTGTCGGTCGGGCCGCTCGCCAGCACCGTCCCTTTGATCATTACCGTGTAATCACAAAACTCGGTCACCGAGCCCAGATTGTGAGTAGAGACCAGCATCGTGCGCCCCTCATCGCGCAGTTCGCGCAGCAGGTCGATGATGCGGGCCTCGGTTTTCACGTCCACGCCGGTGAAGGGTTCATCCAGCAAAATAACGTGTCCGTCCTGGGCGATGGCGCGCGCCAGAAAAACGCGTTTTTTCTGTCCGCCGGAGAGTTCGCCGATCTGCCGATGGCGATAGTCCAGCATATCGACCCGCGCCAGCGCCGCATCCACGCATTGATGGTCATGTGCGGTTGGACGACGCAGCCAGCCCATATGGCCAAAGCGTCCCATCATCACCACGTCTTCCACCAGCACCGGAAATGACCAGTCCACCTCTTCCGACTGGGGAACGTAGGAAATCAGATTCTGTTTTAATGCCTTGTTGACCGGTTGCTGCAAAATAGAAATTTCGCCCTGCGCCAGGCGGACAAACCCCATCAGCGCTTTAAACAGCGTTGATTTCCCGGAGCCGTTGACGCCAACCAGTGCGGCAATCGAGCCGCCCGGAACCTGAAAGGTGGCATCGCGCAGCGCAGTATGACCGTTGCGATACGTCACCGTCACCTGATTGACGGAAATCGCAGATTGACTCATGGCTGGCTCCCCAAACCCGCGTTAATCCCGCTGACAATGGTTTCCGTTGTCACGCGTAGTAAATCCAGATAGGTCGGTACCGGACCATCGGCAGCGCTCAGCGAATCGACAAACAGCACGCCGCCGTAATGTGCGCCGGACTCACGCGCCACCTGACGGGCTGGCTTGTCGGACACGGTGCTTTCGCTAAATACCGTCGGGATCTGATGAGTTCTGATCGCATCGATCACTTTGCGCACCTGTTTGGGTGTGCCTTGCTGATCGGCGTTGATCGGCCACAAATACAGCTCTTTCAGATCGTTATCGCGCGCCAGATAGGAGAATGCCCCTTCACTGGTGACCAGCCAGCGTTTATCTGCCGGGATTTTTGCCAGCGCCGCATGCAGGGGATCGAGCGTCTGACGAATTTTCGTTTTATAGCGCTCGGCATTGTTCTGGTAGATGGTGGCATTGTTCGGATCGTACTTCATCAGCGCATCGCGGATGTTATCGACGTAAATAAGTGCGTTCTCAGCCGACATCCAGGCATGGGGATTCGGCTTGCCGTTATAGGGACCTTCGCTGATGCCCATCGGCTTCACGCCGTCAGAGACCATGACCTCCGGCACGCCGGATAAATGTTGGTAGAAGCGGGCAAACCACAGCTCCAGATTAAGACCGTTGGAGAGGATCAGCTGTGCGCCCTGCGCGCGTTTAATGTCGCCCGGCGTGGGTTGATATTCGTGAATTTCAGCACCCGGTTTGGTAATGGAGCTGACCTCGGCCGCGTCACCCGCCACATTGCTAGCCATATCGGCAATCACCGTAAAGGTGGTGATCACCTTAAATTTTTCTTTCGCCCATGCAGGCGACAGCGACAGTGACGTCAGGACGCAGGCAAGGATAAACGATTTCAGACGGGGCAGGTGCGGCATAGTATCCCTCACAAGAAAGTGGTTAATTTATCATCGAATATAGCCTTTGCTATGTTATATAGCACAAGGAATAACAAATGAAAATAATTCTTATTTGCGTAGGATGCTAAGGAATTGGTGGGGGATAACGCGTTTCACGCCGACAGAATTGCCGGCGTGTAGGGAACGAATAACCTGGTGATTACGACTTCTGGAACTCAGTGACGGTTTCCCATGCAACTTGTTGTAACGCTTTGGCGGTAGCAGGGGTCATGTCCGTATCAACGGGAAGCGCGCCACCGACCGGAGACTGGTTATACAGGGTGGCAAAGAATACGCATGCGGCGAGATACGTTCCAGAAATAGAAGGATGTACACCATCATGATAATACAGATTTATTTCCGGATGGGTTTTGCGCGCTTTCTCAAAAGCCAAGCCAACCGGAGCCACATATCCTCCCGTTTTCTGCGCAATAGAGATATAAGCATCGGCCAGTTTTTGGCTATCTTCGGGTTTAGCTTTCTTCGCCCAGGTCATGAAATAGACGACTTTTGCACCTGCTTTATGCGCCATTTCGGCCATTTGGGTTGCAGAGTCAACGAAGTTTTGTCGGGTACTTTCTTTCTTTGAGATCGTTTCAGTGGAGTTCCCCTGCAATACCACCACATCCCATTTCTGTAACGTGTTCTGGTAGCGCATATTCTCAATTTGCCAGCCTAAATGACCGCTGGAAATCGTGATCCCCCGATACTTATAGCCTTTGGCATGGTCAGGCAGTAAAGACTGCGTCAAATCCCGTAATCGGGTGTTGATATTATTGTTATAGAACGTGAACGAGTTACCATAAAGCGCGACGATTTTATTCTCGCCATCCATTTTGGCATGAGCGGAAGGCGCTAATAACGTATCAGCGTGAGCGCAGATACAGCTCAGTGCAAGGGCCATTGCAGCGGTAAGCAAAGTTATCTTTTTCATCGGTTATCTCTTAGAAATCATAACGGAGTCCAACGATGAGCGCATCATCATTGGTTTTTTTGTTCTTACTGGCGAATTCTTTATCGTAAGTAAATGATAACCACGTATCTTCAGCCAATGTTAATTGCGCTTCAGCACGCCAGTCTTCTTTTTCAGCGATATCTTTACCATCTTCATTTAAAAAACTATATCCAGTGAGAACCTTGACGGTGCCAAAGTTGTAGGAAATAAGTGAATCCATTCCTTTATAATTATTATCACTTTTGTTATCGCGGGAAATAGAAGTCCGTAATGCGGTTACCGCGACCTCATAGGCTTTATAACCGAGTTGTAACCCTCCCATAATTTGATCGTTTTGATTACGCCCATCGGTGGTCACTACGCCATCCTGTCGTTTGTAACGACTGGCCGCGAGTGCTGGTGTAATTCTAAAATCACCAAATTTGAAAGACTTGCGATAGCTGGCCATCGCGCCGTAATCCAGGGCTTCGTTATCGCTGTTGCCATTACCGGAGACCCATGCCAGCTGAATTTCGTTACCGGCAAATTTGGCGTTCCACTGTACGGTGCCGTCCTGGCGGTTGAACTGGTACGAATCATCAATGGTTGTAATGCCATAGCTGTAGATATTGGGCGTAAAGTTTTTGTATTTATCGGTCATTTTCATAACCTGATACAACGGGTTTTTGGTTCTCCCGGTGATCAATTCACCCCATGTTTTATTCGACAGACCGACATAGGAATAGCGGGCTTCCATATCGCTTTCACCGGTATTGTTATCATTTTTTTCGGTACGCACCTGCCATTCCAGGCGACCCACAATTTTGGTATCTGGCAGCAGATCCAGATCTCGGGTGAGATAAATACCTACACGTCCACCCAAATCGCTTCGGCTTTCACTGCCGGCAAATGAATTCTGACCACTCGCAATTTTACCCTCAACACGTCCATAGATATCCAGAGTATTTCCATCTTTATTATAGACGTTTAAGGCGAACGCCGAGGAACTCATACCCATTAGTAATATTAGTGAATAATTTTTTAGCTTCATGTCATCCCTCAAAACAGCATTAGTTTCCTGACCATAAAAAGAAAGTTCACAGCGGGATAATTGTTTGTGAAAAAGGAATGGCAGCGGTATGGGAAAAATTTTTTCTCGTAATGAAATGTGATTATTCACGCATAAATATATCTGATTGCGCTATTGCATTAATGGTTCTTATATTTAATGAACGTTTTTATTGAAATGTTGCGACTGTTTAAACTGTAATTCTGGAATTACTGTGAAGTACATCCCATTTCTAACGGGAGCAAAAACTGAAAATGGGAATAGTGCATTCTCATAGCCGGTTTTGGGGGGGAATACTATTTTCCCCTGTAATTTGCAGAACAGATCCCGCAAAATTGATTAATCACATTTTCGATTATAACGCATTCATTGGCCGGAGAGGCGCTGTATGTTCGGTAAGCAAACAACGGTATTTGATTCTGATCTTTATTCTTCATTGTTCACCCACGGCCGGATGCGGGAAATATGGTCTGACGACAATCTGCTGCGTTGCTGGTTGCGTTTTGAGGTCACTGTCGCACGCGTTCAAAGTGAGTTAGGCATTATCCCCGAGCAGGCGGCAACTGAAATTGCGCAAGCCTGCCAGGAAATACAGATAGACTGGCCTACTCTGGCAAAGGAAACACAAACGGTGGGTATGGCGATAAAACCGCTAATCGATCAGATCTCTGCCTTCGGTACGCCGTTGGTAGGCCAGTTCCTGCATTGGGGATGTACGACCCAGGACCTGTTGGACTCAGGCATGGCAATGAGACTGCAACAAACACTGCAGCTGTTACGCGAGCAATTGCTCGATGTTGGCGAAGCGTTGAAAGCGATGGCAATACGACACATCCGGACGGTGATGGTTGCGCGTACTAATTCGGTGGATGCCTCTGCGACAACATGGGGGCTGCATGTTTGCAGTTATCTGGCTGAGGTTAACCGCCACATGGCAAGACTGCAGCAGTTGTATCCGCGCGCGGTGACCGGACTCTTTGGTGGTGCGGTAGGTAATCTGGCTTCCGTGGGTGAGCAGGGTATGGAAACCCGTGAACGACTGATGCTGGAGCTGGGTCTGAACTTGCCCTGCGGTATTAATAATGCCAGTCAGGACGCGGTTGTTGAAGTTGTGCAGTTTTTTGCGCTTGTTCATGGCACGCTGTGTCGACTGGCTAACGATGTTGAAACCATGGGGCGCACGCCGATCGCTGAAGTGTTTGAAGGCGAAGGCGGTGGCGGGTCAAGCACAATGCCGCACAAAGTCAATCCGCGCGCCAGTAACATGATGCAAACGTTGGCCAGAATGGGCTGGATGTATGCTTCCGGTGCGCCGGCCATGTTGGATCAACAGGATGTGCGAGCCGCCTCTATGAGGGTTTTGAACTGGACGATCCTTCCGGAGGCATCGAATGCCTTATCGACCAGCCTGACACGTGCAAAAAATCTGCTTTCGCATCTCATCATTAATGAAGAGAAGATGCGCGCCAATTTTGACTGCTCGAAACACTTTATTATGTCGGAATCGCTGACGATGAAACTTGCCGCCAAAATCGGCAGAGAGTCCGCCTATAACTTAGTGAAAGACCTGCTAAAGCATGCAACCGGAGAGCACTGCTTCATGGAGATCGTGCAGGCTAGCCCGGAAATCCGCGCGTCACTGTCTGTGGCGGAAATTACCGCCGCCTGCGAGCCGCTGTCATATATCGGGGCTAACGATGCGCTAATTGCTGAAACGATAGCTGAGTTCGATCGCGTGAAAACGGTAGAGATTGCCTGATTCGTCTTGCTGCCGGGAGGGGGCACTCTCCTGGCGGC
>NZ_JADABY010000051.1 GCF_015672735.1 Citrobacter sp. Res13-Sevr-PEB04-36 | reverse complement strand
GATTGTCGAAAATATGAAATCGATGCTAAATATCAAAAAATAATGCCCTTAGCGTCCAATGTTAAGGGCTTGCAATAATTAATTATTATATTTTCCTAAAAACACTATAGCGTTATTACCAGAAACAAATAATGAATAATATTTATTAGATGAAACAGGTTTGGCACCTTTGCTAGTCATGTTATTAAGTTGATCTTTGTTTTCGTTCTCATTATCATAACCATGTTTTGTTTGTGAGAGTCCTTTATTTATCAATTGGTAAGATGCTAAAAACTCAGTTGCTGGGGACAGGAAATGTTTTATTAATGGTTTGTTTTCTGCCAATAATTTTGCTCTTTCGCTCAGGTCCAACCCTCCTACGGTTCCAATGGTAGCGATGCTTTCATAACCGGCAATATCTTTAGCAATTATGCCGAAAATGTCATATTTATATTGTACATTCATAGCGTTGCTTAATTGAGCACTGAACGCCAATGAAGTTATAGCCGGAATCAATGCGAAATGTTTTAGGCGAGGGGCGAAATACATGATTGGTATGGCAATTATAACCATAAGGGCTGAAAATGAAACTAACGTTCGAGGTAGCACAGGTGCGTCCTGAAGTAAAATGGTTGGCCTCATAAGTGAAATAATGAATATAAAAAATGAGAAGGAACCATAGAGAATGAAAGATACTATATTTTTTACGTGTACGGTAGGAAACTAGCATACACACACAACCAATTATTATTGGGATTATGAAGTAAATATAAGTAAGGTGGCAAAAGAAAAAGTAAACTAATTTTTTTAAAGATATTAATGTTCTAGTGAGATGTTCTATTCCATCTCTATTAAAGTGAATTAACTCTGCACGAGCGTTGTGTTTTGGGGAAAAGAAAAGATAGTAAATGCAATAACATTATGAAAATAAAGCCGTTTTTTTGATTGTGAATGCTATTGATTCTTTGAGTGTTATATGTTGCTTTGCTGCAATGATGATGAAGTCAATAGCAAGCAAACCAATAAAAATATTAGTATATGGCTGATATAGAGTTAAAGAAAGTACACCTGTTATTATTTTTATTGATGTTTCCATTGTTAATTTGTTGTTTTTATATGTGTAAGCTATGATTCCAAGGAAAAAAGCAACTGACATGCCCAAACTATCGTATCTATATGCTATATTTTGCGGAATGAATGGGTTGAAAATTAAAAGTGTAGAAACTAGGTTCGCATTACTCAATAAGCGTTGATGGTTGCGACCAACTGGTGGTTATTTGAATATGAGAATACTGAATAGCTATCAGTTGTCGAAGATTCTGCATGTTTAACTTAACAGATGATATATTAAATCTTTAACTAACTAATCGTAAGACTCTTCAAATATTTATTCAATCAGACGACTCAATTGATCTTTTTCTTTTTTGACTCTATCACTGTTTGATACATTCACTTCCATCGACTTTACCTTACATTCTTTACTGTTTCAGTATGGAAAGTGGTATGAGGATTTTCTTACTATTATTATCATATTGAAAAATTCTGCAATGTGTTGTTTTTTTAATTTATGAATCAGAACCAATGAAATTAAGATGTTTGTCTTTATGCCTCGATTAGTTCAAAAAAAAATTTTAAGTTTCGTTATTATCCTGAAAAATAATTTTCAGGATAATATAATGAGTGATATTGATTTCGTTGTCTTATGGGTTGACTCTCTTGACCCAACCTGGCAGGCTAGTTTTGCCCAGTATAAAGGGGAGGCCAATGACTGTACAAGTACCACCCATCCGTCGCGATTCAGAGATATGGGCATATTTAACTATTGGTTCAGATGCGTGGAAAATTATGCGCCGTGGGTTAGAAAAATCCATCTGGTCACTTGTGGACAAATTCCGTCATGGTTGGATACTAGGCACGAGAAATTGAATATTGTTTACCACAGTGACTTTATTCCCGAAGAATATTTACCAACATTTAATTCTAATGCTATAGAGTTAAATCTGCATAGAATAAAGGATCTTAGTGAGAAATTTGTTTTATTTAATGATGATATGTTCATCACATCACCATTAGATGAGGGATTTTATTTTGAAAATAACTATCCTAATGATTTTCTTATTATAAAAAAGAACTTACCGAACAGCATAGATGATATAGTCATGTCTTCATCCGATTTTTTAAATTTGAGTGTTATTAATAGTTACTTCAACAAAAAAAAGGTGGTTCGAGAAAATAAAAACAAATACTACAGTTTGTGCTATGGTAGACGTATAATAAAAAATTTCTTAAATAGGAAAGAACGTTTATTTGAGGGGTTTTATAGTCGTCATCTTCCACAACCATTTTTGAAAAGTACTTTCGAAGAATTATGGGAGCATGAAGATACATTATTAAAAAATACTTCATGTGAAAAATTTAGAGCACCATTATGCGTAACCCAATATTTATTCAGATATTGGCAGTTGGTTAATGGGAAATTTAACCCTAAAAACCCAAAAGATAGAGGGGTCTATTTTAATTTATTATCTGAAAACATAAGCGATGCCGTTACCGCTTTATCGAATGGTACGGCACAGACATGCTTTAATGATACAGAGAAATTACAAGATTTTTATGGGGTTACAGCAGTTCTAAAAAACGCATTTGAACAAGAGTTAAGTCAAAAGTCAGGTTTTGAGCTTTAATCATGCCCGGTAGATCGAGTGGAAAACGAGACGCTAGGTAAGTTGATTCTATAGCATAAATTAGTTGTAAAGTTGCATAGTGATAGGCGTGCTAGTCAATATATTCAGCAATCTCAATCAGAGTATTACCTGAACGCAATCAAAAGGATATAATTCTTTAATCCGACACAATAATGAATAAAATTATATCATTGTGTCGGATTAAATAGGAATGCTATTTGCCGCGGAGCAAGATCTTAAATCTTAGCATGAAGGTCTGTAAATCTTTTTTTCCATACATTTTAAATAGATAGAACCATCTGTTTTTTCCAAGGTGGTTTAGTTGTACTAACTGCGGATTTAAGTAGTAGCACATTATGAAAATACCTTGATCATCATCTACAATATTATTTTGTAGTGTTTTTATTTGGCAGTAACGGACTAATTTATAGAATTCTTGCCATTTTGCTTGAGTCGCAACAATGGCCCCGCCAATGATAAATGAGCGATTATTGATCATATGCTCAAAAACATCGTCAATCGTTTTCGGATTAAGACCTCGTTTAATTGTAAAAAAGTTTACTTTGTTTTTATTAAATGGATAATCCCAGTGCGATAAACCTCGAGTAACCTCTGGGGTACGGCAATAACCGAAATCAATCCAGGCAATCATTTCATTGCTAACAAGATTCAGTTCTAAGGCTTTTTTTATAAAGTAGGCTTTTAGATTACAAACAAGTACATAGTCTGCAGACCAGTATTCAGGGTTAATTAGCTGACGTTTTTCGAGTTTGTCTCTAAAATCATCATCATGTTGGATTTTTTTAATTCTATCTTTGATGTTTTTAAATTTATTTTGAATGTCAAAGACAATGACAGTTGTTTTTTTTTCTGCTCTTATCTCTTCAATTTTAGGTTTAAGTTCACTGGATGTGAAAATGATCATTTCATTATCCAGAGTGGATAGGTTTTTAAAGTAATCAATATAAGTTTCAGCGGTTCTCTCTAAATGAGGGGAGTAACCTTTGCTGCTTGTCCAGGTTCCTCTCCCAATATCAAAAAAAGCCGTAACTATAGTGATCGATGAATTCATATTTTTCAATCCGTATACTTTATACTTGCTCACTAGGTATTTAAATTATAGAAATTTAATGTTTCTAGATGATTCTATTTTTTACATTGTATCAGTTACTGCCTAAGCCGGAAAGGTTAATATGTGTTTTACAAGAACGGGTGTTGCGTGGCAGCATTCAGATTCTGTATGCTCGGTAACCCCCCAAAGAGATTATGGAGGCATACCGGCTCAGGTAAGTAAGGCGTCGTTTATTACCGTGTAAGTTAGGTAAGTACAGGGCGCAAACAACTTTTATACAACTGATGATCAGCGTGCTGGGATGGGATAACAGGGCCAGAAAGCCCCGATAGTATGATGTGCAGATGCCGACATTATAGCGACGACTGTCAATCATTGAGGTCTGCTTATAGGCTGTAGTATAGATGAGATTCACATTGAATAATGTTATATAATCAGCCATTCGCGTAAAGCTCTTATTGAGATAATAGCGAGCACTCAACTCTACAAAGCATAGGCCTCAGTTGCTGTGGATTTTCCTATATCTAGTTAATTTCTACGGCAACTTGCTTTAGTCCACAATTCCAAATCATTGACAATGCTCCCGGACATCAAAAAGTTAGCCATACTGGATGGGAAATTACTCAAAGATAGCCCTCATATTCACCACTTTTCTGTTCGCTGTGCGTATGGGCATATTGATCTTACCCAGTAATAGTGGACACGAGATTATGTGAGTAACTCTCAACCAGAGGTGACTCACATGGCAAAACCAGTATCAACCATCAAAAAGATCCGCAAACAGCACTCGCCTGAATTCCGTCAGAAAGCCCTTAAACTGGCAGAGCGTATTGCTGTCGCTGCGGCCGCCCGCGAGTTCTCGTGTCCTGCAGACCTGGCGCAAGCCAGGGAAATGGTAAAAGAATCTGTGGCAATTTATAACCAGAGCAGCCGCATCTGGCCCTGAAATATAAAACGCCCGATAATGTTCATCAGGCATTTTACAGACAGAAAACAGTCAACTTATATAGGACTAGTCAAATAACCCTTACATAACGAACCGGGTTGCTGGTTCTAACCTGGTCAACATACGCGTGATAATTAGAACTGGTAGTTTAACGATACCCAGTAGTTACGACCCGGATTGACGTAGCCAGTCGTGGATTGTGCGGTCTGGAAATAGTCGCCCGCGTAGGTGCTGCTGCGGCCAACCTGATACAGTGTGACGTCGCTAAAGTCTTTATCCAGTATATTATTTACCGCCGTATTCAGCGTCAGTTCTTTGGTCAGTTTATAGGACATACCCATATCGAGAACTGTCCAGGCTTTTAAATTGGCCCCTTTATCGTCGTATACAGCTTTTTGGACTGCGCTGAGGTTGTCGTAATTTTCGGTAAAGCGCGGGGCTTTACCGCGATAGCGTGCGCTTAACCATGCATTCATATCCTCAGTAGCCTGCCAGTTCAAACGGGCGTTAGCCATGTGTTTGGGGGTATAGCTCAGCGGTGCGCCTTTGTTTTCGCCATCTTTTTGTTTGCTTTGTGTATAGGTGTAGTTGAGAGATAAGCTCAGCACGTCAGACCACAGCGGGAAGGTGCTGGCGAATTCAACGCCGTCTGTTCTCGCCTTGCCGCTGTTGGTATAGCTGTTGGTATTGTCATCGATGGAATACGAGACAATTTTATTTTTGTATTCGGTGTAGAAGCCAGTAACGTTGGCGTTCAGACCCGCGTCGTTCTCATAGTACAACCCGGTTTCATAGCTGGTGCTCTCTTCGGGCTTAAGGTCGGGGTTGCCGACCGTATTGACGGTTCCCTGAGCGGTCACACCGCTGATGCCGTTGTGCAGTTGGCTGAGTGACGGGGCTTTGTATCCGGTGGTGACACCGCCTTTCAGGGTCCATTCTTCCGATACGTCCCACACCATGTAAGCTCGTGGGCTAAGGTGTCCGCCAAAGACATCGTTATGCTCATAACGCGTGCCTGCGGTTAATGCCAGCGAGTCGAGAATATGCCATTCATCTTCCGCGTAGGTTGCCCAGGTTTTCTGGTGGAATGTCTCACCGGTATTGGCCAGCACCACCCCGTCTTTCATGCGGGCATCCCAGTATTCTCCGCCGAGAGTAAGTAGATGCGAATCGCCCAATGGCGTCAGCAGCACCGAGTCAAGGATGACGTTGGTATTCTTCAATTCACGAGCGTCACCGGCCCGGCCAGCGTTTTCCGGCGTGAGTGCGGATGAGACCAGTTGGCGGCCTTTGTTCTCAGTTTCATTCCAGCCCACAGATGACTTCCAGGTGCCAAATGTTAATGCGGTATCGTGACCTAACGTGAACTTATTACGTTCATAGCGCAGGGTTTTATCGTATCCGCCGGTGAGATTACCCAACTGCCCGTCATCATTGTCGTAGCGCTGTCTGGCGGAGTCGAGATCCAGCCACAACGTATTATTTGCGCCGGTTTTCCAGTCCAGACGGGTACCGATGTTGTAGTTTTCCGATTCTGTAGGGTAAGGCACGCGCGTTGATGCGGTATCGCTCAGAGAGGTGACGCTGGAGCCTTGTCGTTGTGTCGTGCTGCCGCGTACCTGCATGTCCAGCACGCCAGCAATTAGCGGGCCACTTGTCCAGAAGTTGGCGACCGTGCTGTTACCCCATTTATTGCTTTCTTGCAGGTTAACGCCGGTATTAATGGACGTGCTCCATTTGTCCGTACTTCTCTTGGTAATGATGTTAACGACACCGCCGATAGCATCTGAACCGTACAGCGTCGACATGGGACCGCGGATCACTTCAATATGATCGATGGCTGCCAGCGGAGGCATAAAACTGGTATTCATGGCAGAGAAGCCGTTGGGCGTCACGTCACTGCTGCCATTTTGACGAATACCGTCAATCAGTATCAGGGTATAGCTGGCGGGCATACCGCGAATGCTGACTTCCAGACCGCCGGTTTTACCGGTGCTACTTTCAACATCCACCCCTTCAACGGAGCGCAGGGCTTCACCTAAGTCATTATATTTATTGGTTTGTAATTCTTGTTGAGAAATAACCGACACGCTGGCAGCAGCGTTGGTGATCTTTTTTTCGTAACCCGACGCGGTCACGACCATGACGTCATCGGCGAATGCATAAGTACAGCTGAATCCAAGACAGGACAGAACGACAGAGGCAACAGGTTTTAAACGCATAGTCAAACTTCCTTTGTTAAAAATTCAAAGGCAGTAAGATAATTGATGAAAATGATAATACAAATAATTATCATTACAAATTTACATAACTTGTCACTCTCGGTATATTTCTTGAATAAACATACATAAATTGTCATTAATTTTAGATAAGGAATAGCGACAAAATGTGTATACCGTTTTCACGGTAACTATTAGTTTTCATTTAATATAAAGCTGAATAAATAGAAGAAGAGGATAAAAATCACTGACAGTGAATCAATGCATACCACTAACTGAGAAGTTGAGTGCCGTATGATGTTTTTTTAAATTCGTCATACTTTTCTGCGCTGTATCATTTTTTTAGCCTAAGCGGTCCGCCATAATCCCTTCCCCAGGAGACCTCACAATGGGTACGTGCTGTTGTGCGGTACAAAAATAACGTAGAAACGGGATAAGGTAATGATTAACGGCAAGCTGGCACGGCTGACGTGTGCACTGACCCTCGCATTTTCATCCTCCCTTTTCGCTGCACAACAGGCGGCGGAAGGGCAAACATTGAAACTGGCAATTGGACCAGAACCCACGGAGGGATTCGACCCGATGCTGGGCTGGAGTCACGGCAGCTATCTGCTCCTGCATGCGCCTTTGTTAAAACAAAATGCTGATATGAGCTGGGGAAACCTGCTGACGGAAAAGGTGGAGACCAGCGCTGACGGTAAAACCTGGACGTTAACCTTAAAACCCGATCTTAAATTCTCTGATGGCTCCCCGCTCACGGCCGAAGATGTAGTATTTACCTTCAACAAAGCTGCGACAAGCGGTGGGAAAATTGACATGGGGAACTTCACCCATGCCCGCCTGAAAGACAATCGTACGGTAGAAATGACGCTGCGCAGTCCGCAGAGTACGTTTGTGAATGTGCTGGGCTCGTTAGGCATTGTTCCGGCAAAAAAATACGATGAAAAAACGTTTGCCAGAAATCCAATTGGCGCAGGCCCTTATCGGCTGGTGAGTTTTCAGCCGGGTCAACAATTGATTGTCGAAGCGAATCCCTGGTATGCCGGTAAGAAAAATGATTTTAACCGGCTGGTGTTTGTCTTCCTCGACGAAGATAACGCTTACGCGGCCGCACGCAGTGGTCAACTGGGGCTGGTGCGTATTGCGCCATCAATGGCCGTTGCACCTCAGCAAGACAATTTGAAACTGTGGGTTCGCAACAGTGTAGAGAACCGGGGGATCGTGTTCCCGATGGTACCGGCGGGTAAAAAAGATGCTAACGGCTATCCGATCGGTAACGATATTACCGCCGACGTCGCCATCAGACGGGCCATCAACTACGCTATCGATCGTAAGCAGCTAGCTGAACAGGTTATGGAAGGCCACGCTATCCCGGCGTACAGCGCGGTGCAGGGGCTACCGTGGCAGGGACCGTCGGTTGCGTTTAAAGATGGCGACAGTGACAAAGCGCGCGCGCTTCTGGAACAGGCTGGCTGGAAAGTTGGCCCGGATGGTGTGCGTGTAAAAGGCGGCAAAGAAGCCCGTCTGACCTTATGGTATGCGAGCGGTGACAGTACGCGTCGCGATTTAGCCGAAGCGGTGCGTGCCATGCTCGAACCCGTAGGCATTGCGGTGTCTCTGCAATCCGGAAGCTGGGAAACCGTTGAGCGCCACATGCATTCAAATCCCACGCTGTTTGGCTGGGGGAGTTTAGATCCGATGGAGCTTTTCCATCACTATAGCGGGCAGGCCGCGGGCATTGAGTATTACAACCCCGGCTATTACAGCAATTCTGTGGTTGAACAGCATCTGAAACAGGCCATTGATGCACCGGACTGGCAAAAAGCGGTGCCTTTCTGGCAACAGGTGGAGTGGGATGGCAAGCAGGGCGCAGGCGTTCAGGGTGACGCCGCGTGGGCATGGTTGCTGAATATCCAGCACACTTATCTGGCTAATCCGTGCATTGACCTGGGTAAAGGCGCGCCGGAAATTCACGGCAGCTGGTCTCTGCTCAACAATCTTGATGAATGGACCTGGACCTGCCGCTGATGAAGTCTGTTGTGGGACATTTTCTGCGGCTGATCGTATTGTTGGTGCTGGTCGCTGCTGGCACCTTCATCTTGCTCAGCTTCTCGCCGGTCGATCCGATTCGCGCCTATATTGGTAATGATCTCCTGCATGTTCCGCCTGAACAGTATGCGCGTATCGCTGCACGCTGGGGGCTGGATCAGCCGCTGTGGGAGCGTTTCGGGCACTGGTTTGCACGCATCTTACAGGGCGATCTCGGGTATTCGATGCTGTTTAATGCCCCGGTCGCCAGCGTGATCAAAGAACGTTTTGCCACCTCGTTTGCTCTGCTCTGTGGCGCATGGTTGATGTCGGGGTTACTGGGTACAGCAATGGGGTTCGTTGCCGGGCGCTTCCTGAACCGCTGGCCGGATAAAATGATCTGCCGCCTCAGCTATCTGCTCTCATCATTGCCGACCTTCTGGATAGGTATGTTGTTGTTGGCCGTATTTGCGGTGCGCTGGCCGCTGCTCCCGGTCTGCTGCGCGTGGGAGCCAGGCAACAGTGGCGATATGGCCACTTTTACTGAGCGTCTGCGCCATTTGGTTCTCCCGGTATGTGCCCTCAGTTTATTGGGGTTAGGGCAAATCACTCTTCATACCCGACAAAGCATTGCCAGCGTGATGAAAAGTGACTTCATTCGTTTTGCTCGCTCGCAGGGAGACAAGGGATGGTCGCTGCTGCGCCACCAGGTTCTGCGTCACGCCGTTACTCCGGCGCTGTGCCTGCAGTTTGCTTCACTCGGCGAACTGTTTGGCGGGGCATTGCTGGCAGAAAAGGTTTTTGCGTATCCCGGACTGGGGCAGGCCACCATTGATGCCGGATTACGCGGCGATGTGCCGCTGCTGATGGGGATTGTCTTGTTCAGCACCGTTCTGGTGTTCATCGGTAACTCGCTCTCTTCCTGGTTAGTCCATGTGCTAAATCGCGCGGTGGAGCGTCCCGATGCTCTATAATCCGACCCCAACGTTGATTCGCCTTCTGCTGTCTGCGGGGGCTTTACTCTTCATCGCCATTTACGGCAACGCTACGCTGGATAGCGCACTGAGCGTCAATCTGCTGGCCCGCCATTTGCCGCCGGATGCGCTGCACTGGTTTGGCACTGACAACCTCGGGCGTGATTTATGGGTGCGTTGCTTTCAGGGGGCGTTAACCAGTCTGCAAATTGGCATTGGCGCGGCGGTGTGTAGCGGGGTAATTGCCTTATTGATGGCGGCGGTTTCGCGTTTGCATCCGCGCATGGATGTTCTGATGAGGTTGGTCACCGACGCGATGTTGTCGATGCCGCATCTGCTGCTACTGATTTTGATCTGTTTTACCCTCGGCGGCGGTAAAAGTGGGGTGGTGCTGGCGGTTGCGTTGACCCACTGGCCGCGTTTGGCCTTGATCTTGCGCGCGGAGGCGGAACGCGTCGTACACAGTGACTACCTGATGCTGACACGGCGACTGGGACACGGTCATTTTTACTGCTGGCGTCATCACTATTTACCTGCGCTATTGCCGCAATGGCTGACCGGGACGCTGTTGATGTTCCCGCACGCGGTGTTACACAGCGCGGCGTTAAGTTTTCTTGGATTTGGGTTGGCGCCGCATGAACCGTCGCTCGGGCTATTGCTGGCGGATGCGCTGCGTTTTATCAGCCACGGCAACTGGTGGCTGGTGCTGTTTCCGGGGGTAATGTTGTTCAGCCTGGTGATGTTATTTGATCAGTTTGCCCGGGCAGTACATCGTTTGTGGTTAAGAGGTGACGCATGTTGAGTTTACAGCAGGTCTCGCTGGACGTGGCGCGCTATCGCTGGTACGGCGCGAGGAAATGGTCATCGCTACTCCAGGATATTTCTTTTGATATTGCCCCCGGTCAGATGGTGGCATTAGTCGGCGGCAGCGGGGAAGGTAAGAGTCTGCTGTTGCAGTGTCTGCTTGACCTGTTACCAGACAATCTGCGCGTTCAGGGCGCGATAACCCTCGATGGAAAAACGTTGGACCGTAATGACATCCGTGCATGTCGCGGCAATACTTTTAGTTACGTACCACAAGGGGTTCAGGCGCTTAATCCACTGCTGACGATTGAAAAGCATTTGAAAAGAGCGAGTCAGCTCTCCGGTCATCCCTGGGACGCGGGGGAGATTATACAGCTGCTCCAGCGTAGCCAACTGGATGCCAGCGTATTAGGTGCTTTCCCGCGCCAACTTTCCGGTGGGATGGCCAAACGTGTTCTGGCGTGCCATGCGTCGCTTAGTCAGGCGCAGTATATCCTTGCTGACGAAATTACTGCCTGGCTCGATGCGCCTTTAGCTAATCAGTTGCTGGGGCATTTGCGTGGTCTTTGCGATCAGGGCCGTGGCGTTCTATGGGTGACGCACGATCTCACGCTGGCTGCACGCCATGCGGACCGGATTGTTGCCCTGCATCAGGGGCGGGTATCAGATAACGTAAGTCGGGAACAGCTGTTACGTGGCGATGTCAGCGAACATTTGCAACGGCAATGGCGGGCGTTACCAGAAAGAAATCAACTTTTTGGAGAGTTGAATGCTGTGCTGTCGTGAAGTTGTTATTTGCCAGGGTGATAAGGTGCTGTGGCAAAATCTGACGTTCTCGCTGGCTGTCGGGGAACGCATGGGGATTTGCGCGCCCAGTGGAACCGGGAAAACCACGTTGGGGCGCGTGCTTGCTGGCTGGCAAAAACCAACCTCCGGTGACATTTTAGTGGACGATAAACCGTTACCTGTCGGGCAATATTGCCCGGTACAGCTGGTGCCGCAACATCCGGAACTGACGTTCAATCCCTGGCGAAGTACCGGTGATGCGGTGCGGGATGCCTGGCAACCGGATGCCACAACGCTCGCCCGATTACACATCAACCCGGAATGGTTAACCCGCCGACCAGGGCAGCTTTCCGGTGGTGAACTGGCACGTATTGCGTTACTCCGCGCGCTCGATCCGCGCACGCGCTTTCTCATCGCCGATGAAATTACCGCCCAACTTGACCCTTCTATTCAACGAGATATATGGACGCTGCTTCTCGAAGAGTGCCAGCGTCGTCCGTTAGGTATGCTCATCATTAGTCATCAGCAGGCATTGCTTGATCAGATTTGTTCGCGAATGTTGCCCTGGCCGTAGTCGTACTTTCTCAGTGTGGCCGACTTATCGATGCGATTGAATTTTGCATAACCTCGTTGATTAAATTGATATGTTATATTATAACAACTCACTCGCAACCATATTGAGGGTGAAATTTTGGCTATTCGTTTGGAAAAACTGGCGGTTGTTTTGGGGATGCTGTTAGCCAGTGGTCAGGTGCTGGCGCATGGACACCACTCCCATGGGGCGCCGATGACCGAAATAGAGCAAAAAGCGTCAGAGGGCGTTTTTGATAATAGCAATGTGAAGGACAGGGCGCTGACCGACTGGGATGGAATGTGGCAATCTGTCTACCCTTATCTGCAGAGCGGTGAACTGGATCCAGTATTCAAGCAGAAGGCCGATAAGGATAAAAGTAAAACGGCGGAGGAGATTAAAGCCTATTACCGCAAAGGCTATGCCACTAACGTGGACACTATCGGCATCGAGAACGGTGTGATGGAGTTTCATACGGGTGATAAGGTTACGTCGTGTAAATACGACTACGCTGGATACAAAATATTGACCTATACGTCAGGTAAGAAAGGCGTGCGGTATCTGTTTGAGTGCAAAGAGGCAAATAGTCAGGCGCCGAAATACGTTCAATTTAGCGATCATATTATCGCGCCACGCAAATCGAGCCACTATCACATCTTTATGGGAAATACCTCACAGGCAGCGCTGCTTGAAGAGATGGACAACTGGCCAACCTATTATCCGTATCAGCTTAAAGCAGAAGCGGTGATTGACGAGATGCTGCATCATTAATTCCCATTCGACTGTATTTAAACCCGCCGATAACGGCGGGTTGATAAAAAGCAGAAATTATTTTCCGGAAGCCAGCGTGTTATAGCTGGTCATCAGGTTACGGTAGTCAGGAATATGGTTGGAGAACAGCGTGCCCAACCCTTCAACGTCATTACGCCAATCGCGGTGTAATTCACAAGCCAGACCGAACCAGGTCATCAACTGTACGCCGGCAGATGACATACGGTTCCATGCAGAGTCGCGGGTCAGTGGGTTAAAGGTACCGGAAGCATCTGTGACCACGAATACGTCGAACCCAGCCTCAATGGCCGATAGCGCAGGGAAGGCGACGCACACTTCGGTAACGACCCCGGCGATGATCAGCTGTTTTTTACCCGTCGCCTTAATCGCGTTGACAAAATCGTCGTTGTCCCAGGCGTTAATCTGCCCCGGACGTGCGATGTAAGGTGCGTCAGGAAACAGTGCTTTCAGCTCAGGTACCAGCGGGCCATTAGGACCGGTTTCAAAGCTGGTGGTCAGAATGGTGGGTAATTTGAAGTACTTCGCCAGATCCGCCAGCGCCAGCACGTTGTTTTTAAATTTGTCGGGATCAATGTCACGGACCAGCGACAGCAAACCCGCCTGGTGATCGACCAACAGTACGGCAGCCTGATCTTTATCCACACGTTTATAAGCAATAGTCATTTTTCTTTCTCCAGGTGATGGGAGGGGGCATTGAGGGCTAAACCTATTGATAAACAGTAGTGGCTATCAGGGGGATTGGGTAGTTGCAAAAATGAGTTTCATCGTTGCAAATCTGGAACGGGAAATGTTCTGCAACAGAGTGCGATATTCTTAAGCTTTTCTTTCCATCACCCTATGCATTCGTTAGCATATTGTCTCGCAGCAAGTGTATGTGTTTTATCAGGAAGAGGTTAACGTGTTCGCAGAGTATGGAGTTCTGAATTACTGGACGTATCTGGTGGGGGCTATTTTTATTGTGCTGGTACCGGGGCCCAATACGATATTTGTGCTGAAGAACAGCGTAGGGCGAGGGGTGAAAGGCGGCTACCTTGCAGCATGCGGGGTGTTTATTGGAGATGCCGTGCTGATGTTTTTGGCCTACGCCGGCGTGGCGGCATTGATCAAAACAACGCCCGTTTTGTTTAATATCGTACGTTATCTGGGGGCGTTTTATCTGCTGTATCTCGGTGCGAAGATCCTGTATGCCACGTTAAAATCGAAGGCCACGGATACCGCGACTGAAGAAACGCCTTTTGGCGCTATTTTTAAACGCGCGTTAATTTTGAGCCTGACCAATCCAAAAGCCATCTTGTTTTATGTGTCATTTTTCGTCCAGTTTATTGACGTCAATGCGTCACACTCAGGGCTGTCTTTCTTTATTTTGGCTATTACGCTTGAAGTGGTGAGTTTTTTCTACCTGAGTTTCCTTATTTTCTCAGGTGCTTTTGTCACACAGTATATTCGCACCAAGAAGAAGCTGGCAAAGGTGGGCAATTCCCTTATTGGCTTAATTTTTGTGGGTTTTGCTGCTCGTCTGGCAACGCTTCAGTCGTAACACCACTGGCCCGCTTATAGCGGCGGGCTTTCCGTGTTACCCCATTCATTTCATTGCTCATCAATAAGAATACTAACCAATAAATGGTATTTTAAATGTATATTTTGAAGAGTACCCTGTTCACAGCAGCGATTCAATAAGGCTCGCTGGTTGTCGACTGGAAAAGGGAAGAAAGATGCTTCAAATTCCACAGAACCACATTCATACACGCTCAACTCCGTTCTGGAACAAAGAAACTGCGCCTGCCGGAATTTTCGAACGCCACCTTGATAAAGGAACCCGAGCTGGGGTTTATCCTCGACTTTCGGTTATGCAGGGGGCGGTCAAATATCTCGGATTCGCAGATGAGCACAGCCCGGAGCCCGTAGAGGTGATGATTATTGAAGCCGGTCAGTTTGGCGTTTTTCCACCGGAAAAATGGCATAACATCGAAGTGATGACCGACGATACCTACTTTAATATCGATTTTTTCGTTGCGCCTGAAGTCCTGATGGAGAGTGCTAATCAGCGAAAAGTCGTGCGTACCGGCAAGGAGTAAATCATGGGTAAAGCAACCTATACCGTCACCGTGACCAATAACAGCAATGGTGTTTCTGTTGATTATGAAACAGAAGCACCAATGACACTGTTGGTGCCCGACGTGGCAGCCGAAGTGGTCAAAGATCTGGTGAATACCGTACGTTCGTATGATACTGAAAACGAGCACGAAGTCTGCGGCTGGTAACGCCAGACACACTATTACTCTATGATTTTTTAAAAAACCGCAGTGCGAAATGACAGCGTGTTGCGGTTTTTTTATTAGCTGAACATCTATGTTATGTGTTGCACATAGTCCGGAAAAAGATTTCTTAAGAAATCCTTAAGAACATCGCATTCATTGCTAATAGCCAACCATTCACTGGGGTTATGATCGCAAATCAGTTACTCTAAGAATATCGCGCTTATGAAATTTAATACCCAACTCACGTTACCCACACTCCTGCTTGGGCTGCTCGCTGTTGCTATCCCGTTTACCGCAAACTGGCATTTACCTTTGTTAGATGGTCTCGTTGTCAGGTGTATCGAAAATGGGCAAGCGCTCTGGCTGCTGTTCGGAGCGGTGTTCACCTTCTGCTACATACGACCTTTATCGTGCTCTGAAGGTAAGAAACAATTTTGGCTGTGGGCCGTGGTGTGGTGGCTGGTACTGTTGGGCAGAAGCACTAGCTGGGGTCGGGACTACTTCCCTGAGCACCCGAAACTGGTATTCAGAGCCATCTCTGTTGTGCTTATCGCCATGATTATCTTGCCGGTACTGATCTCGAAACCGCTGCGTCGGGAAATGGTGCGTCGCTTCCGTGAGGAACCACTGCCGCTGTGGCTGCTGGTGATTACGGTGTGTACGTTTTTGATCTCAGATACGGTGGAACACCACCGCCTGCTGGGCCCTCTGTTTTTACACAACGCCCATTACGGCGATCTTATTGAAGAGTTGTACGAAGTGCCGTTTATGGTGGGGCTATTCCTGATTAATTTCGGCATTATGCGCCGGGACAAGCACGAAGCGTATTCATCCGTTCATGTCGGCAAACCGCAACTGGTCGATTGATACAACACGCAGCCTGAGCCAGCAATAAAAGGCTCAGGCTGCGGTGGCAGTTGCTTACGCAATAGCCTCACATAAACGTGATTTCATCTCGCTGTACGATTGTGCGGCATATTTCTCCGCCCAACTTTGATCGGTGATGTGTTCGATATTCACCGCGCAGTACTTGGTTTCAGGTGTTTTCGAGATAGGATCAAGATTATCCTGAGTTAGCTCGTTACATGCGCCAATCCACCACTGATAAGTCATATACACCGTTCCGCTATTGATGCGCTCGGAGACATCGGCTCGGCTAATGACTTTCCCACGACGGGAACTCACCCACACCAGGTCACGATGACGGATCCCCTGTTTGGCGGCGTCCTGAGTATTGATTTGCACATAGCCCGGTTCATCTGCCAGCGCCTGCAGCGCCGCGCAGTTGCCAGTCATGGAACGACAGGAGTAATGTCCCACTTCGCGCACGGTACAGAGCACCATCGGGTATTTTTCATCCGGCACTTCGGCAGGGGCTCGCCACTGAGCGGCAAACAGCTTGCCTTTACCGTTGGCGGTATCAAACCGACTATTCTGATAGAGATACGGGGTGCCAGGGTGACCAAGATCCGGACAGGGCCACTGAATATGGCCCATCTCGCCCATTTTCTCATACGTTACCCCATAGAATAGCGGACAGAGTTCGCGCATCTCATCCCAGATTTGTTGGTTGTTTTGATACTGCATTGGGTAACCCATTTCGGTCGCCAGCAGACTGATAATTTCCCAGTCGCGCTTCACATCCCCGGTGGGTTCGATCGCCTTCTCAAAGCGCTGGAAGCCGCGATCGGCGCAGGTAAATACGCCACCGTGTTCGCCCCATGAGGTCGCAGGCAGGATAACGTCAGCCATTTCCGCCGTCTTGGTCATGAAGATGTCCTGCACCACGACAAAATCGAGCGCGTTGAACCCCTCACGAACCAGACCTAAATCAGCCTCAGTTTGCAGCGGGTCTTCCCCCATGATGTAGTAGGCTTTAACTTTGCCTTCAATCGCCAGATGCGGAACTTCGGTGATCCGTGTACCCACTTTGTCATCCATCAGGCTGACGTCGATCCCCCAGGCTTGCGCAAATTTCGCTCTCACAGCGGGATCTGTGACGTCCTGATAACCTGGAAACTGATTAGGAAGAACACCCATATCACATGCGCCCTGCACGTTATTCTGCCCGCGCACCGGGCCGACGCCGACGTTAGGTCGTCCCAGATTCCCGGTCAGTAGGGCCAGGCTCGACAAACCGCGCACGACGTCGACAGCCTGGCCGAACTGCGTCACGCCCATTCCCCACATTACCGTTGCTGACGGTGCGGCGGCGAATGTGCGCATTGCCTGGCGTACCTGCTGAGCGGGAACGCCGGTGAGGTGTTCAACGGCTTCAGGTGCATAGTCCTTCACAGTTTCCCAATAGATTTCCAGGCCTTCGACATGCTTTTGCACATATTCACGATCGTAGAGTTGTTCTTCGATCAACACGTGACCAAAGGCGTTGACCAGCGCCATGTTACAGCCATTTTTCAACTGCAGATGCTGGTCTGCAATACGCGCGGTTTCAATGCGGCGAGGATCGCAGACAATGATTTTCGCGCCGTTCTGACGGGCTTTGATGACCCGGCGGGCGACAATCGGATGAGAGTCTGCACAGTTGTAGCCGAAGATGAGCAGACATTTAGAGTTTTCAATATCACTGATGGAGTTGCTCATCGCGCCATTGCCTAAGGTTTCCTGTAATCCGGCAACGGAAGGACCATGACATACGCGAGCACAGCAGTCGACATTGTTGGTGTTGAGTACGCCACGTGCGAACTTTTGCATCACGTAGTTGGTCTCATTCCCTGTTCCCCGGGAAGATCCCGTGGTCATAATTGCGCGGGGACCATGAGCATTTTTGATGTCGGATAAGCGTTTTGCGGTGTAGCGAATGGCTTCATCCCAGCTGACGGGCGTGAACTTTCCCCCTTTTTCATATCGGATCAGCGGGCGAGTCAGACGGGGCGTCAGAAGGCGGGTATCGTTAAGGAAGTCCCAACCATAGTAGCCTTTCAGGCATAACTGATTTTGGTTGGTGACACCCTCTGCGGCTTCAGCGCGGATGATTTTGTTATTTTCAACAACAAGCTTGAGCTTGCACCCGGCCCCACAGTATGGGCATACACTGGTGATTTTTTTCATCAATAACAGACCTGTTAAATGCTGAAATAGCGCGAATTGTAGACGCAGTCGCGTGAATCAGTCACGGACTACGATGTGTCGTAGTGACGGGCAGTTAAAGCATAAAGCGTGCCAGAAGTGATAACGCAGTCACTGCTGGCCTTAGCGATAAAATTAGCGGCAAAGTGACTGACGAAACGACATTAATGACGATTAGCGACACTATTCCCAGGGGGATTAACCCCATGAAACATCGGAAAAAGACGAAAAAATCAGAGTGATGGTGATCACAAATTTTAATTTTTCAGGTCTATGCTATGCTTTTAAATAACGAGTTAATCGTTCACGTAAAAACATAAGTGAGGAAACAAATGGGCATACTTTCATGGATTATTTTCGGTCTTATCGCTGGGATTTTGGCAAAATGGATTATGCCAGGTAAAGATGGCGGCGGATTTTTTATGACCATTATTTTAGGGGTTATTGGTGCTGTCGTTGGCGGATGGATCAGTACATTGCTTGGCTTTGGTAAAGTTGATGGTTTCAACTTCGGTAGCTTTGCCGTGGCAATTATCGGTGCGCTTGTTGTTCTGTTTATCTACAGAAAAGTCAAAAGCTAGCTAAAAACGTATGCTGAAATAAAGGCCACTCCGAGTGGCCTTTATTTTTACCACCAACCCATTTTGGTTCCCAGCACCACAATAATGGCGACGCCAATCATAACAAGTGTTGTTTTTTTCACGATTATGCTCCCGGCGCGGCATAGCCGCCAATAAAGAACCAGGATAAGAAAACAACAGCGGAAATGAAGATAATGACAGGAAAAATAATACCAATCCGCATGGTTTCACCAGCCAACGTTATGTAATGATGAACCAGAATAGCAGGGCTTAATGTGTGACAAAAGCAGTTTTGTCCTGACGTTTTTTATCCTGATACATCGCACTGTCTGCGTCATGAAGCGCACAGTTTAAGTCTGTTTCTCGTGGGTCGACTTCAATAACACCCAGGCTGGCGCCAGGATAAAACAGACGAATAGCCCCTAACTGATAGTCGCCGCGTATTTGCTCTTGCAGCTGCTTTTTCATGCTTTGCAGGCGTGCTTGCAGATCAATGTCATGCTGTTGCGACAGGACGGCGACCAGAAACTCGTCGCCGCCCAGCCGGCCGAGAATATCATTTTCACTGCACTCACGGCGTAAACGTTGACCAATCTGGATCAGAAACTGGTCGCCAACTTCATGACCAAAACGGTCATTGATCAGCTTGAAATCATCTAAATCGATATAGGCGACAATGATTTTCTGTCGCATATGCCGGGCCAGTGAAAAGAGGGTTTCCATATTTTCAAAAATCGCCCGACGGTTCGGTAATCCGGTGAGTGCGTCAGTGTAGGAGTGTGCAATGAGTGCCGCATTCGCTTGACGTAATTGCGTCATCAGGGACTCTTTCTGGATAGACTGCGCAATCAGCCCTGCAAACAGATGCAGGACCTGCTCTCCACGTTGGCTCAATGTTTGTTGTTGCCGGCTGGTGGCACAAAGCGTGCCATAGAACGTCCCATCTGGAAGGTGAACAGGTGTGCTCAAAAAGGTAGTGATTTCCAGTGCGCGTGCGGCGGTGCAGTCTGGCCACCGTGCGGGGACGTTATCGCTGTACAAGCAGTTGTCTTCGATTGCGCGTTTGCATAAAGTTTCATCCCACGGTACAGAGAGACCTTCGGGGATCTGCATCTGCCGACTGTTACGTGCATACAGAATATGCTGCAATCGGGCATCTAAATCGACTTTAGTTAAATAAGTCGACTCCATGTCAGTCACCATTTCCAGCATCTCCAGAAGTTGCCGAACCAGACCCTCAACCGATTGCTCGGTGGCTAATGATTGTGAGACTCTGGCAAGGATCATGTCAGACATGAGAGGTAAATACTCCTGAGTGGTAACAACGATGGTGATGTCTGCATGATAAATCATCACTGTGAAAGATGAAACATAGCCGGCAGTTCAAAATGTAAGCGTGAAATAAAAACGTATCAGTAAAACATGGAGATACGCGGGCAGTCGGCGTAATCTGCCGCAATAACTTTATTATCAGGAGTAGCTATGAAGTCTGTGTTTATCGTGTTGTCAGGCATGCTGATGCTGGCAGGGTGTACGACGCAACCGGATGCGCCAACACCACCGAAAGTGGGCATGGCGAATCCGGCATCCGTCTATTGCCAGCAAAAAGGTGGCTCGCTGATTGCGGTGCAAACGCCGCAAGGGGTACGTTCTGACTGCAAGCTTCCCGGTGGGGAAGTGATTGATGAATGGACGCTTTGGCGCAGAGATCACCCGGTTAAAGCGCAGTGATGGGCTGTCACCATTGACGTAACCATTCAGCCAGCACGAGGGCGTGGTTTTGCTGTGTATTTTTTGCCGCATACAGCAGCGTGACGGTCTGCTGACGCGCGATGTCAGCAAGCCGTTTCCCTTCCTGCTGTTGCTGTACGAGTTCTGTGCGGTATTGTTCGGCGAAATGTTTGAAATCAATAAGCTCTGCGTGGAATGCTTTGCGTAGCTCGGCCGAGGGCGTGAGGGCTTTGTTCCACTCATCGAAATCCAGATCGGTTTTTTTTATCCCACGTGGCCACAGTCTGTCGACCAGAACGCGATAACCATCATTTTTATCAGCCGGGTCGTACACGCGTTTACACTGAATATTCATTTCTCAATCCGCTCCGTTCAGTCACCAAATGGGGACGTTTCATTAGCTTCATTACGGCTCAATAAGATCGCAAAACGTGACCATTATAGCATTTTGCCGCGACCGACTCCCAATTTAAGGGATTGTGAAAACAACAAAATATCGGTAGGGTGAGGCTCCTTATGTTGTCCCTTATTGTCAGGACATAAGGAAACTCTCATGGATATTTCCCCTGTAAAAAATACGCTTCGCATTGCGCTGGTTGGCGATTACAACCCAGAAATTGTTGCGCACCAGGCGATTCCCCTCGCCATCGATGATGCTGCCGCGGTGCTGGAATTAATGGCGGATTACGATTGGCTAACTACATCGGATATCAATAGCAGTGAGGATTTGGTCGGCTATGACGCCATCTGGGTGGTGCCCGGTAGCCCGTATCAGCACACTGACGGCGCGCTGACGGCAATTCGTTACGCTCGTGAAAACAGTATTCCTTTTCTCGGCACATGCGGTGGTTTTCAGCACGCCATCCTCGAATATGCCCGCAATGTGCTGGGTTGGTACGACGCCGCACATGCAGAAACGGATACCGCAGGCCGCATGGTGATTGCACCGCTGAGCTGCTCGCTGGTTGAAAAAACGGACGATATCGAACTGCGGGCGAATACGCTAATCGCCAAAGCCTACAATCAGGAGGTGATTTCTGAAGGCTATCACTGCAACTACGGCGTATCGCAAGCCTTTGCCTGCGAACTTGAGCGCGGTGATCTACGCGTGACGGGATGGGATGAGGCGGGAGATATTCGCGCCATTGAGCTGGTGACGCATCCTTTTTATGTTGGCACGCTTTTTCAGCATGAACGCGGGGCGTTGGCGGGAAAACCTGTTCCGCTAGTTCAGGCGATGCTGCGCGCGGCGCGCGGATAAAAAGTCGGGCAGGCCTGAAATGAGCCTGCCCGGGACGTTATGATGTGGTTATCTCACGGTTGCGCCCGGCATAAAGGCCAAACACGGCCATTAGCGTCGCTAACAGGGCAACGGCAACCAGCGGGATCTGCCAGTTCCCGTTGAAGTCGTGAATTTTACCCATCAACGGCGGTCCACATGCCGCCAGTAAATACCCGACGGACTGCGCCATACCTGACAGCGCGGCGGCCTGGTGCGCAGAACTGGCGCGAAGCCCAATGAACGTCAGTCCGAGGATCATCGTTGCACCAGAGCCAAAGCCAAATAAAATTGTCCACAGTATGGCCTGGTCGGGCAGCAGCCAGAAGCCCAGGGCTGCAATCGCGCACATCAATGAGACCAGTGCGGCGATGGCGCGCTGATCCTTCAATTTAAACAAAATTAAGGGGATCAGTAAGCCGGGTACGGCGGTGGCAAGCTGCAGTAAACCGTGCAGCGAACCGGCCTGCGCCTCGCTGTAGCCATGGCTAATCAAAATAGCGGGCAGCCAGCCAATAATCACGTAATAGACGAGTGAGTTGATCCCCAAAAACAGCGTCACCTGCCAGGCGAGGCTGGAGTGCCAGATCCCACGGGAATGTAACGCGCGCGAGTTACTCATCGTGGCATGGCTCGTCTGGCGATACTGCGGTAACCAGATAAACAGCGCCAGCAGCGGAAAGACCATCAACATCATTAGCGCACCGCGCCAGCCGAATCCGTTAAGCGCCAGCGGCACGACGATCGCTGAGCCAATAGCGGCCGCTGCCCCCATCGTCAGCGAGTATGCCCCGGTGAGTTTTGCCACATGTTGCGAAAAATCACGCTTAATCAACCCTGGAAGCAGCACGTTGCCTAATGCAATTCCACAGCCAATGAGGGTGGTTCCTGCAAACAAGAACGGCGGCGAGGGCAACGAACGTATGGCAATACCGGCGCAAATCAGCAGCATGGCGGCAAACAGGCTGCGCTCAATACCCCATCGACGGGCAACGCCCGCCGCCAGAGGGGAAACCAACGCAAAGGCCAGCAGCGGTAAGGTGGTTAAAAGACCAGTTTGGGCGGTCGTCAGTACGTAATCCGCGCGAATGGCATCCAGCAGCGGTGCTGCCCCTGTAAAGGTGACGCGTAGCGTGGTGGCGATCATCAGGATACCCGCAATCAGCAAAGCACCTTGTTTGCCGCGGGGGGAAGGGGAATAGGTCATCTTTTTCTCTTATTGTCAGGCGAGGCGATACCTTAGCGTTTTTACAGGATGGATGAATCAAGCTAAAATGACATATTATCGCTTAAATCGGACAATATGATGCTGGGACTGAGGCTGGATGGGTATGAACCGGATCGTTATCACGATGCCGCCGTGGCTTTTTGCATTCAGGCTCAGGAAGATGAACTCTTCAGTCCGCTGCATCAGCACCGTAAAGGCCAGCTGATTCTGGCACTGCATGGCGCCATTACTTGTGAAGTTGAACACGCCATGTGGATGGTGCCGCCCCAGTACGCGGTGTGGATCCCGGGTGAGATCCCTCACAGCAATCACGTCACCGTTGGCGCTGAGCTGTGTTTTTTATTTATTGAACCGCAGGCGGTAGTGATGCCCGAACGCTGCTGCACGCTGAAAATATCACCACTATGCCGGGAGCTGATTCTTTCACTGGCGACCAGAACAGATGCCCAACGGCTGGAGCCGTCGACGCAGCGGCTGACACAGGTCTTGTTTGATGAACTTCCTCAGCAGGCGCAAGAGCAAATGCAACTGCCAGTTTCCGATCATCCAAAAATTCGCAAGATGGTAACAACCATGGCCCAGGAGCCTGCGCAATGGCAGACTTTAGGCCAGTGGGCCAGCGTGTTTGCGATGAGTGAACGCAATCTTGCCCGGCTGGTGGTGAAAGAGACCGGGTTGAGTTTTCGCCGTTGGCGTCATCAGTTGCAGTTGATTCTGGCGCTACAGGCGTTGGTGGATGGCCGCAATGTACAGCAGGTTGCCCACATGTTGGGTTACGATTCAACAACCGCCTTTATCACCATGTTCAAAAAAGGCCTGGGTCAAACCCCAGGCCGTTATCTGACGGGGCTGGCTACTGTTTCCCCACAATCAGCGAAACCAGACCTGCGGCGATGAGCGGCCCCACAGGAACACCGCGAAACAGCGCGACGCCCAGCACCGTACCGACCAGCAACCCGGCGACCAACTGCGGCTGACTGCCCATCAGTGTGACGCCACGGCCCCCCAGCCAGGAGACGAACACGCCGATAGCAATGGCGACCAGTGACTTCCAGTTTACGAAGGAGTGAATGAGCGTGGAGGGCGGTAGCGTTCCGCTGGCGATCGGTGCCATTACACCAATCGTCAAGATAATAATCCCGACGGTCAGCCCCTGTTTTTCAATCCATGGGAAAAAAGTATTCAGCGGAGTAACACGGACAATAATCAGCACCAGAATTGAAACAGCGACAGTGGTGTTGTGGCTGACAAAGCCCAGAGCTGCCAGTCCGAGCAGGATCAGCAGAGTGACATCAAACATCGTAGTTTCCTTGCCAAAAAAGATAAGCCTGCTTACTGTACGCGCAAATGCGTGGTGGAACAGGCTTTTTTTAGTGATGTATACGCTATTTGGGCGAACGCATAACCGTGCGTTTCTGTGCCGGTAACGGGGTGTTATAGCGTGTTATTGTGTGCGGCGAAACGTGACTAACTCCGGTTGCGCAATGCGCAGGTAATCCTGAGTATCCATAATGACCGACTTTTCCAGTATTCCGGCGTTAAAGGCAATCTCATCGAAACGCTCGAACAACAGTGGATCGGCAACTAACTTGAGCTGAGGATGGAAGCTGAAAGGGGGAATAGCGCCAAAGACGCATCCCGTCAGTTGATCCACTTCAGCAGGACTGGCCAGGGAGGCCCTCAAACCGCCAAGATGGCCGGCAAGCTGACTCAGGTCGGCCTGCTGATCGGCAGAGAGAATGGCAAGAACATGCTGATTGACGCCATTGCCTTTCACTTTACACACCAGGGCTTTTGCTCCCTGACCCAAGGCCGTACCGCGAATCTCTGATACCGCCTCGCATTTGCCGACGGCTTCATGGCTGACCACGCGGTACGTTGCACCGTGTTCCACTAATAGCGCGATCAAACGTTGATGAGTGGCATTATCTTTATTCACTTCCGTCATTTCTTACTCCTGATACTACAATAAATATCCTGCGCAGAAAAATATCACGAACGAGGGTGCTTTTTCTGTTTGTTTAGATAGAGCCGGGCGTCAGAGGCTTTGTAGGCATCGTTAATTGTGTCCCCCGGGCGCATATTATATACGCCGGCAGAGAAACTAACGGATCTCTCTGGCGCAATAATATGCAAGTTTTCGTTGATTCGTTCCAGCAACGAAGAGGTGAGTTCAACAGGATAATCGATAAGGATAATACAGAACTCATCGCCACCGAGACGAATTGCATAATCACTTTTGCGGATCGAGGTTTGAATCGCTTTGGCCAGAATGGTGATAATACGATCGCCTTCCTGGTGTCCCAGTGTGTCATTAATGGTTTTCAGCTTGTCGCAATCGATAGAGATAAACGTCACTCGCGTTCCGGCGTTGACCAGCTGCTGCAAACGTTGTTCAAGTGTTGGCGTTAATATTTTACGGTTGTACAGTCCGGTCATGGCATCGCTGATATTTTCGCGCCGGACATTGTGATACAAACGAAAGTGGGTTCTAACCAAATTCAGTAGCAGCGCGGTTGCAAGCAGATAAAAAGCAAAAATCTTCCAGGAGGAGACAATAAAGTACATTAGATCAAGCGATAGTGTAATACGTATTCCACCTGGTATTTCATTTACATATTGCACATACTGGAACAGGTCTGACTTACTTTTGTTGATGACGATCTCTTTTCCCGAACTGACGTCAGATAGCGTTACGTTCAGATAACGCCAGACGAGGGGACGGTCGCTGGTATAAAAAATATGTTTCAGATTGTCCTTATTAACATCGACCATCACGACGCCTTTGAGTTTACCGGCATAATAGACTGGGGTGATAAAGCTCATAACCTTTTCTTGTGTCAGGTCATCCTCATAAATACTGGAAATGACGGTGCGACCGGTAAAAACATCGTCAATATCGTTCTGGTGAATTCCCAGCGTGCCTTTTTGTAAAAAAGACCAATGATTCATTGTGAATTGGTGCGAGTTAATCAAGTTGTAGAAATAGATATAGTTATTGTTTAAATCAATGTAGTAGCGAAATTTATATTCCAGCGTGGCTAATCCGTGGCCGTAATCGACCAGTTCACGATTGGCGTTGACCGCCTGGTCGAATGCTGGCAACAAAAATATGTCATCAAGTTGTTCAATACAGTTTGCTGAATGGGTCTGCAAGGTGCCGCGTAACGGAAGATAGCTATGTGAGGTGAGATTCAACCCGTATGTGCCGTTAATGCGTTCAAAAGCATGGCAAAGTTCTTTTCGTTGTTCAGCAGAAACAGGGGCTTTGGGCGATGAAAAACGGCGCATCAAATGGGCGGCAATACTCTGGTTAGTATACTTGTCATACAGAAAAGAGGAGTCTGCTTTCTCAATGACATAACGCATATAGGCGTTCATTGCTCGATCGCTGGCAATCATTTCATACACCAGAAAAGAAGAGGTCAAAACAATAACGCTTACGGAGATAAAGTGCCGGAGCGCTTTATGATGAAACTTCATAATGTTTTTCAGCCCTGTAAGTCCGATACTTCAGTTTATCACACGCCAAACGTCCGCTCTAACGGTATGGGAAATACCGAGCGTGGGCTATTTTTGTAATAAAAATCATTCGTGCTCTTCACCTTTAACCCTTAATGTTGTATTTATAATGCAACTTATAGCGAAGGAGACCGGCCAATGAGCACGACGGAAAAAGCGGGCCATACATTTTTAGCCAGCCTGGGGAAAACCCGCCTGCGTCCGGGCGGCGTAGAAGCCACTGAATGGTTGTTCGCTCAGTCGCAATTGACACCAGACAGCCAGGTGCTTGAAGTGGCGTGTAACATGGCAACTACGGCGATTGAACTGGTACAACGCTTTGGCTGCACTGTTTACGCTATCGACATGGATAAAGATGCGCTGGTTAATGCGAGAAATAATGTCGCTGTTCATGGTCTGGAAAATCACATCCATGTCATGGCCGCTAACGCGAATACCCTACCTTTTGCTGACAACAGTTTTGATGTCGTGGTTAATGAAGCCATGCTCACGATGTACGGTGATAAAGCTAAAGCGAAGCTGATTGCGGAATATCATCGGGTACTGAAACCTGGCGGGCGCTTGTTAACCCATGACATTATGTTCACGGCCCAAAAACTGGGCGAGGGCGATCAAACCCAGCTTCAACGGGTGGTGAAATCAAACGTGAGCCCACTGACACAACAAGGCTGGCGCGATCTGTTTCTCGGCACGGGATTTGAACAGGTTCTGCAGCAAAATGGCGAAATGTCGCTGATGTCGCCGCGGGGATTGATTCGCGATGAAGGATTTAATGGCGCACTGAAAATTGCTTATAACGGTTTACGTACGCATGAGAATCGCCAGCGTTTTCTTAAGATGTTCCGCTTTTTCCGTGCACAGCGTCACCAACTCAACTATATCGCCTGCTGTTCCGTAAAGGGAAAATAAAAAGGATAAAGGGATGAATCTGGATAAAATGAAACATCAGCACGTTGATATTCTCGAAAAAATATCTTTTCTACGTACGTTAAGCCAGTCTGGGGTGTCAAGCAATGCGCAGCAAATTGCTGCGGCGATCGTGAGCATGAGTGCGATCATTAAAACGCATCTGTCAGCGGAAGATCAGTTTCTTTACCCCCAAATTGAACAGGACGGGAATAGTAAACTCAGGCAGGTCAGTACTCAATTTCAACGCGAAATGGCGGATATCGTCGGTGAATATGACGCGTTTTCGCGCCGCTGGAATATTGCCAGTAAGCTGATGGGTAATGACGAGGCGTTCAGACGCGACGCCAATACCGTATTACGTAAAGTGTTTGAGCGTATGCAGCGGGAAAATAAAGATTTCTATCCGCTGGTAGAAAGGATGTAGCAAAAATATTCTGCAAAAAAAATCAGCCAGAAACGTTATGTAACTGGCTGATTGTCAATGACTCATCTCAACTTGTGGCACTCTGCTTATGAAACAGCTCCCGGAACACCGGATAGATATCATCCTGGTCACGGATATGCTGCATGGCAAAGTTATCAAAGGTCGATTGCAGATGCTCGTATTCACGCCATAAGGTCTGGTGCGCGCGACGGGTGATTTCGATATAGCTATAATATCGCACCACCGGCAGCAGTTTTTTCGCCAGAATCTCATGACACAGGGGCGAGTCATCCGCCCAGTTATCGCCGTCCGATGCCTGCGCTGCATAGATATTCCACTGGGCAGGGTCGTAGCGATCTTTCACCACCTCATCCATTAACTTCAGCGCGCTGGAGACAATGGTTCCCCCGGTTTCCTGAGAGTAGAAGAACTCATGTTCATCCACTTCTTTTGCCTGGGTATGATGGCGAATGTAAACCACTTCCACGTTCTTATAAGTGCGGCTTAAGAACAGATACAGCAGAATGTAAAACCGCTTGGCCATATCTTTAGTCGATTGATCCATCGAACCGGAAACGTCCATCAGACAGAACATCACTGCCTGGCTCGAAGGATCGGGGCGTTTTTCATAATTCTTGTAGCGCAAATCAAAGGTATCGATAAACGGGACGCGTTCGATTTTTGCCCGCAGCTCAGCAATCTCTTTACGTAACCGTTCTTCCTCCAGCAACTGCGCCGGTTCACTGTTGGCGATAGTTTCCAGGTCGGCTTCAAGTGCGTGCAGTTCCCGACGTTTGCCTGCCGTCATTGCCGTACGACGCGCCAGCGAGTTTTGCAGGGAACGCACCACGCTGATGTTGGCAGGGACCCCGTTGGAGGTGAAACCCGCACGGTGGGTTTTGTATTCCGTTAACTGGCGTTGCTGATTTTGCTTCAGATTCGGCAGTGCCAAATCCTCAAACAGTAGATCCAGATACTCATCTTTTGAAATCTGAAAGACAAACTCATCCTGGCCTTCTCCATCCTGACTGGCCTGGCCTTGCCCGCTTCCCGAACCCCCGCCGCCGCCCTGAGGGCGTTCAATACGGTCATTCTGAACAAAATGGTCGTTTCCCGGATGTACACGATGGCGTAGGCCTCCACGCCCCTGATGAAACATCGGTTCGCTAATATCATCGGTTGGGATAGAGACAGACTCGCCACTATCGACATCAGTCACCGAACGCTTATTAATGGCCTCGGAGATCGACTGTTTAATTTGTGATTTATAACGGCGCAAGAAGCGCTGGCGGTTAACTGTGCTCTTGTTTTTGCCGTTAAGACGTCGGTCTATGAACCAGGTCATATGCCCCCCGTACTGCCAACTGTTCGCCATGTCTGTAAGTGCCGGATGGCGCTGGCGCTTCTCCGGCCTACGGAACATTGTTTTGCATGCCCGGTAAGCGCATGCGCCACCGGGCACTTATGTTAAGACGATTTACGTACGCGCAAATACCATTCGCACAGTAAACGCACCTGCTTACGTGTGTAGCCTTTTTCCATCATACGGTCGACAAAATCGTCGTGCTTTTTCTGCTCGTCAGTCGAGGTTTTGGCATTAAACGAAATGACCGGCAGCAACTCTTCGGTATTCGAGAACATTTTCTTCTCAATAACCGTGCGCAGTTTTTCGTAACTGGTCCAGTTTGGATTACGACCGCTGTTATTCGCTCTGGCGCGCAGAACAAAGTTGACGATCTCGTTACGGAAATCTTTCGGGTTGCTGATACCCGCCGGTTTTTCAATTTTTTCCAGTTCTGAATTCAGCGACTCGCGATCGAACAGTTGACCGGTATCCGGGTCGCGATACTCCTGATCCTGGATCCAAAAATCCGCATAGGTGACATAACGGTCAAAAATGTTCTGTCCATACTCGGAGTAGGATTCCAGATAGGCGGTCTGGATCTCTTTGCCAATAAATTCGGCGTATTTCGGGATCAGGTAGCCTTTCAGGAACTCCAGGTAACGTTCGGACTGCTCCTGTGGGAACTGTTCACGCTCAATCTGCTGTTCCAGAACATAGAAAAGATGTACCGGGTTGGCCGCCACTTCTACATGGTCAAAGTTAAATACGCGGGAGAGGATCTTAAACGCAAAGCGCGTTGACAGACCGTTCATCCCCTCATCGACTCCGGCGTAATCACGATACTCCTGGTAAGACTTCGCTTTTGGGTCGGTATCTTTCAGGCTTTCACCATCGTAAACACGCATCTTCGAGTAGATGCTCGAGTTTTCTGGTTCTTTCAGGCGAGAAAGAATCGTGAAACGAGAAAGCGTCTCCAGTGTACCCGGTGCGCACGGCGCGTGGGTCAATTCACTGTGGTTAAGCAATTTCTCGTAGATCTTGATCTCTTCGGAAATGCGTAAGCAATACGGAACCTTCACGATGTATACGCGGTCAAGGAAGGCTTCGTTATTTTTGTTGTTACGGAACGTCACCCATTCGGATTCGTTCGAGTGGGCGAGAATAATGCCATTAAACGGCAGGGCGGAAATACCTTCTGTCCCGTTGTAGTTGCCTTCCTGAGTTGCGGTCAGCAGAGGATGCAGCACTTTAATCGGTGCTTTAAACATCTCCACGAACTCCATAATCCCCTGGTTAGCCCGGCACAGCGCACCAGAATAGCCGTAAGCATCCGGATCGTTCTGGGCGTGGTGCTCGAGTTTACGAATATCCACTTTCCCGACCAGCGCGGAAATGTCCTGGTTGTTCTCATCGCCCGGTTCTGTTTTGGCGATAGCGATTTGTTCCAGAATAGACGGCCACACTTTAACCACGCGGAATTTGGTGATGTCTCCACCAAAATCATGCAGACGCTTCGCGGCCCATGGCGACATAATTGTGCCAAGATAGCGACGTGGGATCCCGTACTCTTTTTCCAGTATTTGTGCATCTTCCTGTGGATTAAACAGACATAACGGGTGATCGTTAACCGGACTACGTTCACCGTTAGCGCTCAGGACATAAATGGGTACCCTCTGCATCAGCGATTTCAGTCGCTCAGCAAGAGAGGATTTTCCTCCCCCTACAGGCCCCAGCAGATACAGGATCTGCTTCTTCTCTTCCAGCCCCTGAGCCGCGTGTTTCAGATAAGAGACAATCTGCTCAATCGCGTCTTCCATGCCATAAAACTCTTCAAACGCGGGATAGCGTGCAATCACCCGGTTAGAGAAGAGACGAGAAAGTCGAGGTTCATGGGCAGTATCGACCATGACAGGCTCACCAATAGCCATTAATAGCCGCTCTGCCGCGTTGGCATAAGCACTGCGATCTTGCCGACAAGTGGTAAGAAACTCCTGCAGCGTGAACTCTTCGTCCTTGGCAGCTTCATAACGCTGGCGATAGTGATCGAATATATTCATGGTATGCCGTCCTTTCGTTTTTTAGCACATGTTAAGAGCCGTTCATATGAATAGTAGAGGCCCCTGAAGAGGTAAACTGAACGACGTTGCTGCTGGAGAAATAAGCAACTCTCATGCCATTTTGATGGTCAGAAGATCAACGTATTCGGTGATACACCTTCTAAAATTAAGCGTAGATGGCATTTGCAAAACTTGCCTGCGTGCGCAAATGAATTTCAATGGCATATCAATAACTCATCGGCAAAAAAGAGACATCTTATGTAAAGAAATGGGGGGAGATTCATGCCTTGTTCATCAGGCTGCAAGTAAAATGTCATCACTCGCTGAGAAATTAGGGGGTTACATTACGAGGCTAAAACGTAAAATAGTTGGGCTGTCACGCAATGACGGTTACACTTTGGGTGCTTTACATTTGAATAAGGAATTATGGATTGTGACCAAACTCAAACTTCTGGCACTTGGCGTGCTTATTGCCACCTCATCTAGCGTAGCACAAGCCGAAAGCAACCTGACGCTGGGCGCTGGCGTTGGTGTGGTTGAGAACGCTTATAAACAATACGATAATGACGTTTACCCGGTACCTGTTGTGACCTATGACAGCGAGAACTTCTGGTTCCGTGGTCTGGGCGGCGGTTACTACCTGTGGAATGACAACACCGATAAGCTCTCTGTCATGGCCTACTGGTCGCCGATGTACTTTAAACCGGGCGACAGCGATAACAGCCAACTACGTCGTCTTGATAAACGTAAGAGCACCATGATGGCCGGTCTGTCTTACGTCCACAATACGCAATACGGCTTCCTGCGTACCAGTCTTGCTGGAGACGCGCTGGACAACAGTAATGGTATTGTGTGGGATCTGGCGTGGTTGTACCGTTACACCAACGGTGGCCTGACGCTGACGCCGGGGATCGGCATCGAGTGGAACAGCGAAAACCAAAACGAATACTACTATGGTGTGTCGCATCACGAATCTTCTCGCAGCGGCCTGCGCAGCTATGATCCAAATAGTAGCTGGAACCCGTACCTGGAACTGAGCGCAAATTATAACTTTATCGGTAACTGGAGCGCGTACGCGACGGCACGTTATACCCACCTGTCTGACGAAGTGACCGACAGTCCGATGGTGGACAAGTCCTGGACGGGTTTGATCTCCACGGGTATTACCTACAAGTTCTGATAATCGACCATGCTGAACAGAAGCCCGCAATATTGCGGGCTTTTTTTGTGTCTGTTGGCATGCAGGGCAGTAATTACCCCAAACGATGATGGTGCAATTTGTGCACCATTACAGGACGCATGCGTGGGGTTTTGCTTTACTGTGGTGCAAAACACAGGAGACCGCGATGACAGATAAACAGGTAATGTTCACCGGGCAGGTCGCGCTTCCTGCTATCGGGCAGGGGACGTGGTATATGGGTGAAAATGCCCATTGTCGGGGGGCTGAAGTGGCGGCGCTGCGTGCTGGACTGGATCTGGGTTTACGCCTTATTGATACTGCAGAAATGTACGCTGATGGTGCAGCGGAAGAGATAGTGGGTGAGGCGCTGTTGGGGCGACGTGATGATGCCTTTCTGGTGTCAAAAGTTTATCCTTGGAATGCCGGAGGCCGGAAAGCCATCGCGGCCTGCGAAGCGAGTCTGCGGCGACTGAAAACCGATTATCTGGATCTCTACCTGTTGCACTGGACGGGTAATTTTTCATTTGCCGAGACTGTTGAGGCGATGCAAACGCTGATCGCTCAAGGGAAAATCCGCCGCTGGGGCGTTTCTAATCTCGACTACGCAGACATGCAGGCGCTATGGCAGGTGGCGGGAGGGCAGCAATGTGCGACTAACCAGGTGCTGTATCATTTAGCATCACGCGGTATTGAGTTTGATTTGCTGCCGTGGTGTCAGCAACAGCAGTTACCTGTCATGGCCTATAGCCCGCTGGCCCAGGCAGGGCGTTTACGCAGTGATTTGCTAACTAATGGGGTGGTGAATGAGATAGCGCATGCACACAATGCCAGCGCGGCGCAGATTTTACTGGCGTGGGTCATTCGGCAGCCGGGGGTGATAGCCATTCCGAAAGCGGCAAACGTCACGCATGTTGAGCAAAATGCTGCTGCACTGGACATTACGCTCTCGGCCAGTGAGCTGGCACGGCTGGATAAGGCTTATCCTGCTCCGGGCAGTAAAACGGCGTTGGATATGGCCTGATGTACCGGATAGCGATGCTCACGCGTCTTATCCGGCCTACGAACTGTTTTTGCAGTTTCCGTAGGCCTGATAAGGTGTAGCCGCCATCAGGTAATGGGCAAAATCTTAGCGCTTAGTCACGCGAATCGTTTGTGCCAGGCGAGAAGGTTTCTCAGCGGTGGTTTTCTGCGGAGCGGTCGCGTAAGCGGTTTCTACGCACACAAACGTTTTGTACCCGTCATCTGGCATATCACCCATGCTGACAGACAGGGCCGGGCCCGGGTTCCAGCCGACAACGTTCAGATGGTGATGGTGTACGACGTCGATGTTGCGGTTCAGTGAATCGTCATGGATGACGCTGCATGCTTCCGGGTTCAGATACACGCGGTCGGTGCGGTCCGGGAACGTCTGGATGCCATCAGCCAGGATATCTTCTTTCGCATCGTTAACTTTATCGATCAGACGGTCACCAAGGCCACTCACTTTCACCGCTGCAATGTCACCGACGTTAAAATAGGTGTGCAGCGCGGAGGTGGTTTCAAATTCACCGTGGGCTTCCAGTTCTATTTCGCAGGTAGCGCCCACTTTGAAACGCGCTAACAACGTAAACTCATGCGGCCAAAGCTGACGCGTTTCAGCGCTACTTTGCAGTTCAAACGTCAGAACCACACCGTTGTCATCTTCGTTGTGCGCTTTCAGCGTCCACGGCAGATTACGGGCAAAACCGTGCGAGGGAAGCCCTGGCTGTGCTGCCGGGCCAAACCATGGCCAGCAAATAGGGACGCCGCCACGCAGCGCTACACCCGTTTTAAACGGCGTATTGCTGCTTAACCACAGGATCTCATCTTCGCTGGTCGGTTTCCATGACAGAAGATGAGCGCCCTGTAGGGCGAAAGAGGCTTTAACCTGCGGGTGATCAACCACCACAACCTCCAGTTCATCAAACTGACGACGGGAGAGAACAGGGGAAATTTGTTCGATTATCGGAAGTGCAAAAATTTTATTAATCATTACGCAATCCTGTTTACCCTTAATAATTCGAGTTGCAGGACAAAACGGTTAACCGTTTTGAACAGCGCTTGCTGCAGCCAACACACCTGTAACTTGAAGTATGACGGGTATATCTTTGAGCAAAAAAAAGAGCGACCTGAGTCGCTCTTACAGATTACCGTTTCATCTCAACTTATTTGGAGATGTGAGCAATCAGATCCAGAACTTTGTTTGAGTAGCCGGTTTCGTTGTCGTACCAGGATACCAGTTTCACGAAGTTGTCGTTCAGTGCGATACCTGCTTTAGCATCGAACACGGAAGTGCAAACTTCACCGTTGAAATCGGTAGATACAACGTCGTCTTCGGTGTAACCCAGAACGCCTTTCATCGGGCCTTCGGAAGCAGCTTTGATTGCTTTCTTAATTTCTTCGTAAGAAGCAGCTTTTTCCAGACGAACGGTCAGGTCAACAACGGATACGTTCGGAGTAGGAACGCGGAACGCCATACCAGTCAGTTTGCCATTCAGTTCTGGCAGTACTTTACCTACTGCTTTAGCAGCACCGGTAGAGGACGGGATGATGTTCTGTGCTGCGCCACGGCCGCCGCGCCAGTCTTTGTGAGACGGGCCATCAACGGTTTTCTGAGTAGCGGTGGTCGCGTGAACGGTAGTCATCAGACCTTCGATAATACCGAAGTTGTCGTTGATAACTTTAGCCAGCGGAGCCAGGCAGTTAGTGGTGCAGGAAGCGTTAGAAACGATGTCCTGACCTTCGTATTTGTCAAAGTTAGCACCTTTAACAAACATCGGAGTGTTATCTTTGGACGGACCAGTCAGAACCACTTTTTTCGCGCCAGCAGTGATGTGCTTACGAGCGGTTTCGTCTGTCAGGAACAGGCCAGTAGCTTCAGCAACTACGTCAACACCAACTTCGTCCCATTTCAGGTTAGCCGGATCACGTTCAGCGGTAACACGGATTTTTTTACCGTTCACGATCAGATGACCGTCTTTCACTTCAACGGTACCGTTGAAACGGCCGTGAGTGGAGTCATATTTCAGCATGTAAGCCATGTAGTCAGCGTCTAACAGGTCGTTGATTGCAACGATCTCGATGTCAGAACGTTCTTGAGCAGCACGGAAAACAATGCGACCGATACGGCCAAAACCGTTGATACCTACTTTGATAGTCATATATTCCACCAGCTATTTGTTAGTGAATAAAAGGTTGCCTGTAAAATTACAAAAACCTTACGCAGCGTCAAGCGGAATCGTGTCAATCATTGCGACAAATCAATCTGCTGCCTAAGCTTTGCGCAACTGACTCGCCTCACTCTTCCTTTGGGCTTGAAACCACATGGGGGCGGCCGCCCGAATTTTAAAGGGCAATCAAGATAAAAACGTGATTGCTGTCACGATTTATAGGCTGCTATTTCGCAATGATCAAGTTTAGAACAAAAGTTCGCCCTGTGGTGTTAATGTTTTGTTAGAATCTGTCTCGCGATGTGAGTTTAGATAAAGTGAGATGTGAGCAAATGGCTAATCAACCTTCTCCAGAAGACCTAAAGAAAAATTTATCCGAAATGCAGTTCTACGTAACGCAGAATCATGGGACTGAACCGCCATTCACCGGGCGTTTGCTGCATAACAAACGGGACGGTGTTTACCACTGCCTGATCTGCGATAAAGCGCTGTTTCGTTCTGATACAAAATACGATTCTGGCTGCGGCTGGCCTAGCTTTTACGAGCCTGTCAGCGAAGAGGCGATCCGTTATATTAAGGATACGTCACACGGCATGCAGCGCATTGAAATTCGTTGCGGCAACTGCGATGCGCACCTCGGACATGTCTTCCCGGATGGTCCAAAACCTACCGGTGAACGCTACTGCGTTAACTCAGCGTCTTTGAACTTTACCGACGATGAAAACGGTGAGCAGATTAAAGGCTGAAGAAACGATTCAGCAAATTATTCTAAGGGAGTGAGGGTAAAATGAATCTTGATGAGATGATCAACAGCATGACGCCGGAAGTTTATCAGCGCTTATCGACGGCCGTTGAACTTGGAAAATGGCCGGATGGCGTCGCGCTGACAACCGAACAAAAAGAGAACAGCATGCAACTGGTGATGTTATGGCAGGCGCGTAACAATATCGATGCGCAACATATGACTATCGACACCAACGGTGAGATGGTCATGAAGAGTAAGCAGCAGCTAAAAGTTGAATTTGGGATAACGCCTGAGCCGATTGCGACGTTCAAATCCTGATTGTGGAAACAACATGAATTCGCAGGCCCGGCACGGTTTACCGTAACGGACCTGCAAGGTCTTACTTCTTGTTCATCATTGCCTTAAGGTCGGCAAACGGGTTGTATTTGGCCTCACCGACGTCTTTCTGCGCATCTTCGCCCGCCACCACGGTGGAACCATACTGATCTACCTCGGTGTATTTCGAGTGTTCATGATCGTGGCAATACAGGCACAACATCTCCCAGTTACTGCCATCTTCCGGGTTATTGGCGTGATCGTGATCGATATGGTGTACTGTCAGCTCGCGCAGGTTGGAATACACGAACTCACGCGAACAACGCCCGCAGACCCAGGGGAACAGTTTAAGCGCCTTTTCCCGGTATCCGACTTCCAGACGGGCGTAATTTTTAGGGATAAAAGCCATAAAACCTCGTGCTCCTGTAGAATATGAAAAGCTGCACCCACATCAGGCGCAGCGGATAGCGATAATCATAACCTATTGTGCACGACGTGGGGATCAGTGTTTAATCCCTAACGACTCAGCCAGCTGCTTAGCCAGTTGGTTTTTATCGTCCGCGCCATACTCCCAGAACATAGCCCCGCCCAGCCCCTTGCTCTTGATGTAGTCCGCTTTGATGGCGACTGAACGTGGGTTCTCGTAAGAGAGGGCAAACAGCGTTTTGCCGTCAGCCGATTGCACCGACAGCCACGGCACTTTCGCTTCATCATCCCAGTGCTGGCTAAAGCGCTTTTGCGGATCGTTAATCAGCTTCGCTACGATGTCGTTGTACTTCACATAGGTATCTTTGGTCAGGTCAACGTCCAGTGATTTGAACAATTCAATTTGCTGTGGTTCGAAGTAGGGTTGGGTGGCTGGATTTTTTTGTGCATCCGGCTTGCTCCAGTCAATCCCCGGCTCGATGGCGCGTTTTGGTACCCGCCCATAGAAACCAATCCCGAGGTTCATCTGACCTGGTTTTAATCCAGCTGCGAGATAGTTATTAACTACAAAATCGGCGCTGTATTTATCTGCAGCGGCCACCGTTGGCCATTGCGTCGAATCATAAAGATTGGAGTTGAAGTACTGAGTACCGTAGGCCATGTCGTAGGTCATCAGGTTGATGTAGTCGAGCAGCGGGGCAATTGCTTTGACATCCACCCAGCTTTTCGGGCTGTCCGCGTTCGCACCTACGGCGATGGTGACCAGTTTTTGCGGACCCATCGCGCTACGCAGTTCTTTCAGCAGCGCGGTAAAATTATCACGATCGGCAGGCTGGCTTTCGACCAGCCCCCATGCGCCGTTTACCGGATACTCCCAGTCGAGGTCGATGCCATCCAGGTTGTATTTCTTCACAATCTCCTGCACGGATTGAATAAACACCGCGCGGGATCCTTTGGTTGCTGCTGCACCTGAGAACCCACGCGCCCCCCAGCCGCCCACAGAAAGCAGCACTTTCAGGTTAGGGTTCTGTTTACGCAATGTGGGGATCTTCTGCAAATCAGCCTGTACTTTCGGCGACAGCCAAATTTGATGCAGTTTGCTGGGGTCTTTTAACGCATCGTTGGTTTCGTCTTTTTCGTTGTTGTAGACCAGGCCAAAGGAGTAGTTGAGATGGGTAATCTGGCGTACGTCCAGTTTATTGATATCGCCACCAGGACCGGCAGTGACATCGCCGCCGCCGTTAAAGTAACCGACAGACATCAGGGTGTTAGCGGAAACAACGCTCGCGCAGAGCAGGGGTAATGCTGCCAACAAAGGCAAAAGTTTCATCGGTGTTCCTCTTTGACATTTAAATAAGCAAACACGCCACGGTAATCGCGTGGCGAAAAAAACAGCTCTCGCAGACTAGCAGTTTACAAAAAGGAAAAATGCGAAGGGGTTCACGCCATGTTTAGCGAAGCGGCTTCCATGGCCCTTTGAAATTTAGGGCATGTTTACTTC
The DNA here is from genome assembly GCF_015672735.1 of Citrobacter sp. Res13-Sevr-PEB04-36. Classification (GTDB taxonomy): domain Bacteria; phylum Pseudomonadota; class Gammaproteobacteria; order Enterobacterales; family Enterobacteriaceae; genus Citrobacter. The sequence goes on along the minus strand of NZ_JADABY010000051.1, from coordinate 2,466 downwards.
TATTTGTGATCTAAGTTGTGAAATACAGATCATTATCTGTGTTTTAAAGATTTTGTGTTGACCTTGAAGATGGAGTGGTTAAGTATTGGTGCCACTGATGCAAAACTAAACACAAAGGAAGACGCAATGAAAGCACTGGCAAGATTTGGTAAGGCCTTTGGCGGCTATAAGATGATTGACGTGCCGGAACCGGTATGCGGCCCGGATGACGTAGTGATTGAAATCAAAGCGGCAGCTATCTGCGGCGCGGACATGAAACATTACAACGTTGACAGCGGTTCCGATCAGTTCAACTCCGTTCGTGGTCACGAATTTGCCGGCAACATTGTGCGAGTGGGGGAAAAGGTCAAGGACTGGAAAGTGGGTCAGCGGGTGGTCTCTGACAATAGCGGGCACGTCTGCGGTGTCTGTCCAGCCTGTGAACAAGGCGATTTTCTGTGTTGTACAGAAAAAGTAAATTTGGGTCTGGATAACAATACCTGGGGCGGTGGATTTTCGAAATACTGTCTGGTGCCGGGCGAGATCCTCAAAATTCACCGTCACGCGCTGTGGGAAATCCCGCAGGGCGTTGATTATGAAGAAGCCGCGGTACTTGACCCCATCTGCAACGCCTATAAATCCATCGCTCAGCAATCTAAATTTCTGCCAGGCCAGGATGTGGTGGTTTTCGGTACCGGCCCATTGGGTCTCTTTTCAGTACAGATGGCGCGCATTATGGGGGCTGTCAATATCGTGATGGTTGGGCTGGAAGAGGACGTAGCGGTGCGTTTCCCGATCGCCAAAGAACTGGGCGCGACGGCGGTAGTGAATGGCTCGACCGACGATGTGGTTGCGCGCTGCCAGGAAATCTGCGGTAAAGACAATCTGGGACTGGTTATCGAATGTTCCGGGGCCAATATTGCGCTTAAACAATCGATTGAAATGCTCCGTCCAAACGGTGAAGTCGTCCGCGTGGGTATGGGCTTTAAACCACTCGATTTCTCCATCAACGACATTACCGCGTGGAATAAAAGCATCATTGGTCATATGGCCTATGACTCCACGTCCTGGCGCAACGCTATCCGCCTGCTGGCCAGCGGCGCGATCAATGTTAAACCAATGATTACTCACCGTATTGGCCTCTCACAATGGCGCGAAGGGTTTGATGCTATGGTCGATAAAACCGCGATTAAAGTCATCATGACTTACGACTTTGATGAATAACCTATTTATTAAAGGAACGTTATCGCATGGAACAAATAACAAAACCGCACTGCGGCGCCCGGTTGGACAGGTTGCCTGACTGCCGCTGGCATTCATCAATGTTTGCCATGGTAGCCTTTGGATTATTAGTGTGCTGGAGCAATGCCGTCGGCGGATTAATTCTCGCGCAATTAAAAGAATTCGGCTGGACAGATAATTCCACCACTGCCACATTTTCCGCAATTACTACGGCAGGCATGTTTCTCGGCGCGCTTGCCGGGGGAATTATCGGGGATAAAACCGGGCGCAAAAATGCCTTTATCCTGTATGAAGCGATTCATATTATCGCCATGGTTGTGGGGGCCTTTTCGCCGAATATGGCCTTCCTGATTGCCTGCCGTTTTGTGATGGGGGTGGGATTAGGTGCGCTACTGGTGACCTTATTTGCCGGATTCACCGAATATATGCCCGGCAGAAATCGTGGCACCTGGTCCAGTCGGGTCTCGTTTATCGGTAACTGGTCTTATCCGCTGTGCTCGTTGATTGCGATGGGGCTGACGCCATTAATCAGCGCGGAGTGGAACTGGCGCGTACAGCTGCTGATCCCGGCGGTGCTGTCGCTGATTGCAACCGTGATTGCCTGGCGCTGGTTCCCTGAGTCGCCTCGCTGGCTGGAGTCTCGCGGACGCTATCAGGAAGCTGAAAAGGTGATGCGGGCAATAGAAGAAGGTGTGGTTCAGCAGACGGGTAAGCCATTGCCGCCGGTGGTGATAGAAGATGACGGCAAACCACCGCGCTCTGTTCCGTATTCGGCTTTATTAACCGGCGTATTACTGAAGCGCGTTATTTTAGGTTCCTTTGTTCTTATCGCCATGAACGTCGTGCAGTACACCTTAATTAACTGGCTGCCGACGATATTTATGACCCAGGGCATTAACCTGAAAGATTCCATCGTCTTAAATACCATGAGTATGTTTGGCGCGCCGTTTGGCATATTTATCGCCATGCTGGTGATGGATAAAATACCCAGGAAGACAATGGGTGTGGGATTGTTAATATTAATTGCTGTGCTGGGATATATCTACTCATTGCAAACCAGCATGCTATTGATTACGTTAATTGGTTTTTTCCTGATTACCTTCGTGTATATGTATGTTTGCTATGCCTCGGCGGTATATGTACCAGAAATATGGCCAACCGAAGCGAAACTTCGTGGCTCCGGACTGGCAAATGCGGTAGGGCGTATCAGCGGAATAGCCGCACCTTACGCGGTAGCCGTACTGC
>NZ_JADABY010000050.1 GCF_015672735.1 Citrobacter sp. Res13-Sevr-PEB04-36 | reverse complement strand
GACGGTTGGGGAATGCCTCCACATAATGTGGTTCAAAGCGACTTAATACTTGGCAATTTTCTTAATATTAGGCATCAGGTATACGAAAATATTTATCAATACACTTCTTATGACTTGGATACCTTACTTAACTTTAGGGGTTACGGAAAGTTATTCCAATTTTCAGGTAATGGAATGCCAGGTGGTGGTAATTGGGTTATTGATTTCGTTTCTACATCAACAGACCTAGACATACCGGGAAAAGGTAGTTATCAGGTTGCCACATCGATTGATACAGGAGATGTGAAAAAAAGGCGATTTGATGGGGTGGCATGGACTGCGTGGGCGTAAAATAAGGGACATAAGTGGGACACACAAAGCTTTGCATCGGTTTGCAAGGCTTTGCATGTTTTTCGAAGATGGGACGTGTGAGCGCAGTGTTGATGGGGTAGGTTATTGACTTAGAAGGTGGTTCTAGGAACTTCTAAGCCGTAGGTCGTAGGTTCGAATCCTACAGGGCGTACCATTTCGATAGCATTTCTCCTTCGCTGTTCCTGTTGCACTCTCCATTGCGCCAAATCTGTCGCCCCATGTTTGACTTTTCTGTAAAATTCAGGAAATAAGAACGGGAGCTGATTCGCTCCCGTGATAGTGATTTCTGGCGAAATTATCGCACCACAAGTACCGGACATTTTGCGTGGCGCACCACGGCGGAGGCTGTTGAACCCAGTAGATAAGTGCTAAAACCCGGCTTATGTGAACCAATGATGATGAGGTCCGTGTCCACTGCTTCCGCTAACTTCAGTATCTGATCTTTAGGCGGGCCGTAAACCACATGGAGTTCTGTCCTGCCGGCAGGAATGTTGAATTGCTTAACGATCTCTTGTAGTTTTTCGGTGGCCTTAGCCTGTATGCCACTTCTGTCCGGGAATTCATTGGAGTAGGCCAGTCCCAGTGACGCGTAGAATGGGACGGTGGGGATAACGGCTAAAAAATGGACCTTTGCCGTTTTTGCATGCGCCTCGACCTGAGGAATCACCTGGCGAGTTACATCGGCTTCAGAGATATCAATGGGAACCAGAATTGAGCGATACATATTCACTACCTCCTGTTTGTTTACCTCTGCCCAGAGTGTAACTAATGTTGTTTCTGTATGATAAGTGACCAGATCAAGGATGTGTGATTATCTTCATATCTACCCTGCGTAAAAGAGATCCATTTTTACCTTTTTCATTGTATATTTATTTATACAGCGATGGGAGGGAAGGGGTAATATTTATCCCTACGCTGAGATTTCCACTTTTTACACCGATTTTTTATTGAATAATAGCCTTTTAAACTCACGATCGGGATTTATATTCTGTTTTTAAGCTAAACTATATAGATAAATTCTTATTATATTAAATATGCGATCGCCTTCAAATTTGCCTACATGCTGATTCTCATTTCCTTCTGGCCTTGATGAATATCAAGAAGTAACCAAGCCAGTGTAATTACTGTCTACCTATTAAAGGGTAGGTGGCCTGTGGGAATGAAAGATGAGAAAAATAAATAAAACTATCCTATGGACAATGCTGCTGTGCATTGTTTTGGGGGCAGTGATTGTTTTGGCTGGACAATGGACATTACATAAAACGTCGAGTACTGAATTTTGCCTGTCATGCCATACGATGCAAGCGCCTTACGAGGAATATACCGGTTCGGTCCATTTTCAGAATAAGAAAGGTATTCGCGCTGAATGTGCGGATTGCCATATTCCGCAAGATGGTCTGGATTTTCTGGTAGCTAAGCTGCGAGCGTCAAAAGATGTTTATCATCAGTTCGTCACCAAAAAGATCGATACCCCGGAAAAATTTGAAGCGCATCGCCTGGAGATGGCGCAAACCGTGTGGGCGCAACTGAAAGCCAGTGACTCGGCGACATGTCGCAGTTGTCACAGTATGGATGCGATGGATCTTGCCTCACAAAGCGCCGATGCCCAGAAAATGCACAAAATGGGTATTGCGGAAAAACAAACCTGTATTGATTGTCACAAAGGCGTCGCTCACTTCCCACCTGAAATAAAAATGGATGACAGTGCCCTTAAAGGGCTGGAGGCACAGTCCGCCTCTACGCCAGCAACGGCGAAAGAGCTTTACGCCGTCAGTAATACTGCGCTTGGCGATCTGGGTACGGTGTATCCGGCGACCAAAATGCAGGTACTAAAATCGACGGAAAATTCGCGGCTGGTGGAGATCCGCGGCAGCCAGATGCAGGGAACAGAACAAATTATTTACTATGCGGCGGGTCAGCGTCTGATCCTTGCAAGCCTCAGTGAAAAAGGACAACAGTCACTCAAGGTTCTCTCCGACTGGAAAACGGATGACTACGGCAATACGTGGCGGGATGTGGCCCTGCAAGGTGAGTGGAGTGGCTCCGCGCTTGCCAGTCGTGAACCAATGTGGGATTACGCCCGCAAGCTCGATAATGTGTATTGCGCTGGCTGTCATGCACCTATTCCCGCTAATCACTTTACGCTCAACGCCTGGCCTTCGGTGGCAAAAGGGATGGGCGCTCGCACCAACATCAGTGAAAACGAACTGGATATCCTGAGCCGTTACTTCCAGTACAACGCGAAAGATATGAACAAATAAGCGATAACACCAGGAGAAATCATGAAACTCACAAGACGTGACTTTATCAAGACGGCTGGCGCGGCAACCGGGACTATGGCGATTTCTTCGGTGATCCCGATGCCAGCCTGGGCAGAAGGCCAAAATGGCGGGGCAATACTGACGGCCGCACGTTGGGGTGCGGTGTATGTGGAAGTGAAAGACGGCAAGGTTGTTTCTTCGAAAGGTGCATTACCGAAAACAGTACCGAACTCATTACAACAAACGGCACCGGACCAGGTGCATACTCAAATCCGCGTAAAATATCCGATGGTGCGCAAAAGCTTTCTGGAAAACCCTGGGAAAGCGGATGGCAAACGTGGCAGCGATCCTTTCGTGCGGGTGAGTTGGGAGCAGGCGCTGAAACTGATTCATGAACAGCATAGCCGGATCCGCAGTAACTATGGCCCAGCTGCGGTGTTTGCTGGTTCTTATGGCTGGCGCTCCAGCGGTGTTTTACATAAAGCGCAAACGTTGTTGCAACGTTACATGAGCATGGCGGGCGGCTACGCGGGCCACACCGGAGATTATTCCACCGGGGCCGCACAGGTCATCATGCCCTACGTTGTGGGATCGGTTGAGGTTTACGAGCAGCAAACCACCTGGCCGATGGTGCTTGAGCACAGTCAGGTTGTGGTGCTGTGGGGAATGAACCCGCTCAATACGTTAAAAATTGCCTGGAGCAGTACGGACGAACAAGGAATCGAATACTTTAATCTGCTGAAGAAATCAGGGAAAAGCGTCATCGCCATCGATCCGATGCGTTCTGAAACGATTGAGTTCTTCGGGGATAACGCCACTTGGATTGCGCCTAACATGGGCACTGACGTTGCGATGATGCTCGGCATTGCCCATACGCTGGTGAAGAAAAATCTCCACGACAAAGCGTTCCTGGAAAAATACACCACCGGATACCCGCAGTTTGAAGAATATCTGCTGGGCAAGAGCGACAACATTGAGAAAACTGCTGCATGGGCATCAGGCGTGTGTGGCGTACCTGCGGAACAGCTGGAGAAACTGGCAGATATTTTCTCCAGTAACAAAACCATGCTGATGGCAGGGTGGGGGATCCAACGTCAACAATACGGTGAGCAAAAACACTGGATGTTGGTGACGCTGGCGGCAATGCTCGGGCAAATTGGTACCGAGGGCGGTGGTTTTGGTTTCTCTTATCACTACTCCAACGGCGGAAACCCGACGCGCACCGGCGGGGTATTACCAGCGATTTCAGCCAAAATTGAGGGCGGCTCGTCAGCAGGTAATGACTGGGCGGTTTCAGATGCTGTGACAAACCTGCCGGTGGCACGTATCGTTGAAGCGCTGGAGAATCCGGGCGGAAAATATCAGCATAATGGTAAAGAGCAGACCTTCCCGGAGATCAAAATGATTTGGTGGGCGGGTGGCGCTAACTTTACCCACCATCAGGATACCAACCGCTTAATCAAAGCCTGGCAGAAACCAGAGTTGGTTGTTATCTCAGAGTGTTACTGGACTGCCGCGGCCAAACATGCCGATATCGTCCTGCCGATCACCACTTCGTTTGAACGTAACGATCTGACCATGACTGGTGATTACAGCAACCAGCATCTGGTGCCGATGAAGCAGGTCATCGAGCCACAATTTGAAGCGCGTAGCGACTTTGATGTGTTTGCCGATCTGGCTGAGATGCTCAAGCCAGGTGGCAAAGCGGTCTACACTGAAGGCAAAGATGAAATGGCGTGGCTGAAGCAATTCTACGATGTCGCGCAAAAAGCCGCCCGCGCCCAGCGCGTCGCCATGCCACAGTTCAACGCATTCTGGCAGCAGAATAAACTGATCGAAATGCGGGAAAATGAGAAGAACAACAAATATGTGCGCTACGCCGATTTCCGTAGCGATCCGGTTATGAATGCGCTCGGTACGCCTAGCGGTAAGATTGAAATCTACTCGAAAACGATTGAGGGCTATAAATATAAAGACTGCCCGCCGCATGCGTCCTGGATTGAACCGGATGAGTGGAAAGGCTCTGCGGATAAGGATCAGCTGCAGCTACTGACAGCGCATCCCGCGCATCGTCTGCACAGTCAGTTGAACTATGCTGCGTTGCGTAAAGAGTACGCCATTGCCAATCGTGAACCGGTGACTATTCACCCGGACGATGCAAAAGCCAGAGGTATCGCCGAGGGGGATTTGGTGCGCGTCTGGAATGGTCGTGGACAGGTGCTGGTTGGAGCGCACGTTAGCGATGGGATCAAACCTGGGATCATCTGTATTCATGAAGGGGCCTGGCCAGATATCGAAAACGGTATCTGTAAAAACGGTGGGGCCAACGTATTGACGGCGGATATTCCAACTTCAAGACTGGCGAATGGCTGTGCAGGTAACACCAGTCTGGTATACGCAGAAAAATATACCGGCGAAGCGCCAAAACTTACCGTATTTGATGAGCCTGAAATCGTAACGATGTAGCAGTGCGGGCCGGGATAGCCCAAGTAATTTTGCCCAACGGGAACCGCAAGGTTCCCGTTTCATTTGTATTCTCCGCGTCAGTTGTGACGTGAGGTTATGCGAGAACAATAACATCTCCAGTAGCAGGGGCGTCTATTCCGTTTAGCCACAGGCGTCCCCACGAACCGGTGCAATGACAGCCGAGCAGCTTTTCGGGTTTTTGTTGATAAAGAAACTGCCTGACCTGCCACAGTTTATACGGTGACGCCGCGCGTAAATGAAATCCGCCGATCAGGGCGTGGATCTTTTTGATGCCAGTAATATTTTGACAGTGGCGGACGATGTTTTCTATTCCGCGATGCCCGCAGCCGGTAATAATGACCAATCCGCGCTCAGACTGATAAATCAATACACCTTCGTCGGTGATGTAATCGCGTTGGGATGTTTGCTCTTGAATAATGCCATAGGCCTGCGGAGTCGGTACGTTGATTTCCCCGGACCACAGAAAGCGTTCGCTAATAGGGAATGGCTCGCGGGTATATACCATGTTCAGACGAGAGTAATCATTATCGCGTGATAATTTTTTTATTTTTTGGCTATATCCGGCAAGGGTGATTGCGGAATAACGTTCGCAGGCAATTTGCGGATGGCAGATAACGCGCGTGTTATCTGCAAGCCACGGTACGCCACCACAGTGATCGTAATGGCCGTGCGAAAGCACCACGGCGGTAAGTTGAGACAAATCAACGCCCATTCGCGCAGCGTTCAGCATAAAGCTGTCATCCGGCCCGGTGTCAAACAGGATGGTGGTTGTTTCATCCTGAACTAACAGGCTTAACCCGGGTTTAACCTGCAATGATTTGTCTACACCGACAGCGCGCGTGTTTTCAAGCAATACCGTAAGGGTTAAAGCCATACCAGACTCCGGCGTTAAAGCGTCATACTGTAACGCACGGAAGGTAAGAGCGCTGTGATCCCAGCGCTCTTCGAGGCTACTTAGCGGCGATAGTATGCGTCATTGTCGTCGTCATGGTGGTGGTGATGTCGCCAGGCGTGCTGGTTTTCTCTTTCTTCCTGCTCCTGGTGTTTATGCTCTTTATCGCGTTTGGATTCACGATTCTTGTGGTTAGCAATTGCCGTGGCAACCGCAGCAGCGCCTACACCTGCCGCTGCTGCTGAAAGATACGGATGCTCAGCGCAGCCTGCCAGACTGGCCATTATTACCAGTGCGGATATCAGTTTTTTCATTGTGGCGTAGTCCGTTATTCACGCACAATTTTGCCAGCGTTACCGGCGTCGCTATCGTTCCAGCTACCGCGACCATTCGCTTTCAGGGTGTAAGTGGCATACCCCACGCGGAAGGTCATCGTATCTTTATAGGTATTCACGTCGCGTACTTCATTACCGTTTACGTAAACACCGGAATCTTCTACGTGAATATCAACGCTGCGCTGGCCGTTTTCAAACTTAGCCACATAATTACCGGTGAACTTACCGTCGATACCGGCCTGGTCATGATTATCCTGATTGTCAGAGCTCTGGCGGTCTTCGCCATGGCGGTGATGGCGCTGATGATGGTTTTCAGCATCGCCGATAAATCCGTGATCGCGGTTCCACTCATAAGATTTATTCACATCGCAACCGTTGAGTTCACTCATCTGCGTACAACCTGAGCGTTCATATTTTTTCTGCATTGCCGGGGTAATGGCACATGCAGTTGTGGCGGTTGTCAGACCCAGGACAAAGATGGCCAGCAGACGTTTATTCATTCTTTTACTCACTATCATCATTGAATTTATTTATAGGAATATTCATTTTCTTGTTGTCATGTTTATGACGAGAAAAGTCTCCCATTAAATATTGGCTGTGCATACCAGGGGGATTCTTAATTTATATTTAATGAAGACGTAAAATCCTGGTTCTTTGCAACATGATACGTGGATATTTTACTTATTATATACAATCTAGTTATTATTTTTCCGGTGTTTTACTTTTTTCTGAGAGATTTAATAGAATATTAATATTGACATTAATCATGCAGGGACAGAATGATGGGGATAATGATAAAGCGCAGGCTTATTAATTAATAAGCCTGCATGCGCGACTCAGTCAGTGCTGGTAATGCTTTGTTCTACAAGATTTTCCATGTTTTTTAGCACCTGAATGGCACGCGTATCCAGCCCGTACTTCTCCAGGGTTTCGACAGGGTGAAAACCGACCCAAACCTGCCCATCCGGTTGTTGGCTAATTAATACCCGGAAGGGTAAGTCGAGCGCTAATTCTGGATGCTGCAACATTAGCGCAGTACCCCTTTGGGGTTACCAAAAATAAGTACCGTAGTGGGAGGAAGTATTAGCTCCACCTCAGCAGCAGCCTTGGCATGATCAAACTCGCCAAATAAAACAAGGCCATGTGATTTAATGTTTGCCAGCAAACGCAGGCGTGTTTGCTGAAAACCAAAGGCGCTGAATAGCTTATTCATGGAATTTCCATCCGTAATGGGAGAGTGGCGTTATTCATCCAGAATAGTACATGAATTATCCCTGTGTGGGGATCTGTTGGCGATGTTTTTCTGCCTGTTGCTGATGTGAAGACGCATGGCCGTTATTCATTGACTCATGTACGACCATCGCTTTTTCATGCTCATCCATTTGTGAAAATGATGGCGCAACAGTCTTCGTGGTCTGGCTATTATGCGCTTGTGCCTGATGCGCCTGCACCATTTTCTGATGAGCAGGGGCATTGCTATTATCCATCATTTCATGGGCCATCGCCGCCTGTTGATGTGTATCAACGGTTTCTGCTGCGTTCACGCCAGCTGAGATAAAAAATGCAATAGCAAAAAAGGAAGATATCTTGTTCATCATATTTCTCCAGTGTGGGTTTACGGAAGAAATTATAATAAGCAGGTGCGCTCAGCGAGGTGACAGAATTATGACGGTTGTGTCAGAGAATAAATAAAAATATCAGGTGGTCAACGGATGGCACATTTGTGCCATCCAGCAGGGCTAAATCGCATGTTTTGGCAGCGTCAGAATAAAGCGGGTAGCGCGAGCGTCGGAGGTGACAGCCACCTTCCCCTGATGGGCCGTGACAATTGATTTCACAATCGCCAGACCAATGCCACTACCTTCGCCTTTACGCTGTCGCGACGGGTCTACGCGATAGAAACGGTCAAACAGTCGCGGCAGATGTTCCGCAGCGATGGGCGTGCCGGGATTCTCGATAATGATGTGTACCTGTCCATCCGCCTCTTTAACCCGTACGATCACCGACTGGCCTCTGGGGGTGTAACGCATGGCGTTCGACAGCAGATTACTTAGGGCTCTGCGCAGCATTAACGGATCGCCAGACACCCAACATGGGTGGCCCTCAAAGCGTAAGCTGACCTCGCGCTCTTCTGCCCACGCCTCGAAAAAGTCAAACACCTTACCGACCTCATCCGCCAGGTTGAGCGCCGTCTTTTCCGGGATCAGTTGATTGTTGTCCGCCTGTGCCAGGAACAGCATGTCGCTCACCATCTTCGACATCCGGCCAAACTCTTCGAGATTGGAATAGAGAACGTCTTCCAGCTCTTTCTGGCTACGGGGTTGGCTGAGCGCAATTTCCGTTTGGGTGACCAGGTTGGTGATGGGCGTGCGGATCTCATGGGCAATATCCGCTGAGAAATTGGACTGGCGTTTAAACACGTCCTCGATACGTTCGATCATATGGTTAAACGACCCGACCAGTTGCTCCAGCTCAATCGGTACGGCCTGGGGATCGAGGCGGACATCGAGATTCTTAGAGGTAATGTTCTGGATACGGCGGCTGACGTTCCGGATCGGTTCATGGCCTTTATAGACGGCGAACAACACGATGAAAATAATCATCATGCTGATCAGCGATGCCGTCATAATCAGCTTGTTTTTCAGATCGTTAATATAGTGCAGATGAAAGTCTATCGATAACGCCATATACAGCGTCCAGGCTGGTTTGCCGTCCGCTAACTGGCCAACTGGCAAACGAATCATCCGCCAGTTGGAGGGCGTGTTTTGCCTGTGATCGTGATTCGGCGTGCGTAGCGTAGGGCCAGAGATTAAAAAGACATTATTATTACCGGCGTTTTTATCCGGCGTCGCGTGGGCAATAAATTGGCGTAGATCCGGCGCGCCAGGTGAATGGAAAATGGCCTTTTGGTTAGCATCTTCCAGTGAAATAATGACGTTAGAGTAACCGGAAACCACGTTTTTTAAGATTTCCAGCCGGCGGGATTCTGCTTCGTTAGGTTGATTAAGGATCCGTTCCAGCGTGGTGCTTATCTCTCTTAAATCGGTGATATCCTGCTCGGCAAAATGGACCTTCACTGAGTGGATCATTATCCAGGCAAAGGCGAAAAATGAGGCGATAGTCGCAAGGCTGATAAAAAAGGTCAGCCGTGTGGCCAGTGAAAAAGGGCGTTTCAGGCGGTTAATGACCATCCGGTACCTCAAGCATATATCCCACGCCGCGTACGGTCTGAATCAGCTTCGGTTCAAAATCATTATCAATTTTAGCGCGCAGGCGCTTCACGGCGACGTCAATTGCATTAGTGTCGCTGTCAAAATTCATGTCCCAGACCTGTGAGGCAATCAGCGAGCGGGGTAATACTTCCCCCTGATGGCGCAGGAAAAACTCAAGTAGCGTAAATTCTTTGCTGGTGAGGGTAATGCGAGCGCCGCTGCGGGTGACTTTTCGGCTGACCAGATCGACCATTAAATCCGCAACCTGAAACTGACTTTCGACGATCACTGCCGCGCCACGGCGTAGCAGCGTTCTGACCCGTGCCAGCAGTTCGGCAAAGGCAAAGGGTTTCACCAGGTAATCATCTGCCCCCAGTTCCAGACCTTTGACCCGGTGTTCAATCGTCCCCAGTGCGGTGAGGAGAAGAATCGGCATGCCTTTATTGGCGCTGCGCAGCATACGCACAATGTCCCAACCGTTCACGTCAGGCAGCATGATGTCGAGAATGATCAGGTCATAATCTCCGGTCATGGCCAGGTGATATCCGTTCAGACCGTTATCCGCCAAATCGACAACAAAACCGGCTTCCGTCAGGCCTTTCGTCAGGTATTCGCCGGTTTTTTTCTCATCTTCGACGACCAAAATCTTCATCACATTCTCCTTCACCCACTGGCTGTGCGGGTTTCAATTCTAGAGAAGCGGGATCGGATAGCAATGAGTTATTGGGAAAATGACAGCTTTGTCATTTTCCTGTCACCGCTTAAACAGAGTCGATTCGGTAAGGTGCAGGGTAATAAATTCACATTCCAGTCCGGTTTGGACAAAAAAGAACTATGTGCAAATTTAAGCTTCTTACCCTCAGCGCTGTTTTTATTTTGGCCGGTTGTTCGCTGGCACCGGATTATCAGCGTCCAGTGATGCCGGTACCGCAACAATTCTCTTTAAGCCAGAATGCGCTGGTTCTGGCACCACAGGGATACCAGGATACGGGCTGGCGTACCTTTTTCGTTGACGATCAGGTGAAAGCGCTGATTGGTGAGGCGCTGCTGAATAACCGTGATTTGCGCATGGCCACCCTTAAGGTTCAGGAAGCGCGAGCACAATATGGGGTGACGGATGCAGACCGCTATCCGCAGCTTAATTCCGGTTCCAGCGGTACTTATAGCGGCAAATTCAAAGGCGAAACCAGCACACAGAAAGAATTTGAGGCCGGACTGAATCTCAGTTTTGATTTGGATTTCTTCGGTCGGTTGAAAAATATGAGTGAAGCCGAACGACAGACTTTCTTTGCCAGTGAAGAAGCGCGTCGGGCAGTGCATATCTTATTAATCTCCAATGTATCGCAAAGTTATTTCAACCAGCGCCTGGCTTATGCGCAGTTGCAAATTGCCGAAGAGACACTGAAAAACTATCAGCGCTCTTATGCCTTTGTCGAAAAACAGTTGCTGACGGGAAGCACCAACGTGCTGGCGCTGGAACAGGCGCGGGGCGTAATTGAAAGCACGCGTGCCGATATCGCCAAACGTAAAGGCGAACTGGCGCAAGCGAATAATGCGCTGCAACTGTTGCTGGGTACTTACGGGAAATTACCGGATGACCGGGTGAGCCGCCGGGGTGATATCAACGCGGTGACGCTGCCGCCGTCTCTGCCGTCGCAAATACTGCTCCAGCGACCGGATATTTTAGAAGCCGAGCATGCGTTAATGGCGGCAAATGCCAACATCGGTGCTGCACGGGCGGCCTTTTTCCCGTCCATTACCCTCACCAGTTCGGTATCGGGTAGCAGCAGTGATCTCTCCAGCTTATTTAATGCAGCCAGCGGCATGTGGAATTTCGTACCCAAAATCGATATTCCGATTTTTAACGCCGGACGTAATCAGTCAAACCTCGATTTGGCCGAAATTCGTCAGCAGCAGTCGGTGGTGAACTACGAACAAAAAATCCAGAATGCGTTTAAAGAAGTGGCGGATGCGCTGGTGTTGCGCCAAAGCCTGGCAGATCAAATTACTGCTCAAAAGCGCTATCTGGACTCTTTGCAAATCACGCTGCAACGCGCCAGAGCGCTCTATCAACATGGTGCGGTGAGTTATATCGAAGTACTGGACGCAGAGCGTTCTTTATTCGCTACCCGGCAATCACTGCTCGATCTTAATTACGCCCAGCAGGTTAATGAAATTAAGCTGTTTGCTGCCTTAGGCGGCGGCTGGGTTGAATGATATTTAATTATAAATTCTCAGGAGTATATGACATGAAAAGTACCGCTAAAGCCGCTTTGTTTACTTTGTTGTCTGTGGTTATGTTTAATGCTCAGGCCAATGAACATCAGCATGGCGAGATGATGAATATGCAGCCCGCTACCCAGCAGGAGCAAGTCATCAGCGCCACGGGCGTGATTGAATCTATTGATATGGCGAGCAAAAAAATCACCATCAAGCACGAACCTATTCCGGCGGTGAACTGGCCTGCGATGACCATGCGATTTACGCTGGTCCCGGAAACGAAGGCTGACGATATTAAGCCCGGCGATAAGGTCGCCTTTACCTTTGTTCAACAGGGAAATCTCTCTGTATTACGTGATATTCACGTCAGTCAATAACGCAATTCGCAGGTCTCTTTTATTCTCTCCCGCCTTCTCTGAGCGCGGGTGAGACATTCGCGCAATGGAAATCACTATGGCGTCTTTAAATATTAAAAATACCGCGCTTATTCTTGCCAGCATGATTGCCGGTGGGGTTATTGCTGTCGGTATCTATCCTTATTTGTCATCAGCAAACGTCCCGACCGACAGTGGCCCTGCTGCGCAAAAAGAAGCGCGTAAAGTCCTGTTCTGGTATGACCCGATGTATCCGAATACCCGTTTTGATAAGCCGGGTAAATCGCCGTTTATGGATATGGATCTGATCCCGAAATATGCCGATGAAGAGACCACGAGCGATTCAGCAGCAGGGGTGCGAATCGATCCGACGCAAACCCAAAATCTGGGGCTAAAAACTGAGGCCGTACGTCGTGGACCGTTGCAGTATGCACAAACGTTCCCGGCCAACGTCAGCTATAACGAATATCAGTTTGTGATTGTGCAGGCCCGCTCCGCAGGCTTTATCGAAAAAGTGTATCCGCTGACCATAGGCGATAAAATTAAACAAGGCGCGCCGCTGATTGATCTGACCATCCCCGACTGGGTTGAAGCGCAGAGCGAATATCTGCTGCTGCGCGAGACCGGCGGTACAGCCACTCAAGTTGACGGTATTCTCGAAAGATTGCGTCTGGCCGGGATGCCCGAGCAGGACATCCAGCGCTTAAAATCGACGCGTAAAATTCAAACCCGCTTCACCCTGCGCGCCCCTATTGATGGGGTGATCACCGCCTTTGATTTGCGCACCGGCATGAACATTTCGAAAGATAACGTGGTAGCAAAAATTCAGGGGATGGATCCGGTGTGGGTCAGCGCATCGGTCCCGGAATCTATCGCCTGGTTGATTAAAGACGCCTCGCAGTTTGCGATTACCGTGCCCGCCTGGCCGGATAAAACGTTCACCATCAGCAAGTGGAGTATTTTGCCGAGCGTGGATACCACGACGCGTACCCTCCAGCTACGTTTGCAGGTCGAAAACCCTGACGAGGCACTCAAGCCAGGGATGAATGCTTACCTCAAGCTGAAAACACAAAGTGAGCCGATGCTGCTGATCCCGTCCAAAGCACTGATTGATACCGGCAGCGAGCAGCGGGTGATCACCGTGGATAACGACGGACGCTTTGTGCCGAAGCAGGTTGCTGTATTCCATGAATCTCAGGGGCTAACGGCTATCCGCTCCGGCCTGACGGAAGGTGAGAAGGTGGTATCCAGCGGTCTGTTCCTGATTGATTCCGAGGCGAATATTGCCGGTGCGCTGGATCGCATGCGCGCCCAAAAGAGTAGGACGCCAGACGCCGCCGCTATGCCTGTAATGCCGACCCCGACGACCCATTCACACTGAGGATATAACACATGATTGAATGGATTATTCGCCGCTCGGTGGCTAACCGTTTTCTGGTGATGATGGGGGCATTGTTCCTCAGTATTTGGGGAACATGGACCATTATCAATACCCCCGTGGATGCACTGCCGGATCTCTCTGATGTGCAGGTGATTATCAAAACCAGCTATCCGGGACAGGCTCCGCAAATCGTTGAGAATCAGGTCACTTATCCTCTGACCACCACCATGCTGTCGGTGCCCGGTGCGAAAACGGTGCGCGGCTTCTCGCAGTTTGGTGACTCTTACGTGTATGTCATTTTTGAAGATGGCACTGATCCTTATTGGGCGCGCTCCCGCGTACTGGAATATCTCAACCAGGTGCAGGGAAAGCTGCCCGCAGGCGTGAGTGCGGAAATGGGGCCGGATGCCACCGGCGTCGGCTGGATCTTTGAATATGCGCTGGTGGACCGCAGCGGCAAACACGATCTGGCTGAACTGCGCTCTCTGCAGGACTGGTTTTTAAAGTATGAGTTGAAAACGATCCCCAACGTGGCGGAAGTGGCGTCGGTAGGCGGCGTGGTCAAAGAGTACCAGGTGGTTATCGACCCGATGAAGCTGACGCAATACGGTATCAGCCTGTCTGAGGTGAAATCGGCGCTGGATGCGTCTAACCAGGAGGCGGGCGGTTCATCCGTGGAGATGGCGGAAGCTGAATACATGGTGCGTGCCAGCGGGTATCTGCAAACCCTCGATGACTTCAACACTATTGTGTTGAAATCCGGGGCTGACGGTGTACCGGTTTACCTGCGCGATGTTGCCCGCGTACAAATTGGGCCGGAAATGCGCCGCGGCATCGCCGAACTGAATGGCGAAGGTGAAGTGGCGGGCGGCGTGGTGATCCTGCGCTCGGGTAAAAATGCGCGTGAAGTAATTTCCGCCGTCAAAGCCAAACTTGAGACGCTGAAAAGCAGCCTGCCGGAAGGCGTGGAAGTCGTGACAACATACGATCGCAGTCAGCTTATCGACCGTGCGATTGATAATCTGAGCTACAAGCTGCTGGAAGAGTTTATCGTTGTGGCGCTGGTGTGTGCACTGTTCCTGTGGCATATCCGCTCGGCGCTGGTGGCGATAATATCCTTGCCGCTGGGGCTGTGTATTGCGTTTATTGTGATGCATTTCCAGGGTCTAAACGCCAATATTATGTCGCTTGGCGGCATCGCCATTGCGGTGGGGGCGATGGTTGATGCCGCGATTGTGATGATTGAGAATGCGCATAAGCGGCTGGAAGAGTGGGCGCATCAGCATCCGGGTGAAAAGCTGGATAACGCCACGCGCTGGCAGGTGATCACCAACGCCTCGGTGGAAGTGGGCCCGGCGCTATTTATCAGTTTGCTGATTATTACCCTGTCGTTTATCCCTATTTTCACCCTGGAGGGGCAGGAAGGGCGACTGTTTGGTCCGCTGGCGTTTACCAAAACTTATGCCATGGCCGGGGCGGCATTACTGGCGATTGTGGTGATCCCAATCCTGATGGGATTCTGGATCCGTGGCAAGATCCCGGCGGAAAGCAGCAACCCGCTTAACCGTTTCTTAATTCGTATCTACCATCCGCTGCTGCTGAAGGTGCTGCACTGGCCGAAGGCCACTCTGTTGGTGGCGGTGTTGTCGATTCTGACGGTTATCTTCCCGCTCAATAAAGTCGGCGGCGAGTTCTTACCGCAGATTAACGAAGGTGACCTGTTGTATATGCCCTCGACCCTGCCGGGGATCTCGGCGGCGCAGGCGGCGGATATGTTGCAAAAAACCGACAAGCTGATCATGACCGTCCCGGAAGTGGCGCGGGTATTTGGTAAAACGGGTAAGGCCGAAACCGCCACCGATTCCGCGCCGTTGGAAATGGTTGAAACCACCATCCAGTTGAAACCGCAGGATCAATGGCGTCCGGGGATGACGATGGACAAAATCATCGAGGAACTGGATAAAACGGTCCGGCTGCCGGGCCTGGCGAACCTGTGGGTACCGCCGATTCGTAACCGCATCGACATGCTGTCTACCGGGATCAAAAGTCCAATCGGAATTAAGGTATCGGGTACCGTGCTGGCGGATATTGACGCCACGGCAGAGCAAATTGAAGAGGTGGCAAGAACTGTGCCGGGCGTCGCCTCTGCGCTGGCGGAACGTCTGGAAGGTGGACGCTATCTCAGCGTCGATATTCAGCGAGAGAAAGCCGCGCGTTATGGCATGACCGTGGGCGATGTGCAGCTGTTCGTTACCTCGGCGGTCGGTGGCGCGATGGTGGGCGAAACGGTGGAAGGGATTGCCCGCTATCCGATCAATCTCCGCTATCCGCAGAGCTATCGCGACAGTCCGGAAGCGTTACGACAATTGCCGGTCCTGACGCCGATGAAGCAGCAAATCACACTGGCGGATGTGGCAGATGTGAAGGTTGTTTCAGGCCCGTCAATGTTGAAAACCGAGAACGCGCGACCGACCAGTTGGATCTACATCGATGCCCGCGATCGTGACATGGTCTCGGTGGTGAACGATCTGAAAAAAGCAATTGCTGAAAACGTCCAGCTAAAACCGGGGACCAGCGTGGCGTTTTCGGGCCAGTTTGAGTTGCTTGAGCGCGCCAGTCATAAGCTCAAACTGATGGTGCCGATGACGTTGATGATCATCTTCGTGCTGCTGTATCTGGCGTTCCGTCGTTTTGGTGAAGCGTTGCTGATTATCACCAGCGTGCCGTTTGCACTGGTAGGCGGGATCTGGTTCCTCTACTGGATGGGGTTCCATATGTCGGTGGCGACTGGCACCGGATTCATTGCGCTGGCAGGCGTTGCCGCCGAGTTTGGCGTGGTGATGTTGATGTATTTGCGCCACGCTATTGAGGCGGAGCCTGCGCTTGAAAATCCGCAGACCTTTACGGTGGCTAAGCTGGATGAGGCGCTGTATCACGGGGCGGTGCTTCGTGTGCGTCCCAAGGCGATGACCGTGGCGGTGATTATTGCCGGCCTGCTGCCGATTTTATGGGGTACCGGGGCCGGGTCGGAGGTGATGAGCCGGATTGCCGCCCCGATGATTGGCGGGATGATCACCGCACCGCTGCTGTCGCTGTTTATCATTCCGGCGGCGTATAAGCTGATGTGGCTGCACCGTCATCGTCCGCAGAAATAACGTCTGAATAGCGTTGTGCCTGAGAACCCAACAAGGCGCAGCGCTATTTTTCCAGCGCCTTGACCCGCTTTCTGTACTCACCCGGTGTGCAGCCGTATTCACGCAGAAAAACTTTGTGAAACGACGATTCGCTGGCATAGCCCACCGCCTCAGCAATCACGATCAACGGTCGTGAATCACGCGCTAACATCTGGGCGGCGAATTGCAGACGCAACGTGGTTAAGACCGCGAGCGGCGTGGAGTTTGAGATTTCACGAAACAGTTGTGCGAAGCTGGCCCGCGACATATGCGCGCGCTGCGCCAGTTCTTCGACAGTCCATGGATGAGCGGGCAACTCCAGCATCAGGTTAGCGATGGCCCCCAGTTTGGGATGCAGCAACAGATTCAGTATGTTTTTGCCCGGCGCGGCCTGCGCCAACCACTCGCGCACGGCGAGGGTAAACAGCGTGGCGCATTGCTGACTGCATACCACCTCAGAACCTGGCAGCGTGCTCATTGATTCCCGTTGCAGCAGTTCAATCATGGCTCTCAGCCACTGACCGTCGGGGCTATTGTCCTCGGGGGCCAGAATGAGCAACTCCGGCAGTGCGGTTAAAAAATAGCGTGAGGATGCTTTCAACCGCAGGCTTCCACAGACGATATGTGTTTGCTTCTCACCTGACTGGCACAACCGGTGAGCGGAGTTTTGCGTCAGAATACAGACCGCACCGGGATGCAGCGTGTAGGACGAACCGTCCGGAAGGTCAAGCTGAGCCGCACCCTAGGTTACCGTATGCCAACGAATAACGGACAGTTCTCCCGCAGCATGTGGCAACTGCCAGTCTCTGCTCAACAAGCAGTTTTGATCAATCGACCCCTGCGGGTCGTTAAGCGTTAATAATCGGCTGAGCGCGTTCATAAAGACTCCTGAACAGTTATGTTCTTCTGTGGGAATATCTCTATTATCACCGTAATTCTATATTTAATTAATACCATCAAAGGATTAGTAAATATTAATGCGGTTTGCTTCACTTTATTTTTTATTCTCATTTAGACGATTGGACAAAAATAAGCGCGTTATGGATACGTTGTTCATGTGCGTGAGTACTTATACTTCGGGTTAACAAATGAACAGTGATTTTGCAAAGAGGCAGCATGAATCAGTATCAGGCGATCATTATTGGTTTTGGCAAAGCAGGTAAAACGCTGGCGGCGACGCTGGCAAAAGCGGGCTGGCAGGTGGCGATTATTGAGCAGTCCAACACCATGTATGGCGGAACATGTATCAATATCGGCTGTATACCTACCAAAACGCTGGTGCATGATGCCGAAATGCAGCATGACTTTACCGCCGCAATACAGCGCAAAACAGACGTTGTTAGCTTCCTGCGTGATAAAAATTTCCATAACCTTGCCGATCTGGACAATGTGGATGTGATTGAAGGGCGCGCCGAGTTTGTTGACAACCATACCGTGCGGGTCGTCCAGTTGACCGGTACGCGTGAACTTCGCGGTGAGAAGATATTTATTAATACCGGTGCGCAGTCGACGATGCCTGATATTAAAGGATTATCCAACACGCCGGGCGTGTTCGACAGCACCGGATTGCTGAATCTGACACAGCGCCCGCAGCGACTGGGGATTTTGGGGGGCGGGTACATTGGCGTTGAATTCGCGTCCATGTTTGCCAACTTTGGCAGTAAGGTCACTATCTTTGAAGCCGCGCCGCTATTTTTACCGCGTGAAGACCGTGATATTGCCGACGCCATTGCCCAAATTTTACGCGATAAAGGCGTCGAACTAATTCTGAACGCCAGTGTAGGTTCGGTATCGTCTCTGGACGGTGCCGTACAGGTACAGATGCCAGAAGAGATGCGTGTGATGGACGCGCTGCTGGTGGCATCGGGTCGCAAACCGACAACGGAAAAACTGCAGCTGAAAAATGCCGGCGTGGACGTTAACGATCGCGGCGGAATTATCGTGAATAAATATCTGCGCACCTCGGCAGATAATATCTGGGCCATGGGCGATGTTACCGGCGGTTTGCAATTTACCTATATCTCGCTGGATGACTTCCGCATTGTACGCGACGGTTTATTGGGGGAAGGCTTGCGCAACACCGGCGACCGCCCGAATGTGCCGTACTCCGTGTTTATGACGCCGCCGCTTTCTCGCGTGGGGATGAGCGAAGAGCAGGCCAGAGCCAGCGGGGCGGAGGTTCAGGTCGTGACGTTACCCGTTGCGGCGATCCCGCGGGCGCGGGTGATGGATGATACGCGCGGTATGCTCAAGGCGGTGGTTGATACAAAGACTCGGAGGATATTAGGTGTATCGCTACTGTGTGTGGATTCACATGAGATAATTAATATTATTAAAACCGTTATGGATGCTGGACTACCGTACACTGTATTACGTGACCAAATATTTACCCACCCAAGCATGAGTGAATC
>NZ_JADABY010000005.1 GCF_015672735.1 Citrobacter sp. Res13-Sevr-PEB04-36 | reverse complement strand
AAAGCCCTGAGCTAACGCTCAGGGCTTTTTCTTTTCCTGTCATTCAATTATTGCTAAATCTGCAAAAATCCTCTGCGTTTTACGCTCTTTTTATCTACACGTTAGAAGGTCATACTCCTCCCAGTAGCGAACACTATGATTAAAAAGAGGAAATTTATGACTATCCCTGCATTCGGTTTAGGGACTTTTCGCCTGAAAGACGACGTCGTTATCACTTCTGTTAAAACGGCTCTGGAGCTGGGCTATCGTGCCGTCGACACCGCACAAATCTATGATAACGAAGCCGCGGTTGGCCAGGCGATTGCTGAAAGCAGTGTGCCGCGCAGTGAGCTGTATATCACCACCAAGATTTGGATTGAGAACCTAAGCAAAGAAAAACTGATCCCGAGTCTGAAAGAGAGTTTGAAGAAACTGCGTACTGATTACGTTGATCTGACGCTGATCCATTGGCCTTCTCCAAACGATGCTGTTTCTGTTGAAGAATTTATGCAGGCACTACTGGAAGCTAAAGCACAGGGCCTGACCCGCGAAATTGGTATCTCTAACTTCACCATTCCGCTGATGGAAAGAGCCATTGCTGCAGTGGGTGCAGAGAACATCGCGACTAACCAGATTGAGTTGTCCCCGTATCTGCAAAGCCGTCAGGTGGTTGACTGGGCCAAAATGCACGGTATTCACATCACGTCTTACATGACACTGGCATACGGTAAGGCACTGAAAGATGAAGTCATTGCCGGTATTGCCGCGAAATATAATGCGACACCGGCTCAGGTGATCCTGGCATGGGCGATGGGTGAGGGATACTCGGTGATCCCTTCTTCGACCAAGCGCGAAAATCTGTCTAGTAACTTGCTGGCGCTGGACCTGCGTCTGGATGCTGAAGACAACGCGGCGATCGCGGCGCTGGACTGCAACGATCGCCTGGTTAGCCCGGAAGGTCTGGCACCCGAGTGGGACTAATGGCTTGACCCTGCGACCCTCTGTGCACTTTACCCCTCTTTCACAGCTCCTGCGGGAGCTGTTCTTACATGTTCACTCAAAAAGTCGATAAATGCCCGAATGCGAGTGCTTACTGCCCGATCACTGTAGTAAACGGCGCTGAACGGCATCTCTACCGGCAGGCGTTTATCCGTCAACAACTCGACCAGTTCACCTCGTGCGATCTCCTTATCAATCATATAATCTGAAAGACAGGCAATACCGTTTCCGCTCAGACAAAGCTGTTTTAGTGTTTCGCCGCTGTTAGAAGATAGTCCGCATTCAACCTCATGAAGCTGTCCATCGCTGCAGGCAATCGGCCAGGTATTGAGTGAAACCGGTTCAGAAAAACCGAGGCACAGGTGCTGTTTAAGCGCTTCGACGCTCTCTGGTATACCAAATTTCGCAATATAGTCAGGCGAAGCAATAATCTTACGATAGCTGGTAAATAATGGACGTGCGCGTAGGCTCGAATCAGTCAGCGTGCCTGCACGTATAGCTACATCCACTTTTCGTTCAATAAGATTGATGAACGTCTCTGAAGAGACCAGCGACAGCGTCATTTCAGGGTAGCGTTCGCGGAAAGGCTTGATGAGGGGAATCAGAAAATGCAGCATGACCGGCGTTGCAGCGTCAATGCGCAGTAAGCCACGCGGTGTATTGCGAGACTCCATAATTTCCGTCTCTGCGGCGGCCATTTCCTGCAAGATCAGCTGTACGCGCCTGAAGTAACGTTCACCTTCCTCGGTCAGACTTAGCTGTCGGGTGGTCCGATTGAGCAAGCTGACGCCCAGCTTCATCTCCAGTTTTTTGACGGCCCGGCTGACGGCGGAATTGGCCTGTCCTAACTGCTCTGCGGCGCGGCTAAAGCTGCCGCTTTCCACAACAGCCACAAAAATCGCCAGTTCTTCTGAGGTTGCTTTCATTTTTGCACCTGAAGCAAAATTATATTGATATTTTAAATATTTTTGTTATTAAAGCATCCCGGCATACTGCGTGTCATCTGATTACTGATGATATGGAGTTATTTATGCCGCTCGCTTTATTTGCACTGACGATAAGTGCCTTCGCCATTGGCACGACCGAATTTGTGATTGTTGGCCTGGTACCGACCATTGCTGAACAACTGGCAATCTCTTTGCCTTCTGCGGGGATGCTGGTTTCAATTTATGCGTTGGGGGTGGCTATTGGCGCACCAGTGCTGACCGCTCTGACCGGGAGTCTGCCGCGTAAACAGCTGCTGGTTGCGCTGATGGTGCTGTTTACTGCCGGTAATTTGCTGGCATGGCAGGCACCGGGCTATATGACCTTAATTGTTGCCCGTCTGCTGACCGGCCTTGCACACGGCGTGTTCTTCTCGATTGGTTCAACCATTGCAACAAGTCTGGTGCCCAAAGAGAAAGCGGCTTCGGCCATCGCCATTATGTTTGGTGGTTTAACGGTGGCCCTGGTGACAGGCGTTCCGCTGGGCACATTTATCGGTCAGCATTTTGGCTGGCGTGAAACTTTCCTCGCAGTCTCAATGCTGGGCGTCATTGCACTAATTAGTAGCCAGTTACTGATCCCGACGAATATTCCAGGTCGGGCTGCCGCCAGCATCCGCGATCAGGTGAAAGTCTTAACCCATCCTCGTCTGCTGCTGATTTATGCAGTCACGGCGCTGGGCTATGGTGGTGTCTTTACTGCGTTTACCTTTCTTGCACCGATGATGCAGGATCTGGCCGGATTCTCCCCGACAGCGGTAAGTTGGATCTTATTGGGATACGGCGTCTCTGTGGCTATCGGTAATATTTGGGGTGGTAAACTGGCGGATAAACATGGCGCTGTCCCTGCATTGAAGTTCATTTTTGCTGCACTGTTTGTTCTGCTGATGCTTTTCCAGTTAACGGCATCCACGCAGTATGCAGCGCTGGCAACAATACTGGTGATGGGGATCTTTGCTTTCGGTAACGTACCGGGATTGCAGGTCTATGTTGTTCAGAAAGCAGAACAATTTACCCCCAACGCGGTTGATGTTGCCTCCGGACTGAACATTGCGGCGTTTAACGTCGGTATTGCACTGGGGTCGGTGATTGGCGGGCAAACGGTAGAGTATTATGGCTTAGCGCAGACGCCGTGGATTGGCGCGCTTATCGTCCTGGCTGCTTTCTTATTGATGGGTATCAGCGGTCGTCTTGATAAACCTGCGCGTATCACGCTGGGATAAATCATTGATGTAAGTACCTACTTACAAAACAAACTGCAATTGCTCGTTGAAAGTAAGCCCTAAAGTCCCTATAACTGAAGAACCAGTCCGGCTGCGGACTGGTTGACGTTACAGAGGTTTGAAAGTCTACAGTGCGAAAAAACACTTATGCTATGCGCTATGTTGCCGGACAACCCGTTGAGCGGATTTTACCGCCAGGGTCGTTTGCGCATATTGGTCAGGCATTACCCGCCGGCGTACCCTTAAGCAGTGAAGACCGTATTCGCGTGCTGGTGTGGAATATTTTTAAACAGCAGCGGGCAGAATGGTTGTCGGTGCTGAAGAATTTTGGCAAAGACGCACATCTGGTGTTATTGCAGGAAGCCCAAACCACGCCGGAGCTGGTGCAGTTTGCGACCGCTAACTATCTTGCTGCCGATCAGGTTCCTGCTTTTGTACTACCTCAGCACCCCTCTGGCGTCATGACGCTTTCTGCTGCACATCCTGTTTACTGCTGTCCTCTGCGCGAACGTGAGCCTATTTTACGGCTGGCAAAGTCTGCGCTGGTGACGGTATATCCCCTGCCTGATTCACGTTTATTGATGGTGGTGAACATCCACGCGGTTAACTTTAGTCTCGGGGTTGATGTCTATAGTAAGCAGTTACTTCCCATCGGCGATCAGATTGCTCATCACAGCGGCCCGGTGATTATGGCCGGTGATTTCAATGCCTGGAGCCGTCGACGGATGAACGCGCTGTACCGTTTTGCGCGTGAAATGTCACTGCGTCAGGTGCGCTTTACCGACGATCAGCGCCGACGCGCATTTGGTCGCCCGCTTGATTTTGTGTTCTATCGTGGTTTGAACGTCAGTGAAGCCTCTGTGCTGGTGACGCGCGCATCCGATCATAATCCACTACTCGTTGAATTTAGTCCCGGCAAACCTGAACAATAAAGGTGTGTCAGGTCTGCCGTGGGGCAGGCCTGTCATGGTGCTGCCCTTTATATTTCACCACAACCGAAGGACAACACAATGACAACACGCTCTCATCATGACAATGTCGAAAAACAGTTTGGCTCGCAGGCGAACGCCTATTTAACCAGCACGGTACACGCCTCCGGCCATGATTTACAACGGCTGGCGGATAGGCTGTCGGCATTTCCACAGGCCAGCGTTCTCGACATGGGATGCGGTGCGGGGCACGCCAGTTTTACGGCGGCACAGCATGTAAAACAGGTCGTGGCGTATGATTTATCGGCGCAGATGCTCGATGTGGTCGTGCAGGCGGCAAAAGAGAAGGGATTAGACAATATCGCTACCCGGCAAGGGTATGCCGAAAGTCTGCCTTTTGAGGATGGCTCTTTTGATGTGGTGATTAGCCGCTACTCTGCGCATCACTGGCATGATGTCGGACGCGCGCTGCGGGAAGTGAATCGTGTATTGAAACCAGGTGGCGTGGTGATTGTGATGGATGTCATGTCACCAGGGCACCCGGTACGGGATATCTGGCTGCAAACCGTTGAAGCGTTACGCGATACCTCACATGTGCGCAACTATTCCAGCGGTGAGTGGTTGTCCTTGATGAATGATGCCAATCTGATTGCCGATACGGTGTTGACGGACCGCCTGCCGCTGGTGTTTAGCTCATGGGTTGCGCGCATGCGTACCCCTGAGGTGTTGATCGACGCGGTTCGTTTATACCAGCAGAGTGCGTCTGCCGAAGTGCAGGCTTACTTTGCGTTACAGAAGGACGGGTCGTTCACCAGTGACACGATTATGGTTGAGGCGCATAAAGCAGCATAAATAAAAAAGGCACTGGGGGGAAACCAGTGCCTTAATGTTTATGCTGCTATCAGGAGTCCGGCATACCGTTGTTTTTCACAAACAACGTCAGCTGATCGCCCGGCTGCAGATTATCGGTATCATTGTTCCAGCGCATCACATCCTTGATGTTAACCCCGTGACGTTTAGCAATGCTCGAAAGCGAATCGCCCTTACGTACACGATAGGTAATGCTATCGCTGTTTTTAGCCAGTCGCTGCGCGCTGGTGCCTGCACCTACGGTCAAGCTTTGGCCCACTTTCAGAGTCGAACTACGCAGATTATTCCACTGCTTTAGCTCATTCGCATTCACGCCAAGACGTGAAGCGATGCCGGAAAGCGTATCGCCAGAACGAACCTTGTAGCTACGGCTGCTCAGCGGCGTGTTATCCGCGACCAGCGTTGACTGTACGGCTGCAATTTCGCCTGACGCCAGAGACTCACGCAGTTTCTCCGCGTGCTTCTTTGGCACCATCACATATTGCGGGCCGCTGACACCCAACGTGGAGCCTTTCACGCCAGCATTGAAGGTCTTCAGCTTGCTGACGGAAATACCCGCCATATCGGCAACCTGGGCCATCTCAACCGGACTGTTCAAGCGAACACGTGCCAACGCGCGGCTTTCGTCTGTGGTTGGCAGACGCACGCCATAACGCTTGCTGTTCTTGAGGATGTCGCTCAATGCCAGCATTTTGGGCACATACTGCTTCGTTTCCTGAGGCAGAGGGAGCGACCAAAAATCAGTGGGCTTGCCACGAGCTTTGTTCGCTTTCATTGCCTTCATCACGCGACCTTCACCGCTATTATAAGCGGCAACGGTCAGCAGCCAGTCGCCATCAAACATCTTGTTCAGACGCTGCATCATATCCAGCGCGGCAGTGGTGGAAGCCACAATGTCGCGACGTGCATCATAACTGCGAGTCTGCTTTAAACCATAATTGCGCCCCGTGCTCGGAATGATCTGCCAAATACCTGCGGCATTGGCGCCAGACGTTGCGTGAGGATCAAAAGCGCTCTCCACTATGGGTAGGAGTACCAGCTCCATCGGCATGTTACGTTTCTTAACTTGCCCGGCTATCCAGTACATATACGGCTCTGCCCGTAACGTTACATCGTGGAGATAGCTCTTATTGCGTAAATACTTCTGTTTCTGTTCGCGAATCCGGTTGTTTTCCGGAATTCCCATCTTTAGCTCGTCACCAATGAAAGCCCACAAATCCTGATCGGCGGCGATAGATGTCCCATCGTCCATCCACCGCGCCTGACTCGTAAACTTTCCTGCTTCCCCTTGACCAGCTGCAGAAAGGCTCTGTGCGTGTTGTTGGACGTTACCAGTATTCTGGCACCCAACAAGCAGGACAGAGGCGAGTAATATCGCTTTTGCCTTCATGTGTGTGTCAATAGTTGCTTAAAAGACGACCGATCATAACGGCGAAGTTTTCAAAAGGCAACCCGGAATTGTCAGAACGTATCTTTCTTTGACCTTAACCACGCAAAACGCGCTTCAGGTTGTTGCAATATTGTTTCTTTGTTAATTTCATTAATTAAATCAATGTCTTCCGTTCTTAAAAAAATATTATTTCTGCGCTCATTTTTCAGAGTTACGGGTAGTGTCATTTGTTTTTTTACGCGTAACTCATTAACTTTACGATAATAATCATTTATGGACGGATCGTGCGGGAGGATGCTTAAGGCAAACTTCATATTTGCTAAAGTGTACTCATGTGCGCAACAAATTAACGTATCATCCGGAAGTGCACATATTTTTTTAAGTGATTGATACATCTGTAATGCTGTACCCTCAAAAAGTCGACCGCAGCCACCGGAAAAGAGCGTATCGCCGCAAAACAGATAAGGATGACTAAAGTAACAGATATGTCCTAAAGTGTGACCCGGAGTAGCAAATACGCTAAATTCATGCCCTAAAACGAGTGCGGTATCGCCATCTTCGACTACGCGTGTGGTTCCCTTATCTTGCGTTTCAGCTGGTCCGTAGACCACTATCTGTGGAAAGCGGTGCACAAGTTCCTTCACGCCGCCAACGTGATCATGATGGTGATGGGTGAGTAAAATGGCCTCTGGCACCCAGTTGTGCTCAGCAATGGCTTGCAGTACCGGAGTCGCCTCGCCGGGATCGACAATCAGGCAACGGTTCTCATTATTGGTCAGGACCCAGATGTAATTGTCATCAAA
This sequence comes from Citrobacter sp. Res13-Sevr-PEB04-36, assembly GCF_015672735.1. Taxonomy (GTDB): domain Bacteria; phylum Pseudomonadota; class Gammaproteobacteria; order Enterobacterales; family Enterobacteriaceae; genus Citrobacter. The sequence continues at coordinate 105,531 of NZ_JADABY010000005.1, read as the reverse complement.
GGCGGGAATACTGTTAAGATTCATAAATTACCTCTCAATGCGAAACGGAAGGTTGTGATGAAACCGGCAAGGCTCCCTCAAACTGTCGTAGCGCCCGTGAGCTGGGATGATTTACCCTGGGGCGAACACTATCGTGAGGCGCTGGAGCATCAGCTTAACCCGTGGTTCGCAAAAATGTACGGTTTTCATCTGCTTAAGATTGGCAATTTAAGCGCAGAAATCAATTCTGAAGCGTGCGCGGTTTCTCATCAGGTGAATATTTCTTCGCAAGGCTCGCCGATGCAGGTGCTGGCGGATCCTCTACATCTTCCCTTTGCCGATAAATCCGTTGATGTCTGCCTGCTGGCGCATACGCTGCCGTGGTGCTCCGATCCTCACAGGTTACTGCGTGAGGCCGATCGTGTGCTTATCGATGATGGCTGGTTAATTCTGAGCGGATTCAATCCGGTCAGCCTGATGGGGTTGCGCAAGTTGGTGCCGGTATTACGTAAAACGCCACCTTATAACAGCCGGATGTTTACGCTGATGCGCCAACTGGATTGGCTCTCACTGCTGAATTTTGAAGTGCTGCACGCCAGCCGTTTTCACGTTTTACCCTGGAAGAAGCTCGGGGGTAAAATGTTAAGCGCACATATTCCTGCGTTGGGATGCATACAGTTGGTTGTCGCGCGCAAGCGAACTATTCCGCTTACGCTTAACCCGATGAAACAAAACAAAAGCAAAGCGCGTATCCGCCAGGCCGTTGGTGCAACCCGGCAATACCGTAAACCGGACGTTTAAGCTTCGGGTTGATACCCAATATCATTTTGTGTAGGACTCATCGCAGCTGCGCGCGCAAGCTCGTCGCAGCGTTCATTTTCCGGGTGGCCCGCGTGGCCTTTGACCCATTCCCACTTGATTTGGTGCTGGCCCAGCGCGGCATTCAGACGTTTCCAGAGATCGACATTCTTGACCGGTTTTTTGTCTGCGGTTTTCCAGCCGCGTTTTTTCCAGTTGTGGATCCACTGGGTAATACCCTGGCGCACATACTGGCTGTCGGTACTGAGTACCACTTCGCATTGTTCTTTAAGCGCTTCCAGCGCGACGATGGCCGCCATCAGCTCCATACGATTATTGGTGGTGAGGTTGTATCCTTCGCTAAAGGTTTTTTCCCGCCCGCGAAAGCGTAAAATTGCCCCATAGCCGCCGGGTCCTGGATTTCCCAGGCAAGAACCATCGGTGAAAATTTCTACCTGTTTAAGCATCTCTGGTAGACTTCCTGTTTTAGAGATCGATATAAACGATAAGTCTGACATAAATGACCGCTATGAGCACTGGAATTACACGGCAGATCGTCCTCGATACCGAAACCACCGGTATGAACCAGATCGGTGCCCACTACGAAGGCCACAAGATCATTGAGATCGGTGCGGTTGAAGTGGTGAACCGACGCCTGACCGGCAATAACTTCCACGTTTACCTGAAGCCCGATCGGCTGGTGGACCCGGAAGCGTTTGGCGTACACGGCATCGCGGATGAATTCCTGCTCGATAAACCCACTTTTGCCGATGTTGCCGATGAGTTTCTCGACTATATCCGCGGTGCGGAGCTGGTCATCCATAACGCATCGTTTGATATCGGCTTTATGGACTACGAGTTCGCGAAGCTCCATCGTGATATTCCGAAAACGAACACCTTCTGTAAAGTGACCGATAGCCTGGCGCTGGCGAGGAAGATGTTTCCTGGCAAGCGTAACAGCCTTGATGCGCTATGCTCGCGTTATGAGATAGACAACAGCAAGCGTACCTTGCACGGCGCATTGCTCGATGCCCAGATTCTGGCTGACGTTTATCTGATGATGACCGGCGGGCAGACCGCCATGGCATTTTCAATGGAGGGTGACAGTCAGCAGCAGAATGACACAGGGATCCAACGGGTTGTCCGTCAGTCCGGCAATTTACGCGTTGTTTTCGCCACTGATGAAGAGTTAGCGGCCCATGAGTCTCGCCTCGACCTGGTTCAGAAGAAAGGTGGAAGTTGCCTCTGGCGGGCATAGTTTGCGTGTTTAACGTGCAAAAATGGCTATTCGGGTGATTTTTGCAGCAAACGATTAAAAACGTGAGAAAAAGCGTTGACGAGTCGCGAGGCAATCCGTAATATTCGCTTCGTTCCCAAGCGGAACACAACGCGGAGTGGTAGTTCAGTTGGTTAGAATACCTGCCTGTCACGCAGGGGGTCGCGGGTTCGAGTCCCGTCCATTCCGCCACTATTAAGAAAGCCTGAATCAGCAATGATTCAGGCTTTCGTCGTTTCAGTCTGCCAAAAAAATAAAAGCTCGCTACCAGAGGTAACGAGCTTTCAGCATTACTCGCTCAGCGTCTGGGCGATATCTTTTTGCACCTGCTTACGCTGCTCAGGTGTGAGGACTTTGCTCAGGTCAAAATAGTATTTCACGCGGTAATAACGCGCCTGTTGTTCGATGTTGCTGAACGCGGCAAGCTGTTTCTTAACGGCGGCATCATCCCATTTTCCGGACTTGATCACGTCAATCAGCACGCCGTCTTTAACGTCATTCACCGAAATCTGACTGACATTGGTTTCCAGCTGTTGGTGCAGTTTTTTAATCTGCGCCACCTGGTCGTTGCTCAGTTTCAGGTGTTGTACCACTGGATCCTGGGCCGGGGCCGGAACGTTGGATACGTTTGCTGCAAGTGTGCTAAAAGAGGCGCCCGCCAGGGTAGCGGCCAGCAAAGTCATGCGTACGAATTTCTTCATCTTAATATCCTGAAAGGGAATTTACGTGTGATTATCATTTTCAGAATACGTTGCCTGAGGGATGTGGCCACGCGAATTTGTTTTGCGGTTAGTTACGGAGTGAAACAATCCCGCCACGAGGATAATGTTCCGTAGCGGGAGATTAGGGAGATAATTATAGTGTGAACGAATCGGCATCCTGCCAGGCTGGAAACTTCTCGCGATACTCCCGCAATGCTGCAAGCGACAGCTCAGCATCTATCCGTGTGGCCTGATACGGCTCGGCGGTGGCAATAATCTCACCCTGTGGGTTGATTACCCGGCTGTCCCCGCGATAATGATGGCCATTACCATCGCTGCCCACGCGGTTACATCCTGCTACATAAGCCTGGTTCTCAATCGCCCGGGCGGTCAGTAGCGCCTGCCAGTGCAGCGAGCGTGGTGCAGGCCAGTTGGCGACATATAACGCCAGGTCATAATCATCGAGATTGCGCGACCATACCGGAAAGCGCAGGTCATAACAGACCAGAGGCAAAATACGCCAGCCGCGCCATTCAACGATGGTGCGTTCTTCTCCAGCCTGATAATACTGGTGCTCGTCCGCCATGCGGAACAGGTGGCGTTTGTCATAAAAATGAACGTGCCCCTCGGGTTCTACCAGTAAAAAACGATTTACCGGGCCACGCTCTGAGCGTAACGCGGCGCTGCCAGCGATCAGCGCATTTGTCTGCTGCGCTTTGGCGTGCATCCAGCCAACAACCTCTTCTTGCGTAAGCGATGTGCTGGCTGCTTCCATCGCAAACCCACTGGTAAACATCTCGGGCAATACAATGACGTCACGTCCGGTGATGGTTTCAAGCTGTTGGTCGAAATGGCGCAGATTGGCTGGGCCATCCATCCAGATCAGCGGTTGTTGCAGCAGGGTAATTTTCAAACCAGGCACGATCGAGGCTCCTCGTTGAACAGCATTTTGACACTGTAGCATGAGCATTACTGAAAATGTGGCAATAAAAAGCCCCGCGTTAAGCGGGGCTGAAAAGTCGAGCGTGAACGTTAAGCGGCTTCGACTTTACGGACTTTCTCTGGCAACTTTACCGGCTGGGTCGCCAGCTCCTCAGGGTCAAAATCATCTACGTTGATGCTGCGCAGACGGCTCTCTTCGGCCTTCACCAGAAGGGCGGCCTCGTCTTTATCAATCAACCCTTTTGCCAGCGCATTACGCGCCAGTTCATCCAGACGGGTAAACGGCAGGTTTTTACCCAGCTCTTTGCAGATACGCTGGTGGATAGGGTCGGCAGCAATCACGTCCAGCAGCGCTTCTTCCAGCAAACCAACCGGATTGTACTTGCTTGGCGTCAGGTACTGACCGCGACCGATGCGTGAACGGGTTGCGCTCGGCACCTGCAAAATCTTCGCAACTTTATGATCCAGTTTGTCAGAAGGCGCCTGATAGTGGCGACCGGTCGGGAAGATAACCACATTCAACAACCCAGCGACTAAACGGTTAGGGAAGTTTTGCAGCAGGTCGTCCATCGCTTGTTCTGCTTTATACAACGCGTCTTGTACGCCCCAGTGAACCAGCGGCAGGTCGGCTTCATTGCGGCCTTCATCGTCATAACGCTTCAGTACGGCAGAGGCCAGATACAGCTGACTTAACACGTCACCCAGACGCGCGGAGATACGCTCGCGACGCTTCAGACTACCGCCCAGCACGGCCATGGAGACATCTGAGAGTAATGCCAGGTTGGCGCTCAGACGGTTCAGGTGCTGGTAATAACGTTTGGTGGCATCACCGGTTGGTGTGCTACTGGTGAGCCCGCGCGTCAGGCCGAGCCAGAAACTGCGCACCTTATTGCTGCCGACGTGGCCAATATGCTTAAACAGCAGCTTGTCGAACGCATTCACATCGTTGTTCTGCGCCGCCGCCATCTCTTCCAGCACGTACGGATGGCAACGAATCGCCCCCTGGCCGAAGATCATCATGCTACGGGTCAGAATGTTGGCGCCTTCAACGGTGATGGCGATTGGGGCACCCTGGTAAGCACGCGCCAGGAAGTTGCTTTCGCCCAGCATAATGCCTTTACCGCCAGTGATATCCATCGCATCAATGATTGATTGCTGCCCGCGGTGGGTACAGTGATATTTCACGATAGCGGAAAGCACCGCCGGTTTTTCGCCGAGCATAATGCCGTAGGTAATCAGCGACGCCGCGGCGTCCATCACATAGGCGTTACCAGCAATACGCGCTAGCGGCTCTTCAATACCTTCCATCTTGCCGATAGAGATTTTGAACTGGCGACGAATATGCGCATAGGCACCTGTTGCCATGGCGACCGATTTCACACCACCTGTTGAGTTCGATGGCAGTGTAATGCCACGACCGACAGACAGACATTCCACCAGCATGCGCCAGCCCTGACCGGCCATTTTTGGGCCGCCGATAATGTAATCAATCGGTACAAAGACATCTTTACCCAGTGTCGGGCCGTTCTGGAACGGGACGTTCAGCGGGAAGTGGCGACGACCAATTTCTACGCCCGGTGTTGAGGTGGGGATTAGCGCGCAGGTAATGCCCAGATCTTCCTCGCCGCCCAGCAGTTTTTCCGGGTCGGAGAGTTTAAACGCCAGGCCCAGCACGGTGGCGATAGGGGCCAGCGTGATATAGCGTTTGTTCCAGGTCAGGCGCATACCCAGCACCTGCTGACCCTGCCATTCACCCATGCAAACTACGCCGGTATCCGGAATCGCCCCTGCGTCGGAACCCGCTTCCGGGCTGGTCAGCGCAAAGCAAGGGATTTCCTGACCACGCGCCAGACGCGGCAAATAATGGTTTTTCTGTTCTTCGGTGCCGTAGTGTTGCAGCAGTTCACCCGGGCCTAATGAGTTAGGTACGCCAACGGTGATCGCCAGGATCCCGGAGACGCCGGAGAGTTTCTGCAGAACGCGAGCCTGTGCATAGGCAGAGAATTCCAGACCGCCGTACTCTTTCTTGATGATCATTGCGAAGAAGCGGTGTTCTTTCAGATACGCCCACAGTTCTGGCGGCAGATCCGCTAATTCGTGGGTGATCTGGAAGTCGTTTGCCATGCGGCACGCTTCTTCAACCGGACCATCAATAAAAGCCTGCTCTTCTGCTGTCAGACGAGGCTGCGGATAGCTGTGCAGTTTCTTCCAGTCCGGTTTGCCCTGGAACAGATCGCCTTCCCACCAGGTGGTACCGGCATCAATCGCTTCTTTCTCAGTGCGTGACATCGGTGGCATGACCTTACGGAAACCACGGAACACCGGCGCAGAGATCATGGATTTACGCATCGGTGTAAAGTTAAACGGCACCAGAATAATGGCCAGAGGGACCAGCAGCCAGACTGACCACAGGCCAGCTACGCCGAGCGCAGCCGTCCATGCGAGCAAAATTATGCTGCTGAGAAACAAGCTCACGCGGTGATAAAACAATACGCCGAGCAGAACAATCGTTGTGAGAATACTCAAAATCATCATATCGAAAAGCTCCCTTGCTTGTAGGAGGTCTGACCACTTGTGATGATATGGTTGTAGTGGATGTAAATTCTTTTAGCAATGTGTTTACAAAATAATTACAACAAAGCTCACATTGTTGTTGTTTTCACCGGCACAAAAAATCAAAAGCCACAGCCATTCCTGTGGCTTGTGCTTCTCGCCTGTAGCGCTATCCGGTACACTGCATCTTGTCATTTACATTCATGCTGAAGGATATCCTCATGTACCAGGATCTTATTCGTAACGAACTGAGCGAAGCGGCGGAAACGCTGGCTAATTTTTTAAAAGATGACGCCAATATTCACGCCATTCAGCGCGCGGCGGTCCTGTTGGCAGACAGTTTTAAAGCGGGTGGCAAGGTACTTTCCTGCGGTAACGGCGGCTCCCATTGTGATGCAATGCACTTTGCTGAAGAGCTGACCGGGCGCTATCGCGAAAACCGTCCCGGCTACCCGGCGATCGCCATTTCTGACGTCAGCCATATCTCCTGCGTCAGCAACGATTTCGGTTACGATTATATTTTCTCTCGCTATGTTGAAGCGGTAGGGCGTGAAGGGGATATCCTGTTAGGCATTTCGACCTCCGGTAACTCAGCAAACGTGATCAAAGCGATTGCCGCTGCGCGCGAGAAAGGAATGAAAGTGATCACCCTGACCGGGAAAGGTGGCGGCAAAATGGCTGGCAGCGCCGACATTGAAATTCGCGTCCCGCACTTTGGCTATGCTGACCGTATTCAGGAAATTCACATTAAAGTGATTCATATTCTGATTCAGTTGATCGAAAAAGAGATGGTTAAGTAAGAAGGCTATTGCCGGATGGCGGCTGAAGCCTTATCCGGCCTACTTGCGTTTTGCGTAGGCCTGATAAGCGTAACGCCATCAGGCAGTTCAGCGTTTTAAGGTAGGTGATATATGTGCGAACTGCTCGGGATGAGCGCCAACGTGCCGACCGATATTTGCTTTAGCTTCACCGGGCTGGTTCAGCGTGGTGGAGGTACCGGGCCGCACAAAGACGGCTGGGGGATTACGTTTTATGAAGGTAAGGGCTGCCGTACATTTAAAGATCCGCAACCCAGCTTTAATTCGCCTATCGCCAAACTGGTACAAGACTATCCCATCAAATCCTGTTCCGTGATCGCCCATATTCGTCAGGCGAATCGTGGTGAGGTGGCGCTGGAAAATACCCATCCTTTCACGCGTGAACTGTGGGGACGCAACTGGACCTATGCTCATAACGGGCAGCTAAGCGGCTATAAGTCGCTGGAAACCGGCAATTTCCGGCCGGTCGGTGAAACCGACAGCGAAAAAGCATTCTGCTGGTTGCTACACAAGCTGGTTGAGCGTTATCCGCGTACGCCTGGCAACATGACTGCGGTGTTTAAATATATTGCCGTGCTGGCCGGGGAATTACGTGAGAAGGGCGTTTTCAACATGTTGTTGTCCGACGGGCGCTATGTGATGGCCTTCTGCTCGACCAATCTGTTCTGGATCACCCGCCGTGCGCCATTCGGTGTGGCCACGTTGCTGGATCAGGATGTGGAAATCGACTTTAGCTCAGAGACCACACCGAATGATGTGGTCACCGTGATTGCCACTCAACCGCTAACGGGCAATGAAACCTGGCAAAAGATTATGCCAGGCGAGTGGGCGCTATTTTGTCTCGGGGAGCGTGTAGTTTGACGCCAGCTGCGGCTGAACGACTTCATGACTCAACGGCTTGCTGACAACGTAACGGCCATCGATGACGGAAACGGTCGGTGGCTTACGCGTCTGCTCAAAGTAGTCGTATCCCGGTTTTAGCTGCGACCAGAACTCTTTGTAATAAGAGAACTTATGGCGCTGCATGTTGGCATCGGTCATGCGGAACGGGTAAATGCTTACCTGCACGCTGGACTGACCAAATACCAATGCCCCGGTGACAAACTGGAAAATCTCATCAATGCCGTTGTCGGTCATGGCATAACAGCCGACGGAAACGCAGGCGCCGTGGATCATCAGGTATTTGCCTTCGTAACCGTGCGCGCGGTCGTAGGCGTTGGGGAAGCCAATGTTAATCGCTTTATAGAAGCGGCTATCCGGCTTGAGCTGACCGCGCTGTACGCTGTAAAACCCTTCCGGGCTTTTAAAATCACCCTGACGCTGCTTGGGTCCTAACCCGCCGGAATAGTTACAGATCTTGTAGCTGTCGAGCAATTGATACTGTTCGCCCATCTTGACGTACAGATCCAGCGTGCGTTCTTCTTTAAAGATCTGAATATAGACAGGTGACCCCATCAATTGCTGCTTATATTCTTTGCTGACAGGCGTGGTCGGACTGTTACTGCTCAGCAAACCGGCAAATGAAACGCACGGTAATAAAAGCATCGCAAGAAAAAATGCGATTTTACGCATACTGCTTATTCCTTGATAAAACGGTTACACACGCCAGGACGGCAAATAGAGTCGCCAAATCGGAAAAATCTGGATTTGGAGCGCTCACATTAGCACCAAGAAAGTTTTTCGCAAGTCTCTCGTGCTGCGTTTACACTTTAGTTTCTCTTTATACGCAAAATTGGACTTAAAGGCAGTCAGACAGCGGCGTAATTTGTCGGCGCTATCCGTCCGCCGTATAAGATTAATACTGACTTTCTAATCTATTGAATTTAAAAAATTAATCTATTAATAATCAAATATTAAAAAAGATTGTCCGCCAATAGCGATAGACTGCGCCGAACGTGTTTGACCAGGTATTCTTTTTTCATGTCTGTTGCTACTGCATCCCGACGCCTTTTGCCGGGACTGCTGTCTTTGTGTGTCGTGTTGTCATTACCGTGTATCGCCAAAGTTCAGCCACCCTTATCTAATGCCTCCTTAAGCTATGCGGCGCAGTCGCGTATGCGTAATCGTGCCCGGTTGTTGAAGCAGTATCATGCGCAGGTAAAAAAACAGGCCAGCTACGTGGTAGAAGGTAATGCGGAAAGTAAAAAAGCGCTGCGCCAGCAGAATCGTGTACTGATAAAACAGCACCCGGAATGGTTCCCAGGCCCGCTTAAAGCCAGCGATCATCGCTGGCAGGAACTTGCTGAAAATCCCCATTTCCTCAGCAGCGATCACCTGCACAACATCACCGAAGTGGCGATTCATCGTCTTGAGCAGCAGTTAGGTAAACCATATCAGTGGGGTGGCACTAGTCCGGACGAGGGGTTTGACTGCAGCGGTCTGATTTTCTATGCCTACAATAAAATTCTGGCGGCGAAACTGCCCCGTACTGCTAATGAAATGTATCACTACCGGCGGGCGACGATTGTCTCTAACCGCGATCTACGGCGCGGAGATTTACTGTTTTTCCATATTCACAGCCGGGATATTGCCGATCATATGGGCGTCTATTTGGGGCAGGGGCAATTTATTGAGTCACCACGCACCGGCGAAACGATCCGAATCAGCACCTTGTCTGAACCTTTCTGGCAGGATCATTATCTCGGCGCCCGTCGTATTCTTACGGAGAATACGATCCTTTAATAGAAAGGCGGTACTTTCAGCACCGCCTAATCACACGTTAGCTCAACGCTCCCATGATTTTTAATTCCAGCTCATCCGGCACTTCATTATAAGACAGTACCTGTAACCCCGGCGCGAACAGGCGTGCGTAGCGAGCGAGCAGCGGACGTAACTGTGGAGCGACCAACAATATCGGTTCTTTACCCGCAGCTTTCATTTGTTCTTTTATCTGCGGCATATTGGTCTGGAACTGATTAAGCATATTCGGATCGACCGGTACGCTGTCGAGCATCACTTTACCACTTTGCTGTGCCTGATTGACCACGTTTGCCAGTAAGTTCTCCAGCTCACTATTGAGGGTGTAGACCGCCAGCTCATCTTTGCGCACAAATGGGTGGGTAATGCTACGGCGCAGCGCAAGACGCACATCTGCTGTCAGCAAAATAGGATCTTTGGTGGTTGCACTGCTGGCGACCAGCACGGTGGCAATGGTGACGATATCGCGCAATGAAACGCCTTCAATAAGCAGCGTCCGATAGACCTTCAATAACTGGCTGTAATTCAGCGCCGCGCTGAGATCTTCCGCCAGACGCGGAGCCATGGAGGACAGGCGGTTGTGCAACTGCGTAATATCATCGTAATTAAACAGATCGGGAATGTAGCGACGAATAATCTTATTCACGTGCGTGGCAATGACGCTGGCGCTATCAATAACCTGATACCCCATATTTAACGCTTTGGCCTTTTGCGCCGGTACAATCCAGGTGACGGGCATACCGTAGGCTGGGTCGTTACCTAATACGCCATCTATTTCACCGTAGGTTTCACTGGAGGGCAGTGCCATCAGCTTATCCGAAGGGATATCCGCCTCATCCGCTTTAATCCCATTGATAAAAATGGCGTACTGCGTGGGTTTCAATCTGAAGTTTTCGCGGATACGAATCTCAGGCAACAACACGCCGTTGCCGTCAGAAATCACCTGCCGCACGCCGCGAATACGCTGGGTCAGCGGATTACCTTTGGATTTATCGACCAGCGCCACTAGCTTATAGCCCAGACTCAGGCTAATAGGTTCAATGAGCGGAATGGTTTCCCAACTGACCTGCTGCTCGGTGGTTTCGGTGATGGTTTTGGTCAGCGTTTCGAGATTTTTCTCTTCGGTCTCGGCGACTTTCGGACGCTTGCTCATGCGCCAGGCGGTGAACCCTAACAACGCCGTAAAAACCAGGAACGGGAAATGTGGCATACCCGGCACAACGGCCAGCACGAACATAATGCTGGTGGCGGTGTAGAGTACTGAGGGGCTGGCCAGCAACTGGCTACGTACGTCGGTGGCAATATCGCCGCTGTCGCTGACGCGCGTGACGATAATCGCCGCCGCCGTCGACAGCAACAAAGACGGGATCTGTGCAACCAGGCCATCACCGATGGTCATCAGCACGTACTGTTGGAACGCCGCTTCAGCGCTTAAATCATATTTAAATATCCCAATACAGACGCCGCCGATCAGGTTGATCGCCAGAATCATCATCCCGGCTATGGCGTCCCCGCGCACGAACTTTGAGGCACCGTCCATTGCACCGTAGAAATCAGCCTCACCTGCGACGTCTTTACGTCGCGTTTGCGCCTGTGCCTGGTTGATCAACCCGGCATTCAGATCTGCATCAATCGCCATCTGTTTACCGGGCATTGCGTCCAGCGTGAAGCGGGCGGACACCTCGGAGATACGTTCAGCACCTTTGGTGACCACGATAAAGTTGATGATCATCAGGATGATAAACACCACAAAACCGACCACAAAGTTACCGCCGATCACCACCTGACCGAAAGACTCAATTACTTTACCAGCGGCACCGGCACCCATATGTCCATGCAGCAACACCACGCGTGTTGACGCCACGTTTAGCGTCAGTCGCATCAGGGTAGTGATCAGCAAAATGGTTGGAAACAGGCTGAATTCAAGCGGTCGTTTAGCGGAAACGGCCACCAACAGCACCATCACCGCCAGCACGATGTTAAAGGTGAACAGAATATCCAAAAGGGCAGGCGGTAACGGCAGGATCACCATCGCCAGAATACACAGGATCACCAGCGGCACGCCGATATTGCCGTTACGCAACAGTGCCAGGAATTGTTTAGTTGTTTTCGGCATCCAGTTTAAGAACCTCTTTTGGAATGGAAATATGTCTGTTCAGTGAAGGGCGTGCTTGTGCACCGTCACGCCAGTGTTTCATTTGCAGGACGTAGGTCAGGACGTGGGCAATCGCCCGATAAAGTTGAAACGGAATTTGCTGATTCACTTGGGTGGTGTAATAAACAGAGCGTGCCAGCTTGGGAAACTCAACGACTTCAATATTGTTTTCTGCCGCTACCTGGCGGATATACAGTGCAATTTCATCCGTGCCTTTAGCGACAACGAACGGCGCGGCGGCGCGGGCCTGGTCATACTGTAAGGCGACGGCGTAGTGCGTCGGGTTGACGATTACCACGTCGGCTTTCGGTACCACTTTGCGAATTTGACCCATCGCCATTTGCCGTTGCAAACGGCGGATCCTCGCCTTAACCTCCGGCTTACCTTCCTGATTTTTATATTCTTCTTTAACTTCCTGCTTGGTCATTTTCAGGCCTTTGGTGAACATTTTTTTCGCCAGAGGGACGTCCACGAGAGCAAAAAAGATAAACAGGATGACAAAGTTACGCATCACGCTACTGTAGAGCGACAGGCCGTCGCTAATCGCCTGTTTAAAAAACAGTTCTTGTAACCCGAGAAACGAGACAAAATTGTTGCGCAGGGTTATCCAGAGCATGACCAAAAGCACGAGTGCCTTCAGCGTCATTTTGCCTGTATCCACCAGATGGTCGGTTGAGAACAGACGGCCTATTCCCTTCATCGGACTTAATTTGCTGAAGTCCGGCAAAATTTTCTTCGGCAGGAATAACCACCCTCCCGGCACCAGCGAGGCAAACAGGGCGGCAACCGGCATCGGCAATAGCGTCAGGATAAATTTCCCGAGAATCAGCAGATGATGTTCGAGAAACTGGCCGATGATGTCTGGATCATTAATGTTTTGTGCGTACTGATGCACGCTGATGAAGCTTTCGCGCACGAAATCTTCGTACCAGGGAAAGCTGCTGGAAATCACCATAAATGCGGCAAACAAGCTGGCGGCAAGCCCCATGTCTTTTGAGCGTGGGAGTTGCCCCTCTTGTCTGGCTTTGCGAAGTTTTTGCGCCGAGGGTTTTTCTGTTTTTTCTTCGCTGCTGCTATCCGCCATAGTGCCCCTTCAGCGCATCGAGTTGCTGCAGGACAAAATTGGCCAGGTGCAGATAGTGATCGGGTAGGTTGTAAAGTAGGGTAGCAAAACAGACCAAGCCTGCCAGCATGTTAATAGGAAAACCCAGGGAGTACAGGTTAAGCGGAGGCGCAATGCGGTTCAGCAGGCCAAAGCAGCCCTGAACAATCAGCATGATAAACGTGGTCGGTAGCGCTAGCAGTGTGGCTGCCGCAAGTACCCAGCCCAGCGCCAGGGAAATAGTGCGCAGAGATTGTGGATGCAGCGCATTGCCAATCGGCCAGTAGGTAAAGCCTTTGAATAAAATGCTCACCAGCAGCAGATGCCCATCCATCGCAAAGAACAGAATTACCGCGTAAACGTTGAGCATTTCCGCCAGTACCGTCGTTGACGCACCGCTGCTGGGATCGTTCATCACCGCCATGCTCATTCCCATATTAAACGAGAGGATCTGCCCGGCTAACTGGAGTGCTAAAAACAAAAACTGCAGCATCAGGCCGAACAACATACCCCACAGAAACTGCTCTGCGGTCAGGATGATGCTGTTCATTGACAGCAGGCTGGTGGGGATGGGATGGGGGATCAGCGGCGTAATAATGAATGCCAGCGCCAGGGACAAAATAATGCGTACGCGGACAGTCAGCGCGGCGTTATCCAGCACAGGCGCATAGTGTATGAACGCCATAATGCGCACAAACGGAAACCACATGCCCAGGATCAGGCTGCTTAGCTGTGTGATATCGGTTTCGCGCATGTCAGTGCACCAGAATGGCGGCCTGAGTGAACAGATGCACGCAGAGATCACTCAACTGGACGATCATCCATTTCCCGGCAATCCCTAATACCGCCAGCGTGACAATCAGTCTGGGTAAAAAGCTGAGGGTCTGTTCGTTAATCTGCGTCACCGCCTGGAAAATGCTGACCAGTATACCGACCAACAGGCTGGGCACGACCAGCACGCAGACCAGGATAATCACGACTTTTATACCGCTGGCGACAATATCGGCTGCTACATCAATAGTTAACATGATTATCCTAGCCCCAGACCGCGAATACTGGAGGTGAGCGTTCCTACAGTTAACGCCCAGCCATCGATCAGTACAAAGAGCATCAGCTTAAAGGGCAGAGAAACTATCAACGGCGATAGCATCATCATCCCCATTGCCATCAGCACACTGGCGACAATCAGGTCGATCACCAGGAACGGAATGTAAATGATGAAGCCTATCTGAAAGGCCGTTTTCAGTTCGCTCAGAACATAAGCAGGGACAACAATGGAGAGATCCTGATCCGCTGCGTTACCTTGCGCATTGGCGATCGTCATGATCTGCGCAATGGCTTTTTTGTTGGTCTGCGCCAGCATAAAGCGTTTCAGTGGCGAGGCGGCGGTACTGAGTGCATCCGGGAGTGTGATCTGGTCGTTTTCAAAAGGCACAACCGCATGGTCGTAGATGTTGATCCAGATGGGCCGCATCACCAGCATGGTTAACGACAGTGCAATGCCAATCAGGATGCGGTTAGGCGGTGTTTGCTGCAGCCCCAGCGCCTGACGTAGCAGAGAGAGGACAATAATAAAGCGGGTAAAACAGGTCATCATCAGCACCAGCGTAGGCAAAATGCCTACCAGCGTCATCAGCAGCAGAACCTGAATCTTGACGCTGTATTCCTGGCTGTTACCGTGTGAAATGATGTTCAGTAACGGGATATCTCCCCCTTGCGCACAGGCAAAGGGAGAAAGGATGAGCAGCGAGATACCCAGTACCAGGGTGAAGGTAGACGCGCGTTTCATGGGGCCAAGTCGTTGATTTCATGGGTGTTGAATTCAAGGACCCGTAGGCCATATTTTTCATTAACCACCACCACTTCTGCCTTACCCAGCAGGATATTATTTACTTTAATATCCAGTGGTTCGCCCGCGAGTTTGTCCATCTCAATAACGGTGTCGTCATCAATATTCAGCAGATCGGATAGCATTATTTCTACAGAAGAGACTTCCAGCGTTAACGTTACCGGAATACGCTTGAGTAGCGTCATTGACTCGGAAAAACGATCCTCTAAACGCGCCACCAGCGTTTCGGTAACAGAGTGTGCGGGTGGCGTACCTTCAGTGGCTAACTCAAAACTTTGCTCTAAAATATCTTCTTGCTTACTCATAGGATTTCTCAGTCTTACTCGTTAACTCGGATAAAAACAGTTTGTCTTTATCTTCTACGATCATTGCGTTAAATAATTCAGATTTCCCGATATACACAGGGAAACTATCAGGCATTGCAATAGGTAAAATATCCCCCGGCTTAATGGTTGTCAGATCGGCAACATTGAGGGGGATTTCTGCAATCTTCACGTTCATGGTGAGCGGCAGCGTATTAATGATCTCTTTTATCAGAACTTTTTTACGCGTTTCGGTACTTGCTTTATCAATCTGCCTTTTTTTATCGCCATGTTCGCTACGACGAATTAAATTCAGAATGTAATCCGTATGTGAATCATCCAGCAAGATTCTAAAACTGCACTTCTCGTCATCACCCAATACAAATGTGAGCTGGTAGGCCCAGTGCGTTTGTATCGTGCTGCTGTCAGGTTTTAACGTGAGCGGAATACCTGAGATATTTTTATTAAAAATGAGGTTGCTGATATCCACAGCCAGTCGACTTTTCAGCCTGCTTTCTGTTTTAGTTGGTAAATCATCCTGCGGCTTTTCATCATTAATAGAAGATTCCAATCCGTAAAAATTACCTAACAGCGTTAACAGTAATGAACGATCTATATCAAAGGCCAGATGACCTATCTGAGAAACTAACAGTTCAGCACTCTTATTAACAACATCCATTTCACAATGTATTTTTTTAAGTGTTATATTTGTGCGATGCTTTTTCAGAAAATAGTTTCCGAGATGTGATTCAATTGTATCGAAATTACCCGTAAACATAGTCGGCAGACGATGATATGGACGTCCAAGCCGGTTTCCTTCAAGTTTAAAGATTCCGGGAGTTTGACTATATTTCAGCATGGTACACTTTCTCAGCTGTAAATTTGGGAGCGGATGAATTTATATCGAGTTCCGCAGTTATCAAAAAAAATACAGATCCATTTAATTTATTGTTCATCCTTGACGCTTTTCCCCTGTCGTTGGAATCCATTACCTATGAGTTACGCTACCTGCGATCGTCTATGATGCAGGGCTGAATATTAGATTATTTGTCACTTCACTCTGCAAGTTATTAATGACGCGCTTCTATAATTAAAAAATAATTAATTGTATAAATGTGACCTTGTCCTTCAGCGAGTTCGCTCTTTTTGGGGTGTTTGAATAGCGTTTTTTTTATTCTGCTTTATATGTAACTTGCTGTTTTTATTGTAATAATATTTTTATTATCTTTTAATTTAAGATTGTTCTCACCACCAGTGGTAATATTTTTTTAGGAAAAACCTTATTTGAGCATAGTCCTCAACAGGGCTGCTCTGTGAAGGGGCGGTAGAACATGAACAAGGATGGGATTAAAACATGGCACGGGCGATATTTATTATTCGATAATGTGCTTTTTTTTGAATGATTTGTATATTTCTCGTTATGGATGTTAACTTTACTTCTAAGTGTAAAATAATCATGTTTGAACTTATTGCCGAAGCTGCTTCCAGCATCAATGCATTTGCACTGGCCAGACGTATTGCTGCTTTTAATGTTCCTGTTCTTATTCATGGCGAAACAGGAACAGGTAAAGAGTGTGTTGCAAAATTTATACATTCTATTGCATTTGCACAGGACTCTCAGGCACCTTATATCGGTGTTAACTGTGCTGCTATTCCTGAAAACATGCTCGAAGCCACGTTGTTTGGTTATGACAAAGGTGCATTTACCGGCGCCGTCACGACCGTGCCGGGAAAAATGGAATTAGCCAATAATGGCACTTTACTGCTCGACGAAATTGGTGATATGCCGTTAGCGCTACAGGCGAAGATTTTGCGTGTTTTGCAGGAGCAACAGGTTGAACGTCTGGGCAGTAATCGTTTAATTAAGCTTAACTTTCGCTTAATTGCCTGCACCAATAAAAATCTTGAAGCTGAAGTTGCCGCTGGACGTTTTAGGGAAGATCTCTTTTATCGTATGTCGGTTATACCAGTGACGATGCCGCCGCTGCGCGAGCGCATGGAAGATATTATTCCGCTGGCTGAATCCTTTATCAAAAAATACTCCACGGTGCTGGCAAAAAATATCAAACTCTCGGAATCATCACGGCGAGCATTACTCAGCTACACCTGGCCGGGTAACGTGCGCCAACTCGAAAATGCTATTCAACGTGGCATGATCCTGAATCGTGATGGCGTAATTTATCCCGATACCTTGGGACTTCCGTCAGTGGAGTCAGATTCCTGGAGTGAGCCAGAATGGCAGCCTCAGACTAGCCCGAAAATAAGTGAAAGCGATAATCTGGGTCAGCATGGCCGTAGTGCGCAATATCAATATATTGCCGATCTGATGCGCAAATATCAGGGTAATAAAACCAAAATTGCAGATTTGTTAGGCATTACTCCACGCGCGCTTCGTTATCGTCTGGCGTCAATGCGAAAACAGGGAATCGAAATCTTCTCCTGAATCCGTTGGTGGTGCAGCGAGCATTTTTTTAATTTTAAGAGTAGGTCATGAGCATATATACGATAACCCCAGCCAGCACGATGCAGACGCAGATGATGCAGGACATGCAGCAGATGAAATCGATCGCGCAGGCACCCGTCCTCTCGCCAATGCAGATTAACACCGTTGGCGCTCAGCCAGCGTCATCTCCGGTCTCATTCGGTCAGATCCTGCAAGGCGCGTTGAATCATGTTGATCAATTCCAGCAGGTTGCAGAACAAAAGCAGACGGACATCGACATGGGCAAAAGCGATGATCTTGCGGGGACAATGATCGCCAGCCAGCAGGCATCATTATCGTTTTCCGCACTGGTGCAAGTAAGAAATAAAGTGGCTTCTGGATTCAACGACCTGATGAGCATGTCAGTCTAACGCTATGAATGAATTGATAAAAAAATTAACGCAATCTTTCCCTGCTGTATCCTTAAAACTGGACGGGAATAAGCGCTGGGCGTTACTGGCGGCAGCCGCTATTGCTGCCACGGCGATTATTGTCAGCATGCTGTGGAACGGGAATCATGGCTATGTCTCGCTATACGGTCGCCAGGAAAACCTGCCGGTTTCACAGATTGTCACGGTGCTGGATGGTGAAAAGCTGGAATACCGTATCGATCCGCAAAGTGGGCAGATTCTGGTTCCGGAAGATGCGCTTTCCAAAACGCGGATGACCCTTGCCGCCAAAGGTGTGCAGGCGATGTTGCCCAGCGGCTATGAGCTGATGGACAAAGATGAAGTGCTGGGTGCCAGCCAGTTTGTGCAGAACATCCGCTACAAGCGGAGCCTGGAAGGTGAACTGGCCCAGAGCATTATGACACTGGATTCTGTAGAGAATGCCCGTGTGCACTTGGCATTGAATGAAGATAGCTCGTTTGTCGTTAGCGACGAACCGCAAAACAGCGCCTCGGTTGTTGTTCGTCTTCATTACGGCAGTAAGCTGGATATGGACCAGGTCAATGCCGTTGTACATTTGGTGTCTGGTAGCGTTCCTAATCTCAATGCCAATAAGGTCAGTGTTGTTGATCAGGCTGGCAATTTACTGTCTGACGGTATTGGCGCTGGTGAAGCGGTTTCTGCGGCGACGCGTAAACGTGACCAGATTCTGAAGGATATTCAGGATAAAACCCGCTCCAGTATGGAAAATGTCCTCGACTCTCTGGTTGGCGCTGGCAACTACCGGGTGAGCGTTATGCCGGACCTCGATCTCAGCAATATTGATGAGACTCAAGAGCATTATGGCGACGCACCGAAACTGAATCGTGAAGAAAATATTCTTGATAGTGATACCAGCCAAATCGCAATGGGGATACCGGGTTCGTTAAGCAACCGCCCGCCGGTCGCTGAGAACCAGCCTGCGAACGCCGGAAATGGCGCGAATAACGCGACGGAGCCTCGTCAACCTGCTGCCTTGTCGAAACATAGTGAAAATAAACGGGATTACTCCTGGGACCGTAGCGTCGAGCATATTCAGCATCCTGGATTCGCGATTAAACGTTTGAATGTAGCCGTTGTGCTCAACCAGAGTGCGCCAGCTTTGAAGGACTGGAAACCGGAACAAATCGCGCAGTTGACGGCCTTGTTAAATAACGCCGCCGGGATTAATGCACAGCGCGGCGATAATCTTTCGCTATCGCTGCTCAATTTTGTTCCGCAGTCGGTACCTGCCGAGCCGGTAATCCCTCTGTGGAAGGATGACAGCATTCTGGCCTGGGTTCGCCTGATTGGCTGCGGCTTGCTGGCTCTACTGTTACTGGTATTCGTCGTACGTCCATTAATGAAACGTCTTACCGCTGAGCGTCGCAAGACTACGGCACCTGAGCTGGCGCTGGACGCCTCTCCGGTTGCTATTCCTGTGGTCGCGCCAAATTTTGCGGCGGCTGATGACGAACGCAAAAATATCGAACTGCCTTCATTCCCTGGCGACGACAGCCTGCCTTCGCAGAGTTCCGGCCTGGAAGTGAAGCTGGAGTTCCTGCAAAAACTGGCGATGAGCGACACCGATCGCGTAGCTGAAGTTCTCAGACAATGGATAACCAGCAATGAGCGAATTGACAATAAGTAACGGCAGTAACAACAGCTACCTGGAGCAGGCTGCAATTTTATTGCTGTGTCTGGGAGAGGAAGCGGCTGCGACGGTGATGCAGAAGCTCAGTCGCGAAGAAGTCGTTCGTCTGAGTGAAAATATGGCGCGTCTGTCTGGAGTGAAAACCAGCATGGCGAAAAAAGTGATTAATAACTTTTTTGATGAGTTCCGTGAGCAAAGCGGCATCAACGGCGCGTCACGCTCAATGCTGCAAGGGATCCTGAATAAAGCGCTGGGGAGCGAAATCGCCAGCAGTGTGATCAATGGGATTTACGGCGATGAGATCCGCTCGCGTATGGCGCGTCTGCAGTGGGTTGAGCCGCGTCAGTTGGCCATTTTGATCTCAGAAGAACACTTGCAGTTGCAGGCTGTATTTCTGGCGTTTCTGACCCCGGAGATCTCCGCCACAGTGCTGTCTTACATGAGTGAATCGGTGCAAAACGAAATCCTCTATCGGGTGGCGAAACTGAATGATGTAAACCGTGACGTTGTCGATGAACTGGATCGTCTGATTGAGCGCGGGCTGTCGGTACTGTCCGAACATGGCTCGAAAGTGAAGGGTATCAAGCAGGCCGCGGATATTGTTAACCGCTTCCAGGGTAATCAACAGCAGATCCTCGACCAGCTTCGTGAACGCGATGAAGATGTTCTGGAACAGTTGCAAGATGAAATGTATGACTTCTTCATCCTGAGTCGCCAAAGCGACGAAGTGCGCCGTCGTCTACTCGACGAAGTACCGATGGAAGACTGGGCGGTGGCGTTGAAAGGAACCGAAGCACTGCTACGTCGTTCTATTTATGCCGTCATGCCGAAACGTCAGGTCCAACAGCTGGAATCGATTACCTCACGACTTGGCCCGGTACCTGTCAGCCGTATTGAACAAATCCGCCGTGAAATCATGGGGATTGCCCGTGAGCTTGAAGAAGCGGGTGAAATTCAGCTACAGCTGTTTGCTGAACAGACTGCGGAGTAAACCATGGCGATTGAAACCATTCGTGGTCGTTACCGGCTGCACCGCTTTCCTCCTCGTCAGCGTCATCTTCAGGCTGAACAGCTCACGCCAGGTATTACCCCGGCGGACTATCAGCGTCAGTTAATGGATGGCTTCCAGGAAGGGCTGCAAAAAGGCTTTGAGCAAGGAATGGCTGAGGGACAGGAGCAGGGCTTTCAGGAAGGCTATCAAAAAGGGCAGGAAGAAGGTACGCGTCAAGGGTATACCGAAGGTAGCCTTGCCGGGCAGCAGGAAGGACGTAAACAGTTTGCCCAAGCAGCACAACCGCTGGATGGTATTTCTGGCAAAGTGAATGACTATTTGGCACACATTCAGCGTAAACAGCGGGAAGACCTGTTACAGCTGGTAGAAAAGGTGACCCGGCAGGTGATTCGCTGTGAGCTGGCGCTACAGCCCACCCAACTGCTCTCACTGGTCGAAGAGGCGATCTCAGCTTTCCCGACCATGCCCGAGTCATTACAGGTTCTGCTGAGTAACGAAGAGTTTAACCGCATCAAAGATGCTGCCCCGGAAAAGGTCAATGAATGGGGACTGACCCCCTCAGCTGATTTGCAGGCGGGCGAATGCCGGGTCATTACCGATAAGTCAGAGCTGGATATCGGTTGCGAACACCGTCTTGACCAATGCATGTCTGCATTAAAAGAGACACTATTACCGGAGTCACAGGGTGAGTGACCTTTCATTCTTTGACAACGCGCTGCGTTCCATTGAGTCGATCCCGCTCGCCCGAGTTGCCGGGCGGCTGGTACGAATGAACGGTATTTTGCTGGAGAGCGTGGGCTGTCCGCTAATGACCGGCCAGCTATGCCGTGTCGAAAGCGCTAACCACACGTTAATCGATGCGCAGGCGGTGGGGTTTAATCGCGACATTACCTACCTGATGCCTTTCAAACATCCCGTTGGGTTGATGGCGGGGGCTCGTGTTTTTCCGGAAGAAAAAGCCCAGGATATCTTGATCGGCGAAAGCTGGCTTGGCCGGGTGATCAACGGCCTTGGCGAACCACTGGATGCCAAAGGACGACTGACCGGCAATGACGTGCTGCCGTCTCAAGCCCCGTCAATCAACCCGCTTACCCGCCAGTCGGTCAATCAACCGCTGGATGTTGGCGTGAAAGCGATCAACGGTTTATTGACTATCGGTAAAGGTCAGCGTGTCGGGCTGATGGCCGGCAGCGGCGTGGGGAAAAGCGTGCTGCTAGGAATGATCACCCGCCAGACCAAGGCCGATATTGTCGTGGTTGGGCTGATCGGCGAGCGCGGGCGTGAAGTCAAAGAGTTTATCGATCACTCGCTGGGTGCGGAAGGGCTGGCAAAATCGATTGTTGTTGCCGCTCCAGCAGATGAATCCCCCCTTATGCGCTTAAAAGCCACCGAGCTGTGCCACTCAATCGCTGCCTGGTTCCGCGACCGTGGTCATCATGTTTTACTGCTGGTGGATTCACTCACCCGTTACGCCATGGCGCAGCGTGAAATAGCCCTCTCTCTGGGCGAGCCTCCGGCGACTAAAGGCTATCCGCCGTCGGCATTTGGTATGATCCCAAAGCTGGTGGAAAGCGCAGGTAACAGTGAAAGCACTGGCTCGATGACCGCCATCTATACGGTACTGGCAGAAGGGGACGATCAGCAGGATCCGATCGTTGACTGCGCCCGTGCGGTACTGGACGGACATATTGTTTTGACCCGCAAATTGGCGGAAGCCGGGCATTACCCGGCTATTGATATTGGTCAGTCGATCAGCCGCTGTATGAATCAAGTGATCCCCAACGAGCACCAGCAGTCGGCCCGGTTATTAAAGCAAAACTATGCAGCCTACATGGAAATAAAGCCTCTGATCCCGTTAGGTGGCTATGTGGCTGGTGCCGACCCAAGTGTCGACAAAGCCGTCAAAGTGTTCCCCGCCATTGAGCGTTTTCTGCGCCAGGAAGTCAGCGAGCCCGCTTCCCTTGAACTGTTACAAAGCCGCTTGAAAGCCCTTTTCCCAGTGGCAAAGAAAACTGAAGGTAAATAAGGATGCGGCAGATTATTGATACCCTCGCACAATTGCAGCGTCTGCGAGATAAATCGGTAAAAGATATGACGGTGCAGCTTGCTAAACAGCAGCAGGTTTGTACGGGGTTTGAAAATAACATCAAAGCCCTCGGCTATCTTATTCAAAAAACCGGCACCGGCGTTGAGGCGCCTTCCGTTGAATCACTCAAAAATGTGACCGGATACAAGGGCACGCTGCGCACGGTTATTGCCTGGCAGGAGCAAGAGAAAACGCTGGCTAAAATCAAAGAGCAGCGTATTCAGAAAAACCTGGTATCAGCGGCATGTGAAGAGAAAATTGTCGCCATGACGCTGGATGATAAGCGCCACGAATTAAATCATGAGGCGATTGTTAAAGAACAAAAAGTGGTGGATGAGATTGCCACGCAGTGCTGGTTAAGACAGAAGATGCTGAGCTAACACTATAAATAAGCACATCGGGATTTGTAGATATATTTAAGAGGTATTAATGTTTAATGAAAGTTGGATAGCGGAATTAAGTAAAAAACTTACTCCGGCAATCACAGTAAACTATATTGATAACATGTACAGACATGAGATTGTCAATGGGGCTGATGATCTCTCGTGCATTGGTATAGAGTTGGGTGTGGCAAAAGGTATCTTCTCAAAGAGAATGATGGAAAGTGGGAAGTTTTCTTCATACTATGGTGTGGATTTATATGGTGATATTCATGACACTAAGGAATATAAGGAAACAATAAAGTACGTTGGATTTGAAAACAATTACAAACTACTTAGAATGTCTTTTGATGATGCACTTGATGTATTTGATGATGAGTACTTTGATTTTATTTATATAGATGGTTTTGCTCATACGGGGGAAGAGGGAGGGAAAACAATTGCAGATTGGTTTTGCAAATTAAAAGTAGGTGGGGTTCTTGCTGGTGATGATTACCACGCTGATTGGCCATTAGTCGTATGGGCTGTAAACGATTTTGTTAAAAAAACAGGACTACAACTAACAGTTACCAGAAATGTTGAATCTCAAAAATATTGTCAGTATCCAACTTGGTTTGTAGTGAAGGAACAGAACATCAGAATTGCGCCTGATGAGATATTGGTTAAAGTGGCTATGCTGGAAAAAGAACGAATTCATCATGATCGTATGAAAAGGTTTACTAATATTTAGTTCTGCATATTACTTTTTGCTGAGAGAGTTGAACTATGAGAATAGTTATCACCTTTGGTACATTCGATGTCTTCCATATTGGACATTTAAATATTCTCGAACAAGCAAGTCGACTAGGGGATCGTTTGATTGTTGGGGTTTCTACAGACGAATTAAATGTCTATAAGAAAAATAGAAATCCAATTTATGGACAATCTGATAGGTTTAGAATTATTCATGGGTTAAAATGTGTGTATGACGTTTTTTATGAAGAATCGCTAGATAGAAAATTAGAGTATATAAATCGTTACCATGCTGATGTACTTGTGATGGGGGATGACTGGCAAGGTAAATTCGATAGTTTTTCTTGTGCTTGCGATGTGGTCTACTTGCCTAGAACGCCATCTATTTCAACAGCTTCTATTATTGAAGTTGCAAAGGGGATGTGATTTTAATTTAATCCTTGAATATATCTTATAACCTATATTAATGACTGCTTTGAGGTTTGCATGCGCGTTAAAAATATTTTCTCACATAATGACTTGAATTTCATATCACAGTTCTCTTTTCCTGAAATAGTAAATCAAGGTGATTATAATAACAAAAAAAAGAATGTGGATTTATTGGCCGGGATACAATTAATGATAGAGAGCCTGTAACGATAGTTGGTGATATTAAACCTGGGAATGGTAGCGGTAGATTCAAAGTAATATCATTTCATACCACGGATGAGTATTATACATCGTATGCTAAAAGATTAGAAAAAAGTTTAATAAAGTATAACGTTGACTATGTTATTTCTGCTATTGAAAGCAATGGTGACTGGGAGAATAATTGTGCCTATAAAGCCGACTATATATACAAGATATGGCAAGAATCCGATGTGCCAGTTGTTTGGTTGGATGCTGACGCGACATTAGAAAGAAAACCAGAATTATTTTCTAGTCTTAATGCAGACTTTGCTATTCATAAATGGACGTGGGATATTGAAAATCCTGACTCAGGATGGCAGTTTGCATCAGGAACGTTATATTTTGGTAAGACTGACTTAGCTGGTAAATTGCTTAAGCAATGGGTTTTAAGGTGTCATTCAGATCCTTTTACTTGGGACCAGGAACATTTATCATCAGCTTGGTGTGATATTAATTGCTTGCATCCATTGAAGACGTTTTTTCTGGCAAGAGAATATTTGCAAATTGATGGTGCTACCGAGTTTAGCCCACCGGTTATTAAATATTGGCAAGCATCTAGATTATTAAAAAAAAGAAATGAAAGTGTATTTCATGAAGTTTTAAAAATTACAGATGAAGGTAAGTTTAATCGTCAAATAAATTGTTTGTGGCGAACGCCTGAAGAGCTATTTTGGATTGATGAAGGTGTGTCAAATATAATTCCGAATACAAAATTTGAATATCCTGAAGGGGACTATTTAAAAGATATGCTCTTTGATGCTATTGAGGGATCTTTTCCCGTTTTGGAAATTGGTTGTGGAATTGGGCGAATTGCAAAGTTATTTGATGCAGACAAATATATAGGGGTTGATGTTAATCCAAACGCACTAGTAAAAGCCAGAAATGTACTGCCAACACACTATTTTAGAATTCATGATAAAGGGTGTTGTTATCCAAAAGCTACTTCAGTGTTATTGTATACAGTCTTGCTACATATATCAGATAGTGTAATTTATGATTTTCTAAAAGAAGTTTGTAATAATAAAACTAAGATAGTTATTTCTGAACTTATGGATACAAGATGGCGTAGAGGGGGGAATCCACCTGTTTATAACCGAGATCCTGAGGATTATATATTGCTAATGTCTGAGTTAGGATTTAAGCTAATGAAATCAATAAAGCGAGAATATGAACGCTATAATAGGTCTCCGTGGAATATAGGTCGAGATAGTAGGATTACTACTCTAGTTTTTGAAAACAATAGATAACATTGTATATCAATTTATTTTTAAATAATCAAAACAGTTTAAATTTTAAATTAAACTGTTTTGAATGAATGTGGCTATTTGTTTTCAATCAATCAATCAATCAATCAATCAAACCAACCACTAACGACTCTTTTTCTAATCACTCCAGATTTTATTAATCGCAAGATAATCGGATTTTTGAGCGCCTTATCTCTTGTGTCGGCATCTACTATAATATGTTTGAAAAGTCGTGGTTCTACAGTGAATAAGATAGTGCTGAAATTACATATGACGGCAGTTGGGGCTAAACCGATCACGGGTAGAATCTCAAATGGTATATTATTAGGTAACGTGTATATACTATCTTCACCTAATGCTGAAATTATTTTTTCTCTATTATCAGCATGATTAATTGGATGCGCCTTGAAAATGATTTTGTCATCTGATTTGATGATTCCTGCCGCTTTCAACTTATGGATTTTTGTGACTTGTTTTTCTGTAATAGCATCATCTTTTTGACGATTAAAATATCCCGCCCCCATATACAATAAACTATTTTCTTGCTTAATTTCTCTTTTTATTTCGTTGATAGTGGTGTTTGTTAAGTTTAACAGTGATAGACAAAATGCTAGATTTCTGGGGTTGAGAGTTTTGATATTCGCAGTTTTTAATACTGCCGTATTTTTTTTGTATGTGTTTTTGAAAAGGTGAGTGGGGTGATGATTCCCAATCCATTAAATGATAGGTTACATTAAAAAAATTATGCCATAGATAATTCATTAACAATGGCCAAGATTCTCTAAGATAATCGGAGAAAGGGTTGGTTTCATCTTGCAGAATAGTTTTTAAATAATTAATGTGGGCGTTACTTACTTCAGGGAAAATGTCACTGCGTATTTTATCAAGTTCATATCGTTCACCTATACTTCTGATACCATCGTCATACAAATGTATTCGTATTTGCTCTCTTTTCAATATGTTAGATATAAATGCAATGATCGGGTAAAGTTCAACATTGGTAAATACAATATTCGAGTGAATTTCGACCGTGTCAGGATGATATTTTTTAATTATGTTGATGATTTTTGAGATGAAATTATGGGTGACAGCGTATTTTTGTTTGATGTAATAAGCATTAGTGCCTTTTAGCTGGAATGGCGTCAGCTCATTTCTATACCAACATATTATTTTGAGAATGCTTGTATCATATGCACATTCAGCAAAGTCTAACATCTGAGGGATGACAGGGACTGAACCTGATGAAAGATAGATTTTCAAAATATTCATAACGTTAATCCTGTTTTTTTCTAACATACAGTATCGTTTAAAATATCTATGATTAAAGTCTCCATTTGCCGGCAGGCATGAGTACTGTCACCAGGGAATAATCTTGAGGAAGCCAGCTCTCTGTCCATTGTTTTGTCATCTTTAAATAATGCTTTAGATAACACGCTGGTAATATTATCTGTAGTGAATGGATAACGGAATTCATTATTTATTGGCAATAGTTCATAGTTTGGTTCAAAATTAGCATGTGCGCCTGGCGCAATATCCAGTGTTAAGATCGGTTTTTTAGTTAACAGAAAATCAAACATGATAGATGAGTAGTCTGTGATCAATGCATCAAAACGATTTAAAAATGGATAGACATCAGTATCGGCATCGATAAAGTAAAAGTTATTAATATTCAAAGCATTACTATCAAAATTGACTGCGCGGTATGGGTGGGTTTTTATAAACACATCTATGTTGTTTTTGCTCGTGTACAGAAGGATCTGTGTGAGCATTTCTTTGCTTAAAACTTCGGTGTTGTCGAAACGTTGCCATGTAGGGGCAATAAAAATCTTTTTCCTTTTACTGGCGATTCCTTTCATGGTTCTGGTATCGAGTTTTGAACCCAAAAGTTCCAGTGGCGTGACATTACGTAGCAATACTTCATTACGTGGATAAGAGGTATTTATAATGTTGTGACAGCCAAAGACATCCTGCCAATAATCATTTAGTATCTCTGCTGTACTTAACACATAGTCCGCACGAGAAGCCCAGGCCAAAGATGTGCCAAAACCTGGATCGCTCATGCTGAAATAAGGGGTAAGCTGTAATAATAAGTTTTTTACAGAGATACCATGCCAAAGTTGAATGTGCTTGGCACCTTCAAGACTGGCGAAATATGACCAATTACGGTGTAAGCTATGATGTGGGTTCACACAAAAAATAGCTATTTTTGCTTCCAGAAATAAATTGATAGTTGCATC
Organism: Citrobacter sp. Res13-Sevr-PEB04-36; assembly: GCF_015672735.1. GTDB lineage: Bacteria > Pseudomonadota > Gammaproteobacteria > Enterobacterales > Enterobacteriaceae > Citrobacter. Next base: position 77,456 of record NZ_JADABY010000005.1, on the reverse strand, counting down.
ATTATTTTCCCTATTAAATGCACTGGAAGGTTATGCTGTATTAACATGTCATAGACAGACTCATTCCATGTGCACCAAATGCATTCTATCTGCTGATTTTTTACCATATGTAGATATAGGTATTTCGTATTATCAGAAAAAGCATCACGATCAAAAAAAAGAATACGTTTTTTGTTCTTTTTCTTTTTGCGTGAAACTTGTGATAGTACCTGACAAAGTTGACTGTCTATAACTGGGTAGCTATTCATCGTCATGCTTAAATTCCCATGGGTTCATTTTTTATTGATTATCAACTAAACAGTTTTTTCTGCAGACTTTGCAGTAACGTATTCATATCTAACGGAAGTGGAGGATTTAACAGGCTATCGATCTCTTTAGCGGCTCGTTCTCCCGCCCGGCCATCCATAAACGCATCACAATAGTGGTGGCGAATTTCATCTAGCGGTATTTTCGATGTAGCCCAGTCAAAATCACCAGATAACGAGGTGCGTAATGTCTGAATATCGTTTGCAACAGGCAGGAACTCGCGGATACGCTGATCTGCACTATCGGGGGTGGAGAAACTTTGCTGGCCATCCAGTAGTGAAGTCATACCTGACCAGCTCAGTAAAATGACGCGCTTATTCATATGAATAGCATCAAAAATAAACCCGCTGCTATCTGTCAGAATGTAATCAACGTGTGCGATAAGCGCCAGGAGATGTTGAGGGCAATCGATCCTTTTCTTTAAATGTCGGTGTGCCAATGCGAGAGATGACGCTTCTTCTGGTCTGTATTGGGTTCCGTGGTGTAGTTTGGTGACAATATTATACTCATTACTGAGTCGGCCTAGCTTTTCCGCCCAGTGTGGGAGTGAACTTAGCGCACCATAAGTTGGGGCATACAGGATCGTCTGTTTTTTAGCATCCAGCTTTAGGCTGGCAGGAAGCGTGGTATCATAGTGGCCGTTGTGCCAGGCATCAAAACGGGGATTGCCAACCACTTTTGCACTTCCACCAATATCAAGCGCCTGCTGACTGTAGTGGCTGTAGCAAAGAATGCGATGATAAAAAGCATTCCACCAGGCATGATTCCACTCTTCTTTTGCCAACCCATACATGGCGCGGACGTGAAGATCAGAAAGACCGGAGAGTAATGGTGTGTAATAAGGGCTAACAAGGCATTTGTAGCGCAGGCGTTGTTCAATTACCTCTGAAAGAGGCATACCTCCCAGTGCAGGATCATTAATGGTTTTGATCGTTGCTAACATTTCATCTAAAAATGATTTATGGGTTCTATCACTCACTAACAGTGAGCAAGAATGACCCATAGCTTGTAGCGCAGTAATGATGGGCTGATAAACGGCATAATGCAGAGACGTTTCCATATAGAAGCCAATCGTATTGTGACTTGTATAAGCCGGTCGTATTTGGCTGGAGGTTGCTTCTTTCTGAGGTTCTGGCGATTTATTTATTTTATTGAAGTAATAGCCAATATGATCAGTTTCTTTTTTCTCGATATCGCTATAACCTGCGCGTTGATAGCAAATGCTTGGATAGCAGGCGAGCCATTTACCTTTATGCAGTAAGCGTTGCCATTGTTTTTCAAGCGTATGTGATAGATCGCTTTCCATCTGGTGAGCCAGCGTAGGGTAGTAATGGCTGTTTACCAGATAGGCACAGACTTTATTGCAATCGCGCGCATGGATTATGCCGTTAAGGCTTTTTAGTTCATTCCCTCGTTTGATTTCCCCACCGAAGATGATCACTTCCCATGGGAAAGTTGGCAGAATATTGAGTAGAGAATTCAGTACATGTATATGCTTTTCCTGTTTAAGGATAATGCTATCATCTTCCAGCAACAGATAGTTCTTCCAGCGCTGTTGTTCAGCCAGTTTGAGTGCCTGAAGGTGGGACTGGCGTCGACCCGTTTGTCCATTTTTAGCTTCACATGCTGCCAGACGGGTTATTTTTTCTGCAGGAATATTGAGCTGCACGAGCTCTTGCTGAATGAGCGTCAAACGATCTGGGCGTGAATTCATATTCACGATCACGACTTGATCAATGTTATCCCAGCGGATCGGTTGATTATGGGTCGCATTATGAAGACTTTGATACCAGTTTTTCAGCATAGGATCCGCGATAGACTGGGCCAGGGTCGTATCCAGTGGTTCACTTGCCCCCAGTACAAAATCTTTATCAAATGTATTGTGGCTGTGTGAGATGCAAATAATAGTGCGTTCACCCGGCAATTGCAGAGGATTGACGGTGAAATTATTGGTGAAACCTTCTTCTTCACCTAAATTACATTCATCATTGTAACGGTGCTTTTTTAAATAATTGCGGTGGTAGCAAAATGTACCATTAAGGATATTTTGTGGTCCAAAACTACGGCTTTTAAAGATGCGATTAATATGGCTGTACCAGATTGGGATCTGATCGGAACCTGAAATTAATGCCCGATGGCGCTGCATCATCTCGATGGTGTAAGAGATTTTATCTGCTGGATAGTAGTCATCATCATCCATGCAAACGATATACTCGCCCTGTGCCAACGCGTTGAGCATATTACGCTTTTTACCCAGATCGAGTTTTTCTGGATGATAGATATAGCGGATATTGAATTTCTCAGGGTGATTCTGGGTCAACTTATCGATGATCGACTGGTGGCTTTGCGGGGAATCATCGAGGATCACCAACTCCCGGCGGTCGGCAGGGTAATCCTGGTAACGGAACATATAGAGCAAATAAGGTAAGAAAGCTGCGCGGTTCCACGTTGGGGTGACGACGCTGACAAAGGGTTTTTTGCGGCCAGTATCCAGTGTTTTAACAATGCCAGACATGACAGGGCGTGCTTTAGAGGATTCAGACATGGTGAGTTGTGTTCGCAGTTTGAAAAAGGACCGGGCATTCGCCCGGTCAACAGGCGCTAACGTGTGAGCAGTGAAAATGCGGAGAGCAGGGGGTCTCCCGGCAACATACTCAGAATGTGTTGTCGCAGAGAAATAGCATCGCTGCTGCTTCGCCAGTCTTCAAACAAGGCAAAAAGAGCATAAATGTCGTCATGACTCAGCGTGGAGTCATCCATTGTCCAAAGGCAAAGCAAGGTCCGAATCATAAAGAAATCGGTGGTGAGGTCGAAATAACGCTGAATAACGGCTTCGCTGTCATGTTGTGGGAAAGTATCATGATACAGGCGGTAAATCAGATAGTTACTGAAGATCCACGCTTCCTGTGCGAAATACTGCTCATGGGTTTTAAGCCATTGCTCCTGTAACTGCTGCTGGAGTAAAGCCTCACTGTTAGCATCCTGCAGCATCAGCAGGCTCACCTGCAGAGGCAATGTCAGCTTACGCGTACTTTCCGGTAGTAGATCCCAGTTAAATTCACAACTCCCCATGCGGGTAATTAATTCACGTTGAAGTTGGGGCAGGCTGGGCAGTTGCGCGAACTGATCCTGCAATTTTCCGCTTTGCGCATGATCCGCCAGAATCTGCGGTAACGACGCCAATTTTTCCAGCGTAGATTCGCTATCGCCGGGACATTTCTCGGAAAAAGACAGCATAATGCCCAGCGCATACAGGCGCAGCTCCGGCGATAATCCTGGAAGAGTGATGGTATTCAGAGCTGACTGATTTAATACCTGATCGCGTGGGGATAGCGCCCGGCAGTCTGGATTGGTCGCACATTTTGACGTATGCAAGACAAAGGCATTCGGATCGCCTAATGCAGCCTGACAGCTGGCAGGATCGATTAAGGCCAGACTCTGACGAACTTCCGTTTTCCAGCGTATTTTGACCAGTAAAGCGGAATCCGGATGGTGGGATAAAAACGACCGGACAAAGTCAGGTTCATAGCAATCAATCATACTCATAATTTGTTCTCAGCAATCCCAATATTCAAAATCTGGCTATACTATTTTTTAGTAATGCAATATCCATGCCTGAATTTTAATTATATTTATATCAATTAGTTAGGTGAGTCGCGGAAAGCCGGTTTCCGCGTCAGGGAAGGAAATTTTAGCGGTGGTAGATAAAATCTGGCTCAGTCCCTAAAAATGACTGAATAAATTCATATTGCCGGATCAGCAGTTCGCCATTCTTTTCGTTATAGGCTTTGCAACGTTCTGCTTTTTGTTCAAGGTTTTGCCACCAGACCTGCGCTGCGATTTTCTGCGGTGTGGGTAACCAGCTAAACACCTGCTCAAGACCCGCGCGATTGACGCTAACGCCTAATAACTGCAGGATCGAACGACGCTGCTGGCTGCTGTTTTTCAAACGCTCATAATGTTCTTGAATACAGTCATTTACCGCCAACAACTCTTCGCTGGCGCGACGGATCATACACAAACGCTGCTGCTCAAGCTGGGTTCGAAGCGTGTCATATAATGTTTCGTCTTCACGAATGCCCTGAAGCAGGGTTTTTACCTGCTGTAGCCTGGTGCTCACTTTTCTGGCCTCTTATTTCTGGAAAAAGCTGAGCATATCGCCAGCCAGCTGATCGGTATCAACCTGCATGTTGCCAGATGCCAGCATGGCCTGCATTTGCGCCACTTTGTCGTAATCAACGTCGCTTTGCGTATCGCTGTTCAGCGTTTGCTGAGCTGTCTGTAATCCAGCCTGCGTAATGTCATCGGCGGATAGCGTCGTAGAGCTGGTCGCACTGGTTTGTGCGGTGCTTTTGTCTGAACGTTCTGTTCCGGTCGCCGATGTTGGGCGGTTACCCGGTAGGGTTGGTGTAATCTTCATATCAACCTCGTGTATATTCCGTTGGGTTGTTTTGCTGTTGTCAGCTAAAAGCGACCGCAGTTGGAGAAAACTTTAGTCACATCACAAAAAATCACCTTACTGTTCCGCTGTGAGCGTTGCGACGATACCCGTCTCCTCAACCACGCCGCTAATTATCCGCTGGCTACTGGTGTTACGGATTTTTATCACATCTCCTTTGCGACCATTCTTCAAAGCCGTGCCTGGCATTGAGGCGGTGATCCCCGCCATATGAGACACGATCACCACGGGTTGGTCGCGTTTGACCAGCACGGGCTGGACCAGCTCGGAACGCGTAAGCGGTTTGCCTGGCTGCAGGGCGCGCTTGCTGGTGAGGCCAATTGCCTCATCCATATTCATCATCAACCCTTCTCGCTGGCCGCTGATATTGAATTTTTTGAGCTGCAGGTCGTCGGCTGTAATCACCGTATCCCGGGCAATCAACGACTTTGGCATCACCACCGGCACCGACACGTCGGGGCGTACCGCGACGTTAACCTGCCAGCCTGCGCTACCAGGACAGTTCACGATGAAATTCATTCGTGATAAAGCCATTTCTGGGGATGAGGCAGACGTTATCTGGGGAGAAGAAGCGCAAGGCATATGGGTGCTCACTGCTGAGGGGATATAGATAGTGAAGCTGTAACGGTAATCATGCCATTGCTGTTTCTGCGCCAGGGCCTCAATTTCATGGCTTGCGGCATTGAGTACCTGAGCATTGATCTGTTCCCGGGCGCTGTGTTGAACGGGATGGACGGTGGCATGAACGGGTAAGACAAAGCATAAAGCCAGCATGATTTCCGCGGCAAAGGGGAAAAATGGCTTCCTTCTGTTATTCGGTACTTTCATAAAATCATTTCTCATCAGTCACTTAAAAGTTGGCATGTATATTGCTTAAATAAACAATATTGATCCAGGAGTGATGCAAGAAATGGGAATCAGTTTTCAGCAGGCATTGGGTGTACATCCGCAGGCAGTGAAGTTACGTCTTGAGAGGACCGAGCTACTGACTGCGAATCTGGCAAACGTCGATACACCAAATTTCAAAGCTAAAGATATTGATTTTGCCGCTGAGATGCAACGGGCAAGTCGGACTAATGTGCAACCACAGGTTGACGTGAAATACCGCGTGCCGATGCAACCTTCAGAGGACGGCAATACCGTAGAGCTGAATACCGAGCAGGCCCGGTTTTCACAAAATAGTATGGATTATCAAAGTAGTTTGACCTTTTTGAATCTGCAACTTAGCGGTATCAACGAGGCCATTGAAGGAAAATAACCATGTCGTTTACTGATATTTATCAGATTTCCGGTTCAGCGATGACGGCGCAAACCATTCGCCTGAATACCGTCGCCAGTAACATGGCGAATGCAGAATCTCCTGCCAGCAGCGAGGCGCAGGCTTACAAAGCGAGAAGCCCCGTCTTTGCTGCTGTTTACAACAACAGCCTGATGGGAGGGCATAACCATCATGCTATTGATGGTGCCAGCGTTTAGGTGCAAGACGTGATGCAAAGCGGTGGGGCGGTGAAGCGCTATGAACCTCATCATCCGATGGCGGATAGAGATGGCTATGTCTGGTATCCGGATGTCAACGTGGTCGAACAAATGGCCGACATGATGTCTGCGTCACGAGATTTTGAAACCAACGTAGATGTACTGAATAACGTCAAAAGTATGCAGCAAAGTTTACTCAAACTGGGAGAAGTGTAATGAACACCCTGGCTCTGTATGCCCAATCTCAGGCTCTGGCTTCTTCTCAGGAGAAGACGGCGGTCGCAGAAAATAATGTGGCCACCGCGACGCAAAGCACAAATTTGGGGGACAGCAGTTCCTCTACAACTTCAGGAACAACGGATACCAGCGACACGACCAACACCCCAACAACGACAGTATCTACAGAAACCTCTGGGGTGGAAACTTTTCTGACGCTGTTCGTGGCGGAAATCGAAAACCAGGATCCTACCGATCCTACCGACCCAACGGCCTACATCGACCAGCTTTCTTCAATGGCGCAGGTCGCGATGATGGAGGAAATGAGTGTTCAGGCAAACACCAATGCCGTGCTGATGAGCAACATTCAGGTGATGGCACTGGGGAATCTGGTGGGTGACGACATTATGGTGCAAACCACCACGCTGGATATTGCCGATAACAGCAAAGAAATTCAGGGCCGCGTCACGCTGGATGACAGTTGTACGGACGTTGATCTGCATTTCACTGATGAAGCCGGTGATGACTACACCGTATCACTGATCCCGGAAGGGGAAACCTCCGTCGGGCCAGGACAGGTTGATTTCGATATAAACCCTGCTGATTACGGTATTCCGGCGGGGGATTACAACGTGTCAGTGGTGACTAATACCGGGGAAGAAGAAATACCCATTGAAGTTACCGGTGAGGTTGAAGACGTACGTATTCCGCTTGATGGCAGCACACCGGTTCTCAACGTGGACGGCGTTGGGGAAGTGCCTTTCACCATGATAACTCAGTTCGGCATACCCGATAGCACTGATGGCAGCGGCGGTACTGATGACACCACGCCACCCGATACTGACGGCGGCAGTGATAATTCTGACAGCGATAGCGTGATCTGATTTCGTTTAAATTACAGGAATAAACAATGAGTTATGAAATTGCAGCGACGGGGTTGAACGCCGTTAACGAACAGTTGGATGGGATCAGTAACAACATCGCTAACTCCGGTACGGTGGGTTACAAATCGATGACCACCCAGTTCTCTGCCATGTACGCCGGGACTCAGGCGATGGGTGTGAGCGTGGCGGGTTCAGCGCAAAGTATCTCCACCGGTGGATCCATGGTTTCTACCGGCAATGCGTTAGACCTCGCCATCAACGATGATGGCTTTTTCGTGATGTGCGACAGCGCCGGGAACATCTCCTATACCCGCGCCGGTTCCTTCGTGACCGATAAAAACGGTTATATCGTCAATGCGACAGGTGATTATCTGCAGGGCTATCCGGTTGATGACAGCGGCACGCTGCAAACCGGTACAGTAACCGACATCCAGATTAAGACCGGTAACATTCCTGCACAGGCCACGGACAGCATGACCTTCACGGCCAACTTTGATGCCAGCGATGAAATTATTGATCGTAAAGGTGATCCTACTGCGGAACCTCCAGTTGCTGGGGTCGCCTTTGACCCGAACAACAGTGATACCTATACCGACAGCTACACCACCACCGTGTATGACTCGTTGGGTAATGAGCACTCGGTCAGCCAGTATTTTACCAAGACGGCGGATAGCACCTGGGAAGTGAATTATACCTTCGATGGTGAAGCGCAGGGCTCCGCCCCGACGCAAACGCTGATCTTTGACCCGACAACTGGCAAGCTGACAGACCCTATCGCACCGGAAACTATCACGTTTAGTACTGGGGAAGCTGCAGACATTTCTATGACCATCGATTACTCAGACTGTACTCAATACGGCTCTGATTTTTCGGTAACGACTAACTCCGCAACCGGCTATGCCTCTGCAACACAGAACGGCGTACAGGTTGATGACGACGGTAAAGTTTACGCCACCTACAGCAACGGCGAACGCATGCTGCAAGGTCAGGTTGTGCTGGCGACGTTCCCGGACGAGAACGGTCTGGAAGCGGTGAGCGGTACCGCTTGGGTGCAAACGGGTGAATCCGGCACGCCGTTGATTGGCGTCCCTGGTTCTGGGACTTGCGGCACGCTGTCCTCCGGCATGCTTGAAAGTTCCAACGTGGATATCACCAACGAACTGGTCAATCTGATGACGGCCCAGCGTAATTACCAGGCAAACACGAAAGTGATCTCGACCAGTACGCAGCTGGATCAGGCTCTCTTCCAGGCGATGTAAGGCATGAATAAATGGATCGCTTGATATATACCGCACTGAGCGGGGCTACCCAGACGCTGCTGGAACAGCAAATTAGTGCCAATAACCTTGCTAATGTTAATACCAATGGTTTTCGTGCAGACATGGCGATGGCGAGTAATGACAAAGTGAAGGGCGGTGGATTTGATACACGTTATATGGCGAAGGAAAGTCCCAGCGGCGTGAATGACAGCACGGGCGTGGCGGAAAAAACTGAACGTCCGTTAGATGTTTCCATTCAAGGCACTGGTTACATCGCTGTACAGGATAAAGCCGGAAATGAGGTGTATACCCGCAACGGCAATATTCAGCAGGACGATCAGGGGCAACTGACGATCGACGGCAATATTGTCCTCGGCGATAACGGTCCCATCATTTTGCCGCCAAATTCGATTGCCTCTTTTGGTAGCGACGGCACGCTTTCAGTCACGCCAGATGATGGTGATGTAACCGCCACAATGGATATTGACCGTCTCAAACTGGTGGATATCCCGGTCGGAAATCTGGCGAAAAATGGCGAAGGTATGCTGGTAACCGCAGACGGCGTGCCAGCGCAGCGTGATGAAAACATCAAAGTGAGCGGCGGCTTTCTGGAAAGCAGTAACGTATCCGCAGTGAGCGAAATGATGTCTTCCATTGCGATGAACCGCCAGTTTGAAGCGCAAATCAAGATGATGAAAACCGCCGAAGATCTCAGCGACTCAGGTAACCGGCTGTTACGCGGCTCCTGAGTCGCTGTCTTTAATCAGGAATAAAGTTTTATGAACGCAGCGTTATGGATCAGTAAAACCGGCCTGTCAGCTCAGGATGCTGAGATGAGTGCGATTGCCAACAACATCGCAAACGTCAATACCACAGGCTTTAAGCGCGACCGCGTCATGTTCCAGGATCTGTTTTATCAGACCCAGGAAGCACCGGGTGCGATGCTCGATCAAAACAACATCATGCCGACGGGTATGCAGTTCGGTAGTGGTGTCCGTATTGTCGGAACACAGAAAACCTTCACTGAAGGGAATGTGGAAACGACCGACAATGCGATGAATGTCGCCATCATGGGACAGGGTTTCTGGCAGGTGCAAAAGGCCAACGGGGATATCGCCTATACCCGTGACGGCAACATGCAGATCAACGCTGACGGAGTGCTAACTAACGCCGAAGGCTTGCCCCTGCAACCGGAAATTGATGTGCCGTCCGGGGCGACTAACGTGGCATTTGGCGAAGATGGCACCGTCACGGCGATTCTTCCCGGCGACAGCGATCCAACCGAACTGGGGCAGCTGACGTTGGTGAATTTTGCCAATCCGGCCGGGCTTTCAGCCGAAGGTGACAACCTGTATGTGGAAACGGCAGCTAGCGGTCAACCGACGGAGGGTATCCCAGGAGAAGATGGTCTGGGAACGTTACAGGACAGCGCGCTGGAAGGTTCGAACGTAGATATCGTTAACGAAATGGTGGCGATGATTACCGTGCAACGCGCCTATGAGATGAACGCAAAAATGGTCTCTGCGGCAGACGATATGCTGCAGTTTATTAGTCAGACGCTGTAAAGCAAGAACGTGAAATGCCGGATAAGCCTGGCGCTATCCGGCAGAAATAGGCAGAACGTGAAAAATTATCTCTGGCTGATGGTGCTGCTCCCCCTGTTAAGTGGGTGCGAATCTCAGGCTATTCTGGTCAAAAAAAATGACGAATTCTTTGCGCCCCCCAAAACGGAGGCGCAACCAACGGCGGATGGCCGTGCGGGTGGTGTGTTTGAAACAGGCTACAAGTGGTCGCTGACGGCTGACCGACGCGCCTATCGGGTTGGGGACATTCTGACCGTTATGTTGGAAGAATCGACCCAGTCGAGCAAACAGGCGAAAACCAACTTTGGGAAGAACAATACCGTTGATATTGGCGCGCCGACTATTTTTGGTCATACCAAAGATAATCTGTCTGCCTCGGTCGACGCCAATCGTGATTTCAACGGTACGGCGACGTCGCAGCAGCAGAACAGTTTGCGCGGTGAAATTACGGTGTCGGTACACTCCGTTCAGCCGAACGGCATTCTGGAAATTCGCGGTGAAAAATGGCTCACCCTCAACCAGGGGGATGAGTACATTCGCCTGAGTGGCCTGGTGCGAGCTGATGATATTCAGAATGATAACTCGGTTTCATCACAACGAATTGCGGATGCGCGCATCTCCTATGCAGGACGCGGCGCGTTGAGCGACGCCAATGCGGCGGGTTGGCTGACGCGTCTGTTTAACCATCCACTGTTCCCGATCTAATGCAGGATTTTACTATGCAACACTTAAGCGGGCGCTGGATGAAGGCGTTAAACGGCTTCGTTATCGCCCTGAGCCTGATTCTGCCCGGTACGACGCAGGCACAATCTCTGGAGTCTCTGGTCAATGTTCAGGGCGTCAGGGAAAACCAACTCGTCGGTTATAGTCTGGTCGTTGGTCTGGACGGTACGGGTGATAAAAACCAGGTGAAGTTTACCAACCAGACTATTACTAACATGCTGCGTCAGTTTGGTGTGCAGTTGCCGAGTAAAATCGATCCAAAGGTGAAAAACGTCGCGGCGGTGGCAGTCAGTGCATCGTTACCACCCATGTACTCACGTGGGCAGACCATTGATGTCACGGTCTCTTCGATTGGCGATGCCAAAAGCCTGCGCGGCGGTACCTTGCTGTTAACCCAACTGCATGGCGCTGATGGTGAGGTTTATGCGCTGGCGCAGGGAAGCGTGGTGGTTGGCGGGATGAATGCGACCGGCGCCAGTGGTTCCAGCGTGACCGTGAATACGCCGACGGCCGGTCTGATACCGAATGGCGCGTCGGTGGAACGTGAAATCCCCAGCGATTTCCAGATGGGCGATACCATCACGCTCAATCTGAAACGTCCCTCCTTTAAAGACGCTAATAATATAGCGGGAGCGATCAATGCTGCGTTTGGCGGCATTGCTACAGCACAAAGCTCAACCAACGTCAGCGTTCGTGCACCGACCAGCCCAGGCGCACGCGTCGCCTTTATGTCGCAACTGGATGACGTGCAGGTGCAGGCTGAAAAAGTACGTGCTCGTGTGGTGTTTAACTCACGTACCGGCACGGTGGTGATGGGCGAAGGCATTGCGCTGCATGCGGCGGCCGTTTCTCATGGCAGCCTGACGGTATCTATCAATGAAAGCAGTAATGTTAGCCAGCCAAACGCTTTTGCGGGTGGTCGTACTGCAGTTACACCGCAGAGCAATATTTCGGTTAACCACGCGCGTCCGGGCATGATTAGCCTGCCGGAGTCCAGCAGCCTGAAAACGCTGGTTAATGCCCTCAATAGCTTGGGTGCGACGCCGGACGACATTATGTCTATTTTGCAGGCCCTGCATGAAGCCGGTGCGCTGGATGCTGACCTGGAGGTGATTTAATGTCTGATATCAAGGTGAGGCATAGCGGGGGCGTTGACGGTAGCGATGCGTTAATGGGACCCAAAATCAAAGATAACGATTTACAGAAAGCGGCTCAGCAGTTTGAGGCGATTTTCTTACGCAACATGATGAAAGAGATGCGTAAAACCAATGAGATCTTTGATTCCAAAGATAACCCGTTTAACAGCGATTCAGTACGGATGATGCAGGGTTTTTATGATGACCAGCTGTGCAACAGCCTGGCCCAGCATCACGGTATTGGGATTGCAGCCATGCTCGTTAAGCAACTTTCTCCGCATAACAAATGATGAACACCGGCGGCGACTTAAGAATTGAACCACTTTCGCCGCTCTTTAACGGCAAGGTTGTTAACGACAGACCGGATGATTACCCGGCAAGGACTCTTTGATGGATATGATTAATATTGGCTACAGCGGCGCATCTACGGCGCAGGTGGAGCTTAACGTTACCGCGCAGAATACCGCAAACGCCATGACGGATGGTTACACCAGACAGGTTGCTGTGACCAGTACTATTGGTGCCAGTTCGGGGTCGTCAAACAGTGCCGGGAATGGGGTACAAGTAGACAGCATTCGCCGTGTTTCAAACCAGTATCAGGTTAATCAAGTCTGGTATGCCGCCAGTGATTACGGTTATTACAATACCCAACAGGAGTATTTAACCCAGTTGGAAACTGTACTTAGCGATGATAACAGTAGCCTTAGCGGGGGCTTTGATAACTTTTTTTCCGCACTGAACGCGGCGACGACCAGCCCGGATGATTCTGCTTTGCGTGAGCAGGTGATCAGTGAATCAGGCGCGCTGGCGCTGCGCGTGGATAACACCCTGGATTACATCGATTCGCAAAGTAGTGAAATCGTTAGCCAGGAGCAGGCGATGGTTGCGCAGGTGAATACGCTTACCAGCGGTATTGCCAGCTACAACCAGCAGATCACTGAAGCGGAAGCCAACGGTGATAATGCGTCTGCGCTGTACGATGCCCGCGACCAAATGGTTGAGCAGCTCAGTGGCATCATGGATGTCCAGGTCAATATTGATGATGAGGGCAACTACGATGTTACGCTGCAAAACGGTCAGCCGTTGGTCAGCGGACAGGAGAGTTCCACCATTGAGCTGGATACCAACGCCGACGGCACACAGAGCATGTCGCTGACGTTCGCGGGGACAACATCGTCAATGGACACCGATACAGGTGGTTCTATGGGCGCGTTGTTTGATTACCAAAATGAGGTGCTGACACCGCTGACCGGCACCATTAATAGTATGGCAGAGCAATTTGCCGATGCGGTGAACACTCAACTGGCGCAGGGTTATGATCTGAACGGTAATCCCGGTGAACCGCTGTTTATTTATGATGAAAACTCATCAGATGGACCGCTGGAAGTTAACCCTGATATTACCGCCGATGAACTGGCTTTTTCCAGTTCACCTGACGAAAGCGGCAACAGCGATAACCTGCAGGCGCTGATCAACATCTCTACCGAACCGTTGGACATAGACGGTCTCGGCAGCGTAACCGTGGGCGAAGCCTGCTCGTCGATCATCAGTAACATTGGTATCTACAGCCAGCAAAACCAGACGGAAGCTGAAGCGGCGGCGAACGTCTACTCCGAAGCACAGAACCAGCAAAGTAGCGTCAGTGGCGTCAGTATGGACGAAGAAGCGGTAAACCTCATTACCTATCAGCAGATTTATGAGGCTAACCTGAAAGTCATCTCAACGGGCGCGGATATTTTCGATTCTGTGCTGGAAATGTGTAGCTAACCTGGAGGGCTATTATTTTGCGCGTATCTACCCAACAATCCTATGTGTCTATGACGCAGAGTTTTAACAACCTCTCCAGCGATCTGTCCCATGTCGTCACGCAGATGGCGACAGGGAAAAGTATTCTGTTACCGTCAGACGATCCGATCTCTGCAACGCGTATCACCCAGCTTAATCGCCAGCAATCGGCCCTTGACCAGTATCAAAGTAATATTGATTCCGCGTCGGCGGGCATGAGCCAGCAGGAATCAATTCTTGATGGTGTTAATAACGATCTGTTAGCGATTCGTGACGATCTGCTGGAAGCGGCAAACGGTACCAATACTGCCGAGTCGTTATCCAGCCTGGGGCAGGATATTCAGTCAATGACTGAAGCTATGGTGGCGGCGCTAAATTACCAGGACGAAGACGGCCACTATGTGTTTGGTGGGACGATCAACGATCAGCCGCCGATTGTCGCGGTTGATGATGATGGAGATGGCGTGACTGACAGCTATACCTATCAGGGAAATAGCGATCATCGCCAAACAACGGTATCTAACGGCGTTGAGGTCGACACTAACGTTGCGGTCAGCGATTTCTTCGGCGACAGCCTGGATGTATTGAACACCCTGACGTCGCTGTCGAAAGAGCTCCAGGACCCGTCGGTTGACCCTTCAGATCCGCAGGTGCAAAGTGACATTCAGAATGCCATCAATACGGTGGATGATTCGTCTGACGCGCTCAATGCCTCTATTGCCACCATCGGTGAAACACAGAATACGATGAGCATGCTAAGCGGTGCCCAGACGGATATCTCCACTTCTAACGATCAGCTCATTGGCCAATTAAGCGATCTGGATTACGGTCCCGCCTCCATTACCTTCACTGGTCTGGAAATGGCGATGGAAGCCACCTTAAAAACCTACTCGAAAGTGAGTGAGTTGAACCTTTTCAGTGTGATTTAACAGTAAGCAGCAGCCCAGGAATAGTATGCAGGTCGGTTTAAATACAACGTCACTCTCCGGTAGCGGAGCACTTAATCCTTCTGTGCAGCCCCATGCGGTTGCGCAGAATGCCCCTGTCCGTCAAAAGTTACCCGCCACGGCGAGTGATTACCCGGCCTCCCCACTCATTACAACCCGGCCTCAGCGTTACAGCGTTCAGCTCAACGACCAGCTCACCACGCTGCAACAGGCCGATCACTACCTGGGACAACTGGAGCAGCATTTACTGGATTACCGCCATGCTTCTCGTCGGGGCGGACAGGCGCAGCAGCAGAAGGGCGCTGAACTTTCCCAATGGCTGGAAAAGAGAGCGTCATTATCAGGTGGTGCAGTCGACAGGCAGTTACGCCCAATGCTACAGGGAGAGGCGAGAGTGACATTTCACTCGCCGGACCTGGCTCAGATGCTACAAAAAAGTGCGATGGGCTCGCGAATGTTTAGTGTTTCTGATGGTCGGCAGACTCAGCACTCGGCTGTTGTGGTAGATGAGAATTCTGAACCTGGCCAGTACCAGATGATAATGAGCCATGCACTGCGGCGTGTTGGCGTGCAGATCCATGAACAACAGGGGGCGCTGGCCTTCTCTACCACGGAAAAACAGTGGCCGCAGGTCGAGCAAACGTTGAGTATGCGTGATGTGGACGCGAAATCATCGGCGTTCACTGTGTTGAAGACATTTGCCGATCCTTGCCGAACGGACGAATTGCAGCAAAGCGTATTGCAGAGCAACTCCCGTTCGCAAGATGGGTTACAACAGGCGCTGGATTTTATTGGCGACCAGCGTGCTCAAATGGCCGCCCAGCAGGAAAAGGCCCGACAGTTGATTGACGGTATGGCGCGTTTTCCGCAGGCGGAAAGTGCGGTAAAAGCATCAGAGTCACTCGGTGGGGTATTAAATCACGCTAACCATAATTATCAGGTGTTAGCGCAAGCGGTTAATGGCCAGGCCCGACTGTCCAGTCAGACCGTTCGCAGTTTATTACGTTAATTGGTCTGACAGGGTTTTGTTGAGAATAAAAATGTAGAGGGGTCTGTGACTAACAGACCTCCAACATCCTGAGTAAAAAGCAAATTCTGTTTTGCATTTAAATGAATCCACCAGGTGTGCAAATTATGCTCAGTCACAAAGGTACCAAAGTTTGATAAGCGAGGGTCATTTTGAGCAGCTTTTGCCGCACTAAAATGAAACTCACCCTGTTTAGATGAACCCGTATAACGATTAATACACGCTGAAATCTTAAAAATTGAAGCCGCTTTGTTATTTTGCTCAAGAGGAACAAGAGTAACTGTGGTGTTTTGATTTCGTGGGCTGACCAACAGTTCATAGTGGACATTTTTACCCGTGGTAAGGTTGTAGCTAGAAATCACCGTGTTTTCAATATGGGCGTGCGCCACGAAACTGGAAAATAACGTCAAGACAGACAGTGCGGAGAAAAAATAACTATTTGCATTTTGGTATTTCATTTAACATTTTCTCCACTTCTTTAATTAAAATTCCATTCATCTCATTATCTTTATTTAGCCAGTCGTCGAAACTCAGGGCCAACTGCCACTGGTCATTACATTGATTGCTTAATACCATATCCAGCGAAAATTTGTTCAGTGAGACCCTGTAATACATCGTCATTGTGGCATCGTACGTCTGCAACAGTTGATTAACTTGCTGTACTCCGGGAAGGATATGTTGTGAGATTGGCGATGATTTTTTATTATTTTCACCGGCATCGTAAAGATGGAAAACCGTAATGCGATTGGCGTTTTCAAGACTCTCTTTTACTAATTGAGGGGTTTCTTCCGTTTTGGTCATGGAAGGTACTTTGAAATAAAAGATCATAGCCAGCAGAAAGAGAGTAGTCACGACAACCGACAGCGTAATCAAAGCGGCCCGGTAAGTATGCTGTTTGCTACCCACTACCTTGTTGTTTTTTTCTTCAATCATTCCAGTAATGGACTGATTTTGTATGTTTTTATCGTTTGTTTTATTAATGCTGATTATGTCGTCAGTCGCTTCATCTTCTGGATTAACTAGCGCTTCATCATGGCTGGGGATTTCGACCACATTAATATTAAGGTCAATGATTTCGGTTAGGTAATTTTTATTAAACAAATACCCTTTTTTAGGGATCGTTTTGATAATTTCTTGCTGCTTGCCATCATCATCGATAGCGACGCGTAACGCATGAATGGCTGTTGGGAGGCTATTTCCACCAACGATGCGATTCTTCCAAACCTCAGTCATTAAAAATGAACGTGATAAAACAGTATCGGCATTTTTAGCTAATGTTTCTAACAGAATAAAATGGTATTCGCCCAAACGACGCGTTTCACCTGTCTCACAATGGATTAATGCATTAAGCGAAGAATCCATCCGCCAGTGGTTGACTACAATACTCATAGTGTTATCTGCCCGTGAAAGATCTTTAATATCCCTTGCGTCATACTGTTAAAAATCAAAGTATTAGAATTATGAAAAACGGAGATGTCTTTCTGGCTGTTCGGATAAAAATGCCAGCATCATTGGTGTTGGTTTTTTTTTGAGCGGTCCTAAATTGGACTAGAAATGTAACGAAAGAGCCTGAAACGCACAATACAAAAGTTGGTCGTATTTGCAACTAAATGTAAATCAATGGCCTGTAAGTTTGGGTTTATTAAAACACTGGTGAGTTTAATCTCATTTTTTTCATGATGTTAGCTATTTTGATTTGTAGTTAATTTATCTTTGATTAGGTATTTCTAATAATTTTTTAATTAATGTTGATTGCGTTCTTCCTGTAGTAATGGGTTGATGTATAAGGAATGGCATGAAAAGCTAAATTTCAATGGAGCAGGTTCTTCATCAAGCCAGATGAACAGATGTTGATACCGAGAAAAAAATTTTTACCGTGCTTTAAGTTTTGCAGATGGTTGGTCGTTTTTACAGAGTATCGAAACGAAAACGATTTTTACCAAGGAGCTGTACCATGTTATCGATTAATACTAATACCGCCTCAATGGCATCGGTGAATGCCATTAATAAAAGCAGCGCATCTCTGTCTACCTCTATGGAACGTCTGGCGACAGGTAACCGCATTAACTCTTCTGCAGATGATGCCGCGGGCAAACAGATTGCTAATCGCCTGACTGCGCAGTCCAGCGGTATGGGCGTTGCGTTGAGCAACATTCAGGACGCAACTGCAATGCTGCAGACTGCAGACAGCATGTTTGATGAAATGACCGACGTACTGGGCCGCATGAAAGACCTGTCTACCCAGGCAGCGAACGGAACGTATAGCGACGAAGATCTGCAGTCAATGCAGGATGAGTATGACGAACTGGGTCAGCAGATGTCTGACATGCTGCAGAACACCACCTACGGCGGCACCAATCTGTTCGGTGTTTCTAGTACCAGCAATACAAAAACTGACGGTCTGTTCCAGCATTCTGTTACCTTCCAGGTCGGGGCTGAAGAGTCCGACACCATGACAGTGAATATTTCTAGCCAACTGGATACATTGACTGTTCATCTGTCAGGTATCAGTACGTCCTTCCGGGCAGACCAGGCTGATACTAGCGGAACTGCGGGTGTTTCAGGCGGTACCGAACTGACTGTGTCAGGTTCAGCAAACAAAATGATCTCAAGCATTTCAACTGCAATGGATGACGTGTCTAAGATCCAGTCCAAACTGGGTGCATCTATCAACCGTCTGAATGATACCGCAGCTAACCTGACCAGCATGCAGGACAACACTGAAGTGGCGATCGGTAACATTATGGATACCGACTACGCGACGGAAGCGTCCAACATGACCCAGCAACAGGTGCTGATGCAAACCGGTATCACCATGCTGAAGCAGTCCAACAGCATGTCCAGCATGGTTTCCAGCCTGCTGCAGTAATTCAGTTTAGTGGTGAAATGACGCCATTCACAACACCGCCGACTGGCGGTGTTGTGCTTTCAGCCCCAGAGAATACGTCTGAAAACCTTCCAGAAAAAGGGAAGGGTGGCTTCCGTTACCCTAATAATCCATTGAATTTAATTAATAAAAATTTTGGCATGTATTTTGCTAATACATAAATAACATTACACGGGGTCATCAATCATGAGCTTTACGAGTCCGATCCAAAAATTAGCACAACAATTTGCCTACGCGGATATTGCCACGCAGGCGGCTAACCTGCAGAACGAGCAGGCAGACCTGGACGCAGAGAGCGCTGGACTGGACTCGTTAAGTACGGCTCTTACGGATTTTCAGTCAGCTATTGATGCCCTGAACAGTGACACCGATGGCCCGCTGACGTTTTCAGCTACGTCGAACAATGAGTCGAATACAGTATCGGCAAACTCGCAGGCACAGCCGGGGACCTACTCATTTTACGTCACAAAACTGGCCCAGGCACAGCAGACAACGTTCAGTATGAGCGATGACCAGTTCAGCGCATCCGGTACGTTTGAACTCTCTATGGATGATGGCACGACCATGGATATCGATCTGGCAGCAGCCGATCAGGATGGTGACAACTTTATTGATTCCAGCGAGTTGGTCGATGCGATTAATGATTCTGACGACAACCCCGGTGTCTCGGCGGCGCTGGTCAAAACGGGTGATACGACCACCATTATGCTGACTTCTGATACGACGGGAGAGCAAAGTGGATTTTCAGTCAGCGTAACGGGAAATGATACATTTTCTGATGCGATTGCTACCAGTAAGAATAATGTTACGGAAGCGCAGGACGCGGAGATTCATCTGGGAAACCAGAGTGGTCCTGAAATTACCAGTAGCACCAATACCTTCGATGATGTTATCCCCGGCGTGACGATGACTTTTTCTGAGGTCAGCGATCCTGATGATCCTAATGATGTGACGACTTTTACTGTGGCGGAAGACTCCAGCGGATCGCAGGCCAAAGTCCAGACCTTTGTCGATGCTTATAACACGCTAGTGGACACCATCGATTCCCTGACCAGTTATGGTGATGACGATACGGCGGCTGGGGTTTTTGCCGGTGATGCGGGTATGAATTCGCTGGCAAATCAGATGGATGATATTGCTCACGCTTCTTACGGTGGCGTATCGATTGTCGATTATGGCATCACGCTGGATTCCGATGGGCACTTACAGATTGACTCCACTCAGTTCAGCGAAGAAATGGACGAAAATCCGGACGGGCTGACTTCAATATTTGTCGGTGATGACAGTATGGTCGCGCAGATGGATGACCTGATGGAAAGCTATCTGGATTCCAGTAACGGCATCATTGCTATGCGCCAGGAAAACATTGATGACCAGCAGAGCAAAATTCAGGACGAAGGCGATCAGCTGACTAACACCTATAACACCAACTATGAGCGCTATGTGGAAGAGTACACCAATACGCTGGTGGAAACGTACACCATGAAGGTCAGTATGGCTGCATTCATGTAATTGGCTGATTTAGCAGAAGGATTAGAAATTAAATGTACGACACGCAGGATGGTTATTCGCAATATAAAGAGATGGATCTTGCTGCCCGTACGGCGGCGGCATCACCTCTTGAGCTGGTGCTGGTGCTGTTTTCGGGGCTGATGGACGAACTGGAACGCGCCAAAAGTCATATTGAGAACAAACGGTATGAGCGTAAAGCGCAGAGTATTAATAAATGCATCGATATTCTCAATGCTTTAACCAGCTCGCTGGAGTTTGAAACCGGCGGTGATCTGGTCGTCAATCTGTCCCGACTGTATGACCACTGTGTCTACCGTCTGTATGAAGCCAGCGGTGAAATGTCGTTAGAAAAAATTGATGAAGTGATCCTCATCCTGACGAATCTACGCACAGGCTGGGAAGGTTTATCGGCCAAGCTGGGATAAGTCGATGGAAAGAGAACGTCAGCAACAGCAGCTTTATGCCTTGGTAGAGGCAATGAACGACGCCCTGGATCAAAAACGGTGGCGTCGATTACCCGGTCTGCATCAGCAGGTCATGCGTGACTTTCATGCCTATGCTGCCTGGGAAACAGACGCTGCAGCGCTGCATAAAGTGAAAAGCAAACTGCTTATGGCGTTTGAGGCGTTGATTGAACGGCGAACGCAGCGTGCAGAAGAACTCAAAGCGCGCATGGATAAACATCAGCAAAACCAGGAAGGAATGTTGGCGTACTCAATGGTTAATTTAATATCGGAGAAGGCATGAATCCTGTATTACTGGCTTCGGCCAGTGCGTTGGCAGAGGCCACGCCGGGAAAAGCGACTATTTCGCCACCGGCAACCACGACGGGCGGTAGCACTTTTTCATTACCACAGGCAGGGCTTAACGCTGTGGCTGAGCGTCTGCTCGGTGTAAAAACTCAGCATCAGCAAGCCTCAATAGCCAAACGCCAAAGCGATGACGCTGATCCTGCCGCAATGCAGGCGTTACTGGCGATGCTGCTGGCACAACCTGCTCAGTCAGCTGTACCTGCGGGCTCACAAAAACAGCCTGATGGTGAAATGCTGAAAATGCTGGCGCAGGTGCAATCCGGTAATACGGGTTCTCCGATCCTCCATCAGTTAGTGAGTTCGATGTCGCAGCAAGGAAAAGCTGACGCTGTGCCTTCGCCCTCTACTTCTGATTTAGCCTCACTGCCGCCTAAAATACAGGCGTTACTGGCCTCACTAACCGAGGACATGCCGCAGGCAACCCCGGACCAGCAGGCCAAACTGGCGACATTTTCCGCCCAGGATTTACGGGCTATTTCTCCGGAGAAACCTGCTCTGTCGACCATGCAGCAAATTTCTGCCCGCGTGAAAACAGAGGAAAACGGATTTCCTCGCTCACTGGCGGTGAAAAAAAGTGACGGCATTACCGTCAATCAGCCTGTATCCGCGCAGAATTTGCTCAATTCGGCCGTACAGGGCAATCAGCCTGCGAATGCTGTAGCTGACCGTAGCGTCATGTCGGCGCAAGCATCGACGCCGATGGAAATGTCGACGGATGAACTGGGCGAAAAACTCACCGCCCTCTTGAAGGACCGGATCCAGTTCCAGTTAGGTCAACAACAGCAAATTTCTACTATTCGTCTTGACCCTCCATCGCTTGGCAAACTGGAAATTGCCGTGCAGCTGGATGCGGGAAAACTCATGGTGCATATCGGTGCCAATCAAAGCGATGTCTGCCGCTCGTTACAGCAATTTAGCGAGAATTTACGCCAACATCTGACGGCGCAGAACTTCATGGAAGTGAATGTTCAGGTCTCTTCCGAGGGGCAATCGCAGCAACAACATAACCAGCAGCAATCTGGCCATCAACAGGACGAGGTGACGTCAGCATTAATGCTCAATGATGAACCTCAATTTCAACGGAATGAATCCGTTCTGATCAAAGTGTAAAAGTAAAATGAAGAAAATTGTTATCGCGTGTGTGATCAGCTCCGTCGTCGCTCTGGGTATTGCAGGTGGGGCTGGCTGGGGCGTTTATCATTATATGAATAAGGGAACTACAGCTGCGACTGTAGCGGAAAAATCTGATGGCCAGGCTGAGGATAGCCAGGATGAAACCAGCAGTATTTTTGTCTCCCTACCGGAAACGGTGGTTACGCTACATGATAATGAAGGTGAAGATCATTATATGTTGGCGGAATTAGTCATGGTGGTTGATTCAGATAAAGATGCTGAAAAAATAAAAAAAGAAGAACCATTATATCAGAGTATTACTGTCGATCAGCTCTCTGATATGAAATATGAAGAGGTGCGTTCTTTGAAAATATCGGAAATCAGGACAATGGTTTCTAATACGCTGAAAAAAGAATTAACCATGCGCAAAATGGCTACGCCTTATAAGGATATTTTGGTGAAAAAAGTCGTGTTTCAATAAACGATGAGCCAGAGAATAACATGATACAGGATGCTTACGAGTCAGAAGATTTTAATGCGACACCCGTGCTGACACCAAAGCAGGAGAGCCATTACTTACAGGCTTATCTGCCATTGGTGCGCAAAGTGGTGCGTCAACTTGCGCCACAATGTACCTGTGTTATCGACAGACAGGACATGGAGCAAACCGCACTGATGGGATTGCTGAACGCGATTCGCCGCTATGGGTTGCCTGATGAAGGCTTTGCTGGTTATGCAGTACACCGCATACGCGGTGCCATACTGGATGAACTCCGCAGCCTTGACTGGCGACCTCGTCAGTTGCGCCAGAAATACCACCAGATTAAAGATCTGATTCGTGATGCGCGCAAACAACTCGGACATGAACCCGGATGGGAAGAACTCTCGCAATTGGGTTTATCGTCAGAGGATTATCAGGAATACCAACAGCTGGAAGGTGCTGAAACGCTAGCCAGTCTGGATGAATTACTGAATGGTGACATGCCGATTGCACCGCTTGAAGGGCGAGGTATTGAGGAACAAATTGTGACTCAGGAAATGCTGAGCCACGCCCTGAACCAGCTCAGTGAAAAAGAGGGGCAGGTGCTCTCAATGTATTACCAGCACGATATGAATTTAAAAGAGATCGCGTTGGTGCTGGGGCTGACAGAAGCCCGAATTTGTCAAATGAATAAAAAAATCACGCAGAAGATTCGTGATTGCTTATATCAGGATTAACAATACCGAATCGAAATGCGGAGGATGTAATGCAAAAAATTTTTGGTTTATTAGTGGTTGTAGGTTGTGTTTTTGGTGGTTATTTTGAGGCTGGCGGGCAATTAATTGCTATTTGGCAACCGGCGGAAATTATCATTATTATTGGGGCCGGTGTTGGGGCCATGATCATTGGCAACCCAATGCATGTACTTAAAGAAATCATCCATCAAATTAAAGGGGTGATCAGTAAAAAGAAAATGGGACCGGAGTTTCAGCGACAGTTACTGATGTGCCTGTACGAATTGCTGGAAATGGTACAAAACGGCGGGCTACGCATGCTGGATCAGCATATTGAGCAGCCGGAAGAAAGTACCATCTTTCAGAAATACCCGCTGGTACTGACGCAGAAGCGTCTGGTGACATTTATCGCCGATAACTTCCGTTTAATGGCGATGGGGAAAATTGATGCCCATGAGCTGGAGGGGATTCTTGATCAAGAGCTGGATACTGCGGAAGAGTCACTGCTGACCCCTTCACGCTCGTTACAGCGTACTGCCGAAGCGATGCCAGGATTTGGAATTTGCGCGGCGGTACTGGGGATCATCATCACCATGCAGTCTATCGATGGATCGATTGCGCTTATCGGTTTAAAAGTTGCAGCTGCGCTGGTGGGGACCTTTTTGGGGGTATTCATCTGTTACTGCCTGATGGACCCGCTGGCGAACGCGATGGAACAACAGGCTCGCGCAGAGCACTCACTGCTTGAGTGTGTGCGCACCGTGCTGGTAGCACAAGCGGGCGGTAAGCCAACTCTGCTGGCTGTAGATGCGGGACGTAAACTTCTTCACCTGGCCTCTAAACCTACTTTTGCCAATCTGGATGCGTGGGTGAATGCGATGCTGGAGCAAGAATAAGCATGAGGAAGGCGCCAACTCGTCGCGATCGCGGTGCGAAGACCACCATTATTCGGCGACAAATTAAAAAGAATCACGTTGGTCATCACGGTGGGGCGTGGAAGGTGGCATTTGCCGACTTTACGCTGGCGATGATGGCGTTGTTTATGACGCTATGGATTGTGAACAGCGTCAGTAAGGCAGATCGCGAAAACATCGTGGCTGCATTACATGGTCAGTCCATCTTTAACGGTGGCGGTATGGCACCGTTAAACAAGCTGGGTAAGCAACCGATAGCACCGGGCGCCCAGAAGAAAAACGTCACGAGAAACAAACTGGATAAAACCGCACATCCGCAGGAAACTGCGCAGACGAGCGCCCAGATCACAGAAGAAAACGCCAAAAAAGCGATGGATGTAAACGAGAAAACGGTGTTGCTCAAGCAAAAATCCGCGCGTGAATTGGGTGAGCTGGCAACCAATATCAACACCATTGCCCGTAACGCACATATGGAAACCAACCTGGAAATGGAGATCGTCCCCCAGGGGTTACGCGTGCTGATTAAAGATGATCAGAACCGCAATATGTTTGAACGCGGTAGCGCAAAAATTATGCCGTTCTTTAAATCTCTTTTGGTTGAACTTGCTCCCGTATTTGATTCGTTGGACAACAGGATCATCATTACCGGCCATACGGATGCGATGAGCTATAAGAGCAACCTCTATAACAACTGGAACCTTTCCGGCGACCGAGCATTATCGGCCCGTCGCGTTCTGGAAGATGCCGGTATGCCACAAGATAAAGTCATGCAAGTTAGCGCCATGGCGGACCAAATGCTGCTGGATGCGAAAAACCCAGAGAGTGCGGGCAACCGTCGCATTGAAATCATGGTGTTGACGCAAAGTGCGTCCGACACGCTGTATCAATACTTTGGTCAGCACGGAGAGAAAGTTGTGCAACCGTTGGTGGATAAGTTGGACAAAAAAAAGCAGGTGACTTCCTTACACCAACAACCCACACCAGTCCCTCATTAATTTTATTCCCTGCCCCCATGCAATGTGGGGGCATATTATCCTCAGGAGGGTAATGTGATAAATATAGACCACATAATTCCACTGAATATTCAATCAGATAATGTTACGGATGTGACCTGTCAAGGGGCATATTTCGACAACGTTTCAGGGATCTGGTACACCGAATCTGATGGGCTAAAGGGCGCACTTTCAGAGTATGTCTACAGCATGAATAGTTACAACATCATGGCGCCATACTATTTGGTTATAACCTCGAAGATGCACTGCTGGAATTGCCATCAATCCACACGTATTCACGGGGTAATGTTTACCCGGTTTATTAAAAAAATTCAGGATGGGGGGGAAGGGTGGCTGCCCGTCAGGCGCAATACGTTTCTGTTCCATATTAATGCGCTCCCAGAAGAGATAATGAAGGACATCAAAGCCAGCAATTACTACCTGGATAAGAGTAAAACGACGGGACTGCGCTACTGGATGAATCACTGCGAAATTTGCGGCGAACGTTTGGGGGACTATGAGCTTTTTTGCGTTGAGGATGATGCTTTTCACCGGATGGCTGTTGAAAAACTGCTACGGGCGAATGTGAGAAAAGTGAACAGGCTGTTTATCAGTACGGCGGGTAACCCTGCAGAGCATGCGCCAAAAGATGTTGTGCGTTACCTGTGCGATGCTCGTTTCGTGATGAATGGACCCGCAGCACCGTAAGACGTATTACAGACTTCTCATTACATAAATATACTGTATACTTAAACAGTGTTATGGGAGGGGTGATGCGCAAAATCATACATGTCGATATGGACTGCTTTTTCGCAGCGGTAGAAATGCGCGATAACCCCGCCCTACGTGATATTCCCATTGCTATCGGCGGCAGCCGTGAACGCCGGGGGGTGATCAGCACCGCCAACTATCCTGCACGGAAATTTGGCGTACGCAGCGCGATGCCCACGGGGATGGCGCTAAAACTGTGCCCGCATCTCACCTTATTACCCGGTCGTTATGAGGCGTATAAAGAAGCGTCCCGCCAGATTCAGGCGATCTTCGCGCGCTACACCTCGCTTATCGAACCTCTTTCGCTGGATGAAGCCTACCTGGATGTCACCGACAGCGTCCATTGCCACGGCTCAGCCACGCTGATTGCCCAGCAAATCCGCCAGACGATTTTTAACGAGCTACAGCTCACCGCCTCCGCGGGAATTGCACCGGTGAAGTTTCTGGCCAAGATCGCTTCCGATCTCAATAAGCCCAACGGACAATTTGTGATCACGCCGGATGATGTACCTGAATTTATCAGAACGCTACCGTTGGGAAAAATTCCCGGCGTCGGCAAAGTTTCTGCCGCCAAGCTGGAATCCATGGGATTACGCACCTGTGAAGATGTACAAAAGTGCGATCTGGCAATATTACTTAAGCGCTTTGGCAAATTTGGGCGCGTGCTGTGGGAGCGCAGCCAGGGTATTGATGAGCGGGATGTGAACAACGACAGACTGCGCAAATCCGTCGGCGTTGAACGCACGCTGGCGGAGGATATTCATGAGTGGTCAGAGTGTGAGGTAATTATTGAGCGGCTTTATCCTGAGCTGGAGCGGCGTCTGGCAAAGGTAAAACCGGATTTATGCATTGCTCGCCAGGGCATCAAATTAAAGTTTAATGATTTTCAGCAGACCACGCAGGAACATGTTTGGCCACGCTTAAGTAAAGACGATTTAATTACAACGGCGCGCAAAACCTGGGATGAACGTCGGGGTGGGCGCGGAGTCAGGCTGGTGGGATTACACGTCACGCTGCTTGACCCACAGCTGGAAAGGCAGCTGTTGTTGGGACTTTAAGCTGGATGCGTTGCCGGATAGCGGCATAAATACCTTATCCGGCTTACATACGCGATCGTAGGCCGGATAAGCAGCAGCGCCATCCGGCATTTATTGCAGAGACTTATTTCGCCGGAATTGACTTCAGCAGTTCGGTCAGAAGCGTCCAGTAATGGCCGACGCTTTCGATATGAACCTGCTCATCTGGGGAGTGCGGACCGGTGATGGTTGGCCCGATGGAAACCATGTCCATCTCTGGATACGGCTTTTTGAACAGGCCGCATTCCAGGCCAGCGTGGATAATCTGGATGTTCGGCGTCTTGTTGAACAGACGCTGATAGGTTTCGCGCACCAGATGCATGACCGGCGAGTTTGAGTCCGGCTGCCAGCCAGGATACGCGCCTTTGGCTTCGGTTTTAGCACCGGCCAGCTTGCCCAGCGAATCCAGCATGCTCACAACATAGTCTTTACCGCTGTCGATCAGTGAGCGAACCAGGCAGTGTATCTGCACGTTGTCTTCAGTCATGGTGACAACGCCGACGTTCAGTGAGGTTTCCACCACGCCTTTTGCCACATCTGAATTGCGGATCACGCCGTTTGGCGTGGCGTTTAGCAGACGAACAAAGGTATCGCGGGACTGAGCGGTCAGCGCGGCTTTATCGTCAGTAACGGCATCCAGCAGCAGTGCCAGATTCTTCTCTTTTGCTGCCAGCTCGTTTTTCAGGATTTCCTGATAAGTGCTGACCAGCGCTTTTAACGCATCGACTTTATCTGCGGCAACAGCAAAGGTGGCGAAGGCTTCACGCGGGATAGCGTTACGCAGCGTACCGCCGTTGAAGTCAACCAGACGCAGATCCAGCTCTTCAGCGTGGCCTGCCAGGAAGCGTACCAGCAGCTTGTTGGCATTACCGAGGCCAACATGGATTTCGCCGCCGGAGTGACCGCCTTTCAGGCCTTTCAGCGTCAGCTTAAAGGTCTGGAAACCTGCAGGAATGGCTTCACGAGACAGCGGCAGATTGGTGGTGAAGTCGATCCCCCCCGCGCAACCCATGTAGATCTCACCTTCTTCTTCGGAGTCGGTGTTGATCAGAATATCTGCCTGCAGCCAGTTAGCCTGCAGACCAAACGCACCGTCCATGCCCGCTTCTTCGGTCATGGTCAGCAGAACTTCCAGCGGGCCGTGAACCACGCTGTCATCCGCCAGAACGGCCAGCGCAGAGGCCATACCGATGCCGTTATCCGCACCCAGCGTGGTGCCACGGGCTTTTACCCATTCACCGTCAATATAAGGCTGGATAGGATCTTTGGTGAAGTCGTGGACGGTATCGTTGTTTTTTTGTGGCACCATATCCAGGTGCGCCTGCAGAACAACCGGCTTGCGGTTTTCCATTCCTGCGGTAGCGGGTTTGCGAATCAGGATATTCCCGACCTGATCGCGCTCGACGTGGAAACCTTTCTCTTGGGCCCAGCTCAGAATGTGTTCAGCGAGTTGCTCTTCATGGTAGGACGGATGAGGAATAGAACAGATTTTGGCAAAAATATCCCACAGCGGTTGCGGGGATAATTGAGACAGTTCAGACACGTTGAGTCTCCTTGGCGATGTCCTGCAAAATAGACTTACAGGCCACGGGGTTAGCAGAATAAAAAACACCACAAGTCAGGCTTGCGCGATGCAATTGAGAATACCACTTTCTCTGCTCACGGCTAGCAAAAAGCATGTAAAAAGAGGCATGGATTCCGCTTAACACTGGTTTTTAGCGCGTCAGATCTCTATAATCTCGCGCAACCTATTTCCCCCTCGAACACTTTTTAAGCCGTAGATAAACAGGCTGGGACACTTCACATGAGCGAAAAATACGTCGTCACCTGGGACATGTTGCAGATCCATGCACGTAAACTGGCGAGCCGCCTGATGCCTTCAGAACAATGGAAAGGCATCATTGCCGTTAGCCGTGGTGGTCTGGTGCCAGGTGCACTGCTGGCGCGTGAATTGGGTATTCGCCATGTCGATACCGTATGCATCTCCAGCTACGATCACGACAATCAGCGCGAACTGACCGTACTGAAGCGTGCCGAAGGTGACGGTGAAGGCTTCATCGTCATCGATGACCTGGTTGACACCGGCGGTACCGCTGTTGCGATTCGCGAAATGTACCCTAAAGCGCATTTCGTCACCATCTTCGCTAAGCCGGCAGGTCGTCCGCTGGTGAATGATTATGTGGTTGATATCCCTCAGGATACCTGGATTGAGCAGCCGTGGGATATGGGCGTCGTGTTCGTCCCTCCGATTTCTGGTCGCTAATCTAAATCGTTTTCAACGCCTGGCTATGCCGGGCGTTGTTCTTTTTGTGCTGTGTCAGGTTACACTATGCCTTAGTGAGTACTCATGGAGGCCGTAATCATGTCACAGGCTAACCTCAGCGAAGTCCTGTTTAAACCCCGCTTCAAACACCCTGAAACGTCAACGCTGGTTCGTCGATTTAATCACGGCGCGCAGCCGTCTGTGCAATCTGCCCTGGATGGCACAACCATCCCGCACTGGTACCGTATGGTGAATCGCCTGATGTGGATCTGGCGTGGCGTCGATCCGCGCGAAATCCTTGAGGTGCAGGCGCGTATCGTCATGAGCGAAGCAGAGCGCACGGATAAAGAGCTCTATGACACGGTCATTGGCTATCGTGGCGGAAACTGGATCTACGAGTGGGCGAAGCAGGCGATGGACTGGCAGCA
Organism: Citrobacter sp. Res13-Sevr-PEB04-36; assembly: GCF_015672735.1. GTDB lineage: Bacteria > Pseudomonadota > Gammaproteobacteria > Enterobacterales > Enterobacteriaceae > Citrobacter. The sequence goes on along the minus strand of NZ_JADABY010000005.1, from coordinate 47,672 downwards.
GAAGGCCATGGCAGAACAGGACCCGCAAATTAGCGGACGCCACTGGCTGCATGCCTCTACGCTGTACAACATTGCGGCGTATCCGCATCTGAAAGGCGATGAGCTGGCTGAACAGGCGCAGGCTCTGGCGAACCGCGCCTACGAAGAGGCGGCTCAGCGCTTGCCCGGCAAGCTGCGCGAACTGGAGTTCACGGTTCCCGGTGGCGCGCCGATCACCGGTTTTTTGCATATGCCAAAAGGTGATGGCCCGTTCCCGACGGTGCTGATGTGCGGAGGGCTGGATTCCATGCAAACGGACTACTACACCCTGTATGAGCGCTATTTTGCCCCGCGCGGCATTGCCATGTTGACGCTAGATATGCCCTCAGTTGGGTTCTCGTCAAAATGGAAACTGACCCAGGATTCCAGCCAACTGCATCAGCACGTATTAAAAGCGCTGCCTAACATTCCCTGGGTCGATCACACCCGTGTGGCGGCATTTGGTTTTCGCTTTGGCGCCAACGTGGCGGTACGACTGGCTTATCTGGAGTCGTCGCGTCTGAAGGCCGTGGCGTGTCTGGGGCCGGTGGTGCATGCGCTGCTCAGCGACCCACAGCGCCAGGCAAGCGTCCCGGAAATGTATCTTGATGTGCTGGCCAGCCGTCTGGGTATGCACGACGCCTCCGATGATGCGCTGCGTGTCGAACTCAATCGCTATTCATTAAAGGTACAAGGCCTGCTGGGCCGACGTTGTCCAACGCCGATGCTGTCGGGGTTCTGGAAAAACGATCCGTTTAGTCCGGAAGACGAGTCTCGCTTAATCACATCGTCATCTTCTGACGGTAAGCTGATGGAGATCCCGTTCAACCCGGTGTATCGCAATTTTGATAAAGCGCTGCAAGAAATAACCGGATGGATCAGTCATAGATTGTGTTAATAGATTGCTAAATTTTATTGATTTGGTAAAACAGTTGCTTCACCTAAGGAGATCGCAATGACGTTACCGAGTGGACACCCGAAAAGCAGATTGATCAAGAAATTAACCGCGCTTGGCCCCTACATCCGGGAAGGGCAGTGCGAAGATAATCGATTTTTTTTCGATTGTCTGGCTGTTTGCGTCAACGTGAAACCCGCGCCGGAGAAGCGTGAATTCTGGGGCTGGTGGATGGAGTTAGAAGCACAGGAAAAACGCTTCACGTACAGCTACCAGTTTGGTTTGTTTGATCAAGACGGCAACTGGACCGCCGTGCCCATCAAAGAGACTGAAGTGGTAGATCGACTGGAGTACACCTTACGTGAGTTTCATGAAAAATTGCGTGGGTTGCTAACGTCGCTGAATCTGGCACTGGAGCCTGCGGACGACTTTAAGGATCAGCCGGTTAAATTAACGGCATAGTGAACAGCAAAATGCCGGATGGCGGCGCAACCCCATCCGGCATTTTTTATGCTAAATCAGAACTGGTAGGTCATCCCCACCGCGACGATATCATCATTGTTGATGGCCAGCTTATTATCGCTATCCAACTGGTTGATTTTATAATCAACAAACGCCGACATATTTTTGTTGAAATAATAGGTCGCGCCCACGTCGATATAATTTACCAGGTCTTCATTGCCGATACCTTCAATATCTTTGCCTTTCGACAGCACATATCCCAGGGACGGACGCAGACCAAAATCAAACTGGTACTGAACTACTGCTTCGAAGTTCTGTGTTTTATTGGCGAAGCCACCAGAAATAGGCGTCATTTTGCGCGTTTCAGAGTACATCGTGGCAATATAAATATCGTTGGCATCGTATTTTAAACCTGTTGCCCAGGCTTCGGCTTTATCGCCCGCACCACGGTTTTGCAGATTCTGCTGATTGGTACGATCGGAATTAGTATACGCGCCGCTGATGGCGAAATCGCTGCCACCAAAGTCATAGGTCACCGACGTACCAAAACCATCACCGTTCTGTTTTTTCACATCGCGGTCTTCATTTTTACCCTGGTATTGCAAGGTTAGATCCAGGCCGTCAACGACGCCGAAGAAGTCGGTATTACGGTACGTCGCCAGACCGCTGGCGCGTTTGGTCATGAAGTTATCGGTCTGTGCGGAAGAGTCTCCACCGAATTCCGGGAACATATCGGTCCACGCTTCAACGTCGTACAGCGCACCCAGGTTACGACCGTAGTCGAAGGAACCGAGGTTTTTCAATTTCAGGCCCGCGAAGGCCAGACGTGTTTTTTGCTGGTTGGAATCGCTTTCGGCTTTATTGCCCGCGAACTCAGCTTCCCAACGACCATAGCCGGTCAGCTGATCGTTAATTTGGGTTTCGCCTTTAAAACCAAAACGGATATAGCTCTGGTCGCCGTCTTTGCTGTCATTATCGGTCATGTAGTGCATGGCTTTAACTTTGCCGTACACGTCAAGTTTATTTCCGTTTTTATTATATACTTCCGCGGCCTGTACGGATGCTGATGCCATAATACCCATCACCACTAATGCCAGAGTGCTCTTTTTCATTTTCATTCCTGATTTAAAGTACGCGCGAATATTTACTGGGTGTAATCCCCGTTCAAAGACAGGAAGGTTTTTAACGTCTGGCAATGAACGTTTTATGACAAAGTAAGAATATTTTTAAAAAAGGATGTTTATTTGTTTCTGTCATAAAAACGTCAAAACTTGCCGCTACGCTTGCTGATCCTGCGCAATAAAATTTCATGCTTTGTGCGCTGGCTGTTGGCAACCGGGGCCAGTCCTGCTAAAACGTTCGTTTGATATCATTTCCCCAATCTTGAATGGCAGAGAATCATGAGTGACAGCCAGACGCTGGTGGTAAAACTTGGCACCAGTGTGCTAACGGGCGGATCGCGCCGCCTGAACCGTGCCCACATCGTAGAACTGGTCCGCCAGTGCGCGCAGCTCCATGCCGCAGGGCATCGCATTGTTATTGTTACTTCGGGCGCGATTGCCGCCGGGCGTGAGCATCTTGGTTACCCTGAGCTCCCGGCAACGATCGCCTCTAAACAGCTGCTGGCGGCGGTAGGGCAGAGTCGACTGATTCAACTGTGGGAACAACTGTTCTCCATTTACGGCATCCATGTCGGGCAGATGCTGCTGACGCGTGCGGATATGGAAGACAGAGAACGTTTCCTTAACGCCCGCGACACGTTACGTGCGCTGCTGGATAACAACATCGTTCCTGTCATCAATGAGAACGACGCGGTGGCAACCGCCGAAATCAAAGTCGGTGATAACGACAACCTGTCGGCGCTGGCGGCGATTCTGGCCGGGGCCGATAAGCTGCTGCTGCTCACCGATCAGCAGGGCCTGTTCACCGCTGACCCGCGTACTAATCCGCAGGCTGAGCTGATTAAAGACGTCTACGGGATTGATGACGCGCTGCGGTCTATCGCCGGAGACAGCGTCTCTGGTCTCGGTACCGGCGGTATGGGCACCAAGCTGCAGGCGGCAGACGTGGCCTGCCGCGCCGGTATCGACACCATTATTGCCGCAGGCAGCAAGCCTGGTGTGATTGGCGATGTAATGGAAGGCGTGTCCGTGGGGACGCGTTTTCATGCTCAGGCTTCTCCGCTGGAGAACCGCAAACGCTGGATCTTCGGCGCACCGCCTGCCGGGGAAATCACCGTCGATGAAGGGGCAACCTCCGCCATTCTGGAACGCGGCAGTTCGTTACTGCCAAAAGGCATTAAAAGCGTGACAGGCAACTTCTCTCGTGGTGAAGTGATTCGTATCTGCAATCTTGAAGGGCGTGATATTGCCCACGGCGTCACCCGCTATAACAGCGACGCGCTGCGCCGTATTGCCGGACATCACTCTCAACAGATTGACGCAATCCTCGGCTATGAATATGGCCCGGTTGCCGTCCATCGCGATGACATGATCACCCGTTAAGGAGCAGTCATATGCTGGAACAAATGGGCATTGCTGCCAAAGCAGCGTCGTATAAGCTGGCGCTACTCTCCAGCCGCGAAAAAAACCGCGTGCTGGAAAAAATTGCCGACGAACTGGAAGCACAAACCGAAAGCATCCTCAGCGCTAACGCACAAGACGTTGAGCAGGCGCGGGAAAATGGTCTGAGCGAAGCTATGCTTGACCGTCTGGCGCTGACCCCGGCACGTTTGAAAGCCATCGCCGACGACGTACGTCAGGTGTGCAACCTCGCCGACCCGGTCGGGCAGGTGATTGACGGCGGTCTTCTGGATAGCGGCCTGCGTCTGGAGCGTCGTCGCGTCCCGCTGGGCGTGATTGGCGTGATTTATGAAGCGCGTCCTAACGTCACCGTTGATGTCGCCTCCCTGTGCCTGAAAACCGGCAATGCGGCGATCCTGCGCGGTGGTAAAGAGACGTACCGGACAAACGCGGCAACCGTAGCAGTGATTCAGCAGGCGCTGGAGGCCTGTGGTTTACCGGCCGCCGCCGTGCAGTCGATTGATAATCCGGACCGCGCGCTGGTCAGCGAAATGCTGCGCATGGATAAATACATCGATATGCTGATCCCGCGCGGCGGCGCTGGCCTGCACAAACTGTGCCGCGAACAGTCGACCATTCCGGTGATCACCGGCGGCATTGGCGTTTGTCATATCTATGTGGATGAAAGCGCAGATATCATCGCCGCACTCCGGATTATCGTTAACGCCAAAACTCAGCGTCCCAGTACCTGTAATACCGTCGAGACGCTGCTGGTGCAGCAGAATATCGCCGGACGCTTCCTGCCAGCGTTGAGCCAGCAGATGGCGCAAAGCGGCGTCACGCTGCATGCTGATGAGGCAGCGCTGACCCAATTGCAGGCCGGTCCTGCCAACGTGGTGGCGGTAAAAGCGCAAGAGTACGACGACGAGTTTTTGTCGCTGGATCTGAACGTAAAAATCGTCAGTGACCTGGATGAGGCCATCGCCCATATTCGTGAACATGGCACCCAGCATTCAGATGCGATTCTGACGCGCGATATGCACAACGCTAACCGCTTCGTTAACGAGGTGGATTCGTCTGCGGTGTACGTTAACGCCTCCACCCGTTTTACCGACGGCGGCCAGTTTGGACTGGGTGCGGAAGTGGCGGTCAGTACGCAGAAATTACACGCACGCGGACCGATGGGGCTGGAAGCACTGACCACATACAAGTGGATCGGCTTCGGTGACGACACGATTCGTGCGTAATTGAAACCGGGTGATGCAAAAATAGGCGTTTGATTCGCAAGGCCATTGACGCATCGCCCGGTTAGTTTTAACCTTCTACCCCGTGTTCACAGTCGTGGGCATGTCTTTATCAGTGCCGATATAGCTCAGTTGGTAGAGCAGCGCATTCGTAATGCGAAGGTCGTAGGTTCGACTCCTATTATCGGCACCATCAAAATCAATTAGTTACGTTAAAAACTCTCTTTGCTTATATTATAATTTTTTCGCGTGTAACTGTATGTGTAAGTGATTTTCATCGACCTACATCAACAGTTGATATATGCAATTTCAGGTTGGCTCATTCCTGTCGATTTTTCACATTGATGATAGGATGTTCATTAGTAGTGATATCAGAACGATTTTTTTGAAAAATACGTATTGTGAAGCTTTGGTTCTTAGCCTGTTTAGGTATGCCTGATTTTAAGATAGCCCTTCCCTGTACACTTCCATCTGTGGTGTAATCCCTTGTGATTTTAAGGTTTCTTTCGAGAGATAGCATGGAATTATTCGAAAATTATTTGTCAGCGTTACCTAAAAAAAAGCGATTGAGTGAAGTCAAGTTGACTATCCTGAAGAGATTATGGGGCTCGGATGATATTGATTTTCCTAAACCTTGGGTCTCATCAATAGAACTACTGGAACTGACAGGGCAAAAGTACTTCGATAGACGAACAAGAGAATTACGAGATGAACTAGGCTGTGATCTCGAAAGCTCGTACATTGCGGAGTTCTCGGGGCATGCTTGGCGGCTAAAATCAAATATGATTGCCCCACCAATGGAAAGGGAATACCTGACAGAATCACAACGATCTGGTTTATTTTCTAACCACAGCAACACATGTGCAACATGTGGTAAAACTGTTGCTGCTGGGGTCAGGGGGCTACAAGCGGATCACAAAATACCTTTGTCACGTGGTGGTGGAAATGAGTTAACCAATTGGCAAGCTCTTTGCCACAATTGCAACGTAGGTAAGAGAAGAGCATGTGAGGGATGTACTGATGATTGTTACACATGCTCATGGGCATTCCCTGAAAAGTTCGGGATAACAACAATGCTCCATCTGCCAGAAGCTGCTTTAAGAAAAGCTCAGCAGCTAGCCGATGCAGATGGGATTTCATTAGACGAAATCGTTGCCTACGCAATACGCAAGCTCTGAATATCATTTGACTCGAGTGGTAACGCCAACTGTTGTTTTTTCATGATGTCAACAGCTTCGAGTGCTTTACGGATTTGCCTTCCTGTTGCCTCGGCAACAGGGGGGGGGAAAGCGTTACCGACTTGACGATAAGCAGCTGTTTTTTTACCAGAGAATTTCCACCAGTCGGGGAAACCTTGGATTCGTGCAGCCATTCTTACAGTCAAACGAGGCATATTTTCAAAACCAGTCCGAATTTTTCCGTCTCTTCCAACATACCCGATAAACCCCTTTTCAGGGCCATTATCCGCTATGGAATGTCCATTGACTCCAAGCGCTTGCCAGGATCTTTTGGCTCTTGTCGGGCCAAGATCTGGCCCACCATGCTTATGGGAGCCGCCAACAAGTGTAGGAGCTATATTATCTGCTGCCTTTCTCCAGGCTTCAGCTCCTTCCCAACCTCCCATTGACATTAAGTCAAAGAGGGCATCACCCACAGTCGGCGGTATCAACGTTTCACTCGGCCAATGAAAATGAGCTGCATATTCACCACGCAATGCCACTAAAAGAACACGTGGGCGAAGCTGAGGAACTCCGTAATCAGAGGCATGATGAAGTTTCCAAAAGGTTTTATAGCCCATTGCAGAGAAAGCATGATCTAGTTCTTGCCGGTATTGCTTAAACTTTGGGTCTAATAAACCAGAAACATTTTCAATCATTACTGCTTTTGGCTTAATGGTGTTCACAATTTTGAGCGCCGTCGGAAACAAATCACGTTCATCATCTTTGCCAAGTTGCTTCCCTGCTTTTGAGAATGGTGGGCAAGGAACTCCCCCTGCAACCAAATCAACATCAGAAAAACTATATGCAGTGTGTTCAGCAAAATGCTTAACGCAACCTTCTACGATATCTCCCCAACCCAAAGAATGGAGCTCATTGTTGAGGCGAAGAGTTTCGCAGGCAGCTGGATCAATCTCGACTAGTGCGCGGTGAGCGAAGCCAGCGTTATGTAACCCTAAGGCTTGACCTCCTGCTCCTGCGCAAATCTCTACAGATGTATATTGTAACATGCCATTAAACCTGTATATAAAAACAGTTGTATATTTATCTGATCAGAGACCATTACGCAACTAATTGTACAAAACAAGCAGTACTACCGCCATTAAGCCGGTCAGCTTAGTTACTTGATTACTGTATGACAAGGCAATCTACTACTTTGTTATGGAACCCTCAATTTATCAAATGAGTAGCATTTAATAGTGTTAGGGGCATCATCTTGATCAGAGCTTGTTGTCTAGTGCTGGCTGAGACAAACTGTCTCAGTTGATCACGAAAGGTCTTACTATCTGTTTACATGATATTTTGTCCGTAAGATGTATTGCGTCCACTGTAAGTAGCAGACGCATTATGCAAGGAGTAAATAAAGGAGAAATATTGGTGATGAAGATTGGGAATGCTGCTCGTAGAATTCAGCGTTCTAGGTCACTTTGGCTTTGTCGTAACAAGCCAGTTGCCTGTCGAGCTCGCAGAATATCAACGGCCCGAAGATAAGGTGATTGTTCTTGCCAACTAAACCCTCTGCGATCGATACGAACCAGCTCGTACTTATCCACCAGAAAGTTAACGGCATCAGCCAGCGTGATACCGGCATCAATGTGTTCCTGAATCACAGTTTCATCACTGAACGGGGTGTCGTTCAGTGTCAGGCCATAGTGCTGTTCAAGCAGGCGTGTCAGTAACATTTTCCAGACAGCCACGGGCAACAGACAGGGCTTCACCGCCCGCGAAGTTGTTGCAGGTTGAGGTTTCATGTTTGCTCTCGTGAAGGTAATTAACGCTGAGTGGGGTAAATAGCGATGTATACGTAGCCGCAACTGCCAAAGGTATCGGCTTCGCAGGTAAAACCATTGTGATACAGGGTAATACCGTGGGTGTAACGGGGATTCAGTTCTTCCGTGGTCAGCATGGATTCCATCTGGCTGATAAAGTGCGGGAATATTTCATCCAGTTTCCGGCATTCGGCGTCACTGAACTCACCGGTGATGCTGGCCCGGTCAGCCAGATAGTGCAGCCGGTTGCCCTCCTGCACCAGACGAGCTCCCAGGCGTGGCGTAATATCGCGCTGCAGGCCCCATGTGATGTTGCTCATTACAGTTCTCCTTTATTGTCAGTTCAGGGTAATACTCATCAAGCAGGTATAAGGCCCGTTGCAGTCCTGGCGGCGTTCGGCGTACACAGCAAGGACTCCTGTGACATCCGGAACATCCCTGCCGGTGTAATGACAGACGCTACCGTGCCACTGATATTTGCCGGTGCAGTAGCGAAAGATTCGGGACTCAGGATGCTGGCGGTATATCGTCATTGCCCGGCGTTTACTGATAATTTTCATGTCAATACCTCACAGCAGACCGTGTTCTGCGAACGAATAGATTTGCCTGCCGCCGACAATCAGATGGTCAGGTACGCGGATATCCACCAGTTGAAGTACCTGAACCAGCCGCTGCGTGAGGGCTTTATCAGCCTGGCTGGGCGTCGTCTCGCCGGAAGGATGGTTATGCGCCAGTATCACCGCCGCCGCATTGAAATACAGAGCACGTTTGACTACTTCCCGGGGATGGACCTCGGTGCGGTTAATCGTGCCGCTAAAGAGCGTCTCATGGGCAATAAGCTGATTCTGGTTGTCCAGATACAACACCCGGAACTCTTCCCGCTCAAGTGCGGCCATATGCAGTCGTAACCATTCCCGAACGGCATGAGTGGAGGTGAAGGCTACCCCGGGCTCATGCAGATGCCGGTCCAGAATCCTGAGGGCACGCTGGATGAGACGCCGGTCCTGTGGCGTTATCTCGCCGGGCAAAAAGGAAAGCTGTTTCATTCGTTGTACCTCCGGTCAGTCGATGATGCGCAGAATGGCGTGAGCTTCAGGATGCTGCAGGGCATAGTCCCGCAGGCGATAATAGTGTGCGGTCATAGCGTCACATTCTGTACGACAGGCGTGATGGCTGTATTCAATAAGGCAGACAGCGATACCTGCAGCTTTTGCGCTCATTTCCGCACCATTGCCGTTCATGCCGTTGAGCAGATGCCATTTATCGTCACCGTCTGCATCAGGGGCCATAAACGCGCCGCCATTGCTGAGCGTGTAAAAGGACCAGATACCACCGCTGTACTCATCACAGAAGCGGTCCATCCAGGCGAAAATACGGGGTTCCAGCGATATCCACTGCGGGATAGCGCCAAAGTACAGCGGCCAGAAATCGAGACGCTGTTCGTCAGGTACGGGTGTTGCAGTAAGGTCAAATTGAGGTTCATTAGCGGACATCAATTCGCATTGCGTTTGTGTCGTCATGGATATTCTCCGTGAATAAAAACGCCAGCGACGATGGCTGGCGTATGGGAAGGACATACAGGGATGATGAATGGGTGTAGTCAGCAGGAGGATGCTCTGAGGATGCCTGACTTGCGGATATAGCGGTTAAGTCCTTCACCGGCATCCGTTTCAAAGCTCCATGCCCGCCAGACCATTCGACCTTCGGAGTCACAAACTACCAGGCGAAAGTGACTGCACTGGTCATCTTCTATAGCGACGTTTTGATACCGGCTGGTAATAGCGTCGGCCTGCTGTCGGGTGAAAGGGTCCGACGGCAGTAATTGAGATTCAGGCATTCGGTGCACCTTAAAAGCAAAAACCCCTGACGCAGATGCGTCAGGGGTTTTGAGAGAGTGTTGTTATGCGGATTCAGTCAGAACCCCGTCTGTACCTTATACAGGCGCAAAGTTTTGCTGCCCCGGACAATCTTCACATACAGGGCATTATCTTTTGTGCCACGCACAAATCCGGCCTTTACATCTCCCTTGCAGTCACCACCGTCATAAGAGATGTTAAGTCCAGTGTTAAATACCAGGTCAATAACCCCGAAGCTTAAATCTTCACAGGCTGGACCAGGCAGGTCCTGAATCAGGGCAAACTTACGGTCATCGCTGACATCGGTCAACGAGCAGATGGTAGTGTTGATGTCGTTCCCCTGGCACCAGTATTCCTGGCCGGGGTTGTCTTTGTCCATCAGACTTTCCGGAAGCTGCGCGGCACTGGCACTGAAGGCAGTAAGTGAGAGAATGAAAGCAGGGATAACAGCGATTATTATTTTTAGCATGATCTTCCTAATAAATGGGAACTGGATTGCGCCAGATATGCATGTAAACCATCTGGCGTGGTTTAAAACATCTGTAATCAGATCCTCAACAGTTACCGGTTCGGCGGCAGAGTTCAGCCATACTCTGCTTTGCCACCCATTGCTGCAGCTCCCTGTCTTTTTGAGAACGCTTAGCCTCCAGCGCGGCCTGTTGTTTGGGATTGACGCAGTTATCAGGCACGACCATCAGGGTGTTTGGTTTAAATTTTATCCGGGCTACTCGCACTGTCTCTGCCGGGTCATCAGTTCCACTCGCTCGCTGCTGTGCCTCGTCAAGCAATGCCGCCTGCGTATCAATCAGAACGAAACCACATGCCTTTCCCTCACCCTGGTAGACAGATGTCAAATCTGAGGAAGAACCACTGGCTGTTTTAAGCGACAGTTTGCGTACCGTTTTAGTATTTTTATCGGCTATAAAATAACCTCCATTGTATCCCTGACGTAGCAGGAATTGCCGAGTCCAGGGATAATTATCGATCACTCTGGCACCATACAGCGCATTGCTAAGGGTATGGTTGTCCAGACCATCAGCTGATTTCCAGCCGTCTGCCTGCATGTATTGCCAGGCCTTAACAGTACCCACAACATTTTCAGCGGCTACTGGCAAAATTGTTCCGACGCACAGACTGAGCGCCAGTGTGGTTGCAGTGAGTAATTTCATCTTTGCTCCTTATAGGGTGAAAAACCGTCGTCGCCGACAACGAGAAGTGAATGGAAAGTTTGAAAGTGAGGTAAAACCCGAAGAAAATCGGGATGTGACAACAGATTACGTACCTGTGTATCCGGGACAAAAAGCGCAGGATTGAATGTCACCGTGTGAATATCACCCAGTGTGAAAACCGATATATGTCCTTCATGTTCACCGGTCAGGTACCAGCAGCCGTCGCTGCACACCAGTCGATAGGGGGCCAGACCTGTGCAACGATGACCTTCTGCCAGTAGCGTAACCCGACGGTGTTCAGTGATGGCGCGGATAAGTCGCGTAAAAACTTCAGTCCGTGCCTGTGTTCTGGAGTTGGTGCTGTGCCAGATAAGGCAGGGAGACTCGCTGGCACTCAATAGTGAGTTGATCAGTTGGTTGTCAATATCCGGAAAAAGAGCCTCCACACCGGACTGACGGACAAAGGTCTGCACCGTCAGCTCCCTCTGACGGCTGCCGGACAGTAGACGACATTGCCCGTTACGGAACTCCAGGTCGAGATAGGCCAGACGCTCGCGAAAATCCCGACGCAATGTGCGCACTGACACGCCAAATTCGACGGCCAGTGTCTGTATGGCCAGCGTTTCCCCCGCCACAAGACGGCTGATAATCAGCGACAGGCGAACCGCAAGGCGCTCATGGCGGCGCTCAGACTGAGACATGAGAGGCGTTCCCCACTCTGTTAATGGACTGAAAATTAAGTGATTAGTGTAACGAGAGGGCCGGACAGGATACGGACAGCTGAAGCGGTATTTTTTCTGCAGGATGAATGCAATCAGAATGCGGCTTCATAGTCTTTTGAGGAAAAGCTGCCTGGAAATTAATCAGCAAACGGACAGGAGGTGTCCGCATACTGCCGGAGTTAACATCTGTTTGCCTCAAATCCGGAGAGCATCGCTTCCGCCATCACCCACAGTGCACGGTTAAGCTTCACATCACCGTCAATACCGCGCACCGAACGGGTATGCGTTCCTCCGCCTTTCGCACTCCTTCCACTGAGCCCGCCCTTAATCAGGTTCTCCTGAATACGTTGGTATGTGGTCCACAGATCATTGCTCTCATCCTGCCAGCGGCGTGGGGAGAGTATCTGAGGTGCTGTCACCGGCTGGTGGTCCTCACCGAAACGGTACGTCAGTGCAGCCTGTGCCAGAGCCTGTTGTGCAGGTGGCGGCAAAATCAGCGACTGCATGGCATCCCGTTTCTCTTCCACACGGTCAAAAATCCCCAGCACTTCATACGCCCCCTCTATCACCTGAGTCACCACATCTCCTTTGTGCGGCACCCGCACCTCGCCAAACGACTCACCGCAGACGAGTCCGTTCTGGCATACGGCACGGAATAATCCCGGCAACATCTGATACGAGCTGGAGCCATCATGAGAGTTGAGCAGAATAATTTCCGGGACCTGTTTGCCGGTAATTTGCCCCTCCCTACGCAGGCGCAGCATGTGCTTTGTATGCTCGCGACGCCCAGGGTCACGAACACGGGTCTGGCAGGCAAAGAAAGGCTGAAAGCCCTCACGCTGCAGATTTTCAAGAACGGTAATGGTTGGTATCCAGGTATAACGTGCGCTGCGTGACGCATGCTTCTCCTCGCTGAAGACACTGGGCACCACACGAAACAGCTCTTCGTGAGTTAACGGACGGTCACGACGGATAAGATTTGCTGCGCCAAAGCGCGAAGCCAGACGGGTCATAAGCAGACTCCTCATGATGAAAAATAAATACAAAAAGCCCCGCCGCAAAATGGCGGCAGGGCTCAGGAAACTACGGGTTGGAATGGTTAATGTTCAGAAGAAGAAACCCCAGACTGCACGGGCGACTGATACCACGATATTGCGTACAGACTGGATAACTGTCCGAACCGGGGCCGGTATGAGGGGCAGGGAACTTACAGTGTCCAGTACTGAGCCTACTGTTTCACCAAAATCGTCACGGGCTTTTTTATTAACGGCATCGGTACGAAGAGGAGCACTAAGCTGAACTGCTACCGGACTGCTGGCCTCACGCGGCAGGCAACGGATCATCCTTTCAGCCATCACCCGCAGCCCCCACTGCAAACGTATCGACACCGCGCAGACAGAGTTTACAGGTTGGAACAGCTCATGCAGCAGACAGATTTTGCGGCTGATATTTTGTTTCTGCTCTGTAGATAGCTTTTCATCACCGCAGGTGGGTTCAACCTTGTCGGACTGGCTGATAACAAACAGCACTTTATGCCGGTATGCCTCACCAATCACCTGATGATAAAAATGCTCATCCACCGCCAGTGCCCGGTCATCGGCCTTGATCAACCACAGCACCAGGTCGAGACGGGGAAGCTGTTGACAATACAGCGCGGCATACTCGTTATCGCGAACGCTACTTTCGCCCACACCGGGCAGATCCACGATGGTCATATAGCGCTTTCCCAGCTGCAGGCGAAAGCGCAAGGGTTCGCGTGTGCAGGCTGCAATATCACTGACTGGTGACACCTCCCCGGCAAACAGAGCATTGCACAAGCTGCTCTTACCCGCGCCGGTTTTCCCCATAATCCCTATTACAGGCTCGTAGTGGGTTAACTGATTTATCCGCTGCAGAATGTGTTCAGAGACCCACTGGGGCAGGCCGGAAAGCGGTTGCTGCAGTGACTGCAGACCGTCAAATTGTTTCATTACTGCTCCTCTGAAAAGAATACAAAAACGGCAGAACCTTGTGGTTCTGCCGTTGAGGGGTATGTTCAGGGAGATAATATCTGTCTGAAATTTTTTATAATGCTGGTATGCGTTTCCACTCGTTGGACTCACAGCACTAAGCGAACCGTCTGAAGGAACGAGGGATCTGTTATGAGCGATGTATAGCTATTCCACCCCTGAGAATTACACTTTGAAGTGATTCAGGGTATTCCCAAAAGTTTAAGTCATTAAACCCAACAACGTAGATACCTGCATAACTTCTATCACACCTTACAGAAAGGTAGCGCTGACAACTGGTACGCCTCTCAATTTATGTATCATCAAGAAGTTATCAGCGCTGTAAGCCACAAAGAACCATAAAAAACGTTTAATTCTTACTGCAAGATGAAACCAAGCTCACTATAAAACCCTTGCCAATTCGGTTAGCATATCCCTAATTTTTTTTGGGGCAGAAAATGCAATAAGGAAAATCTGAATGCTCAGAAGGTTCCGGTTAGAGCGGAAGTCTGACTATGAAAAGCTGGTGATTGCTCAGTGTCTGGCGGACATGCTTGATAAATTCTTAAGTGGAAGGCTGGCACCTCTGTCGATTGGTGCTGAACAAGGTGGCATTGAGGAGTGGGACGATGTAGTAATCATGCACACCACAGACCACTATGAGCATTTACAGATTAAGCGCCAGTCGACTGACTTTTGTACCAAAGATCCTGATAAAGCTGTACAACTCGCTAAAAAACCCAGAAAGGGTTCCTCGCCCATCTCCCCGACCAATTCCGTTTTAGACTCGGCGTTTTCCAGTCTTGCCAGAATCGCGAAAGCGGGAAAACTTGATGAATCCCCTAATCGTGAGTTTAGACTCACCCTCGTGGGTCTGCATCTGCAGATAAAAGATAATTTTTCAGTCAATCATTTAGAAGAAGTCTGTGATCTTTGTAGTCAAAAAGGACTCAGTGTAGAGGAATTAGCTAAACGTCAGGATGGTCCAACCACGAGGGCTTATTTATGGCTAACAACTTGGTGTGGATTCGAAGATTGGAGTCAGATACGAAATGTGCTTCGCCGGGTTAAGATCAATTGTATTGGTAACGATGCGACATTAAAAGATCGGACAATTCACTCGCTTGGTCGTTACTTCAGCGATCCGAATCGTACACTGGACCGTTTAATTACCTATATCGCGGCAGAAACATCTGACGTAGCAGCCTTGGGATGCCATGACGTCGTCCAAGAACTGCGAAGTGAACTGCGCCCTGATGTTGAAACCTGGGTTCAGTATCAGTTAAGCGACGGTTCTAATATGGCTAGTAAAACTTGGTCATTAGCCGGAACGCTTGATCTTGCCGGTTCAACAGATAGGTCCGCAAAAGGGGTCGTTGAGCACATGTGGAGTCGTGAGCCCGGCAACCGCAAGCTCAGAGTGTATGCCAATTACTCCCCCCCATTAGGCGATAATCTGACTCTTCTTTCTGCTATTGTGCGTATAGCTTTGCATTTACCCCAAGGCAGTCAGGGGCTGATGTTAGGTGAACCAGTGTGGCGCAGTAGCGTTGGTCATGAAATTGGACACACACTTGGCTGTGCAGAACATGACTTCAGCGACCTACCTTGGCTTGAAAATGCCGAACGCCTATCCTGTGCACAGGATTATGAATTTAAGACAGTAAATGCTGCTCGAGGAGAAGCTGAAGCGCTTGCTAAAGCTATGGACGACGTGCTGTGGCAACGCCTTCTTCAAGGGGTTTCAGAAAAGCTTGGCTCAATCTCAGATTCGGCGCTAGCAGATGCGATGGAGAAGGTTTGGCAGTCATGGCTGAGTGGGTTCGCAGCTGCACCAGAAAAACGCCGAAAATTCATGGATCAGCTTCTCTATCCGAAAACGGAGAAAAAAAATGAAAGATATGCGCTTCGCCTGGGCCTTCGTACTTTAAATCTTCTTGTTACCGCTGTTGAAACCTTATTACTGGTTGCTGTGGGTTTGCCTGAGGACAGTAATAACTGGGAATCTTTTCAGGAAGGTGGCCCAGTATTGAGCATTGCTCTTAAGTACTGGTCTGGTCCTGCGGGTGGTTTTTCGGGAGTACGTGAGCTTTCTGACGATCCGTTAATAGACGTTATTGGCCCTAATCCGGATCCCATCGTTATCTTATCGGGTGTGAGTACATCCCCATCAGAATTATTGAATATAGGTATGGCTGACGACGCAGAGACTGCGACCAGTATGGCCGCGGAGCGTCAACCTCACCTGCTCGTCACGCGGTCTGGTATGTTTCGTCATTTACATAACGGAACACTTGACTCCGTACGCCAACATTTCACTAAGCAGTGGCAAGATCGAAAGCTCGCTCGTGAATCGGCCATTGAGAAGAATGCGAAGGGATCCTGAAATGCCGACAATCCAAGAACTCGTTACTGCTATAACCAAGCGTGCTAAGGGCCGCTATGAAGTTCATTTTCCAGATGTGGACGAAATGGTTTCACCCTCAATTGATATCGGCATGACTGCAATACAACTCAGACGCATTAATCGGGAAAATGCTGGATGGCGAACAGTGCTGATCACAGCATTTCCTAGTAACGTGGATAATATCCAGAGCGCTTTCCGATGGGCCGCTGATATCCGAGACATACTTGCAGAGCCTCAGACAGCAGACCTTTACATGTTTATGCTCATCGATGGAGTTGAGTCAGAAGATGCTGCCCGTTTTGAAACGGACGATCGATTTTGCAGGAAGGTGGTGTTCAGAAAGCAGGAAGATATTGACTCCTTCCTTGATCGAAGTTTTCTGGCGTCTTTAACACCTGCGAGAGGTGGGAATGATATCAGCGATCCTCTGCTAGCGTCTCTGAACTCGATGGGGCAAGCACACTCTTGGGTAGAACCTCATCTCGAAACATGGCGTGAATTGTTGCTCTCTGAGAAATCTGGCGATGAAATTGTTAATGCGCTGAGGGATATGATGTTTGGAGAGAAGGACTTTCAATGAAACAACTTAAATCTATCACACTCTCAAATGTCCGCCGATACGGTACCGACACCAAAATTGAGCTAAGTGGCGGTGCAACCATTTTACTGGCCCCTAACGGTACGGGGAAAACGGCCTTCTTCGAAGCGATCGAATTTAGTCTCACGGGTAATATTTCTCGTCTAGGCGAGAATCTTTCACCCATTATCAGGGACAGCCAGACTGTCGCTAAGGTGGTCTTGGATTTTGGGGATGTACAAGCCTCTGCGCAGGTGAGCAACGAAGGTGACGTCGAAAGGACTGGTGATTTAAGCTCTCTTTTTCCGGATACGAATTCGGAGGACATCCCCTTTTTATTAAGACTTACCCACTTACTGGATCAGCGCGAGGGCCAATGGCTGGTCAAAGCGGATGCAAAAGTTGCGGGCGCTCAACTGGCTCGCTTGCCAATCGGTAAAGATGGAACCCTAGTTAGTAATGCTCTTGGCGGCATTCGCCGCGTTCTCACTGAAAAGCTGAAGCAAGCAAAGGGAGCCCTTGAGGCGCTCGAAGCTGAGCTTGGGGAGTGGCAAAGTCTGATTCTTGATCGGGACCAGGCGGCATCACAATCTCAGGGGGCCCTGCGTAGTAAAGAAAACATCGCAGAATCAATCTCAGACATCGCTCGCAATACTCAGAGTGCAGAACAATTGCCAGTAGGTTTACTGGTTCCGCCAGTGGGTATCAGCAATCTGGAAACAATGCACGAGGCATTAGAGCAAACAGTACAAGCAAAGCTGAACCGACTTCGCGAACAGATTACTGCGCTTATGGAAGTGGATGGACTAATTGGCCGGTTCGTTTCTGAGCAAGCGCGTTCTGAGCAGCTTGGCAATGAGCTTATAACTGCTAAAGAGGAACTGACACAAAAAGAACAGGAACGAGCCCAGCTAGTTGATAAAAAAGATAAACTCCAGAAGGAACTTGTCACAGCTGAAGCAGAACGTGATGTAATTATACAGCAGCTTAACCGGCTCAATAGTGAGGCGCGAACCAAAGAGGCCTTCGAGCAATGTAAGCTTGACTTGGCGTCAGCTGACAAAGCGTTGGCCGACGCCCAGTCTCTGGCATCAACCTTGCGTCACGTACATGAGGGGAACGAACAGCTACGTATTGAACATGAACTTATAAATAAACAGCGTAAGTCTCTGCAGCTTGTAGATAGTGAAGTACTCACTACTCATCAACTTATCAAGCGCTGGGAAGACATTCTTCAACATATTGCGGCCATTACCGACTTGGTTAGCAATGAGGAAATTCAGGAGCGTGTACTTCAGGAGTATCTTCATACCGCGAATTCGTTAAAGGTATCAGCTGAAACAGATGAGCTTTCAGCGAAGCAGTTCCATGAGATGCTCACGTCTACTGCTGACTCTATAAGGCAATCTGTAGCTACCATTGCCGCACATTTACCAGAGGATCGCGGGGACTGCCCTTTATGTGGAGTGGAACACGGCGCTGCCGTTCTCCATGAACGCATTACTAGATCATTAGAGGCTATAGACCCCAAAGTCATCGAAGCAGAACAGCGAGTTAAAACAGCATCCGATCACTTGCGTAAATGCACAGAAACAGTGACGCATACTGAAACAGAATTGAAAACGTGCCAGAGTAAAATTATTGCACTGCGAGGCGATATCGTTCGCTCAATAGCGGAGATCAATCAACTCAAAACAAACATCCTTCTTGATGGAGATACGGTACAACTAGCGAAAGCATCTATCCAACGTCGCGAAGAATCAAATGCTTCAGCGAAACAGCAGCTTGACGAAAAACAGCTTAACCTTGCCCCCCTACCGACACCTGAAATATTGGAAGCGTCTAAAAACGCATATCAAACGTCGACTCGCGAACTGGATATTGCGCGTCAGAATCGGGCCGGAGCCTTGGCTAGTCTTGTACAAACAACCGCTGCATTAGCTGCAATAACAGAAGGGGCACTCCCTTCAAAAACGCTGGCTGATTTGTCCACTGAACAAAATAAAAATACGATTCAACTAGCTGAATTAAAATCAAAAATTGAGGCTGAGCAGTCTGCATTGGATAGACAGAGTACCTCTTTAACTGAAGCTAATAATAAGATAAGTGTTCTCGAAAAGCAGATTACTGACGCTCAGGCTCAGCTAGCCTCAATCCGGTATTCATGGAGACAACTCTCCTTTCCCGGTGATCCCGCTCTCGAAGTGGCGAGCAGTAAAGAGATTCAACTGCAGTCTTCTGTTGCCGACCTGTCCCGACATTCAGAACAGTTACAAACACTCAAAATTGAGATTGGTACTTGGAGTAAGCTGGAAAAGACTCGTTTGGCGCAAGGGCTTATAGATCGTCGCCGAGGAACATCATCGGAGCAGGAATTCGCTACGAACCTTAGCCAGCGAATTGATAACGAGAGAACAAATCAGACGCAGTTGCTGCAATTATCTGAAGCGATGGAGACGCTCAATCGTTGCCTGTCTACTGAAATCTCGAATGTACAAAAACATGTGCTCTCTGTCGTTCCAAGGTGGCAGGCTTTGCTCAAACGCGTAGTCAGAGAACAGCGCTTTACTGGCACCAGTTTGGGTTTTCGCAGTATCTACAGAAAGGAACATGCTGAAGTATCTGTTCCGTTACATGGGGAGTCAGTACCGGTTCCGGCGATAGCGAGCGAAGCTCAGCTTACTGATCTACAGCTTACCTTCTTGCTCTCCATGGCATTGGAGCACCAGTGGTCCTCATGGCGCTGCCTTCTTCTGGATGACCCAACACAGCATCATGACTTGGTCCATGCAGCGTCCGTATTCGATTTGCTGCGTGATTACATAGTTGATCATGGCTTCCAGGTTGTAATTGCAACACATGATGCCCTTCAGGCGCGTTATTTCATGCGCAAACTGCAAAATGATGGCATTGATGCACGCTTGTGGTCACTCGTTCCTACACCTGAAGGGGTGACGGCATCTGAGATGCGGATAACCAGGTAACCTAACAGCGCTGGGCCAGGTGATAAAGCAGGGCTGTTAGGATCTCAACCTGAGAAAACTCGAGGGCTGTTCATTTTAGGAGGAAAGGATGGAATCTGCTCGTGACAAACGCACCGGAGAAAAAGTGGATGCTGAAGAGCTCTGGTTGTTGGATATCGTTGATACCAGTGGTTATGTCTGCTGGGGATGCGGAATCGAAATGTATCCTTCCGCCTGGCAAAAAGGCAGTAAGAAAAGACCGTCGTTTAATAAAATGCCAGGAAAAGAACACATCAACTGCGATGCTGATGCTGAGAGCACTGTTGTTAAGCAGGGCCAGAAGAAAAGCGTCCGCCATCTCTTGGACAGTGCACCGGGTTTGATGCCTGCAGGGTTAAAGTTGATTGAAAAACGCCCGGTTGTTGATCCTGACACAACGGGTGGTGAAAACAATTCGAGCACAACGCGTTCTGCATCATCAACATCCAGTAAAGGCAATGCACCAACACGGCAATCGCGTCGTCCGGTTAATGCTATTCGTCAGATTTGTAGAGCGTTTATTCGTTTCCCTTATGATCGAGGTATGTCACTACATATACCGGATATTGATGCCGATACTTACATGACTGTCTTTAAAAAACTTAAAGATCCGATTCAGCCCTATCCGGAACTGCGAGTTTTCTACTCACAGTTGTTGTGGCAAAAATTTGAGCAAGATGAGAATCGGATTGTCATTCCGCTTTCGGGAGAATGGGTTAAAGATGAATCCGGAAAGCTCAAG
Organism: Citrobacter sp. Res13-Sevr-PEB04-36; assembly: GCF_015672735.1. Taxonomy (GTDB): domain Bacteria; phylum Pseudomonadota; class Gammaproteobacteria; order Enterobacterales; family Enterobacteriaceae; genus Citrobacter. Next base: position 27,082 of record NZ_JADABY010000005.1, on the reverse strand, counting down.
CCTTCTCGAAGTTACAAACTCCATGTGGAATGGAGCGGCTGGTCCCAAGCTAAACGCACAGCACTTCGAAACGAGTTGGAGGCCGCCCAGGAAGAAGCGAAGGATGCAGGGAAGAAAAAGCTAAAAGACAGGGCTCAGATTTTCTTCATCGGTGAGCAAAGTACTGAGGACCATGAGGTCTTCTACGTAGCCGATTACAGGCTGATTTGTGCGATCATTGGGCATATCACTTATCCGAGAATTGAAAATATAATCAGGTAGTTGAGTTGTAACCCTTAACAAGTTGATAACCGAAGCAACATCTTGAATAGACCTTGCCCTGGGATTTGAATCTTCCATCAGTCAAGAGAAATAAGGATAAATAGATGTGGTCAGATAAGGAATCATCAGAGGATTACCTAAATTTTGGTGAAGTATCCCAGTTAGCTGTAGACGTGCTTACTACCGAAAACATGTTACCAGTATCAATCGGCATTTTTGGAAATTGGGGGGCAGGTAAATCTTCACTTTTGAAATTGATAGAGCAAAAACTTGAGCAAGATGAAAAAGATTGGATTGTAATTAATTTTGACTCTTGGCTCTATCAGGGCTATGACGATGCGCGAGCAGCTTTACTTGAAGTCATCGCTACAGCATTGACAAAAGCAGCTGATGGAAATACGACTCTCATCTCAAAAGCGAAGAGACTTCTGAGCCGAGTTGATGGGTTTAGAGCAATGGGGCTTCTGGCGGAAGGAGCTGCTTTATTTGCTGGAGTCCCTACTGGCGGTTTACTTTCTAGGGGAATTGGCGCGTTTAGGAATGCTACCGACGGTATCCAAAGCCAGGAAGAATATGAGGCTTTGGGCAATCTGGCTAAAGAAAGCAAAGAGAAGGCTGGTGGTTTGATTAAACCTGAGGCTAAAAAAAGCCCTCCTCAGCAGATTGATGCATTTCGTAAGGAATATGGGGAAATTTTAGAAGAGCTTGGCAAGCCACTCATCGTGGTAATTGATAACCTCGATCGCTGCCTACCGGCTAATGCTATCCATACACTTGAAGCGATCAGGTTATTCCTTTTCTTAACTAATACAGCCTTTATCATTGCAGCAGATGAGGACATGATTCGTTCTTCAGTAGCTGATTACTTCAAGGGGGCATCACAGCGGCATCAAATAGACTATCTTGATAAGCTCATCCAGGTTCCTATTCGGGTGCCAAAAGCAGGGGTGCGTGAGATTCGTTCATATCTGTTCATGCTTTATGCAATTGAGCATGGCTTAAAAGGCGAAAAACTTACTACGCTCCGTGACGGCTTGGAAAAGGCATTACAGCAATCTTGGAAAGATGAACCTATAACACGCCAGGACGCTCTGGAAATGACTGGTGAGTCTGAGGATAGTAACCTCGCTTTGGCATTTGCTCGTGCGGACCGTATTGCTCCTGTATTAGCCAATTCGCCAATTATCCATGGCAATCCTAGAATCGTTAAGCGCTTGTTGAATGTTGTTAAAATGCGATCTCAAATTGCCAAGCGGCGAGCAATGCCTTTGGATGAAGCAATCATCACTAAGTTAGTAATCTTTGAGCGATGTGTTGGAGTAGATGGTACCGCTGACTTATATCATCTAGTGGATATTGAACAAGGTATACCACAGTTGCTTAAACAGCTTGAGGAAGCTGACGGTCAAATACCTACTGAAGCGCCAAAGACATGGACTGATAATCCAACAACTAAAGCTTTCATTGCTCAATGGGCTCAGCTTGAACCGCGCCTTGGTGGAATCGATTTGAGAGCCGCCATATATCTGTCCAGAGAAACTATGCCAATAGGTGCATATGTGGTTGGTTTATCGCCGTATGGGCGGGAAGCACTGAATGCACTCATTGAAATGAAAAATACCAGTTCTCCCGCAGCAGAAGCTCTTTTGGAAACGCTTCCTCGTGAGGAACAAGTGCCTGTAATGGAAGGTTTAATTAGCCAGTTAAGGCAAGCATCGGATTGGACTCGTAGACCTAAGGGTTTTTCTGGTGCATGCCTTTTGGCTCGCCACTCGGCAGATGCTGCCAGTATATTAATTCGTTACTTGCAGGAATTGCAGCAGGGAACGAAGCCACCTGTATGGATGGCTGCAGCACTCAAAGATGAGCAATGGAATAAGGACGCTTAATGGGAACTTCACAATCAAGTACAGGGCCAGGTGGTGGTTCGCCACTGGTTCCACCTTGGGCTGATGATCAGCCACAGCAACCCTTACCCCCGCCACAAGAAAGAAGGTTCGCGCCGTTCCGGGAATCTTTGGGGAATGCGGTTTCAAACGGTAATAGAGCAGACTTCAGAAAAGCCATAGGGCATTACGCGCGAAAGGCCTCTGGAGGTAGCAGTAGTGCAGCCCGACGATTAGGGAGTGTCACACAGGCAGGGGGGGGATTGTTTGGAGCTTTGGCGGGGGTACCTCCGGCTCCGGGAGAACCAGGCATTGATTTGGGCAGTTTAGCTGGCCTTCCATGCGAAATGGCAATATCAGCTATTGCTCAAGCTTTAACATCGCAGGATGGTGATTCAGAGAAGATTTGTGCAGCCATGAACCATGCCTTAGTGGAAGCTCTCGATGGTGTAGCAATTTTCGATCCCCAACAAATAACAGATGGTGTGATTGTTGACACAATGATTTGTTATCTTGCTGAAAGCATTTTTTTGCAAATGGTTATGGATTCTAACAAGGCATGGAATAAAGCGGATACTCCTTCAAAAGCCATCCATGCAGAAACTGAACTTCGAGAGTTGATCAAAGTTGTTGTTGATAAGCATATGGCTCCAAAACTTGTCGGCAACATCAGAACTTTTTCGAAAAATCAAATGGTTAAAATTGAGCGTCAGGTAATCATTGAGGCTTGGCAAGAATGGGAGGCCTACCAATGACACAATTAGTTTTCCATCATGAACATCGCCTATTACCGCGAGCAAGTGAGAACTTGTTGCCCGTACAACTTTATGGATTAAGCGGGCAGGGGCGGGGGGATATATCTATTATTGGGAATCCTGCGATTGATCGAATTAAGCGCTTGGGAGTCAAAATTCCAGCACAGGTCATGGATTTTTTGAGCATTGCACTAGCGGTTACAGCCGCCGATACTTTCGTTCAGCGTGAAAGCTCTGAGGATGGTTGGACTCGTCAACTCTCGCTACGTCTTCCCCTTCATGAGCCATCTCGATGGATTGCTCTAAAGAAGGAGCTTGAAAGCGCTTTGCATTTCCTTAGTGGAGACATCTGGGATTTCGAGTTTTGTAATGGTGGTTATGCACCGCCTGAACCATATAGTCATCATTCAAGATTTCACCTGATTAAGCTCAAAGAACTTGATTGCGTCAGCTTATTTTCGGGAGGATTGGATTCGGCTATTGGCGCAATAGATCTTCTGACACTGGGGCGTGCTCCGCTTTTGGTTAGTCATGCTTATAAAGGAGATAAGTCGCGACAAGATCAAATTGCTGAAAGATTGAATGGTCGATACTCACGGTTTGAAATTAATGCTGATCCGCATCTATATCAAGGGGTGACTGACATTACGATGCGAACGCGGAGCCTCAATTTTCTTGCTTTTGCGGCGGTGGGCGCTTGTGCTGTTCAAGAAGTATCTCAACAAAAAAAGGTCGATCTTTTTGTGCCCGAAAATGGGTTTATCTCGTTAAATGCACCACTAACCCCACGCCGGATCGGTACGTTGAGTACACGAACAACACATCCATATTTTATTTCCAGCATACAAAAACTCTTTGATGCGGTCGGAATACCTTGCCAAATAATTAATCCATATCAGTTCAAAACAAAGGGGCAAATGGTTTCTCAATGCTTGAACAAGCAACTCTTATCTGACGTCGTAGAAAGTACGGTATCTTGCAGTCATTGGAAACGAACGGATCAGCAGTGCGGGGTATGCGTACCGTGCATCATTCGACGGGCCTCACTTCATGCTGGAGGGATTAGTAGAGATGCAGATTACACTTTCCAGTCCTTGGCTAAAGTAATGAATGAAATTGATCGCAGAGATGATCTTATCGCTCTTAGGATTGCAATCGCACAGAGATCGACTTCTAGAATAGGAACATGGATCGCCAAGAGCGGTCCTTTACCTGTGGCAGCATTCAATGATTTCAAGCAGGTGTTTTTGGATGGCTTAAATGAGGTTGAAAATTACTTAATGAGTGAGGGCATTGTTTGAGCATCGACATGCACTGTCATCTTGACTTATATCCTCAGCCAGAAAAAGTGGCTGAGGAGTGCAGGCGTCGAGGGACTTATATACTATCGGTAACAACGACACCTAGAGCATGGCATGGGACCTCTTTACTGGCTAAAGAAAGCCAACGAATCCGAACCGCTCTTGGACTCCATCCCCAAATTGCACATCAAAGATCGCATGAGTTAGAGCTGTTCGATTCACTACTTTCGGAGACAAGGTATGTTGGCGAAATAGGGCTTGATGGAGGTAAGGGGTTTAAAGAACATTGGGACATCCAGCTGAAGGTATTTCGACACATACTTAATAGTGTGCATCGTGCTGGAGGTAAGATTATGACTATTCACAGTCGGGGATGTGCATCAGATACTATTGATGAGATTGAAAATATTGATGGTATAGCGATATTACATTGGTTTACTGGGACACCAAAGCAGCTAGAAAGAGCAATTGATTTAGGGTGTTGGTTCTCCGTAGGACCCGCTATGCTCGAAACAATTAAGGGGAAGGCGTTAGCTTTGAAAATTCCTAAATCACGTATTCTTACAGAAACCGATGGGCCATTTGGTAAGTTTCGTAATGTTCCACTAATGCCATGGGATAGTGAGATAGCCGAGACTCAGTTAGCCGCATTATGGGGGGTGAGCCTGAAGGATGTTAAAGCTCAGCTTTCTGATAATTTAAGAAGACTGTGTAGTTATTAAGTGCTTAGATAAACTCACACTTTCTCAAAAATATTTGGTTTTGGCTGTGCACAGATAATTCCGACGTTCAAGCGGCCCCTAAAATGCTTGTTGAAGTCAGGGGGGTTGGTGTCCAGCAGTGGCAACCATCTGGAAAATGCACCTGACCTTAATGCTCTTCGAGTTTCAGCCTTGGGGGCTGTACCATGCCCCGATAATCATATATCCTATGTTGTCTTCATGATTGTAATCACCGAGATGGTGTAGACATCTTTGTTGAATAACAGGCAAATGTAGTAATGGCATTTACTGCTTCTGGAAACTGCTACGGCTGCTACATGTAGCATGTTGTAGCAGGGTATCAAGATACATTATCGAATTTTTTACCGAGAAATGTATCAATTATGTTAATTGACTAGGTGGGGATAAATACCTCACCCAGAGTGCTATTAATAGGTTAATCTGCCTAAGTGTTGACACTGGCTTGTGCCAAAGTTGCGGTAACCGCTGTGGACATCCTTAGTTCTGGTTTTGGCTAAGTACGCCAGTCGAATCAGGAAATCCCAGTAGAGCGTACTACGGCCCAAGGCATCTATCCTGCTAAACCTGTAAACAGCATTTGGCGGGAATTCAGTTAATGTTGAGTAATCTTCGTGAGCAAGTCCTAGAGCACTGCACCAGGCTTTCTGTATACGGGTAGCCATGTTTTTAGCATTTAGTTCCTGGTAATTGCCCAAGTACCCATACACATCCGCATTAAATAACAGCATCAGGTGGTAATGGGGATGCTCACTTGTGTCACGTTCTCTACACCACCCATAAGATGGAAATGTCGGGTCACCCGGTCTCTTGGACCGGTTATGATCTACCCGTAGCTGACTTTTCAGTGACTCGAAGAAGCGAGTGATTGCCTGCGCATCTTCGCGCTGGAAGCATATTGGTAGATCAGGCTCTCCCGGTACATGAGACAGAGCGAACCTCGTATCAGTACGAATAGCCAGTATCCGGTTATGCTGCTCCAGTGTGTCGTAGACCATTTCAAGCAGTGAATTGAGAATATTGAGGTCAATAGGGGATTTATACTTTTTGGCTGCTGTACGTACCAAGTCCTCGATTTCTTCGTTGGTAAGAGAATATTGTGATTTCATAATAATCCTTAAGTATGTAAATATTAATCATTAGGTAATGGGTAGCCCTCACGCTACCCATGTGATGTTGGATATAACTCCTATAGGGAAGTTACTACTGATAAGCACTGATTAGGTATAGAACCTTAATTAAGGTATATTACATATACCACCTTAAAATCATGAGTTGCCCTCCCTAGTCATTTAAGTTGAGGCCGCGGGATTATTGAGCTTTAGAACAAAAAAATATTATCCAGAAAGACTTAGCTACTCTGAAGTTATTCGTTCTTTGGTAGTTTATTAAAAGCAACAGATCCAGATGAAATTAAAGGTATGTTTGATGCTTTAGCCATATCAAAAGGATGCACGTCTGAACCAATATATTTTACATAGTCAACGCCGTCCATTTTAAATAACTGCACTATGCCATCTTTCTCAAGTTCCTTTAATACGGGTATCAGACGCTCTATGTTTCTAAGAGAGTATGGACCATCTCTACGAATAGTGTGCCTCCTAAAATCGTAAGATTTATTACTGATAACATGTTCCTCAAGCCAAAATAGCAACTTTTCTTTCTCGCTAGGTTTTCTGGTAGAATCTACTTTTAAAATTAAGTGGGTAATACACCATTCACTTATTTTAGCTGCTGACAGAAAAGTATCCCTAGTAATTATTGGTGAGTCGGGTGTAATAAACATTTGCATTACTGCTGCGATTCGCGTAGCTTGTTCCATTATTCTGGAACCAAAATCATCATAGTGATGCAACTCACCTCCTGATTGCATAAGTTCCCTGATTCGCTTATTTTGTGTTTCCCATAATGCTTTCGCCTCTTCAGATAAAGTAATACAGATACGTTCTTCATTGTTTTCTCTACGCTGTATGCCGTCTTGCAAGTGCTTAACAAGAATAGAGAAAAAACCATCAAGCCCTGGTTCATCAGACCATGAACATACATCAGGGATATCGCATGGTTCAGGTACTTGCTCCAGATCAATTAATAATAAACGGGCTAAGAACCCTGAGTTTCTTAATTTTTTTCCTTGCTTGCTTAGAAAATCATTAAATATTGCAGGTTGCAGTAACAGCAATATGGTCAGCCGGACATCATCAACATCGTAGCTGTCACGAGATGCTCTGCTGTCTGAAATTCTCCCTTCTCCCCAAAGAGAGTTGAGAACTGATATATCGCGAAAAAGGCTACTGTCAAACACCCCTCCGGCTTCATCAGAACCGAGCATCAAGGACGGAGATCCCAGAGCTAATGTCTTTTTAAGTCCCTCGCTTGTTGAATCATTTTTAGTAAGATACTTTCTAACCGGTGCTACCGGTCCACTTTTCTGACATTCCTCCAGTGCTTCGCGTGTTTCAGCTACATCAACCTTCTGGCGAACAGCTTTGCTAAATTGCTTTTTAAGTTCTTTTAATTCCGTATCCCAAGATACTTTTTTCAGTTCATAAATTTTTTCCTTTTCCAGAAAGATATTCTTCATTCCCTTTTCCATTTGATGGATTGTTTCCATCAGTGCTTTGAATACGGTTGACTTCCTGCTACCTGACCGTGCTAATAAAAGGAGATAAAGTGATGTAAATGTTCTCCCATTTTTAAGCTGAACATCAAATTTATCCTGACAGGAAAATGCCATTACCCCAAGTAACACTATTAAAATAAGCTCAATGGGAGCTCCTGTTTTGTAATGTATGTAACTTATTAATCGCTGTGCAAAAGTGGGCAGCGTCTGAAACTCCAGACAAAGTTCTTTATTTTGCTTAGATTTTTTTTCCTTAGACATGCATTGTATAGCTCCTCTTTTTTAGAAAAATTATACTGTTTTTGAAGCAGTCCACTTATCTATAGAAGTGGACCGCCATCCTACCAATGAAAAGCCAAGTTGATGGACTAAGAAATATTTCCAGAATCATTTTTAATGATGAATAAATATCTCACAAACATTTAACGTTGGCTGTTTTTAACGTTTTTAGATAATTTTTAACATCATCTTCAAACCAATAATTTCTATTGTTAATTTTGATTGGTCTGGCTAGACCGAAGGGAAGGCGATCTTCATGCAACCACATTCTTATCGTTTGAGGTTTGCGCTTTAGAAAATCAGCTAACTCAGTAGTAGATACCAAGGAAATATTATCTAGATCTAATGAGTGTAACATTTTAGATTGATTCATGCTGCCACCTCTGTAAAAGAGTTGTTGGCAAATGAATTAAAGAGGAAATTTATATGACAAAAACAAGAAGGGAATATGGAACCAAAAGCCTCAGCAGGTTCGGGATCACTTCCATCGCTAGAACTAGAAGACAAAGAATTTTTAACTGATTTGGTGGTGCTGCGACGTGACCTTGCAGCCGAGCCTGTTTGAGGCACACTCCGAAAAATTACATTCTGAAATGCAATGCTAAGTGACTTAATTCTTACGTGTTTCCGTTTCATAGCAAGGTTCATTGCATGAAGAGCAACTTTCTTGTAATGATTTTTAAACCATTGAGCGAGTGGTCCTGCATCTGCTGATGGGGCATGGTAATAGATTTCAAAAGCCGCATTATTTAATCCCAGCATGTTCGCCAGAATCTCTTGGTCATTGTCTAAAGCACTGGTCTTTGAATCAAACATTCTGATACATCTCCTTTATGGTTGAGGTTTATGAGTCGATTTTCATCTAAGTTTGTATTCCTGTCAATATATCCACACTCCGTTTAACTTATTGATAATATTGAATATCAACGCAACTCAACATTCTTTTTTTTACTGGTTTTGGTTTGTTCTAAGATCCAAGTCTCAATTTTTTCATGCCATTTGCGCAACAGATCTAAGGGACGACGGCGGTAGTGTTTTTCCGCCAGTGCACTTGGTTTGTGTCCCATAATTTGAGCAACAATACCTGTTGGCACTTCAACCCATTCTGCCAGGGTTCCAAAACTACGGCGTAAGCCGTGAAGGCTGATATGTGGCAACTCAGCTCGAGCTAACGCTCTGTTGTGTGCTGAACGCGGTTCAATAATTTTGCCACTTTTGCTGTTACTTCTGAAAACCCAACACTCCTTATTTACGTCAGAATTTGGGAATTGCACTAGTGCACTTAACAGCTCAGAAACATAAGGAGTGAGAGGGATGATACGTTCGCCTTCGATCTTGTCTTTAATCCTCATGCTTGACCATTTGAAATCTACGTCAGACCACCGAAGTGACGCAATTTCTTCACGCCGTGCACCGGTGAGCAAAAGTACCTGGAGATAGGCCGATGCAATGGGATTATTGAGGCTACGTACGGCACTGAACCAGCTTTTTAACTGTTCTTTTTGTAAGCAATCTCCCGCTTTACTCGCTGATACTGGAACCATTTTTCTCACGTTATGATCTTGTGCAAGATCGCCATGGATTATTCCCTGATATTTTTTCTGGTAATTAGCCCATTTGATAAATGCACGCAACAGACGGTAGGCATGAGCAGTGACGGTAGGCCGATTTTGTCTCTCTGTACTTAGCCATACGGCAATGTTCTCTGGTGTTAGTTCCGATAACGGTAGGTCGAGTAAGCTAGCCAATGGTCCAGACGAGGTTGGGCCCCGGCCTCTTTTTTTACTTTCGCCTCCACGGCTGGACAAGTTCACGTGATCGGCAATATAACGTGCAGAGTAAGGACGTTTAGTTTTTGCGCTGATTCCGGTTCTCAATTCTTGAAGATAATCTTCCCAAGCGCTTGAGAAGGTTACCTTCGTTTTACGAGATTCAGCCTGCTGTGATTCCGCTTCAGCAATTTTTTCTGCTTTAGCTATACGCGGATCTATCCCAGTATCGATTAATGTTTGCAGCCGCCTGGCTTCGGCCCTGGCATCATCAATCCTCCAATCGTTAATGTTGCCAATGGTCATGCGAAGGGTTTTTCCCGCATATACGCTTTGGAACACAAAAGCTTTTGTTCCGCGAGTTGCCCGGCATGCCAGAGTTGGTACATCCGCATCCCAAAGAAATGCTTGGTTTTTACCTTCAGTTAAAGCAAATTTTCGAATGCGCTCGAAGGTGAGTTTTTGTCTCGGAAGTGCCATTTTTGGTCTCCAGATGAGAAAGGTTACATCACCATAATGTAACGGCTGGTGTAAGTAAATTGGGGGAATACACATCAACACCTGTCAATTTTTATCAACAGGCGTTTTTTATAAATTAATGTTTTATAATGAAATAATTGTTTTAAGAGTAGGTTTTTAAAGGGGTAAAAGTATAATAACTTCGCATTCGTAATGCGAAGGTCGTAGGTTCGACTCCTATTATCGGCACCATTTCAAACTCTTCCCAAGTCTACCGAAATCAACTAAAAGCCCGTATAATGCGGTTTCTGGCCCGTATCTTATCTCCTGTCATCAACTGGACTCAACCGAAATCTAGTCGACGCTGGGGGCATAAGTGGGGGCATTCTGTGTTCGGTCCAGGGAGATGCCCCCAATGAAGCTTAATGCGCGACAGGTAGACGCTGCTAAATCCAGAGAGAAAGCCTATAAGCTGGCGGATGGTGCTGGTTTGTATCTTGAGGTTGTTCCCTCTGGTTCCAGATACTGGCGGATGAAGTATCGCTTCAATGGAAAAGAGAAGCGTATGGCTTTTGGTGTCTATCCAGCAGTGTCCCTTGCACAAGCGAGGGCACTACGCGATGAAGCCAAGAAAAAGCTGGCCGAGGGCATCGATCCGTCTTTCGCCAAGAAAGAAGAAAAGCTGGTTCGCGATGTGCAGCTCAACAACACGTTTCAAGCTGTTGCGCTTGAATGGCACGGAACGAAGGTGAGCCGGTGGTCAGAAGGTTATGCCTCCGACATTATCGAAGCTTTCAATAAAGATATTTTCCCTTATATTGGCCAACTGCCGGTGAATGACATCAAGCCTTTGGTTCTGCTGAATGTGCTGCGTCGAATGGAAAACCGTGGCGCGACAGAGAAGGCCAAGAAAGTTCGCCAGCGCTGCAGCGAAGTTTTTCGTTATGCCATCGTTACCGGCCGCGCGGAATACAATCCTGCAGCGGATCTAACCAGCGCGATGTCAGGGCATGAATCGAAGCATTATCCCTTCCTTACTGTAGAGGAGTTACCAGACTTCTTTAAAGCTCTCACAGGCTATACTGGAAGCCCGTTAGTTGTTCTTGCAGCACGTCTGCTGATCCTCACGGGAGTTCGCACCGGTGAGCTTCGAGGTGCTTTCTGGAGTGAGTTTGATCTTGAGAAAGCGGTGTGGGAAATACCTGCAGAGCGTATGAAGATGAAACGGCCTCACCTTGTCCCCCTCTCTACCCAAGCGCTGGAAATCGTACAGCAGCTCAAAGTGATGTCAGGGCAATATCCACTGGTGTTCCCAGGACGTAATGATCCCCGCAAGACGATGAGTGAAGCGAGTATTAATCAGGTGTTTAAGCGGATTGGATATACGGGGAAGGTAACGGGGCATGGTTTCCGTCACACGATGAGTACGATTTTGCACGAGGAAGGGTTCAATACGGCATGGATTGAAACCCAGCTTGCGCATGTCGATAAGAATGCGATTCGTGGGACGTACAACCATGCGTTGTATCTGGAAGGGCGGAGGGAGATGATGCAGTGGTATGCGGATTACATTGATAACATTGGTAAATTTAATCTAATCATAGCATCATAATTTCACCTACAAACTTAGCTACTTATTCGTTAGATAAAGTGAAAATACAAGCAGGTCTCCTCCAAAACGGAGGAGTTCCATACCAGAAAATTTCTTTTTTTGCTGAGTTTCATTTCTGCTTTCTGGAGAAAAGTTACATTTACTTCTGAAGATCTGCTGACCTGCTCCCCGTTGATTAATACACCGCGATGTTAGTAATGTCTTCATAAGCCACATGAGGACATCCCCATGAAGAAGCGTTTTTCCGACGAACAGATCATCAGTATTCTCCGCGAGGCTGAAGCCGGAGTTTCTGCCCGTGAACTCTGCCGTAAGCACGCCATTTCCGACGCCACGTTTTATACCTGGCGTAAGAAGTATGGCGGCATGGAGGTGCCTGAGGTTAAGCGCCTGAAGTCGCTTGAGGAAGAGAACGCCAGACTCAAGAAGCTGCTCGCCGAGGCCATGCTGGATAAGGAGGCGCTTCAGGTGGCTCTTGGGCGAAAGTACTGACGACAGACCAGAAGCGCGAAGTCGTGGTGTTGATGTGTGATGCGACCGGTCTGTCGCAACGTCGTGCCTGCAGACTCACAGGTTTGTCCCTGTCGACCTGCCGCTATGACGCTCAGCGTCCGGCGGCTGATGCCCATTTATCAGGGCGCATTACTGAACTGGCACTGGAGCGCAGGCGTTTTGGCTACCGCCGCATATGGCAGTTACTGCGCCGTGAAGGGCTTCTGGTTAATCACAAGCGCGTGTACCGCCTTTATCATCTGAACGGGCTGGGGGCGTTAAACGCAGACGTCGTCGTAAAGGGCTGGCAACAGAACGTCTGCCGCTGCTCCGCCCGGAGGCGCCCAACCTGACCTGGTCGATGGATTTCGTCATGGATGCGCTGGCTACTGGTCGCAGGATCAAGTGCCTTACCTGCGTCGATGACTTCACAAAGGAATGCCTGACGGTCACTGTTGCCTTCGGGATTTCAGGCGTGCAGGTCACGCGTATTCTGGACAGCATTGCGCTGTTTCGCGGCTATCCGGCTACGATAAGAACCGATCAGGGCCCGGAGTTTACCTGCCGCGCGCTCGATCAGTGGGCCTTTGAGCATGGAGTGGAGCTGCGACTTATCCAGCCCGGCAAGCCGACGCAGAACGGATTTATTGAGAGTTTTAACGGACGCTTTCGCGATGAATGCCTGAATGAACACTGGTTCAGCGACGTCAATCATGCCAGGAAAACCATCAGCGAATGGCGTCAGGATTATAACGAATGTCGCCCGCACTCCACGCTGAATTATCAGACGCCGTCTGAATTTGCAGCGAGCTGGAGAAAGGGTAATTCTGAGAGTGAAGGATTCGATATTACTAACTGAGCCTTGTATCTAATCCTGGGGGCAGGTCAATCAATCCATGCCCCACTAACATGGTCAGTTACTGCAACGCAGTCAACCTCTCTTTCCATCAGGGCAATGAGCCACTCTTTTGCTGTTTCTGCTGGCGCTTTGTAATCTGATGAGGCAGGAGTGTGTGTATGAAAATCAAATTTATACCAATAGCTTCCTACATTAGTGTACATATCAAAGTCCTACTAAGTTATTAAGCTGAAACGTTTTATTGTTTTAAAACATGATGTTAAATCATATTTCCTATTCACATTTTTTACTATTAAATTTTAAAAATTTTGAGTTTTGCTTTCATATATGAAAAAATGCATGTGATGTTGATCGTTTCATTTTTCCGCGTGATAATGAATGTTTCCGTCAGAGGAGAAATTCCTATGAAGCCCCTACAACTCTTCAAAAACCTCTCCGATGAAACCCGTCTAGGGATCGTACTGCTGCTCAGAGAGATGGGAGAGCTGTGCGTGTGCGATCTCTGTACAGCGCTGGATCAGTCGCAACCCAAGATCTCCCGCCATCTGGCAATGCTCCGGGAAAGCGGTCTATTGCTGGATCGCAAGCAGGGGAAATGGGTTCATTATCGCTTATCCCCGCATATTCCATCCTGGGCTGCTCAGGTGATTGAGCAGGCCTGGTTAAGCCAACAGGACGACGTACAGGCCATCGCCCGTAAGCTGGCATCGGCAAACTGCTCTGGTAGCGGTAAGGCTGTTTGCATCTAAAAAATTTGCCTGAACATATATGTTTTTCCAAATGTGAGGTATTCAAAATGAAGACGTTAACGGTGTTTGACCCGGCAATGTGCTGCAGTACCGGCGTATGTGGCTCAGATGTCGATCAGGTTCTGGTTGATTTTTCTGCTGATGTGCAGTGGCTGAAAGGACGTGGCGTACAGGTTGAACGTTACAACCTGGCGCAGCAGCCCATGAGCTTTGTTCAGAATGAGAAAGCAAAAGCATTCCTCGAAGCATCTGGAGCAGAAGGGCTTCCGCTACTGCTGTTGGACGGTGAAACTGTGATGGCAGGACGATACCCAAAACGTGCTGAGCTGGCTCGCTGGTTCGGTATTCCGCTGGAGAAGGTAGGGTTAGCTCCCACCAGTTGCTGTGGTGGTAATACTTCCTGTTGCTGAGTATGTCAGGAGGACATATGAAATTCTTACAGAATATCCCACCTTACCTGTTTTTTACCGGTAAGGGAGGTGTAGGAAAAACTTCTATTTCCTGCGCGACGGCAATCCGCCTTGCTGAACAGGGTAAGCGGGTTTTGCTGGTCAGTACCGATCCAGCCTCCAATGTCGGCCAGGTATTCGATCAGGCTATCGGTAACACCATTCGCCCTGTGGCAGCAGTTCATGGACTTTCCGCTCTGGAAATCGACCCGCAGGAAGCCGCGAAACAATATCGCTCCAGAATCGTTGATCCTATCAAAGGTCTTTTGCCTGATGACGTTGTTAACAGTATCAGCGAGCAGCTTTCAGGAGCCTGTACCACTGAGATTGCGGCGTTTGATGAGTTCACCGGCTTATTGACAGACGCTTCCCTGCTGACCCGCTTCGATCACATCATTTTTGATACAGCGCCGACGGGCCACACGATTCGCCTTCTCCAGCTTCCCGGTGCCTGGAGTAGTTTCATTGAAAGTAATCCAGATGGTGCTTCCTGTCTTGGCCCAATGGCCGGGCTGGAAAAGCAGCGTGAGCAGTATGCTCATGCGGTAGAGGCGTTGTCCGATCCTGAACGTACCCGCCTGGTTCTGGTTGCGCGACTGCAAAAATCTACGCTGCAGGAAGTCGCCCGCACCCATGAAGAACTCGCCGCAATTGGCCTGAAAAACCAATACCTGGTGATTAATGGTGTGCTGCCTAAAGCCGAAGCTGAACATGACGCCCTGGCCGCTGCGATATGGCAACGTGAGCAGGAGGCACTGGCAAATCTTCCTGCCGGTTTATCTGGGCTACCGACAGATACCCTATTACTACAGCCAGTCAATATGGTTGGTGTTTCAGCATTGAAGGGACTGCTGGATACCGGTTCTGAGGCATTACCGCTCCCGGTAACGAACATCCAGTACACGCCTGAAAACTTATCGCTCTCTGGCTTGGTCAATGATATCGCTCGCAGTGAACACGGCCTGATTATGCTGATGGGCAAAGGTGGCGTAGGGAAAACCACAATGGCTGCTGCCATCGCCGTAAGGCTGGCAGACATGGGATTTGACGTGCATCTCACGACTTCTGATCCTGCTGCGCACCTAAGTACAACGCTGAACGGCAGCCTCAAAAACCTTCAGGTCAGCCGCATCAACCCTCACGATGAAACCGAACGCTATCGCCAGCATGTTCTTGAGACGAAGGGAAGAGATCTGGACGAAGCAGGGAAACGGCTACTGGAAGAGGATTTGCGCTCTCCTTGCACGGAAGAGATTGCGGTGTTCCAGGCGTTCTCACGCGTAATCCGTGAAGCAGGCAAACGGTTTGTGGTCATGGATACAGCACCTACCGGGCATACGCTATTACTGCTTGATGCTACCGGGGCTTATCACCGTGAGATTGCCAAGAAGATGGGGGATAAAGGTCATTTTACCACTCCGATGATGCAGCTTCAGGACCCGGAACGCACCAAAGTCCTGCTGGTCACTCTGCCTGAAACCACACCGGTACTGGAAGCGGCAAACCTGCAGGCTGACCTTGAAAGAGCGGGGATTCATCCGTGGGGCTGGATTATCAATAACAGCCTTTCCACTGCGGATACGCGTTCTCCGTTGCTTTGCCAGCGCGCTCGTCAGGAACTGCCTCAGATTGAGGCTGTTAAGAATCAGCACTCTAACCGTATAGCGCTTGTTCCGGTGCTGGCGTCAGAGCCCGCCGGTATTGAAAAGCTCAGAGAGTTGATGAGTTAATTTTTTGACATATACAGGGCGACAAAGTCGCCCTGTCAGGAGGTTTTATGTTACTGGCAGGCGCTATTTTTGTCCTGACCATTGTTTTGGTTATCTGGCAACCAAAGGGATTAGGGATCGGCTGGAGTGCAATGCTGGGCGCGGGACTGGCTCTGATATCTGGCGTTGTGCATGTGGGCGATATTCCGGTGGTGTGGAATATCGTCTGGAACGCGACGGCGACCTTTATTGCCGTGATTATTATCAGCCTGCTGCTTGATGAATCAGGCTTTTTCGAATGGGCGGCATTGCATGTTTCGCGCTGGGGTAACGGTCGTGGCCGTTTGCTCTTTACGTATATCGTCCTGCTAGGTGCAGCGGTGGCGGCATTGTTTGCCAACGATGGTGCGGCATTGATTCTTACTCCAATTGTCATCGCCATGCTACTGGCATTAGGGTTCAGCAAAGGCACGACACTGGCATTTGTCATGGCTGCCGGGTTTATTGCCGATACGGCCAGCCTGCCGCTTATCGTGTCGAACCTGGTGAATATCGTATCGGCGGACTTCTTTGGTCTGGGATTCACCGAATATGCGTCGGTAATGGTGCCGGTGGATATTGCAGCCATTGTTGCCACTCTGGTTATGCTGCATCTTTTCTTCCGCAAAGATATTCCGCCGACTTACGACCTGGCTCTCCTTAAGACACCGGCAAAGGCGATTAAAGATCTGGCAACCTTCAGAACCGGATGGATAGTGTTGATCCTTCTTCTGGTTGGCTTTTTCGTCCTTGAGCCGTTGGGTATCCCGGTCAGCGCGATTGCTGCTGTAGGAGCTGTCATTCTGTTTGCGGTGGCGAAACGAGGCCATGCCATTAACACTGGCAAAGTGCTGCGCGGTGCGCCATGGCAGATCGTCATCTTCTCATTGGGGATGTACCTGGTGGTCTACGGTCTGCGCAACGCCGGGCTAACCGAATACCTTTCCGGTGTGCTGAACGTACTGGCGGATAAAGGACTCTGGGCTGCGACGCTGGGTACTGGCTTCCTGACGGCTTTCCTGTCTTCCATCATGAACAACATGCCTACCGTGCTGGTTGGCGCTCTTTCTATCGATGGAAGCACCGCAACAGGCGTTATCAAAGAAGCGATGATCTACGCCAACGTGATTGGCTGCGATCTGGGCCCGAAAATTACACCTATTGGTAGCCTGGCAACGCTGCTCTGGCTGCATGTCCTTTCACAGAAGAATATGACCATCACCTGGGGATACTATTTCCGCACCGGGATCGTCATGACTCTGCCTGTGCTGTTTGTAACGCTAGCCGCGCTGGCGCTACGTCTCTCTTTCACTTTGTAATGAGATACTGATATGAGCAACATCACCATTTATCACAACCCAGCCTGCGGCACGTCGCGTAATACGCTGGAGATGATCCGCAACAGCGGTAATGAACCGACAGTCATTCATTACCTTGAAAATCCACCGTCACGCGATGAGTTGGTCAAACTTATCGCAGATATGGAGATTACAGTACGGGCGCTGCTGCGTAAAAATGTCGAGCCTTATGAAGAACTGGGGCTTGCCGAAGACAAGTATACTGACGATCAGTTAATCGATTTTATGCTTCAGCATCCGATCCTGATTAACCGCCCGATTGTGGTGACACCGTTGGGAACGCGCCTTTGCCGCCCTTCCGAAGTGGTACTGGATATTCTTCCGGATGCGCAAAAAGGCGCATTTGCTAAGGAAGACGGCGAGAAAGTCGTTGATGAAACAGGTAAGCGATTGAAATAAACATAAAGGGGGCAGACGCCCCCTTATTCCTGCCTCAGAGCATAAGATCTGAATCTTCTGGCAGAGTACTATTCCCTTCACCAAGTTTCATTTGCAGCAAAACCGTGTCAAGCCAGCGGCCATGTTTGAAACCAATGTCCTTTAATGTGCCTATTTCAGTAAATCCTGCGCGGATATGAAGCGCAACAGAAGCGACGTTAGCGCTGTCACCCACAACAGCAATCATCTGACGATATCCCTGAGATTTGGCCCATTTTAATGCATGATCGAGCAGTGCTTTTCCGACGCCCTGTCGCTGATAAGCCGGATCAATATATATCGAATTTTCGACCGTATACCGATAAGCATGGCGTTCGCGGTAACGGGAAATATAACAGTAGCCGATGACCTTATCGCCCTGTAGGGCGACATACCATGGGAATCCTCGAGACTGAATGTTCCTCAGTCGGTTAAGCATTTCCTGCGTATCCGGGGGTTCGGTTTCGAAGCTACCTGTACCATGCAGAACATGGTGAGCATAGATATTGCGTATCGCGGTAATGTGCTGTTCTTCAGCATTAATAATGTGCATCGTGTTACTCCAGTAATGGTGTTTTACAAACTACCGGAATTCGCGACAGCAGGTTAAGTACTTAAACTTATAACCTGTATAAGCAAAAGTTTGGCTGCAGTAAATGGGGCCGTAGCCCCATCTATTAGCCTGCCATTTTTGCCAGCAGAGCCGCACCCACTGGTTCTTCGTTTTGCAGTGGCGTTAATGCAATACGCTTTGCAAACTGCTCTGTAACGTCATTTATCAGCGGCAGTTCGCGACTGGCTCGGGTTTCCCTGTCCACGCTTTATCGTTAGCTCGTTACCGGCAGGCTTTCTCACCCAGTGGCGCAAAAGATGACCCGCAGGATGCTGAGCTGGCATTAGAGTTAATGCTGCGTTACCCCCAGAAGATAAAAGCTATTGAACCTGACAATGCGGATATTCGCTTACTTCAGCAACTGGTTGAGCAGCGTCGTCAGTTGGTTGAAGATAAACGCCGTTTTGTGAACCGGCTAATCAACACGCTCAAACAGTATTATCCTCAACCCCTGGAGTGGTTCTCACATCGGGGTAGCTTGCTATTGTGTGAACTGCTTATACGGTGGCCCAGTCTGCAACAATTGAAACGAGCCCGGCACGACACGATCCGTAACTTTCTGAATGCCAAAGGTGGTCGCGCAATGGCCCTTACCGAGCAGCGTGTGGTGAGTATTGATAACGCCATCCCGTTGACGACAGACCCGAGTGTTATAGAGGCTAATGCTTTGATGGCAACAGCACTGGCGACACAAATTAAAGTCGTGAGTGAAATCATCAAAACCTATGACGAACGAATCGAAACGCTGTTTGAGACATTGCCAGATTCGGGGCTGTTCAAATCACTTCCGGGCATGGGGCCGTGTATGGGACCACGAATGCTTGCTGCACTTGGTGATAACCGTGACCGGTTTAACAGCGCTGAAGAAATTCAAAACTACGCAGGTATTGCGCCGGTGACAGAACGAAGTGGCCAGAAATCCTGGGTTCACTGGCGATGGCAGTGTGCCAAGTTCGTCCGGCAGACCTTTGTTGAATGGGCTGCCAAAACGGTTAACTCATCATACTGGGCCAGGCTGTATTATCAGGGACTGCGAGAAAAAGGAAAATCTCACCAGTCTGCAATCCGGGCTCTGGCCTTCAAATGGATAAGGATCATTTACCGCTGCTGGAAGACCCGAACCCAGTACGATGAAGCGAAGTATTTGCTGGCTCTCGAAGCGCGACGCTCGCCTTTACTGAAGCCATAAAAAGCTTGTCGAATGTCTCAGGGCGTGAAGCAGACATTATTCTTCGTCCTCTACTTCGCCCATTCTTTTTGCAGTAACGCATAGATGTTTGTGTCGTCATACCTTGCCTTACCATCCTCGTTTTCAAAGGCGACAAACTCTTTAAAACAACCTTCATGCCGCATATGCAAACGTTCACAGAGTTTTTGAGAGGCCAGATTGTAAACTTCTACCCAGGCATACAAACGCCTGGCATCTTTTACTTTAAATAAATAATCAAACAGTGCAGTAACTGACTCGCTCGCATATCCATGACGTTCATAACGTTGATTAAAATGCCAGCCCACTGACCAGGTATTGCTGTCTGGCTCGTCGCTATTGTCCGCAAAAATATGTCCGATTAACGTATCAGTTTCTTTTAGACTAACGGCAAACTGTGCTGGGTCCGTGGCTCGTTTAGCCACGTCGCTCTTCGCCTCGGCTAGCGAATGTAACTTTTCATCCTTAAAGCAAGGAGCACGTGGTGAAGAGAGGTAATCGAAAAGTGCTGCCGCACCCTCTGCCTTAAAAGGGCGAATGATTAACCGTTGAGTGACAATGATGTTCATAATGTCCTTGATAATGTAATGCCAGCCAGTTCAGCAAGAAACCTGCTTTAAACTGGCCGGGACACAGGGCAGGGATTAGCCGTTCCGGCTATTCCCCGGTCTGTCTTTACGCATGCCAGTAAATTTTGTGATCGTCACGAAAAATACCGGAACAAAGAAAATGGCCAGTAGCGTTCCGCTAATCATCCCGCCGAATACACCGGTACCAATCGCATGCTGCGTGCTGTCGCTGGCTCCACTGGCGAGCATCAGTGGAACCACACCTAATGTGAAAGCCAGAGAAGTCATCAGAATTGGCCGTAAGCGTTGCTTTCCAGCCGTCAATGTCGCATCGATAAGGCTCTTTCCTTCTTTCATCAATTGTCTCGCGAACTCGATAATCAGAATCGCATTCTTGGCGGAAAGTCCAATCAGGGTTATCAGGCCCACTTTGAAAAAGACGTCATTCGTCATATTCGTAACGGATACGGCCAGCACAGCACCGAGCAGTCCCAAAGGAACAACAAGCATGACTGCGAAGGGAATGGACCAGCTTTCGTAAAGCGCAGCCAGCACCATGAATACCGCCAGAACCGAGAGCACAATAAGACCCGGAAGCTGTGATGCGGACTCCTTTTCCTGTAACGAACTTCCCGCCCACTCACCGGCGAATCCCGGTGGTAAGTGCTCAGCCAGTTTGTCCATTGCCGCCATTGCGGTACCCGACGATTTTCCCTGTGCAGCACTCCCGGTTATGCGTATGGCAGGATATCCCTGATAGCGTATCAGTTGCTGTGGTGCAACATTCCACGAAAGCGTCACAAAAGTGGATAACGGAAGCATCTGCCCCAGACGATTTTTGACAGACAAAGCCAACAGTTGTTCTGGTTGCATCCGGTACGGCGCATCCGCCTGGACGATAACCTGCTGAACCCGGCCATTATTGGTATAGTCATTAACATAATTGGAACCTGTTGCAACGGAAATGGTTTGATTTATCTCATCAAACGATACCCCCATGGCCTCCGCTTTTTCCCTGTCGATATGCAGGTCAAGGCTTGTTCCCTCACCAAGCCCATCAATATAGACATCGGCAAGTTGAGAATTATGATTTGCCTGCACAATAAGCTCATCGGCCGCCTGCTTGAGTGCCTGATAGCCTTTCCCCCCTCTGTCCTGTAAATAATAAGTGAACCCGGATGAGGTTCCCATATCAGAAATGGCCGGAGGCAGCAGACTCATTGTTACGGCGTCCGGCACGTTTGCCATTTGGGACTGAATATGGTCGGCCTCTTCCTGTGCCGTGGTTCCTTTGCGTTGTTTCCAGTCCTTGAGGGTGGTGAATGCCATGGCCGAATTTTGACCTGATCCTGAGAAACCAAATCCCAGGATCATAATGTTACTTTCTACCGCCTGCCTGTGGGCGATCTCCTCCTCAAATGTATCGACAACCTTAAGTGTCCGCTGCATCGTGGCATCAGAAGGGAGCTGGATTGAGGACATAAAATAGCCCTGATCTTCATCGGGTAAAAATGATGATGGTAAGGAAGACAGACCGGCAAACAATGCCAAACATAATGCAGCGTAGATCATCATCATACGGCCGGTACGCTTCAGAACAAATCCCAGACCAGTGGCGTAAAACGTCGTCAGGCGATGAAAGTGAGCGTTAAACCACGCTGAAAATGCGCTGCTTTTACCCTGATGAATACCATGTGGTTTGAGCAAGGTTGCACAAAGCGCAGGGGTTAACGTCAGTGCCAGGAATGCCGACAGTAAAATGGATATAGCCATCGAAATGCTGAACTGTCGATAAATAATACCCACGGATCCGCTGGCAAAGGCCATAGGGATAAACACCGCAGTAAGCACCAGCGTAATGCCAATGATTGCCGGCGTAATTTCACGCATCGCTTCTCGCGTGGCATCCTGTGGAGACATTTTTTTGTCTTCCATCAGTCGTTCGACGTTCTCTACTACCACAATCGCGTCGTCAACAATAATCCCGATGGCCAGCACCATTCCAAACATGGTTAAAATATTGATGGAATAACCGCTTAATAGCATTACGGTAAAAGTGCCGAGCAGCGCCACGGGGGCCACAATCGCAGGAATAAGCGTGCAGCGTATCTTGTGAAGGAAAAGCAGCATCACGAAAAAGACCAGAACCATGGCTTCAACAAATGTCTCAACTACCTTCAATATCGACAGTTTTACAAACGGAGCCGTATCGAAAGGCACGGTGAATGTCATTCCCTCGGGAAGTACACCGGACAGTTCTGTTAACCGTGCGCGGATATCCGACGCAGTACTGATCGCATTTGCGCCAGGAGAAAGCTGAATAGCTGCCGCCGTTGCGGGGACCCCATTTTCACGGATCCCAAATGCGTAACTTTGTAACCCGGATTCCACGCGGGCGACGTCTGCCAGCGTCAGGCGGGCGGCGGAGACCTGCGATTTAATCGTGATATTGCGAAATTCTTCAACCGAAGAGAGTTGTCCTTTTACCGTTATAGGATAAGTCACACCTTGCCCGCTAGCCGCAGGCTCATCTCCGGTTCTGCCCGGTGAAACAATCACGTTTTGTTGACTGATGGCGCTTAATACATCCGTAACTGAGAGCCCATAGCTGTGTAATTTCATCGGGTCCAGCCATATGCGGAGCGCCTTTTCCCCACCAAAAAGCTGGACTTTACCTACACCGGGTACGCGCCGGAGTTCATCAGTAACATTCCTGGCAAAATAATCGCTTAAGTCAGCTTCCTGATAGTCCCCGTTTTGGGATTTTAATCCCACCATCATTAAAAAACCGGAATTAGCTGCCTCAACACTTATCCCATTCTGTCTTACCGACTGCGGCAGGCGAGATTCCACAATTTTAATTTGGTTTTGCAGATCCATCTGAGCGAGTTTGATGTCGGTTCCGGGTTTGAAGGTTACAATAATTGACGCCATCCCCGTCGTGTCACTGGAAGATTCAAAATAGAGTAAATTGTCAACACTCGCAATTTCACGCTCGATCAGAGACACGACGGACGTGTTCATCACCTCCGGGCTGGCACCAGGGTAACTCACTGAAATGATAATACCGGGTGGCGCAACGGCAGGGTATTGCGCAACCGGTAAACGAGGAATAGACAATATTCCAGTCAGAACAATAAACAGGGCGATAACCCATGCGAAGATGGGGCGCTCAATGAAAAAGTGCGGCATCAGATGTACTTCCAGTCAACATACAAAGGGTAAAAATTCAGCATGGTTTTCCTGATAAAGAGGTCTCATCGTCTGTCGAAACTCGTTTACCGATATCCCTGAGCTGGGAAAATTTCTCAAGAAGTTGTGGTGCGTCATCCAGGCTTGTTGCAAACATCCACATATAGGTCATGACGGAATAAATATGTCCTGCATTAATTCCGGACTCCATGCTCATCCTGATAATGGTCATGGAAAAGAGAGCAGAAACCAGAAGGCCTATGCATAAATATCCCCATGCCTCTCTGTCGGATAACACCACGCGCAGGCGGGCAAGTGTGTCATAATGTCGCTTAAGAGCACCAAAAGACGCCTTGTTAACATAATCGACCTCTTTCTCAAGGCGATTATTGAGCCGTCTGTAGAATGTCTCATTTTTGAAAGTATAACTTGAGACAAAACACATCAGTATGGCTACGATGATCAAACAGGTTATTCCTGTCCAGAATTCAATCCATAACAGCATTGTTGCTGCGCCGAAAAGGGAAATGATCGAGGTAATCAATACAGGCAGGTGCAACTCGAAGAAATCCACAAATTCACGGGACAGAGTGACTCTCGCAGCAATAGTCGAGTGATTAAGTGAATATTTTCGCTGGGCTAAAACTACTGTCACAGCAAGACTTGCGTAGATACGTGCAAATGTTCGCGTATCTACACTACGTCTGGTGGCTCCCATGCACCACATAAACAGAACCATCAGGCCATAAAGGGCCGCACGTGACGTCTGTCCGCCCAGGATGGCATTGATCGCCATGCCCGCCAAAATGGGGTAGAGCAGGAATGCAACGTTTTCAGCAATAACCAGCATGAAAGTAATGCATAATTTCTTCCTGTGCCGCCAAGCAAGTCTCTTCAGTGAGATAGCAACCCCGGGAGCCGTTGGTTTGTTGTTGCCTTTATAAATCATGATAAATGTGTATTAAGCATCTGGGTGTAAAAGCATTCTGCCGTTGGTTTATATTTGAGCTAAGTAAATGAGGCAGCATAATAGAGCTGTCATAAAAACATGCGCTAAGTGTAACGTGATGATGTCAATCGTGAATGGATGTTTTATGGAGGATATGTGTACTCACCCCTTAATTTGAGTATCATTCTGACAATGCAGAATATCAAACCATTCTTAAACATAAAAACAAAGGTACTCCGCACAAGAAAACCAATAAAAAACTTTCATAATAAAAAACAAAATCATTAATATCTGGAGAACTATTCAAAAGCAGATGTAGTACAGTAATGGCTTGTAGAAACAGTAAGATAAGACCGAACGTTATTGCAATGAAACTTTTTAAAACTCCAGGTTTTTTCTGA
This sequence comes from Citrobacter sp. Res13-Sevr-PEB04-36, assembly GCF_015672735.1. Lineage (GTDB taxonomy): Bacteria > Pseudomonadota > Gammaproteobacteria > Enterobacterales > Enterobacteriaceae > Citrobacter. The sequence continues at coordinate 2,397 of NZ_JADABY010000005.1, read as the reverse complement.
AGAAAAAATGACAATGCAGCAATGATTATAAAAACACGAATCAGTAAAGATGAAGGTAAAGTGGATTCTACTTTTTCATTAATTGCATGCACAAGGCGAAGCCAGGTAGATAATAATCCATATGTAACGATACAAAATAAAAGTGAGGCCATCAAATTCTCACGTCGGAATAAAAATTTAGTCAGCATCATAACTCTCTTTAGACAACAGTACATATTGCATGTAACCCTCAACATGGTTGTAGATTATTGCCTGGCGATGTTGATTAATTATTTATAAAATGTGTAGTGAATATGGAGAGCGTGGCTGGTTAAGTTTGCAATAACTTTTTAATGAACTTTTTAAAATAATATCTGTCTATTAAAGTTAAGTTGAAAAATCATTAAGCATGACGATAAAAGGTATTTCTGGGTAAAATGCATGTTGTCATCAGCACTGTGGAAGAAAATATGAACAACAATCTGATTATCGTCGCAGAAGACGATGATGACATCGCCGCCATACTGACGGGCTATTTAAATAAGGCTGGCATGAAAACCTTAAGAGCCGAAGATGGCGAGCAGGCGATCAACCTTACTCGTCAACACAAACCCGACCTTCTGCTGCTGGACATTCACCTGCCCGTATATGATGGCTGGAATGTTCTTACAACGTTAAGAAAGGAAACTAATGTCCCCGTCATCATGGTTACAGCACTTGATCAAGACGTTGATAAACTGATGGGTCTACGGCTAGGGGCTGACGACTATGTGATAAAACCCTTTAATCCATCAGAGGTTATTGCCAGGGTTGAAGCTGTACTTCGCAGAACCAGACCGGTTGCAGAGTCTACACATTCACGGCCTTTAAGAACGCCTTTTATAACGATCTATCCTGATGAGTTTTACGTTGAAATCACTGCTCAAGGTGAGGTTTCCACGCCAGTATTAACCACCACAGAGTTTAAGCTTCTGGCCTATCTGGCAAGAAACCCGAGAAAAGTCTGTTCTCGTGAAGAGTTACTTGATGCGTGTTTGCCTGAGGGAGACTCGCTGGATCGCACTGTAGACAGCCATATGAGTAAACTTCGGAAAAAGCTTGAACATGCCGGATTGAAGGGCATTCCGGAAAGCATCCGAGGATTAGGGTACCGGTTGGGTGACAAAAAATGAACAAAGAAACGATCCTGAGCCGTCAGATTTTGACATATATGCTGTCTTTAACATTCGTTATTATTGCAATTGCCGTACTGGGTTCCTATTTGTTTTACAGTTTCTTGATTTACTATCTTCCGGGAGGGGGAAACGTTGAAAATGAAGACGCTATGACCTTTCTTGATTGGATGTGGATCTTAATCGCTTCATTAACCAGTCTGGTCGTTTCGCTCTTTTTTACTGTAAAATTATCCGCAAGAATATTAAAACCCTTGAATGATGTAGCGTACAGCCTTAAACAAATCTCTCAGGGGAACCTTAGCGCAAGAGCGATTAACTGTGGTTCTCAGTTGGGGGAAATGAATAAACTCGTCGATGATTTTAATGAGATGGCGGAGAAGTTACAGACGCTGGATGCACAGCGAAATTTATGGAATGCTGCAATCGCTCATGAACTCCGAACACCTGTGACTATTTTGCGGGGCAGGCTTCAGGGACTGGTTGACGGTGTATTCGAACCAGAACCACCGCTCTTCAGAAACCTCCTTAAACAAACTGAAGGCCTGACTAACTTAATCGAGGATCTTCGAGTCGTGAGCTCCTCTGGAGGAGCAGGATATTCCTTGATGCTCAGTGAAGTCGATCTTGCGACACTAATCACCAGTGCGCTTGATACCTTTTTGCCCGACTTTGAAACAAAACGCTTTAACATAGTGACCGAGCTTAGCTGTCAGCGTTGCATCTGCGATCCTTTACGTATTATTCAGTGTCTGACCGTTCTTTTTGATAATTCCTTAAAATATTCCACATCACAAACTCTTTTAGTAAAGAATGGTATTGTGGGAAACGATAATTTTATTATCGTTCAGGATAAAGGACCTGGAATTCCTGAAGAACTCCAGAAGTCCTTATTCCAGCCTTTTCAGCGAGGAGAATACGCTAAAAATATTAATCCAGAGGGCTGTGGTTTAGGGTTGTCGGTAGTTAAAGCCATTATGCGTGCCCACGGCGGAGACGTTAGCTATGGTATAACGCAAGAAAATGGCTCACTTTTCAAACTCTCATGGCCTGTTCAAGGGCATGAATAAACAGGCTCGATTGGGTCTGTTTCAGCAAGAGACAGATCCCACATACTGCCGAGTTTTGCGTCCCAGATTGCAGGGGTGATTTTAAGCTTGCCTCTTTTGGGACTTAATGTTATTTCGCTGAAATAGATATCTTCTCCTTTTAGCATAAGATCGACTCGGCAGTAGTCTATCTCTTT
>NZ_JADABY010000049.1 GCF_015672735.1 Citrobacter sp. Res13-Sevr-PEB04-36 | reverse complement strand
CATTTCTTCCCAAGCTGACTCGCTGATTAAAATTTCGCGGATCTGGGCCGATTTTTTTCCCGCAAACACATCGAATCAGCCTATTTAGGCTATTTTTTCCACCATTTCTGGCGTTATTTCCGGTTTTTACTGAGATCTCTCCCACTGACGTATCATTTGGTCCACCCGAAACAGGTTGGCCAGGGTGAATAACATCGCCAGTTGGTTATCGTTTTTCAGCAGCCCCTTGTATCTGGCTTTCACGAAGCCGAACTGCCGCTTGATGATGCGAAACGGGTGCTCCACCCTGGCACGGATGCTGGCTTTCATGTATTCGATGTTGATGGCCGTTTTGTTCTTGCGCGGATGCTGCTTCAAGGTTTTTACCCTGCCGGGACGCTCGGCGATCAGCCAGTCCACATCCACCTCGGCCAGCTCCTCGCGCTGTGGCGCTCCTTGGTAGCCGGCATCGGCTGAGACAAATTGCTCCTCTCCATGAAGCAGATTACCCAGCTGATTGAGGTCATGCTCGTTGGCCGCGGTGGTGACTAGGCTGTGGGTCAGGCCACTCTTGGCATCGACACCAATGTGGGCCTTCATGCCAAAGTGCCACTGATTGCCTTTCTTGGTCTGATGCATCTCCGGATCGCGTTGCTGCTCTTTGTTCTTGGTAGAGCTGGGTGCCTCAATGATGGTGGCATCCACCAAAGTGCCTTGGGTCATCATGACGCCTGCTTCGGCCAGCCAGCGATTGATGGTCTTGAACAATTGACGGGCCAGTTGATGCTGCTCGAGCAGGTGGCGGAAATTCATGATGGTGGTGCGATCCGGCAGGGCGCTATCCAGGGATAATCGGGCAAACAGGCGCATGGAGGCGATTTCGTACAGGGCATCTTCCATGGCACCGTCGCTCAGGTTGTACCAATGCTGCATGCAGTGAATACGCAGCATGGTCTCCAGCGGATAGGGCCGTCGGCCATTGCCCGCCTTGGGATAAAACGGCTCGATGACAGCGGTCATATTCTGCCATGGCAGAATCTGCTCCATGCGGGAGAGGAAAATCTCTTTTCGGGTCTGACGGCGCTTAGTGCTGAATTCACTATCGGCGAAGGTGAGTTGATGGCTCATGATGTCCCTCTGGGATGCGCTCCGGATGAATATGATGATCTCATATC
>NZ_JADABY010000048.1 GCF_015672735.1 Citrobacter sp. Res13-Sevr-PEB04-36 | reverse complement strand
TATAGAATTTAAATGTAAAAAGAATAGGGCATAAAAATGCAAAAAAGCAACTGATGACTCCTTCCACTTGATTTCCATCCCCCTCCTCTGGGAATAATCTCCATTGATTGTAAGTATAATGGCTGATTTTTATAGATAACAATTCTATAGGGATTACGTAATCCAGTAATGTAATTATGAAAAAGGAAGCGCCAATTGCTGACAGGAGGCAAAATAGCAAACGGTAAAAGAATGACAGAATGGATTGGGTATTACTTAATGCATTTTTATATAAGCTGGAATGCAACCTGGGGTAAATAAAAAAAGATAAAGCAAATGCGACCCCATAGTAATTACTTCCTGTAGAGCTCAGAATACAATCCCCCTGTACGTTAAAAAACATCTTACAGAACTGCAGAGATAAAGGGTAGATAATGGGGTTTAAGCATAATGCAATAAAAAATGAAAAGAATAATGCTATACAATATATTGAAATAAAGAATTTTTCTCGCCACATATTATGTACCCTTCTAATATTTTACTCTGGAGCCCGATTGTCTCATTTGGTTATATATTAATTCTCTTTCTTTTTTTTGTTTTTCTTTTGATTTTTTATTTTCTAAAAGAGAGTTTTTTGTTTCCTGATAGCAAACTGACTC
>NZ_JADABY010000047.1 GCF_015672735.1 Citrobacter sp. Res13-Sevr-PEB04-36 | reverse complement strand
AAGCTGCAAGAAAGCAGAACCCTTGAGCATGATATGGCAATGGCAATAACGAATAAAGAGTTCGTGGTTTATTATCAGCCTATTGTCGATTCTTTCAGCAGGGAAATTTATAGCTATGAAGCCCTTATTCGTTGGATTCATCCTCTCAAGGGGCTGCTGTCGCCGGATAGCTTTATTCCTGTTGCTGAAAAAACAGGAATGATTAATGAGATGGGGAAATCGGTGCTTGAAATGGCCTGCAGGGAAGCGGCTTCCTGGGCGGTTCCGGCTAAAATTTCAGTCAATGTCTCGCCTGTCCAGCTAAGCAGTAAAGCCTTTGCCGGAATAGTGCTGTCCATTCTGAAAGAAACAGGACTTCCGGCTGAGCGTCTTGAACTGGAAGTGACGGAATCTTCTCTCTTTACTGAGAGTAATACGCCGATGAATACGCTTAACAAGCTCAGAGCCCTGGGCGTGAAAATCTCCATCGATGATTTTGGTACGGGATATTCTTCTCTTTCGCGACTGAGTCGGCTTGCCTTTGATAAAATCAAAATAGACAAATCCTTTGTGCATTCGATATCTACGCAGGAAGACGCCCTTAATATCATCAAACTCATCACTGGCATGGCGAAATCCCTCAATATGAAGGCGGTTGCCGAAGGTGTTGAAACGCAGGAACAACTGGAAAGTCTTCAGGCACTGGGCTGCGATTTCGCACAAGGATATCTATTTGGTAAACCTCAGCCAGGTATCGATGGGAAAATCAGAAACGGTTAAATCGCGAACGTTCCTGCTGGCAGATAACGACGACACACTGCGCAGTGAAATCAGAGGGGGGAGGGGAAATGTGATCCATCTCACCTCCCGGCAACCAAAATTTCCTGCGACGCCACGCCGTCCTCAATCTGCTTCGCCACCTTTTGTAAGGCCGGAAGGTGCTTTTCCGCGGCCTGTTCGATGGTCATCGCACTGGCCATATACACCAGGTTCAGGCAGCCTATCACCCGTTGTTCGCTGCGGATCGGCACAGCGATAGAGGCGATTTTCTCCTCCTGATCCCAGCCGCGATAGTTTTGGCCAAAACCGTCTTTGCGTGCACGGGCCAGGATGACATCAAGCTTAAGCGGCTCGCGCGCCAGCTGAAATTCTTCTCCCGGTCGCGCTGCCAGTATTTCGATCAGCTCCTGACGTTCATTCTCTGGGCAAAACGCCAACCAGGTCAGGCCAGAGGCGGTTTTCAGCAGCGGTAAACGACGCCCGACCATCGCCCGGTGAAACGACAGGCGGCTGAAGCGGTGGGTGGTTTCACGCACTACCATGGCATCGACGTCCAGCGTGGAAACGTCGGTCGGCCAGATGACCTCGCGCAGTAAATCCCCCAGCAGCGGGGCGGCGAGCGCAGAAATCCACTGTTCGTCACGAAATCCTTCGCTCAGCTGGCGAACTTTGATGGTTAAGCGAAAGCTGTCATCTGACAGGCTGCGCCGGACGTAGCCCTCATCCTGCAACGTTTCCAGCAGCCGTCTGACCGTGGTGCGGTGCAGGCCGCTCAGTTCTGCCAGCAGGCCAACGCTGGCCCCGCCGTCGAGCCGGTTTAACATATTTAATAACATTAACCCGCGTGTTAATCCGCGCACGGTTTTGTATTCAGTACTCTCATCGTTTTTCATATTCGCTGACAATTCTACAGATAAAACAACGTAGTGCACTTAGTGCACATCCAGGCATGTTTTGATTGTAGCGCAAAAACCCCCTCCTATACTGACCGCACAATAAAAAAGCATTCACATATTTTTAACAAAGCAAGATGCGCCTCACCAGGGGCTGCCATAGTGTTTTGTCCGAGTAGTGAGGTTCTGAAATGACAACGATAAACCCGGATATCCAACCCGCAGTGCAACACACCGTGCAGGTGGCGATTGCCGGAGCCGGTCCGGTGGGGCTGATGATGGCGAATTACCTCGGTCAGATGGGCATTGAGGTGCTGGTGGTGGAGAAGCTTGATGCGCTGATCGACTATCCCCGTGCCATCGGTATCGACGATGAAGCGCTGCGTACCATGCAGTCCGTCGGTCTGGTCGAAAATGTTTTGCCACATACTACGCCGTGGCATGCGATGCGCTTTCTCACCCCCAAAGGCCGTTGCTTTGCTGATATCCAGCCGATGACCGACGAGTTTGGCTGGTCGCGCCGTAATGCGTTTATTCAGCCGCAGGTGGACGCGGTGATGCTCAAAGGGTTGTCGCGTTTTCCCAGCGTGCGCTGCCTGTTCTCTCGCGAGCTGGAGGCGTTCAGTCAGAAGGATGGCGAAGTGACGCTGAACCTGAAGGCGCCGGACGGCCAGCGTGAAACGGTGCAGGCCCAGTGGCTGGTGGCCTGCGACGGTGGCGGCAGCGTCGTCAGGCGCTCGCTGAATGTGCCATTTGAAGGTAAAACCGCGCCGAATCAGTGGATTGTGGTGGATATTGCCAACGATCCACTCAGTACCCCACACGTGTATCTGTGCTGCGATCCGGTGCGTCCGTATGTCTCCGCTGCGCTGCCGCACGCGGTGCGCCGCTTTGAATTTATGGTGATGCCGGGGGAAACCGAAGCGCAGCTTAGCGAGCCGCAGAATATGCGCCAGTTGCTGAGCAAAGTGCTGCCGAATCCGGACAACGTCGAGCTGATCCGCCAGCGCGTGTATACCCATAACGCTCGACTGGCCGAACGTTTTCGTATTGACCGCGTGCTGCTGGCGGGCGATGCCGCGCACATTATGCCGGTCTGGCAGGGACAGGGGTACAACAGCGGCATGCGCGATGCCTTCAACCTGGCGTGGAAACTGGCGCTGGTCATCGAGGGCAAAGCTGGTGATGCGCTGCTGGACACCTACCAGCAGGAACGCCGCGATCACGCCAAAGCCATGATTGACTTGTCGGTGACGGCGGGCAACGTGCTGGCACCGCCAAAACGCTGGCACGGTGCGGTGCGCGACGGCGTTTCCTGGCTGCTGAACTATATTCCGCCGGTCAAACGCTACTTCCTCGAAATGCGCTTCAAGCCGATGCCGCAATATCACACCGGGGCGCTGGTGCGCGAAGGCGACGTGAAAATCTCTCCGGTCGGCAAGATGTTTATTCAGCCAAAGGTGACGCTGGAAACGGGCGATGTGACGCTGCTCGATAACGTCATCGGGCCGAATTTTGCAGTGATTGGCTGGGGCTGTAATCCACTGTGGGGCATGAGCGAAGCGCAAATCCAGCAGTGGCAGGCGCTTGGCACGCGGTTTATTCAGGTGGTGCCGGACACGCAGATACATACCTCACAGGATAACCACGACGGGGTTATCCGCATTGGTGATACGCAAAATCGCCTGCGCGCGTGGTTTGCCCTGCATAACGCCGCGCTGGTGGTGATGCGCCCGGATCGCTTCGTCGCCGCGGTTGCCATTCCACAAACCCTGGGCAGCACTCTGAATAAACTGGCGTCGGTAATGACGCTCACCCGCGCTCATGACGCGGTTCCCGTCGAAAAGGTCGCCTGATATGCACGCTTATCTTCACTGTCTTTCCCACTCACCGCTGGTGGGCTATGTCGACCCGGCGCAGGCCGTGCTCGACGAGGTCAACGGCGTGATCGCCAGCGCCAGCGCGCGCATTGCGGCATTCGATCCCGAACTGGTGGTGCTGTTTGCCCCCGATCACTACAACGGCTTTTTCTACGATGTGATGCCGCCGTTTTGCTTAGGTATTGGCGCCACGGCGATCGGTGATTTTGGCAGCGCGGCGGGGGAACTGCCGGTGCCGGCGGATCTCGCTGAAGCCTGCGCCCACGCGGTGATGAAAAGCGGCATCGATCTTGCCGTGTCCTACAACATGCAGGTCGATCACGGCTTTGCCCAGCCGCTGGAGTTTTTGCTCGGCGGGCTGGATAAGGTCCCGGTATTGCCGGTGTTTATTAACGGTGTCGCTACGCCGCTTCCGGGATTCCAGCGCACCCGTCTACTGGGTGAGGCGATTGGTCGGTTCACCAGTTCGTTAAATAAACGCGTGCTGTTTATAGGCTCCGGTGGTCTGTCGCACCAGCCACCAGTGCCCGAACTGGCGAAGGCAGATGCCCACATGCGCGACCGTCTGCTGGGCAGCGGTAAACAGTTGCCAGAAAACGAACGTCAGCTACGCCAGCAGCGGGTGATCAGCGCCGCCGAAAAGTTTGTTGAAGATCAGAACACGCTGCACCCGCTCAATCCTGTCTGGGATAACCGTTTTATGACTCTGCTTGAGCAGGGGCGTCTGGCGGAACTGGACGGCGTCAGTAACGAAGAGCTGTCCGCGATGGCGGGCACATCAACGCACGAAGTGAAAACCTGGGTTGCCGCCTTCGCCGCTATTTCTGCCTTTGGTCACTGGCGCAGCGAAGGCCGTTACTACCGCCCGATCCCGGAGTGGATCGCCGGATTTGGCTCGCTGAGCGCCGCCACACAGAACTGAAATAGAACTGAAACTGAACTGAACATGCAGGAGAACATCATGACTTACCAACCGCAAACCGAAGCCGCCAGCAGCCGTTTTCTTGAGGTGCAGGAAGCTGGCGAAACCCTACGCGTACATGTCAATGACTGTGGGCAGGGCGAAGAGACCGTTGTGCTGCTGCACGGATCCGGCCCGGGCGCGACGGGCTGGGCTAACTTCAGCCGCAATATCGATCCGCTGGTCGAGGCCGGTTACCGGGTGATCCTGCTGGATTGTCCGGGTTGGGGGAAAAGCGACGGGATCGTCAATCGCGGGTCGCGATCCGATCTTAACGCCCGCATCCTGAAAAGTGTCGTCGATCAGTTGGATATTCAGCAAGTCCACTTGCTGGGCAACTCGATGGGCGGCCACAGTGCAGTGGCGTTCACCCTGAGCTGGCCGGAGCGCGTGGGTAAGCTGGTGCTGATGGGCGGCGGGACGGGCGGCATGAGCCTGTTTACCCCGATGCCGACCGAAGGCATCAAGCGCCTGAACCAGCTGTATCGCGAGCCGACCATCGAGAATCTGAAGCTGATGATGGACATCTTTGTCTTCGACACCAGTGACCTGACCGACGCGCTGTTTGAGGCTCGACTCAGCAATATGCTGTCGCGTCGCGATCACCTGGAAAATTTTGTCCAGAGCCTGGAAGCCAACCCGAAACAGTTCCCGGATTTCAGCCCGCGTCTGGCGGAGATCAAAGCCCAGACTCTGATTGTCTGGGGCCGTAACGACCGCTTTGTGCCGATGGATGCCGGGCTGCGCTTGCTCGCCGGAATTGCGGGTTCAGAGCTGCACATTTACCGCGACTGCGGGCACTGGGCGCAGTGGGAACATGCGGATGCCTTTAATCAGCTGGTGCTGAACTTCCTCGCGCGACCTTAAGGAACGGAAATGACGAATCGTAATCTTGAACAGTTAGCTGCTGATTTACGCCAGGCACAGGAGCAGGGCGTCGCGATTGCCCCGCTGCGCGAATTGATTGGTGTGGACAACGCCGAGGCGGCCTACGCCATTCAGCACATCAACGTGCAGCATGACGTGGTGCAGGGGCGTCGCGTGGTTGGGCGCAAGGTGGGGCTGACGCACCCGAAAGTCCAGCAGCAGCTGGGCGTCGATCAGCCTGACTTCGGCACGCTGTTTGCCGACATGTGTTACGGCGATAACGACACCATCCCGTTTGAGCGCGTGCTGCAACCGCGGATTGAAGCGGAGATTGCGCTGGTGCTGAACCGCGATCTGCCCAATACCGACACCACTTTTGACGAGCTTTACAACGCCATCGAGTGGGTGCTGCCCGCACTGGAAGTGGTTGGCAGCCGTATCCGTGACTGGTCGATCAAGTTTGTTGATACCGTGGCGGATAACGCCTCCTGCGGCGTGTACGTGGTCGGCGGCCCGGCGCAGCGCCCGGCGGGGTTAGATCTGAAAAACTGCGCGATGAAAATGACGCGCAACAACGAAGAGGTCTCCAGCGGGCGCGGCAGCGAATGCCTGGGACATCCGATCAACGCCGCCGTCTGGCTGGCGCGCAAAATGGCCAGCCTCGGCGAGCCGTTGCGTGCCGGAGATATCATTCTCACCGGAGCGTTAGGCCCGATGGTGGCGGTGAATGCGGGCGATCGGTTTGAGGCCCATATCGAGGGTATTGGTTCAGTTGCCGCCACGTTCTCTGCGGCGGTTACAAAAGGAAGTCAGTCATGAGTAAGCGTAAAGTCGCCATTATCGGCTCCGGCAATATCGGCACCGATTTGATGATTAAAATTCTGCGTCACGGCAAGCAGCTTGAGATGGCGGTGATGGTCGGTATTGACCCGGAGTCCGACGGTCTGGCGCGCGCCCGGCGTATGGGCGTCGCCACCACCCATGAAGGCGTCACGGGGCTGATGACAATGCCGGAGTTCGCTGATATCGACATTGTGTTTGATGCCACCAGCGCGGGTGCGCACGTGAAAAACGACGCCGCGTTGCGCGCGGTTAAGCCGGGGATCCGCCTGATCGACCTGACGCCGGCGGCGATCGGCCCGTACTGCGTGCCGGTAGTGAACCTCGATGCCAACGTTGATCGGCAGAACGTCAATATGGTGACCTGCGGCGGCCAGGCAACTATCCCTATGGTGGCGGCGGTGTCCCGCGTAGCGCGGGTGTATTACGCCGAGATTATCGCCTCTATTGCCAGTAAGTCTGCGGGGCCGGGCACGCGCGCCAATATTGATGAATTTACTGAAACCACCTCGAAGGCGATTGAAGTGGTCGGTGGTGCCGAGAAAGGTAAAGCGATCATTGTGCTCAATCCGGCGGAGCCGCCGCTGATGATGCGCGACACGGTGTACGTGCTGAGCGAAGAGGCTTCTCAGGCGGAAATTGAGGCGTCGATTAATCAGATGGCAGCGGCGGTACACGCGTACGTGCCGGGCTATCGCCTGAAGCAGCGCGTGCAGTTTGAGGTCATCCCACAGGATAAACCGGTGAATCTGCCGGGTATTGGCCAGTTCTCCGGCCTGAAAACCGCGGTGTATCTGGAAGTGGAAGGTGCAGCGCACTACCTGCCAGCCTATGCGGGCAACCTCGATATTATGACCTCCAGCGCACTGGCGACCGCTGAAAAGATGGCACAGTCACTCGCGCGCCAGGCAGGAGAATCAGTATGAACGGTAAAAAACTCTATATCTCTGACGTGACCTTGCGTGACGGCATGCACGCCATTCGTCATCAATATTCGTTGGAAAACATCCGCCAGATTGCTAAAGCGCTGGACGATGCGCGCGTCGATTCCATTGAAGTGGCGCACGGCGACGGGTTACAGGGCTCCAGTTTTAACTACGGCTTTGGCGCGCACAGCGATCTGGAATGGATTGAAGCGGCAGCGGACGTGGTGAAGTATGCCAAAATCGCCACGCTGTTGCTGCCGGGTATCGGCACGATTCATGACCTGAAAAACGCGTACCAGGCCGGTGCGCGGGTGGTGCGTGTGGCGACTCACTGCACCGAAGCTGACGTGTCGGCCCAGCATATTCAGTATGCGCGCGAGCTGGGCATGGATACCGTCGGCTTTCTGATGATGAGCCACATGACCACGCCGGAGAAACTGGCGCAGCAGGCAAAGCTGATGGAAAACTACGGCGCGACCTGTATCTATGTGGTCGATTCCGGCGGGGCGATGAACATGACGGACATCCGCGATCGCTTCCGCGCTCTGAAAGCGGTGCTGAAGCCGGAAACAGAAACCGGGATGCATGCCCACCACAACCTGAGCCTCGGTGTGGCGAACTCCCTGGCCGCGGTGGAAGAGGGTTGTGACCGTATTGATGCCAGCCTGGCGGGCATGGGCGCAGGGGCGGGCAACGCGCCGCTGGAAGTGTTTATCGCCGCTGCGGATAAGCTCGGCTGGCAGCACGGCACCGACATTTACGCGCTGATGGATGCCGCCGATGATTTAGTCCGCCCGCTGCAGGACCGCCCGGTGCGGGTGGATCGTGAAACGCTGGCGCTGGGTTATGCCGGGGTCTATTCCAGCTTCCTGCGCCATTGCGAAGTGGCGGCGGCGCGCTATGGCCTGAGCGCGGTGGATATTCTGGTTGAACTGGGCAAACGCCGAATGGTGGGCGGCCAGGAAGATATGATCGTCGACGTGGCGCTGGATCTGCGCAACAGCAAATAAGAATAATGACGCGGCTGGCAACGTATCAGCCGCGCTTCACCTGCATCGTGACCTCAGAGGTACACCTCATGACTACCCGTACCCCCGCATCCTCCTCCCGTCTGACGCTGACCGTCGGGTTGTGTTTTTTAGTCGCCCTGATGGAAGGGCTGGATTTACAGGCCGCCGGTATCGCTGCCGTCGGTATCGCCCAGGCCTTTGCGTTAGATAAAATGCAGATGGGCTGGATCTTCAGCGCCGGTATTCTGGGATTACTGCCCGGCGCGCTGGTGGGCGGCATGCTGGCCGACCGCTATGGGCGCAAGCGTATTCTTATTGGCTCCGTGGCTCTGTTTGGCTTGTTTTCACTGGCGACGGCGATTTCCTGGGATTTCTCATCGCTGGTGTTTGCCCGCCTGATGACCGGCATTGGGCTGGGAGCGGCGTTGCCGAACCTGATTGCGTTGACCTCCGAAGCCGCAGGCCCGCGTTTTCGTGGCACCGCGGTGAGCCTGATGTACTGCGGGGTGCCGATTGGCGCAGCGCTGGCGGCGGCGCTGGGCTTTAGCGGTGTGGCCTCCGCCTGGCAAACGGTGTTTTGGGTTGGCGGGGTGATCCCGCTGTTGCTGGTGCCGTTGCTGATGCGTTGGCTACCGGAATCTCAAGTGTATGCCCAGCAAACGCAGGCGGCCGCCGCGCCGTTGCGTGCGCTGTTTGCCCCCGCCACAGCAACCGCCACGTTGCTGCTGTGGCTGTGTTATTTCTTCACCCTGTTGGTGGTGTATATGCTGATCAACTGGCTGCCGATGCTGCTGGTTGAACAGGGCTTTCGCCCCTCACAGGCGGCGGGCGTGATGTTTGCCCTGCAAATCGGCGCGGCCAGCGGGACGTTAATCCTCGGCGCGTTGATGGATAAACTGCGACCGGTGGTGATGTCGCTACTGATTTACACCGGGATGCTGGCTTCACTGCTGGCGCTCGGTACGGTGTCGTCATTGAGCGGTATGCTGGTGGCCGGATTTGTCGCAGGCATGTTTGCCACCGGCGGCCAAAGCGTGCTGTATGCGCTGGCTCCGTTGTTTTACAGCACCCCCATCCGCGCCACCGGCGTAGGCACCGCGGTGGCCGTTGGACGACTCGGGGCGATGAGTGGTCCGCTGTTGGCGGGGAAAATGCTGGCGTTGGGCACCGGAACGGTCGGCGTGATGGCGGCCTCCGCGCCGGGTATTTTGCTGGCCGGGTTGGCGGTGTTTGTGCTGATGAGCCGCAAATCACAGATACAGGTTCAAGCCAACGGCTCCTGACCGTGCGCTCATCCAGACGTATGAGAAGCGACACGCGGTTCCAACTTTCGGGGGAACGTCATTGGGCGCCCTCGTTGCCAGAGTTGAATAAACCCTGACAGCGGAGGCGTTATGGCCTGGCGTCCTTTTTTATATCTTATTGTTAATCCTTGTCCTGTATTGAGCGCCCGGCGCGGGCATCTGCGTCTGATACGGCGTTGAGGGGGGAGTAATTGCGTGTGGGCGCGAATTCTTGTGCGCAGGGCTGTGTTATGGTTGCCGTTCACGTCCGTAGAAACAGGAGCCACACTATGTCGCAGCATAATCCGTTACGTAGCACTCTTGAGAAACAGGATTTCCTGTTGCTGGATGGTGCGATGGCGACGGAGTTGGAAGCGCGCGGCTGTAACCTGGCCGATAGCCTGTGGTCAGCGAAAGTGCTGGTCGACAATCCGGAACTTATCCGCGAAGTCCACCTCGACTATTTCCGCGCCGGAGCGCAGGTGGCGATCACCGCCAGCTATCAGGCCACGCCGGCAGGTTTTGCCGCCCGTGGTCTGGATGAGGCGCAGTCGAAGGCGCTGATTGGCAAAAGCGTGGAGCTGGCGCGTAAAGCGCGTGAGGCGTATCTGGCGGAAAACCCGCAGGCGGGTACATTGCTGGTGGCCGGGGCTGTGGGACCGTACGGCGCGTATCTGGCGGATGGCTCGGAATACCGTGGCGATTATGTGCGCAGCAAAGACGAGTTTCAGGCGTTTCACCGACCGCGCGTTGAAGCGCTGCTTGACGCCGGAGCTGACCTGTTAGCCTGCGAAACGCTACCGAATTTTACTGAGATTAAGGCGCTGGCTGAACTGCTGGCGGAATACCCGCGCGCGCGGGCGTGGTTCTCGTTTACCCTGCGTGACAGCGAACACCTGAGCGACGGCACGCCGCTGCGCGAAGTGGTGGCGTTACTGGCAAACTACCCGCAAGTGCTGGCGATCGGTATCAACTGCATTGCACTGGAAAACACCACCGCGGCGTTGCAGCATTTACACGGCTTAACGGCGCTGCCGCTGGTGGTCTATCCCAACTCCGGCGAGCATTACAATGCGCAGAGCAAAACCTGGCACACTCACGGTGAAGCGTGTAAAACGCTGGCGGATTATTTACCCCAGTGGCGTGCGGTGGGCGCCCGGTTGATTGGCGGGTGCTGTCGCACGACGCCGAAGGATATTGCTGAACTGAACGCGCTGCGCTGAGAATAATGCCGGGCGGCGGCTCCGCCTTACCCGGCCTACAAATTGCACAAACCGTAGGCCGGGTAAGCGTAAGCGCCACCCGGCATCAATCACCCAGCATCCGCTAACACAAACATCCCGTACGGGTGGATTTCGAGGTAATACTGCTCGCCAGCGTTTGGCTGTAAGCGCGTGGCGTTGACCTGCAATAGAATCTCCTGCCCGTGCCACTCTACCGTGACCTCATACTGCGGTCCCATATAGGCGACGTGCTGGATCACACAGCGCTGGCTCTCCTCGCCGCGATCGCTGAGCGTAATCGCCTCCGGACGCACGCCAACCGTACCTTCTCCCTGGCTGGCGAAATGCAGCGGCCTTGGCAGGCGATAACCGTAAATATCGACAAACGCCTCGCTGAACGCGGCCGGGAACAGGTTGGCATCGCCCATAAAGCTCGCCATAAAGCGCGAGGCGGGCTGACGGTACAGATCCTGCGGTGAACCGATCTGCATGATGTGTCCCTTGTTCATCACCAGAACGGTGTCGGACACCGCGAAGGCTTCGCTCTGATCGTGGGTCACGTACAGCGAGGTAATATCAAACTGCTTTTGCAGTTCGCGGATCTTGTCACGCATGCTGCGCCGCAGGTTGGCGTCGAGGTTACTCAGCGGTTCATCAAATAACAGCACCTTTGGTTTGAGGATCAGCGCCCGGGCCAGCGCTACGCGCTGCTGCTGCCCGCCGGAGATCTGATCGACATAGCGGTCTTCGAATCCTTCCAGATCCACCATCGCCAGCGCCTCTTTCACCCGCGCTTTCAGTTCACTGCGCGATACGCCGAGCATCTTCAGGCCATAGCCGACGTTTTCGCCCAGCGACATATGCGGGAACAGGGCGTAAGACTGAAACACCATGCAGATATCGCGCTGCTGGATGGAACGATGGGTAACGTCTTCGCCATCAATATAAATCTGCCCTTCGCTCGGTTTTTCCAGCCCGGCAACCAGGCGCAAAATGGTGGTTTTGCCGCAGCCGGAAGGGCCGAGCAGCGTCACCATTTGCCCTTGCGGGATGGTGAGATTGATGTTGTCGATAACCGTGTTGCTGCCAAAACGTTTGGTGACGTTGCGCAGTTCAACGAAATTTTTCTGAGTCATAGTGCGCTCCATTACGCCGGGTTTTTGGCTTTTGAACGGGAGGTACGTGATTCACCGATCAGCCAGTCAAAGATGAAAATAATTGCCAGCATCACCACGATTAGGATCGAGCCGTAGGCAATGGCCACGCCGTATTCACCGTCTTCCACGCGGTTCAGAATGTAGGCCGTTGCGACGCGGGTATCTGGCGTGACGAGGAATACAATGGCGCTGACGGTAGTAATGGCGCGCACGAAGCTGTAGATCAGCGCCGAGAGGATCGCCGGGCGTAGCAGCGGCAGCAGGATGTGCGTGATGGTCCGTAGCGAACCGGCGCGCAGGCTGAGCGAGGCTTCGTCCAGCGATTTATCGATTTGCCCTAAGCCCGCAATACCCGCGCGAATGCCGACCGGCACGTTACGCATCACCATGGAGATAATGACGATGGCCGCCGTCCCGGTGAGGTACACCGGGGCGCTGTTAAAGGCCAGAATATACGAGACACCCGCCACGGTGCCGGGAACGGCAAAGCACAGCATGGTGGTGAACTCGATGGTTTTTTTGCCTTTGAACTGCTGGCGCACCACAATCCAGGCGATCAGTAGCCCGAAGATGGCGGTGATCGGCGCGGCGATCCCAGCGTACAGCAGGGTGTCGAGTAGCGAAGGCCACGCGCCGTCGCTCATCCCCTGACCAAACAGCTTGGTAAAGTTCGCCAGCGTCAGGGTGTAGTCCACGCCCCAGTTAACGGTGAAGCTGCCGTAGAAAATACTGCCATACAGCAGGGCGTTAAAGGCGATCCATACCGCCAGCAGGGCAACCACGCTCCACACCAGCGTTACCGGCAGCGGCTGCACGTCGCCACGGTACGATTTACCGGAAACGGTGACGTACGAGCGTTTGCCAATCCACATGTACTGCACGCAGAACACCAGCAGGGAGAACAGCAGCAGGAACGCGCCGAGCGTGCTGGCGGCCTGGTAATCGAGCTGTGAACCGGTGATGTAGAAGTAGATTTGTGTCGCCAGCACGTCAAAGTTACCGCCGAGCACCAGCGGGTTACTGAAGTCAGCCAGCGACTGCACAATGACAATCAAAAAGGCGTTTGCCAGCGCCGGTTTTAGCAGCGGGATAAACACGCCGTTAAAGGTCTGCCAGCGGCTGGCACGCAGGGTGTACGACGCTTCTTCCAGCGACGGATGAATGGTCTTGATCGCCCCGTCGAGGATCATAAACGCCATTGGAGTGAAGGCTAGTACCTGCGCCAGCCAGATGCCGGTAAACCCGTACAGCCAGTTGGTGTTGGTTAAGCCAAACCAGTCCACCATTAATTCGGTAATGTAACCGGAACGCCCCATCATTAGGGTGACACCAAGGCCGACGACAAACGGCGGTGTTACGATCGGCAGGATCGAGAAGATACGGCCAATAATGGCGCTGCGTCTGGCGATACGGGTGGTGTAAATCGCCAGCACCAGACCGAAGAAAGTACAGCCGACGCCGACGGCGATCGACAGCATAATGGAGTTGAGGATCACCTGAATGATATGTGCCTGCGACAGCACATTCATAAACGCCAGCGGGGCAAACTCCCCGGCGTCGTTGGTGAACATGGGAATGAAAATCGCGATGCTCGGCCAGACGATAAAAATCCCGATCAGCGCGACAATGGCGGTGAGCGATCCGATAACGAAACGGTCGCCGCCCAGCCATTCGAGGCGGGTGAGCGCCAGCGTCATAATCGCGCCCAGCGCGACAAACAGTACGATGGTGGCATAGCCTAAGCCGCGTCCTTCAAGGGTGGCGCTGGCGACGATAAAGGCCATACAGAACAGCGACCAGCTCGCGTCGAGAGTGTGGCGGCTGCGCTGCTCGCGTTTGGCTTCCTGGAACGGACGCACCAGCAGCAGGCTTGGTAGCAGATACCACAACCAGCTAATGTTGAAATGCGACCAGCTGTAGGCGGCGAGTATTTCCTCGCGCGTGGACTCCAGCAGTCCATAGTCCAGGCCCCAGCTTGGCAGCAGGGCAAACGCCAGCCAGCCGAGTAAAACCCAAAGGAAGATCGCATCCCGTTTTTTCACGGGATGGAGTGCAAGTGTCTGTGACATAGCGGTTCCGGTGTTCAATCCTGATGTAGGCCGGATAAGCTTGTGCGCCATCCGGCATTCAGGGTGACGATCATTGCCGGATGCGGCGTTGCCTTATCCGGCCTACGTAACCTTATCCGAAGAAGGTCATCATGTTTTATTTACCCATCTTCACTTCGCTAACCCACTTATTGATCAACGCTTTACGAACATCGGTAGAACCATATTTATCCATGTCGTAATTGATAAGCTTCAGGTCGTCGAGCTTCAGGGAGTTCGGTGAGGTCTCGGCGGTGGTGTTGGTCAGGATCTGATAGGATTTGCCTTTTTTCCATGCCAGTTCCTGGGCATCTTTTGACAGTACCCAGTCAACGAACAGTTTGGCGTTGTCGAGGTTACGCGCGCCTTTCAGGATGCTGACGCCGCCAATTTCATAGCCGGTGCCTTCGCACGGTGAGATGAGTTCCAGCGGGGCGCCTTGTTCTTTTTCCAGCGAGTAGTCGTGCAGGAAGCCAATGCCGATCGCCGTTTCACCACGGGCGGCGTTACGTGCCGGGGCAATACCAGACTTGGTGTACTGGGAAACGTTGGCATTGAGTTGCTTCAGGTAATCAAAGGCCTGATCTTCCCCCCACAGCTGGGCGAAGGTTGCCAGCGCGGTGTAGGCAGTACCGGAGCTTTGTGGGTCAGCAATCTGAATTTCGCCTTTGTATTCCGGCTTAGTCAGATCCTTCCAGCATTTTGGCACCGGTAGGTTTTTCTCTTTCAGGCGCTGGGTATTAACGCCAAAGCCCAGAATACCGACGTAAACGGCGGAGGAGAGGTTACCTTTCACTTTTGCCGGATCGCGGAAGTTCTCCATGATTTGCGTGAGGTTCGGTGATTTATACGGCTGCAGCAGGCCCATCTCACCGGCCTGAGACTGCGGGTCCAGCGTACCGCCGTACCAGACATCCGCCTGCGGGTTTTTCTTCTCGGCATCCACTTTCGCCAGCGTACTGCCGGATCCGTTACGAATAAATGAGGTCTTCACATCATATTTTTCACCGAAGGCTTTGGTTTCGGTTTCGCACATTTCGTTGGTGGCGCTGCAGTAGACCACCAGACGACCTTCTGCCTGGGCAACGCTGCTTAACGCCGCCAGCGCGAGGGTGGAAGTAATCAGGGTAGAGGTAAGCGTCAGTTTCATTGTTTTATCCTTTGACTGAGAGAAGGGGTAATGCCCGCAATAAGCAGCGGCATCAGCAATAAACCCATAACGACAGCGGCAACCGAGAGCAAACTGAACATTCCCGACCAGCCATAACGTTCAATGACCAGTGACAGCGGCCAACCCGCCAGCGCGGCCCCGAGATAGGCAAACAGCCCGAGAAAACCGGTGATCGAACCTGCGGCTGCTTTGTGTCCGCATTCGACGGCGGCCAGTCCAATCAACATCTGTGGGCCAAAAACAAAGAAGCCCACGCTAAAGAAACAGGCCGCCAGCAGCGCATAGTGGTGAATCGGAGCTAGCCAAAGGGCGGCGACAGAGACCATCAGCCCGAGCGTGAACAGCAAGATCATCGGCGCGCGCTGACCGCTGAACAGCACATCTGATCCCCATCCGGCAAACAGCGCACCGAGCAAGCCGCCGACTTCAAACAGCATCACCGTGGCGTTGGCGCTGAGCAGATTCACGCCGTGGCTTTCGGTCAGCCAGATGTTGCCCCAGTCGTTAAGCGCGATGCGGATCACATAGACCAGCACATATGACACGCCCAGCAGCCAGATCATCGGATTCTTCAGCATGGTGGTGCGTAACATTTGCCACAGCCCCATCGGTGGGCTTTGCTGCTGCTGGCGCAGTTCCAGCGGATCCTGTCGCCATTCTCCAACCGTCGGTAATCCCTCTTCCTGGGGCGTGCCTTTTAGTTGCAGGGTGAGCCAGATCCCTAATGCCATGCTGATTATCCCTGGTGTCAGCATCGCTGCCTGCCAACCCCACCAGTGGGCGGCGAAGGCGCTAATCAGCGGAATGATGGCTCCGCCGATGTTGATCGACATATTCCAGCAGCCCCACCAGAAACCGCGTTCGTTACGCGAATACCAATGAGTCAGTAGTCGGGCGCAGGGGGGCCAGCCCCAGCCCTGGAAAAACCCGTTGAGCGTCCACACCACCAGCAGCAGCGTCAGTGATTCGCCAAAGGCGAACACCACGTTTAAGACGCCGGTGGCAAACAGGCCGATGCCCATAAACGCCCGCTGCCCGTGGCTGTCATGCCATAATCCGGCGGTGAACTTTGACAGGCCGTAGGTCAGATAAAACAGCGAACCCAGCAGGCCAATATCACTTTTATCCAGCCCCAGATCCGTTTGCAGCGCCGGGAGCACGTAGTTGACGCTTTTGCGCGTCAGGTAGAACGCGGCGTAGCCAATGACCATGCACATCAGTAGCCGGGGACGTAGCGCCCGGTAGCGTTGATCTGTTTCGCGTGATGCGCGTGCGTGCATGGCAGTCTCCATTTGTGCTGACTATAGGAAAGTGAAAGCAAAAGGGGATGAGAGAAAGTCCAGAGTGACTAAGACTTTTTCCTGGTTAATGATGGGTTTGTTGCAAATTTGTGGGCAGGTTAACAATTACCCGCGTACCGTTGTGCGACTCAAGCGTTAGCTCGCCACCCAATGCGCTTACCCGTTCACGCATTCCCTGAATACCGAAACCGGGGATTTTTTCTGGCAGAATGCCCACGCCGTTGTCCTCAACGTGCAGAACCAGGCTGCGCTCCTGCTGGCGGAGCGCAATCGACACCTCGCTGGCGTCGGCATGTTTACAAACGTTATTGAGTAACTCCTGCAACAGGCGGTACAGCGTAAAACGGACCGTTTCATTGTCTGGCGTATTTTCCAGCCGATAGTCAAACCGGCAACGGATGCCCCGCTCGGCAAAGGCAAACTCATTCACCAGATGATGGAGCGCGTCTTGAAAGGACAGCTCGTCGAGCGCGGGAGGACGCAGCTGGCGCAGCAACTGGCGGGTGGAGTGATGAATGCGCCGGGCAAGGTCGTTGATCTGATTCGCTGCGTCCAGCGTTTGCTGTGGATCTTGCGCTCGCTTGACCAGCTGAGAGTGAATTTGAATGGCGGTAATGTTCTGCCCAATTTCGTCGTGCAGCTCCCGCGCCAGACTCTTGCGCGTATTTTCTTCGCTACGGATCAACTGCTCAGTTAATGCTCGTCGCGCTGCCAGCTCGGCTTCCAGACGCTGGCGATAGTGGTGCAGGTTCTGCGCCAGATGCTGCTGGCGGCTGATAGCGATACCCAGGCCAATACCCAACAACGCCTGGGTAGCGAGAAAAATTTCCAGTTCAAGCAGATTACTGAATCCGACGCCGACCTGACGGGCGATGGTGATCATCATGCTGCCAAGCAACCCGGATAATACGCCGCCCTGCCATCCAAACTTCCACGCCATCACCACATTGGGTAGAAACACCACAATCAGCAGCAGGCGCTCAATGTCCGGTGACCGCACCATCTGTGTGCCAATACCGATAATAAAAAACAGGCTGCACCAGATGATAAGTGAGGTGCGCAGCGGCGGATTGCTGGTATCCAGGCCTAGCAGATGATAGCGATGCTGCTGGCGCAGAAATTCGTAAATCAAATAAACAAATGGCGTCAATAGCACGCCGCCGGTAAACGACGCCAGGCCAATTAACATCGCCGGGCTTTCGATAAAGGGCGACAGTAGGACGGTATTGAGCAATGCGGTGACGGTGACGGCGGCCAGTAACAGCGTTAAACGCTGCCAGTAAAGCGGGAAGCGGTGCCAGTAAGACTGGCCGATACTGGCCGGGATCAGGCTAATTAACGGTGCGACCAGCAGAATATAACCATTTAATAATTGTTCGCTGTGGAGCCAGAACAGCATCAGCACCGGTGGCAACACCAGCGCGGGCCAGTAGCGGCGTGACAGCAGGATCAATAGCGCGAGATAGACGCCGTGCGGCAGAAATAGCGCCGCCTGCTGGCCGTTTTGGGTCAGGTAAAATCCCAGCGTCCACAGCATCAGCCAGCCTGAACCCCAGGCCAGCAGGATAAACAGGGAGATTACCCAATGGCGAGTCGAACGTGACATCAGTGCCCCGTCAGCAACTGGTGGTCGAGCGCAAAATGCACCAGGTCAATGGTGCTGTGGCATTGCAGTTTACCCAGCACGTTGGCGCGGTGGACGTGGACCGTTTTGTGGCTGAGGTCGAGCTTGAAGGCGATCTCTTTCACGCTGTCGCCTTTGACCAGCAGATCAAACACTTCGCGCTCGCGCGGGGTGAGGACTTCCAGCACCTGGGCGGGCTGTTCGCCACCGCGTAGCGCCCGCAATGCGTCGGCGCACAGGTAATGCCCACCCATGCCCACCGAACGTACCGCCTGCACCAGTTCCTCTGGCCCGCAGCGTTTGGTCAGATAGCCGCTCGCACCGGCATCCAGCGCGCTTTGCACAAACGTCGGCGCGTCATAGATGCTGAGAATAATGGCGCGAAAGCCTGGTTTTTGCGCCCGCAGCCGTTTTAACAGGCTCAGACCATTTTCATCCGGCATAGCGATGTCCATCACCGCCACGCTGACGTCATCGCGCAATAACGCGGGCCAGGCCTCTGCTGCGCTGCTGTATTGACCGATGACGTTAAGGTCATCTTCAAGACTGAGTAATTGCGCAAAGCCGGAACGTACCACCACATGGTCATCCACCAGCACAACATGGATCATTTTCTTGCTCTCTTGTCCGACAATGGCGTCTATGATGCCTGCCCGCATTACGCTGGCAATCACCGGGATGCTGTTATGTAACGAATGTAACAAAATCGCAATAATTTGCCGGGTGTTGTAGGCCGGATAAGGCGCTTACGCCGCCATCCGGCAACAGTGCCTGATGGCGCTGCGCTTATCAGGCCTACGAATTCCATCTGTCATGAGCGAAATAGCTAACTATTGCCGCTTTTTTTCTAAAAACGCTTTGTTCTTAGCCAGAATTTTTAATTCCTTTATCAAAGTGTGCAGCAACGAAATACTGCCCCACATAACAAGACAGGGGAGCAGACAATCATGGCTATATCATCGCGTAATACACTTCTTGCCGTACTGGCAGTGGTTGCATTTCAGGCGCAGGCGGTGAACGTCACCGTCGCGTATCAGACCTCCGCTGAACCGGCCAAAGTGGCGCAGGCGGACAACACATTTGCTAAAGCGAGCGGGGCCACCGTTGACTGGCGTAAGTTCGACAGCGGGGCGAGCATCGTCCGGGCGCTGGCGTCTGGCGACGTACAGATTGGCAATCTTGGCTCCAGCCCGCTGGCGGTTGCGGCCAGCCAGCAGGTACCGATTGAGGTGTTCCTGCTGGCGTCCAAACTCGGTAACTCCGAGGCGCTGGTGGTGAAGAAGAGCATCAACAAACCTGAGGATTTGATCGGTAAACGTATTGCCGTGCCGTTTATTTCCACCACCCATTACAGCCTGCTGGCCGCGTTAAAACACTGGGGCATCAAGCCCGGTCAGGTGGAGATTGTGAACCTGCAGCCGCCAGCGATTATTGCCGCCTGGCAGCGCGGGGATATTGACGGCGCCTACGTCTGGGCACCGGCGGTGAACGCGCTGGAAAAAGACGGCAAGGTGTTAACCGACTCGGAAAAAGTGGGTGAGTGGGGCGCGCCGACGCTGGACGTGTGGGTGGTGCGTAAAGATTTTGCCGAGCAGCATCCTGAGGTGGTGAAAGCCTTTGCCAAAAGCGCGATTGATGCCCAGCAGCCCTATATTACTAATCCTGATGAATGGCTGAAGCAGCCGGACAACATCAGCAAGTTGTCGCGCTTAAGCGGCGTGCCGGAAGCGGATATTCCGGGACTGGTAAAAGGTAACACCTACCTGACACCGCAGCAGCAAACCGCCGAGCTGACCGGACCGGTGAATAAAGCGATTATCGACACCGTGCAGTTCCTCAAAGAGCAAGGCAAAGTGCCCGCAGTGGCGACGGATTACAGTCAGTACGTTACCGATCGCTTCGTGCAATAAGGGGGCGCTGATGCTGCAAATCTCTCATCTTGCCGCCAGCTATGACGGAAAGCCGGTGCTGGACGATATCAATCTGACGCTCGACGGCGGTGAACTGCTGGTGGTGCTCGGGCCTTCCGGCTGCGGCAAAACCACGCTGCTGAATTTGATTGCCGGGTTCGTGCCGTATCAGCATGGCAGCATTACGCTGTCAGGTAAGAAGGTAGACGGTCCGGGCGCGGAACGCGGGGTGGTATTCCAGAACGAAGGTCTGCTGCCCTGGCGTAACGTGCAGGATAACGTCGGATTTGGCCTGCAGCTGGCCGGTGTAGAGAAGTCACAGCGTCAACGTATCGCGCAGGATATGCTGAAGAAGGTTGGGCTGGAGGGGGCGGAAAAGCGCTTTATCTGGCAGCTTTCCGGCGGTCAGCGTCAGCGCGTTGGCATTGCCCGGGCGCTGGCGGCAAATCCACAACTGTTGCTGTTGGACGAACCCTTTGGCGCGCTGGATGCCTTTACCCGCGAGCAGATGCAAACCCTGCTGTTGACGCTGTGGCAGGAGACCGGCAAACAGGTGCTGCTGATTACCCACGATATCGAAGAGGCGGTGTTTATGGCGACCGAACTGGTGCTGCTGTCTTCGGGACCGGGCAGGGTGCTGGAACGCTTACCGCTAGATTTCGCCCGCCGCTTTGTAGCCGGGGAGCCGAGTCGCAGCATTAAATCCGATCCGCAGTTTATTGCCATGCGTGAATACGTGCTAGGCCGCGTTTTCGCGCAACGGGAGGCGTTCTCATGAGCGTGGTGATCAACGACAAACCCCGCCCGCGTGCGTTGCGCTGGCGCTGGCCACTTTCACGTCAGATGACGTTAAGCGTTGGCACATTGGGCGTGCTTCTGGTGGTGTGGTGGGCGGTAGCGGCACTGCAATTCATCAGCCCGCTGTTTTTACCGCCGCCGGGGCAGGTACTGCAAAAACTTATCGTCATTGCCGGACCGCAGGGCTTTATGGATGCCACGCTGTGGCAGCATCTGGCCGCCAGCCTGACACGTATCGTCATTGCCCTGCTGGCCGCGGTGCTGCTCGGCGTGCCGGTGGGGATTGCCATGGGGCTGAGTCCGACGGTGCGCGGGATCGTCGATCCTATTATTGAACTGTATCGTCCGGTGCCGCCGCTGGCCTATTTGCCGTTGATGGTTATCTGGTTTGGTATCGGCGAAACCTCGAAGATCCTGCTGATCTATCTGGCGATTTTTGCTCCTGTGGCGATGTCTGCGCTGGCGGGCGTAAAAAGCGCCCAGCAGGTGCGGGTTCGGGCCGCGCAGTCGCTGGGGGCCAGCCGCACACAGGTATTGTGGTTTGTGATTTTACCCGGTGCCTTGCCGGAAATTCTTACCGGACTGCGCATCGGACTGGGCGTGGGTTGGTCGACATTAGTGGCAGCGGAGCTGATTGCCGCAACGCGCGGGCTGGGGTTTATGGTGCAGTCAGCGGGTGAGTTTCTGGCAACCGATGTGGTGCTGGCGGGAATTATGGTGATTGCCGTGATCGCCTTTATTTTAGAATTGGGTTTGCGTGCGCTTCAGCGCCGTCTGATGCCCTGGCATGGAGAAGTACAATGAGTGAACGTCTGAGTATTATCCCGCTGGGACCCTATATAGGTGCGCAGGTCACCGGGGCGGATTTGACGCGACCGCTGAGCGATAACCAGTTTGAACAGTTGTACCACGCGGTATTGCGTCATCAGGTGGTGTTCCTGCGCGAGCAGGCGATCACGCCACAGCAGCAGCGGGCGCTGGCGTTGCGTTTTGGCGACCTGCATATTCATCCGGTCTACCCACATGCGCAGGGCGTTGAGGAAATCATCGTCCTCGATACCCACAACGACAATCCGCCGGATAACGACAACTGGCACACCGATGTGACCTTTATTGAGACACCACCAGCCGGGGCGATTCTGGCGGCAAAAGAGCTGCCATCAACAGGTGGCGATACGCTGTGGACTAGTGGCATTGCTGCTTTTGAAGCGCTTTCAGAACCTTTCCGCCAGCTACTGAGCGGCCTGCGGGCCGAACATGATTTCCGTAAATCGTTTCAGGAGTTCAAATACCGTAATACCGAAGAAGAGCATCAGCGTTGGCTGGAGGCAGTGGCAAAGCATCCGCCGTTGCTGCATCCGGTAGTGCGAACGCATCCGGTGAGCGGCAAACAGGCGCTGTTTGTGAATGAAGGGTTCACGACACGGATTGTCGATGTGACGGAAAAAGAGAGTGAAGCGTTGCTCGGATTCCTGTTTGCGCACATCACCAAACCGGAGTTTCAGGTACGCTGGCGCTGGCAGCCTGACGATGTGGCGATTTGGGATAACCGCGTGACGCAGCATTATGCTAATGCGGACTACCTGCCGCAGCGGCGCATTATGCACCGGGCGACGATTCTCGGAGACAAGCCTTACTATCGTGCGAGCTAACTTGCCCGATGGCGCTTTACCCACCGGGCCCCGGCGTGCAGGCCGGACAGGGCGAAGCCGCCATCCGGCAACACCGCGTCATTAACGCAGAATTTTTTTCTCAGCCAGATCGAGGGCAAAGTAGCTGAAGATCAGATCCGCGCCTGCGCGTTTGATCGAGCCTAAACTTTCCAGCACCACTTTCTCTTCATCTATTGCCCCTGCCAGGGCCGCGAATTTGATCATCGCGTATTCGCCGCTGACCTGGTAGGCGCCAATCGGCAGTTCGGTGCGTTCGCGAATATCACGCAGGATATCCAGGTACGCACCGGCCGGTTTCACCATCAGGCAGTCTGCACCCTGGGCTTCGTCCAGCAGTGATTCGCGAATGGCTTCACGACGGTTCATCGGGTTCATCTGATAGGTTTTACGATCGCCCTTCAGCGCTGTGCCAGCTGCTTCGCGGAATGGACCGTAAAACGAAGAGGCGAACTTGGTGGAGTAGGACATGATCGCGGTATCGGTGAAGCCCGCGGCGTCCAGCGCCTGACGGATTGCCTGCACCTGACCGTCCATGGCGGCGGATGGCGCGATAAAGTCGGCACCCGCGGCGGCGGCAACCACCGCCTGTTTGCCGAGGTTAGCGAGGGTTAAATCGTTATCCACGCCGTGCTCACATAACACGCCGCAGTGACCGTGCGAGGTATATTCGCAGAAGCAGGTATCGGACATGACGATCATTTCCGGTACGGTCTGCTTACAGATGCGCGACATGCGCGCCACCAGTCCGTCTTCTTTCCAGGCATCGCTGCCGGTGTCATCAGTATGGTGGGAAATACCAAAGGTCATCACTGAGCGGATACCGGCGTTGGCAATGCGCTCGATTTCGCGTGCCAGATGTTTCTCTGGAATGCGCATCACACCGGGCATGGCCTCGATGGCTTTGTAATCGTCGAGTTCTTCTTCAACAAAGATCGGCAACACCAGGTCATTTAAGCTGAGTGTTGTCTCTTCAAACATAGCGCGCAGCGCAGGGGATTTGCGCAGGCGGCGAGGGCGTTGGATTAGGTCTGTCATGGTATGCCTGATGTTTGTGGAATCGAAGGCCGTAGTATACCTCAACCTGTGTGTGGGTGTTTTACGAAAGTTGGCCTTATGCGAGTGAGATTCTGTGCTGATTTATCCCTCTTAAATATATGCAATTTATACCCGTCATACTTCAAGTTGCTTATGTGTTGGCTACGTTCGCTCACCCCAGTCACATAGTTATCTATGCTCCTGGGGACTCACTCCCTTGCCGCCTTTAAGCAACTCGAATTATTTAGGGTATATATTTTTGTGATGTTTATTATTTTAGTTATAGATTGGTTTTTATGTGGGTTTAGTTTTTTTTAATTCTCAATTAAGTTCTAGCGGTTTTAATGGTATTTATTGTCTGCGTTTTTCTTTCTTTTTAAATGATAGATTAAGTATATGGGTTTGGTGATTGCATTATTTTTAACATAATGAAATTAAACATTTTTTATGTTTTTAATAGGGGTATTTACTGATCTTGTTTATTGTCCGCTTCCGGACTTAAGGGAAAGAATAATTGAACCTTTCATCTATGACGCCGCATAATCATTCCCGCGAAACATAAAATGTTTTCTATGCATTGATAATTGATGGATCAACTATATTACGTCCCTGAGGAGGGATGACAAATGCACACTTGGAAAAAGAAACTCGTAGTCTCACAATTAGCATTAGCCTGCACATTGGCAATCACTTCTCAGGCGAATGCTTCAACTGATATCTCTGGAACTACCTATACCACGTTCAATCATTACAATGATGCTTCCTACAGCGATGGCGTTTACTATGATGGATATGTTGGCTGGAATAACTACGACACGGATAGTATTTATAACGGTGATATTTATCCGGTAATTAATAACGCCACTGTCAACGGCGTGATTTCAACTTATTACCTGGATGATGGACTCTC
>NZ_JADABY010000046.1 GCF_015672735.1 Citrobacter sp. Res13-Sevr-PEB04-36 | reverse complement strand
TTTTCCGGCTAATGGAGATCGAATTTATGTATTCAATCCTTCGTGATACCAAAAATTCATCAATGCCTGGGCTTTGTTGAATAAATCGAACTTTTGCTGAGTTGAAGGATCAGATCACGCATCTTCCCGACAACACAGACCGTTCCATGGCAAAGCAAAAGTTCAAAATCACCAACTGGCCCACCTACAACAAAGCCCTCATCAATCGTGGCTCCGTCCCTTTTGGCTGGATGATGAGGCTATTCAGGCCTGGTATGAGCCAGCAACGCCTTCATCCCGGGGAAGACCTCAACGTTATTCTGACCTTGCCATCACTACTGCCCTGGTGATTAAACGCGTATTCCGGCTGACCCTGCGGGCTGCTCAGGGTTTTATTGACTCCATTTTTACCCTGATGGACGTTCCGTTGCGCTGCCCGGATTACACCAGTGTCAGCAAACGGGCAAAGTCGGTTAATGTCAGCTTCAAAACACCCACCCGGGGTGAAATCGCGCATCTGGTGATTGATTCCACCGGACTGAAGGTCTTTGGTGAAGGTGAATGGAAAGTCAAAAAACATGGCAAAGAGCGCCGTCGTATCTGGCGAAAGCTTCATCTGGCTGTTGATGGCAAAATACATGAAATCATCTGCGCAGACCTGTCGCTGAACAACGTAACGGACTCAGAAGCCTTCCCGGGTCTAATCCGGCAGACTCACAGAAAAATCAAGGCAGCAGCGGCAGACGGGGCTTACGACACCCGGCTATGTCACGATGAACTGCGGCGTAAAAAAATCAGCGCTCTCATCCCCCCCCGAAAAGGGGCAGGTTACTGGCCCGGTGAGTACGCAGATCGTAATCGTGCAGTAGCGAACCAGCGTCTGAGCGGGAGCAATGCACGGTGGAAATGGGCAACAGATTATAATCGTCGGTCGATAGCGGAAACGGCGATGTACAGAGTAAAGCAACTGTTCGGAGGTTCACTGACGCTACGGGACTATGATGCCCAGGTTGCAGAGGCTTTGGCCATGGTGCATGCGCTGAACAAAATGACAAAGGCAGGGATGCCTGAAAGCGTGCGTATTGCCTGACAGAAGCAAACAGCTATAGGTATGTTTGCCCCAAATCTGATTTATTCAACAAAGCCCTAATTAAACTAACGAATTGCAGCTAACATATATGAGCTACTCTCGTGCTTCACGAATTTCTTCCGCGCAATGTACACGCTTATGGGACTATTATGTAAGTCTCCCTACAAAAAGATCCATGAATTTTTAGAGGGCCTCTGGCACTCCAGCTTCTCCTCCTGGCACGTAACGGACCTTCATTGACGCTATGCCAGACCTAAATTGCTGCTCAGCAGGGATTTTAACGCCGCCATTAACTTCACTTACTGGAGGCTTAGCAGTGGCTGGGAAAAGTTGGTTGACGGAGGGCTGACAACCGATTTTATTGAAAACCGTGAGCAAGACCGGGAATCCTTTCCGGGATTGTGAGGGGGTGAGCAAGCCTACCGGCGCGGTAGTGTTTTCCACACATCTGAAGTGAAGTGAAGCGATGCTGCTTGTCTTCTCCTGACCGGACAAAGACCGGATTCTGCCTTGCTGTGATCAATTCACCAGTAGGTATACTTGGTGGAAATAGTATTTATTGGCAGAGTGAAGACCAGCAGACGTTGGCACAATGACCGGAAGGGCATCGCTAAAGGAAAATGCTCAGGTGGGGCCCAAGGTGTAAAGCAATGCCTCCTGTGGCCGACACGACCAGAAATCTACCGGAACCCCAGAAAGCAAAAAACCAGCCCATAGGCTGGTTCTTCTAAATAGTGGTGCCCGGACTCGGAATCGAACCAAGGACACGGGGATTTTCAATCCCCTGCTCTACCGACTGAGCTATCCGGGCAACGAGGCGCATTAAAACCGATTCACCTCGTTTCGTCAACGAAATTTCTTCAAATTAATGCAGACTGCACAATCTATCACCACATTGCTGGTATTGCACGCATTGTCAGGCAAAAAAAGCCGTCCACGCGGCGGAAAGTGGCATGACCAGCAGTAGGGCGGGCAGCATATTCACAACGGCAAACATTTTAATTCCACAAATACGCAAGCCGGTTGCCAGCAACAGTAGACCGCCTACGGCACTAAAGTCAGCCATCATGGCTGGCGTGGTCAGCGGCAAAATCAGCGTAGCGCAGGTGGCTAGCGTCAGCTGGATTGCCAGCATCGGCACACATATGGCAGATACCGCAATTCCGAGCGAACAGGCGAAGATGATAGCGGTGAAGAAATCGAGAAACGACTTCGCGATTAATATATTCGGATCGCCGGTCATTCCTTCATGTATCGCCCCAAAGATCCCGGTACCGCTGGCGCAAAACAGGACAATGATGGCGACAAAGTTTTGGATAAAAGACTCGTGCGTTGAATTTGTATTCGACTTTGAGAACAGTTTCTGTGCTTTGGCGACCGCTGTGTTAATCCCTTTTTCCAGATAACAAAACTCACCAATAAGCGCGCCGACCAGCGTTGCCAACACCATGACTGGTAGATTGGCGCACTTGATGACGAGTAAGATCCCAATACCGAGCGAGGACAGTCCGAAAATGGAGGTCATTGAGACCCGAATACGTTCGGGTAAATGCTGGCTAAGCAGTGTGCCGAGAACGCCACCAAGTAAAATAGCGCTGGCATTAATAAAAGGTCCGATTACCACATGAACTCCTGCATACCCGTTATCGTCTTGATGATGAAGGCAATTTGCGAGGTATAATTATGTTTTCAGGTTGCATTATTATGCCGCTATTGTTCGGCGAAATGCTTGTTTATCTGTGAGGTATATGCATAGGATTTTATCTTGCGCCTGATAATGAAAGGTGCCATTATTGCGCGAATTTTCTCCTGTCTGAATGGGGTTGCCTGGGATGAATCAATTCCCCCTACATCACCTTCAACATCGCCTTTTTGTGCGAAGTTCCCCCCTTTCTGCGACATATCCTCATTATCCCACCATGCGGTGACGGCGGCGTACGCTCACTGCAGGATAACAGTAAAATCAGAGGCTATCTGCTTTTACTGATGTCTGGCGGTCGGGGCTGGTAACCAGTTTGACCAAACATTTCGTGGGACAACGCCGTGTGGTTTTGTCCGGGACTTTGACTTTCCCGAAACGGGTTTTTGCGCTTATGAAATCAATGAAAATTGCCGCCAGTGGTGAACTGGTCTCTCGTCTGTCTACCCATCGTCAGGTGGTATCACTGGACAGTACTGATTTTACTGATGTTGCGGCAGTCGTCATTACTGTTGCGGATAGCCGCAGCGGGATCCTGGCTTTGCTTAAATGCACAGGTTTTCATTTACCGGTGTTTATTTTCTCAGAGGTTACTGGCGAATTGCCTGCGGGCGTTGAGGCGGTCATTAACGGTAATGCACAGGACTGGCTTGAGCTGGAATCTGCCGCCTGTCGCTATGAGGATGATCTGCTGCCTCCCTTCTATGACACGCTGACGCAGTATGTCGAAATGGGCAACAGTACCTTTGCCTGCCCAGGCCATCAGCACGGTGAATTTTTTAAAAAACATCCTGCCGGACGGCATTTTTATGAGTTCTTTGGCGAAAATCTGTTTCGCGCGGATATGTGTAATGCCGACGTCAAGCTGGGTGATTTGCTTATTCACGAGGGGTCGGCAAAGCATGCGCAGAAATTTGCGGCAAAAGTGTTTAATGCAGATAAAACGTACTTCGTGCTGAATGGCACCTCTGCTGCCAATAAAGTGGTGACTAACGCGTTGCTGACGCGTGGCGATCTGGTGCTGTTTGACCGCAACAACCATAAGTCAAACCACCATGGTGCGCTGATCCAGGCCGGCGCTACGCCAGTCTATCTGGAAGCGGCGCGTAATCCGTTTGGCTTTATTGGTGGTATTGATGATCACTGCTTTAATGAAGAGTATCTGCGCGGTCAACTCCGCGAGGTCGCGCCACATAAAGCTGACCAGCCGCGTCCGTTCCGTCTGGCGATTATCCAGTTGGGGACTTATGACGGGACCATTTATAACGCACGACAGGTGATCGACAAGATCGGCAGTTTGTGCGATTACATCTTGTTTGACTCCGCCTGGGTTGGTTATGAACAATTTATTCCGATGATGGCCGATGGCTCACCCTTGTTGCTGGATCTCAAGCCCAACGATCCGGGTATTTTTGTCACCCAGTCGGTGCATAAACAACAGGCCGGGTTCTCACAAACCTCGCAGATCCATAAAAAAGATAACCATATTCGCGGTCAGGCACGTTTCTGCCCGCATAAACGGCTAAACAATGCCTTTATGTTGCACGCTTCCACCAGCCCGTTTTACCCGCTATTTGCTGCGCTGGATGTTAACGCTAAGATTCATGAAGGTGAGAGCGGACGTCGGTTATGGGCGGAATGCGTGGCGTTAGGGATTGAGGCACGTAAAGCTATTCTTGATCGCTGTAAGATGATTCAGCCCTTTATTCCTCCGACGGTGGAGGGTCAACCCTGGCAGACATACCCGACGCAGGTTATTGCCAGCGAGCGTCGCTTCTTTAGCTTTGAGCCGGGAGCAAAATGGCATGGTTTTGACGGCTATGCGCGCGACCAGTATTTTGTCGATCCGTGTAAACTGCTACTGACCACGCCGGGCATTGATGCGCAAACTGGGCAGTATACTGACTTTGGTATACCAGCGACGATCCTCGCACACTACCTGCGAGAGAATGGTATTGTGCCGGAAAAATGCGATCTCAATTCCATCCTGTTCCTGCTGACGCCAGCAGAAAGCGCAGAGAAAATGGCGCAACTGGTGGCGATGCTGGCTCAGTTTGAACAGCACATCGAGAACGATACGCCGCTGGCAGATGTACTGCCCACTATCTTCAACAAGTACCCAGTGCGTTACCGGGATTATACGCTGCGTGAACTGTGCCAGGAAATGCATGACCTGTACGTGAGCTTTGATGTGAAGGATCTGCAAAAAGCGATGTTCCGTCAGGAGAGCTTACCTGCCGTTGTCATGAACCCGCAGGACGCCAACAGCGCCTATATCCGGGGTGATGTTGAGCTGGTGCGTATTCGTGACGCTGCTGGTCGTATTGCGGCAGAAGGTGCGCTGCCTTATCCTCCCGGCGTGTTGTGCGTGGTACCCGGTGAAGTATGGGGTGGGGCGGTGCAGCGTTACTTCCTGGCGCTGGAAGAGGGCGTTAACCTGCTGCCGGGCTTCTCGCCGGAGCTGCAAGGGGTTTACAGCGAAACGGATGCCGACGGCATAAAGCGTCTGTACGGATATGTTCTGAAATAAAAACCGGATCGCGCAGCCGATACATTTTCGGCAAAAAAAAGGGTCACCGTCAGGTGACCCTTTTAAATCAATGAAGATTAGTGTGCGATAGTCTGCGTGCCAGCCGGAGTGCGAACGTGTTTGTACTTAAACAGTGCGACGAAGGCAAAGGCCAGGAACAGTGAGTAGCCCGCGAAGATCAGCCATACGCTCTGCCAGTCAGTAATGCCGTTCAGCGTAAAGTGTTCCACCACTTTTCCGCTCACCAGACCACCCAGAATACAGCCAAAGCCGTTGGTCATCATCAGGAACATACCCTGTGCACTGGCGCGAATTTCCGGACGAACTTCTTTTTCCACGAACACCGAACCCGAGATGTTGAAGAAGTCGAAAGCGCAACCGTAAACAATCATCGACAGAACCAGCAGCACGGTACCAAACGGAGTCGGGTCGCCGTAGGCAAACAGACCAAAACGCAGCATCCACGCCACAATACTGATCAGCATAACGTTCTTAATACCGTAACGGCTTAAGAAGAACGGGATGGTCAGGATAAACAAGGTTTCAGAAATCTGCGAGATGGACATCATCACTGACGCATGCTCAACGATGAAGCTACCAGAGAACAGCGGGTTATTATCGAAGCTGTGCAGGAAGGTATTACCGAACATGTTGGTAATTTGCAGTTCTGCGCCCAGCATCATCGAGAAGATGAAGAAAATTGCCATACGCTTGTTTTTAAACAGGGCGAAGGCATCCAAACCCATCATTGATGTCCAGCTCTGATTTTTCTGCTGATTAGCAACCGGAATATGCGGCAGCGTCAGGGTGAACAGTGCCAGCACCACGGACAGGGTTGCGCCGATATACAACTGCATATGGCTCAGTTCAAAACCAGAGAAGCTCACCGCCCACATGGCCAGAATAAACCCGATGGTGCCCCAGATACGGATTGGCGGGAAGTCGGTGACAATATCCATCCCGGCAGACTGCAGGCGATAGTAAGAAATGGTGTTGATTAACCCAAGCGTTGGCATATAGGCCAGGGAGTTAAGCAAGATCACAAAGAACATGGCCCCAGGTGTGGTGACCTCGGCGGCAGCGAACAGCGTACCTGCACCCACCAGGTGGCAAAGAGCATAAACCCACTTCGCACTGATCCATTTGTCGGCGACGATACCTAACAGCGTAGGCATAAATACGGCGGCAATCCCCAGGGAACTATAAACCGCACCAATGGATGCGCCGTCGAATTTAAGGGTGACAAACATATAAGAGCCGAGTGTCGTGAGCCAGCTACCCCACAGACAGAACTGCAGAAAGGAAAGGACTTTCAGCTGCAGCTTAAGATTCATGTTAATTTCCTCACACCGTAATGCGGATGGATGTTTTAAAAAGCACATTTGCCGTTTCAATATGATGTGATTCTATCAATGAGAAGGGGTGTTTTTTTGTTAGCTGTGACAAATATTTGCAAACAATTTCTAATTGCAAAGCAAAATAGTGACGCGGTTAACACTTTCTCCCTCTTCTGCCCTTCGTTTTACGCGACAGAAGAGGGAAAACATTACCGGCGTCGATAGGATTTTTGTGCAGAATTGACCTTATAAAGATAACGGCGTGATTCTGCCGACGGATGTCGGGTGGTTAATGTTTGATAAACGTCCCCTGGCGACATGCTGTTGATAATATTTGCAGCCTGAATTTTATCGCTGGAGAACACGCGCAGCACGCTGCCCGCCCCGCCGTTATACGCAGTAATAACGGCGTAACGACGCGAGGTTGGGTTATCGATTCCGCCCAGATAGACATTGTTGAGCATCGCCAGATAGGCGGTACCAGTATCAATGTTGTTGGCCGGGTCAAACAGGAAGCTACGGCTTGGCGTACCGGATCGGCCCTGAGAGCGGAACACATCCTTCCCGGCGCTGTGCTGCACGACCTGCATCAGGCCCAGAGCATCAGCATGGCTGACCGCATACGGGTTAAAGGAGGATTCAGTTTGCATGATGGCGAGGATCAGCGCCTCATCGACGCCATATTTACGCGATGCCTGACGAACCATGCCGACATACTTATGCGCACGCTTATCAAGGTGGTTTGGTACCAGATTAATTGTCACGCTGTAGATAATGCGCAGGCCGTTACTCCGGCTCTTCAGTCGAGTTTGCAGCAGGTAGTTGGCGAAGTTTGTTGCGCGTCCCTCCCAGCGAATAGGCTGACCGGTATTATCAACGACCTGCCCGTAGAGGAACGGCTCTTTGGAAATCTTGATATCATCGACATCGGAATAGAGATCGATGGAACCCGGATCGTCTCCCATCAGCAAGGTCTTGATTATTGCCCGTCGTAAATGCCCGGCAGGATCTGTCCCGGCAATGGTCTCCACGGTTATTGTACCGTCATCAAAGTTGATGTGGCTGCGGGTTTGATACTGATCGGTATACTTGACGTAGTCCTTCGGACCCGCGATCAGCACTTCTTTAAATCCCCACAAATTCTCAATGTTATGGGCAAACTGCCCCATCAGAATATCAAAACCGTTGGTATCCTTGACCCAGGCTTCGTTATAGGAATCGCCTTTTTTGGTCGAACTGGAACAGGAGATGAGCAACGGCGCAATAACGGCAAGCGCGAGAAATTTTTTCATCATTCCGGGGGGGCGTGTTGTGTTGGTTATTTGCAAGGACCAGATTAAATCGTCGGCCGGATAAGCACAGCGCCATCCGGCAACGGTTCTTATGACTCTGGCGTATAGCCTTCAATGTGCACGTCCTTGCCTTCAAACAGGAAGTTGATCATCTCCTGTTCCAACAGCTTACGGTGCTCGACGTTCATCATGTTGAGTTTCTTCTCGTTAATCAGCATGGTTTGCTTGTGCTGCCACTGCGCCCATGCTTCTTTCGAGATCTCGTTATAAATGCGTTTTCCCAGATCGCCTGGGTACAGCTGAAAATCCTGACCTTCTGCTTCACGTTGCAGGAAAGTACAAAAAATCGTTCTGCTCATAAAAAATCCTCTTTATCGACCGGCACGTTAAACCTGCGCACCGACGCGTAATTGCTGTAACAAACGCTCCACGGGAGCCGCCAGTCCGACCGACGGCGGTTGCGCTAAGTTATACCAGAGCGCGTTGCCTTCATCCATGCAGGCGGTGAATGAGGACACGGGAAGCCACATAGGCACAATATCTAAGTGGAAATGACTAAAGGTATGGCGAAACGCAGTAAGCTGGGTCAGATTATCTGCGTTAATTTGCCGTTGCGCCAGCCACTGATGCAGCCCATCTTCATCTTCAAACTGCGGAAAACAGTATAATCCGCCCCATAAGCCGCTGGGTGGACGCTGCGCGAGTAACACCTCATCGTTATGCTGCATCAGTAAAAAATAGCCTGTGCGCTGCGGTAACGTCTGTTTGGGCTTTTTACCCGGGTACTGTGCCCAACTTGCATTGGCGGTAGCCACACAGCCATTTTGTAATGGGCACAGGGAGCATTTGGGTTTTGAACGCGTACAGACAAGCGCGCCTAAATCCATCATCGCCTGATTAAATCGCTCAACGCCGTTGGCGGGCGTAACCTGTTCACTCAGCGCCCACAGTTTTTTCTCGACCTCTTTTTTCCCCGGCCAGCCGCTGACAGCATAGCAGCGCGCCAGCACGCGTTTGACGTTGCCGTCGAGAATCGGAAAATGCTGACCCAAAGAGAGCGAAAGGATCGCGCCTGCGGTAGAGCGTCCAACGCCGGGCAGGGCGGCCACTTCATCAAAGGTTTGCGGGAAGGTGCCGCCATGCAGCGTCGCCACCTGCTGAGCGGCTTTATGCAGATTGCGCGCACGAGCGTAATACCCCAGCCCGGTCCACAAATGCAGGACTTCATCAAGCGGGGCGTGGGCTAAATCGGTTATCGTTGGAAAGCGCGCCATAAAGCGTTCAAAATAAGGAATAACGGTCGCAACCTGCGTTTGTTGCAGCATGACCTCAGAAAGCCATACTTTGTAAGGCGTCTTGTCAATTTGCCAGGGCAGCGTTTTCCGCCCGTATTTGTCGTACCAGCTCAACACCTGAGCTGAAAATTGAGACGCTTGCATGATTACCGTTTCATTATTGCTGGGGGCAAGATTGCAGCACAGAGGTCGAAGGGTGTAAACCGGAACTTTCCGCAGCTGACTTTCTTCCTTTACTTGCATCCGGCAACTAACTTTGGATAATGCCCGTTTTCAGAACTCAAACACAGCAGACTAAACTTTTATGAAGAACGACGTCATTTCACCGGAATTTGATGAAAACGGCCGCCCGCTGCGCCGGATTCGTAGTTTTGTTCGTCGCCAGGGGCGACTGACCAAAGGGCAGGAACACGCGCTGGAAAACTACTGGCCGGTGATGGGCGTTGAGTTTAGCGAAGCGCCGGTCGATTTTACCGCGCTGTTTGGCCGTGACGCACCGGTGACGCTTGAAATAGGTTTTGGTATGGGTGCTTCGCTGGTGGCAATGGCCAAAGCGCGCCCGGAACAGAACTTCCTCGGCATCGAGGTACACTCTCCTGGCGTTGGCGCGTGCCTGGCTTCTGCCCATGAAGAAGGTGTCGAAAACCTGCGTGTGATGTGCCATGACGCCGTTGAAGTACTGCATAAAATGATTCCTGACAATTCTTTATCGATGGTTCAGCTCTTTTTCCCTGACCCGTGGCATAAAGCGCGTCATAATAAACGCCGTATCGTTCAGGTACCGTTTGCTGAGCATATTTTAAGTAAACTGAAGCTGGGCGGCGTTTTCCACATGACTACCGACTGGGAAGCCTATGCGGAACACATGCTTGAAGTGATGTCCTCTATTGACGGGTATAAAAACCAGTCTGAGAGTAACGATTATGTACCGCGCCCGGAATCGCGCCCGGTAACCAAATTTGAACAGCGTGGTCATCGTCTTGGCCACGGCGTATGGGACTTAATGTTCGAGAGGGTGAAATAATGGCAAAGAACCGTAGCCGTCGTCTGCGTAAAAAAATGCACATCGACGAATTCCAGGAAGTTGGATTTTCGGTTGCATGGCGTTTTCCGGAAGGCACATCTGAAGAGCAGGTCGATAAAATCGTTGATGACTTTATCAATGAGGTTATTGAGCCGAACAAGCTGGCCTATGACGGCAGTGGCTATCTGGCCTGGGAAGGTCTGATTTGCCTGCAGGAAATCGGCAAATGTACTGAAGAACATCAGACGATTGTGCGTAAGTGGCTGGAAGAGCACAAACTTGAAGAAGTGCGCACCAGCGAACTTTTCGATGTTTGGTGGGACTAAGTAGCACAGGGTCGGCAAATGCCGGCCCGATTTGTATTGAGGGATAGATATGATGCGCAAAACGCTGCTGGCGGCAGTCCTGACGTTCACGGCGATGGCCGCACATGCTGATTATAAGTGCAGCGTCACCCCGCGTGACGATGTGATTTTGAGTCCGCAAACGGTGCAGGTGAAGGGTGAAAACGGCGATCTGGTTATTACCCCAACGGGTAATGTTACCTTTAACGGTAAGCAGTACACCTTAAGCGCCGCACAGCGTGAGCAGGCAAAAGATTATCAGGCGGCGTTGCGTAGCAGCCTGCCGTGGATTGACGATGGCGCCAGAGAGCGCGTCG
The DNA here is from genome assembly GCF_015672735.1 of Citrobacter sp. Res13-Sevr-PEB04-36. Classification (GTDB taxonomy): domain Bacteria; phylum Pseudomonadota; class Gammaproteobacteria; order Enterobacterales; family Enterobacteriaceae; genus Citrobacter. The sequence continues at coordinate 81,133 of NZ_JADABY010000046.1, read as the reverse complement.
AGAAAGGCCGTGTGGCGCTGGATAAAATTATCGCCAAAGAAGTCGGTGAAAGCAGCAACATGCGTGGTCGTTTAACTAAGCTTGACGCCCAACTGAAAGAGCAGATGAATCGGATCATCGAGCATCGTACTGATGGTCTGACCTTCCATTATAAGGCGATTGACCAGGTTCGTGCTGACGGACAGCAACTGGTGAATCAGGCGATGGGCGGTATTCTGCAGGACAGCATCAACGAAATGGGTGCCAAAGCGGTGCTCAAAGGTGGCGGTAACCCACTGCAGGGCGTGCTCGGCAGTCTCGGCGGTTTGCAAACCTCGATCCAGAATGAATGGAAGAATCAGGAGAAAGACTTCCAGCAGTTTGGCAAAGATGTTTGCGCGCGCGTCGTGACGCTGGAAGATGACCGTAAGGCATTGGTTAACGGCCTAAAATAGCATTTACTTCTCTTTAACGGCACAGAAACATTTCTGTGCCGTTTTATTTTGTACTTTTCTGTCTTTTTGATATCCATCTCTAAGAATAACAATTTCATAGAAATATAAATCTGGTTAATTGGAATGCGTCACATTATTCATCTGCAAGATAGACATAATGCAGCAAATTCAAGTGACTGGAGAATTAACATGGAGTTTTTCAAGAGAACGGCACTGGCAGCACTGGTTATGGGATTCAGCGGCGCGGCGCTCGCATTACCCAATATCACCATTCTGGCTACCGGCGGGACGATTGCTGGCGGCGGTGATTCCGCAACAAAATCCAACTACACGGCAGGTAAGGTCGGCGTAGAAAATCTGGTTGAAGCTGTGCCGCAACTGAAAGATATTGCAGTCGTTAAAGGTGAGCAGGTGGTGAATATCGGCTCTCAGGATATGAACGACGACGTCTGGTTAACGCTAGCGAAGAAGATCAATACCGAGTGTGATAAAACCGACGGCTTCGTGGTAACACATGGTACGGATACCATGGAAGAAACCGCGTATTTCCTCGACCTGACCGTCAAGTGTAACAAGCCGGTTGTGCTGGTCGGTGCAATGCGTCCGTCTACAGGTATGAGCGCTGATGGCCCGTTCAACCTGTATAACGCAGTGGTTACCGCAGCAGACAAAACCTCTGCTAATCGTGGTGTGTTGGTGGTGATGAACGACACCGTCCTCGATGGTCGTGATGTGACCAAAACCAACACCACGGATGTAGCGACCTTCAAAGCAGTCAACTATGGCCCACTGGGCTACATTCATAATGGCAAAATTGACTACCAGCGTACGCCTGCCCGTAAGCACACCTCCGCAACGCCATTCGATGTTTCTAAGCTGAGTGAGTTGCCGAAAGTGGGCATTATTTATAACTACGCTAACGCCTCCGATCTGCCGGCCAAAGCGCTGGTCGATGCCGGTTACGCCGGGATTGTAAGTGCGGGTGTGGGTAACGGTAACCTGTATAAAACTATTTTTGATACGCTGGCAACCGCTGCGCACAAAGGCACCGTTGTTGTGCGTTCTTCCCGCGTACCAACTGGCTTCACCACGCAGGATGCTGAAGTTGATGATGCGAAGTACGGATTTGTGGCTTCAGGTTCTCTGAACCCGCAAAAAGCCCGCGTGCTGCTGCAGCTTGCGCTGACACAGACCAAGGATCCTAAGCAGATCCAGGAAATGTTTAATCAGTACTAATCCAGTCACCCCGGTCATCTGACCGGGGTTCGTTTCTGTACACACATCAGTCATTTCCGCACAATAATACTTTTGATTATAATAACCATTGTGATTATTTTGGGTGGAGCCCACGAATGAAAAAACAATGGATTGCTGGAATTGCACTGCTGACACTGGCTTCAGCGTATTGCCGGGCTGATGATGTTACCCCGCCGACAGACAACATTCTTAAAGACCAGTTTTATGCCGACTTTACTGGCCTTATGCGGCTGGACGATATTTCGTTGAAGTTGATTAGGGCTGAAGGTAATCAGGCAACCTGGTCGGCAGAAGGCGATATGTCTGCTACTGAAGATCTCTATAACATGGTAGGGATGGCGGGTGATTATAAATTTATGGAAAAAAACTGGGTTAAGGGTCACCAGATTAAATTCTCGGCTATGGTGACATCCGTTGGCACGCCCGCCTCAGGGTGGCGGACGGAATTTTTTTCCATGCAGACGGCGGCAAAGGTTATTGGTTATCCGCTGCCCAAAACAGAAAATAAAGATCATTACCTCGTCATTACCGACAGTAATTTTTACCCGAAGCTGGCAAAAATAGAGTCTATCTATCACGATAAAAAAATTGCGCAGGAAAAAGCGCTGAGTCAGATAGAGAAAATAGAAAAACAGATTACTGACATTGATACGCAAATTAAGCAATCATGGGGGGTGGATACGAATGGCAAGCCGCGCACTCGTAGCGATGTTATGCAGGAAAAACTGGAGAAAATGTACGAGGTTGACAAGCAAAATGATCCGCTTACCTACGAGAATCATTACTATAAAACCGTATACGATCCCGCGCTTGCAGTCTGCCAGGCTAAACCAGAGTGTGATGCTGTGCCATTGCGTGCAGCGCGTGATACCGCGCTTAACGAGCAAAAGCGAGACTATTACCGCCAGCACGCGCTCATGAGCGCAAAAATTAATGAAGAAATGGCCGCGTACGATGAAAGGCTGAAACCGCTTTATAACCAGCAAAGTGAACTGCGTCGACAGGGGATGGCACTGGATACGCAAAGCAGTCAGTTAAAAAATGAGTATGAGCGCTGGGATAGGGATATTACTGATTTACGACGCAAAGGTATTATTAAATAAATTTGTAGCCGATAGCCTCATGGGGCTGGATTTGATTTTAATGCGCCATCAGGAAAATTGCCTGATGGCGCTACGCTCATCAGGCCAACGTTCATTACGGTTTTCCGCGTTACTCCGCCAGAAACAGCTCCAGCAGTGAGTTTAAAAACAGCTTACCGTGCTGGGTAATCTGCCAGTACTCATCGCTTTGCGTCAGATATCCCTGGGCGATAGCCTCATCAATCTGTGTACGAATCACCTCTTCGGCAAGCCCTGTGTAGTGCGTGAATTCCGTACGTGGTGCGGCCTCCAGCAAGCGGAAGCGGTTCATAAAGAACTCAAACGGCTTATCAGCCTCGGCAACATCACGCTCGCTTTCGAGATAGCGCCCCTGCATGTAACCGCGCGGATGTCGCGTTTTGGTGGTGCGCAGGATGCGTCCGTCCGGGAAGGTGACCTTGCCGTGAGCCCCGCAGCCAATGCCAAGATAGTCACCAAATCGCCAGTAGTTCAGGTTGTGCTGACACTGATAGCCCGGCTTTGCATAGGCCGAAGTTTCGTACTGCTGATATCCGGCGGCGGTCAGCAACTGGTGGCCTTGCTCAAAAATATCCCACAGGGCGTCATCGTCTGGTAATACCGGCGGACGGGAGCCAAATAGCGTGTTAGGCTCAATAGTGAGCTGGTACCAGGAGAGATGCGGTGGGTTAAGCTCAATGGCTTGCTGCAAATCGCCCAGCGCCTCTTCCAGCGTTTGATCCGGCAGGCCGTGCATCAGATCGAGATTAAAGCTGCGTAACCCCAGACTGCTCGCCAGATGTGCCGCGCGTTTAGCTTCTTCCGGTCCGTGAATACGCCCCAGACGCTCAAGTTTGGCGGCGCTAAAACTCTGCACACCAATCGAAATACGGTTCACACCGGCGCGTTGATAATCAACAAAGCGATTGGCTTCTACCGTACCCGGATTGGCTTCCATCGTGATTTCGGCATCCGCCGCCAGATTCAGCCGCGCACGCACGCCATCCAGCAGCGTTTGCATTGCCGGGCCAGAGAGCAGGCTCGGCGTACCGCCACCAATAAAAATGGTCTTTACTTCGCGTCCCTGCGCGTAGGCGACGTTGGCATCCAGATCGCTCAGCAGATGCCCAACGTAATCATCATGGGGAACTTCCCCCTTTAACGCATGCGAGTTGAAATCGCAGTAGGGGCATTTCTGCACGCACCACGGGATATGAATATAAAGACTCAGTGGCGGCAGCTTAACCATTACGCAGCGCATCCAGCAGCAACTTCAGCGCCTGCCCACGGTGGGAAATAGCACTTTTCTCTTCACGGGTCAGCTCAGCTGCGGTTTTACCCTCAGACGGTACAAAGAAAATGGGGTCGTAACCAAAACCGCCGTTTCCGGCAGGTTCACGGGTAATCATACCAGGCCAGGCCCCATGGCACACAATCGGGGTTGGGTCATCTGCGTGACGCATATACACCAGCACACAGTGGAACTGCGCTTGACGTTTTTCGTCCGGGACATCTTGCAGAGTGTGCAGTAGTTTTTCCAGGTTCTGTCTGTCAGTCGCATCTTCACCAGAATAGCGAGCCGAATAAATCCCCGGCGCGCCGCCGAGTGCGTTCACGGCCAGGCCGGAATCATCGGCAATGGCCGGCAGACCGGTGATTTGCGCGGCATGACGCGCTTTCAGAATGGCGTTTTCAATAAATGTCAGGCCGGTTTCTTCTGCGGAATCAACGCCCAGATCCGTTTGGGCAACGACATCAAGCCCGAAATCGCTCAGGAGAGAGGCGAGTTCACGCACTTTACCGGCATTGCCGGTCGCGAGGACAACTTTTTGCATGGGATACCTAATCAGTTAGCGCCGCAATTTCTGGCGGGATCTGTTGCGGATGAATGATTTTAACCTGTTTGTGGCGGCCAAGCTCGCCCTTCTCAATAACGACCTGGCTTTTCGCCACGCGGAACTGTTTACCGAGAAACTTCACCAGATGGCTGTTGGCCTGCCCATCGACCGGTGGGGCGGTAATGGCGACTTTTACTTCGTCGCCATGTAAACCCACAATACTGTCACGGCTGGCTTTAGGCTGAATGTAGAGCCGTAAAACCAGACCGTCATCGCAGGGTGTTACGGCACTCATAGCGCCATCCACAGCCCCGGCAGCAGCATGTTGCCTGTTGCTTGTAACACTTCTGCGATCCCCATGTTGATGACATAGAGTAGCAGCACAAGGATCATTGGCGAGAAGTCGATCCCACCCATACCCGGAAGAATACGACGAATAGGGCGCAGCAGCGGGTCCGCCAGTTGAATCAGTACGTATTCTACAGGGCTGCGGCCCTGACTAACCCAGCTCATGATAGCCATCACCAGCAGTACCCAGAAAATCAGCAGCCCGATAGTCTTCAGGACGATCAGTACGGCGGCGATCCAGATAATGGGCTGGAACGTGACCACTTTGAACAACACAATGGCCTTGATAAAGCTGAGCACTAACGCGACCAGTAACGATGCGCTGTCAATCGGCCCCATAGGGGGAATAATGCGGCGTAACGGCCCAATAATAGGCTGAGTGATTTTTACAATGAACTGCGAAAACGGGTTGTAAAAATCGCAGCGAGACCACTGCATCCACACGCGCAATAGCAGCGCCATGGTATACAGCTCAATTACCGTTGAGAGCAGGAAGGTCAACGTATTCATGGTGTTCCTCAGTTTTCCTTAATTTTTTGTGTAATCACGAGCACCAAAAATGGCAGTGCCAATGCGCACCATCGTGCTACCCGCCGCGATGGCGGCATCCATATCATCAGACATTCCCAGTGAGAGTGTATCGATAGTTGGGTAGCGAGTTTTCAACCCGGCAAATGCTACAGCCATTTGCTGTGCAACTTCAAACTGCCTTACATAATCTGACTCAGGCGCCGGGATTGCCATCAGTCCACGCAGGGTAATGTGCGGCAGAGCGGCGACGTCTGCGGCCAGGGCATCAAGCTCAGCCAGCGGAATACCAGACTTGCTGTTCTCATCGCTGATATTTATTTGAATCAGCACATTCAGCGGCGGTAGGTCTACCGGGCGCTGTTCACTGAGACGGGTGGCGATGCGCAAACGGTCTATCGTATGGCACCAGTCAAAATGTTCAGCCACCAGACGGCTTTTGTTGGACTGCAGCGGGCCGATAAAGTGCCACTGCAGACCGGTGGCACCGTTTTCTTTGAAGTAGCGGATCTTGTCCACACCTTCCTGAACATAGTTTTCACCAAAAGCGTGCTGCCCGGCGGCAATGGCTTCTTCGATGGCGCTCGCAGGTTTGGTTTTGCTCACTGCAAGCAACGTAACTTCTTCTGAAGACCGCCCGCAACGCGTCGCGGCGGCTGAGATTTTGTCCCGGACATGTGCCAGGTTATGCGCGATATCGTTCATTTTCCGAGGATGTTCATATGAATATGGAAGAAATAGTGGCCCTTAGTGTAAAGCATAATGTGTCGGATCTACACCTGTGCAATGCATGGCCTGCGCGCTGGCGCATATGTGGGAGGGTAGAAATAGCACCGTTTACCGCGCCAGACGTGGACGTGTTGCTATTGGCCTGGCTCAATGAGCAACAACAGGTACAGTGGCGGGAAAATGGCCAGGTTGATTTTGCTATCGAGTTGGCGGATTCCCGTCGTTTACGGGCCAGCGCATTTGCTCATCAGCAGGGAACGTCACTGGCGCTGAGACTGCTGCCGGTGGCCTGCCCACAGTTAGATGAGCTGCAGGCTCCCGCCATTTTGCCAGAGCTGCTGCACAGCGAAAACGGGTTGATTTTGGTGACGGGGGCGACGGGTAGCGGTAAGTCGACGACGTTGGCGGCGATGGTGGACTCTCTCAATCAGCACGTTGACGGCCATATTCTGACGCTGGAAGACCCGATCGAGTACCGCTATACCAGCCATCGTTGTCTGATCCAACAGCGTGAGATTGGTGTGCACTGCCCATCTTTTTCCACCGGTCTGCGAGCGGCGTTGCGTGAAGACCCGGACGTGATTTTACTCGGAGAACTGCGCGACAGCGAAACGATTCGTCTGGCGCTCACCGCGGCGGAAACGGGACATCTGGTGCTGGCAACACTGCATACGCGCGGCGCGGCGCAGGCGATAGAGCGGCTGGTGGATACGTTTCCCGCACAGGAGAAAGATCCGGTACGTAATCAACTGGCGGGTAGCTTGCGGGCGGTGCTCGCGCAAAAGTTGGAGGCCGACAGGCAGGGTGGGCGGGTGGCGTTATTCGAACTTCTCGTTAATTCGGCGGCTGTTGGTAATCTGATCCGTGAAGGGAAAACCCACCAGCTACCCGGTGTGATACAAACCGGGCAACAGGCAGGTATGCAGACGTTTGCCCAGAGCCTGCAACAGCGACAGGCGCAGGGCAGGCTGTAAATATGAGCCTTAGTAGCCTTGTTCGAAATAGCTTTCGAGAATAACGACGGCAGAGGCAGAGTCTACTTTGCCTTTATTCAGCGCGCGGTACCCGCCTTGCTCAAACAGGCCAGAACGAGCTTCGACGGTGCTCAGACGTTCATCGTGTAGCGTGACGGTGACGCCAAAACGGCCATGAATACGGTTGGCAAACTTGCGTGCGCGTGCGGTAAGCAGCTGCTCGGTGCCGTCCATATTGAGCGGCAGACCGACAATGATTTCATCCGGCTGCCATTCTTTCAGCAGGCGTTCAATCACATTCCAGTCCGGCGTGCCGTCCTGCGCTTTGATGGCGGGCAGCGGTCTGGCGGTGCCGGTAATGCGTTGACCGATCGCCACGCCAATACTTTTGGTCCCAAAATCAAAGGAGAGTAATGTTTCGCTCATTATGCATGTCCCGCCACACCGGGCATGGTCAGGATATCGATCCCGATAAGTTTGGCCGCGTCGCGCCAGCGGTCGGCAATCGGTGTTTTAAACAGAATGTTGAGATCGGCAGGGGCAGTGAGCCAGGCGTTATCCAGCAACTCTTGCTCCAGCTGGCCTTTTTCCCATGATGAATACCCCAGGGCGACCAGCACTTCAGAAGGTTGTTCCTGAGTACCTAAGGTTTCCAGCACATCGCGAGAGGTGGTGATAATGGTGTTGTCCGAAATACGAATGCTGGAGGCGAAGCGTGAAGGTGGGGTATGCAGAATAAACCCACGGTCTTCTGCTAGCGGGCCACCGAGCATCACAGCTTTATCCAGGCGAATCGCCGGATCGCGTGTCTCTGGGGTAATTTTCAGCTTTTCCAGAATCCCTTCAATCTGTAAGTTTTCCAAGGGCTTATTGACGATAATCCCCATAGCGCCGTTTTCATTATGTTCGCAAATATACACCACGGAGCGGCGGAAAATCGGATCCTGGAGAGCAGGCATGGCAATAAGAAAGTGATGCTGTAAATTCATTGTCAGAGGTTCTGTTTCCTGGTTCAAAAAAGCAACAGCGCCCAGTATGTGGGCAAAGCGTTGAGTTGTCACCCTCTGAAAAAAGCTTTGCCGGATGTCGGCTTCGCCTTATCCGGCCTACGGGGTGCAATTGTAGGCCGGATAAGACACCGTGGCGTCGTCATCCGGCGCAGGTTTACTTGGCTAAGCGAGCCTCAATGGCATCCATCAACATACCGGTAATGGACACCGGGAACTCTGCTTCAATTTCGCGAATACAGGTCGGGCTGGTGACGTTAATTTCCGTCAGGCGATCGCCAATGATATCTAAACCGACAAAAATCAGACCTTTGGTTTTCAGCGTTGGCCCGATACGGCGCGCAATTTCCCAGTCGCTGTCGGTCAGTGGACGGGGCTCTCCACGGCCACCAGCGGCCAGATTACCACGGGTCTCACCGCCCTGCGGAATGCGTGCCAGGCAGTAGGGAACGGGTTCGCCATCGACCACCAGCACGCGTTTGTCACCGTCTTTAATCGCTGGCAGGTAGTTTTGCGCCATGCAGTAGCGGGTGCCGTGTTCGGTCAGCGTTTCGGCAATGACGCCGAGGTTCGGATCGCCTTCCTTCACGCGGAAGATCGACGCACCACCCATGCCGTCCAGCGGCTTGAGAATGATATCGTTGTGTTTTTGCCAGAAGGCTTTCAGCTGCGCTTTGTTACGCGTGACCAGCGTTTCTGGTGTCAGGTCGGCGAACCAGGCGGTGAACAGCTTTTCGTTACAATCGCGCAGGCTCTGCGGTTTGTTCACGATCAGCGTCCCTTGTTCTTCTGCACGTTCCAGAATATAGGTGGCGTAGATGAACTCGGTATCAAACGGCGGATCTTTACGCATCAGAATGACATCCAGGTCAGCCAGTGGCAGATCCTGCTCGCTGTTGAACTCATACCATTTGTCGTAGTTCTGCTCTACGCTCAGGGTACGCGTACGGGCGCGGGCTTCTCCGTTAATCAGATAAAGATCGGCCATCTCCATATAGTGAAGTTCGTAACCACGACGTTGCGCTTCCAGCAGCATAGCGAAGCTGGAGTCTTTCTTGATGTTGATGCTTGCGATGGGGTCCATCACGATGCCGAGCTTGATCATTGTTCTTCTCCGTTAAAAACCCAACCTCTTAGGCTATTTTTCTTGCCAGTTTGAACCTGGGCAGTGCTCACAATCCTCACATACTGCGTGTACGCTCCGGTTGTTGTGCGCTGTCGTGTTCAAACTGGCTACGACAATAACGCCTAATAGGCGGCTTTAGCCCAGATCGCCAAATCGCACCTGTAGCGCGGTAATGGCGGTGAGCGCAGTTGTCTCAGTACGCAGAACGCGAGGTCCCAACAGGATATCAGTAAACTGATAACGTGCAGTCATGGCAATTTCATCTGCCGACAGCCCGCCTTCCGGGCCAATCAGCAGTCGGATGCGTTCTACCGGCAGCGGCAGCGTGTTAATACTGGCACTGGCGCGTGGATGCAGGTTTAGCTTCAAGCCTGTATCTTCTTCGGCGCACCATGCTTCCAGATCCATCGCCGGGCGGATTTCTGGCACCCGGTTACGACCGCACTGCTCACAGGCGGCAATCGCAATTTTCTGCCACTGCTGGAGCTTCTTGTTCAGGCGTTCACTGTCCAGTTTAACGCCGCAGCGCTCAGAAAAAAGTGGCGTAATGAGGCTTACACCCAGTTCAATCGATTTCTGGATAGTAAATTCCATTTTTTCACCGCGCGACATCACCTGCCCAAGATGAATATGCAAAGGGGATTCGCGATCGTCGAGTTCGGCGCTCAGTATCTTCACATCCACGCTTTTCTTGCTGGCGTGCGTGATCTCGGCGTCAAACACCTGGTTGCTGCCATCAAATAGTTGAAGAGCCTGGCCCGGCCCCATGCGCAGCACGCGACCGATATGGTTGGCGGCATCTTCACACAGTGAAATCTGGCTGCCTGCCGTGAGTGGTTCAGGGTGATAAATGCGAGGAATGCGCATAGGTAACCATCCGCGTCATGGCCCTGGGCTGCAAAACACCAGGGCATGGGTTAAAAATATTGACGCTAGTGTAGGTTAGCTCTTTTGCGCCTGGCAAGCGCGTTGCACGTATGGGTTATGATTGCCCTGCACCTTCGCAATACGTTCGTCGCGTTCACACTCCCAATCGGTCACCGGATACTGTTTATTCCAGGCATTAAAAAGCTGGGTTTGCTGGCGGGAAAGCGTCAGGTTGTACTGGTCGCGCATGTAAAAATAGGTGCGCGCGATGGCGCCGCGGGCGCGGGCTGGCGGCTCAGCCACTTTTTCTTTGAAATCGACCTTCATAGCGCACTGCCCGTACTGGCCTTCACCGCCGTTCCACTGGCTGTACATAAAGTTCGCGCGATCGCCATTTACTTCACCCACTGCCGGTTGCAGGTTGTGCATATCGCTTTCCATCTGGCGATAGACCGGATCTTTGGCGCAGTTTTTACGTCCACCGTCCTGCCAGCACTGGCGTTGATGACCAAATTGCCAGGCCGGAACTACGTGTTCCCATTCAATACGGCTGGCGCGGTTTTCATTTTTCCGCACTTTATAGCCGCAGGACTCGAGATCCACGACCCCTTTTTTGCCCTGCCAGTTAATTTTACAGCCGCAGTAGAAATCGCCGGGCGCATCGGCATTAACTTTTACACCAGCGGCTTTCGCCTGGGAGAAACTGTTGATACCTTCGGCGAATGCCGGGCCAGAGAGCGCAGTGGCCAATAACGCCACTGCCATAGAAAGATTACGGTACATCACACACTCCGTGTCAAAACGAGCCCGCAACGTAACGAAAGCGTCGGGCAGATGCAATCAGCTAAATCATATAAGTTCCAGAAATTACTTTTGAGTAACAAGGCGCTATCGGCGGATCATCGTTTGCTTGTTTAGCGCGCCTGCTCATACAGTAGCGTGTCACGAGTGCGAACCAGGGCGTTGCGCAGATTGCCTGGATAACAGCCGTTTTTAACGAATTAATGACCGGGGAAAAAGATGAAGAAAGGGTTGAGCGCGTTTCCGCTTACGCCGCTGAGGGCGGGTGAGGTTGATGAAAATACATGGCTTTCTCTGATTGAGAATATTGCCGGTGCCGGCGTTGATTCCATCGGTGTGCTGGGTTCTACCGGGAGCTATGCATACCTGACGCGTGAACAGCGCCTACGCGTTACCCGGCTTGCGCTAGAGGCGGCATCTGGTATCCCCGTTATTACCAGCATTGGCAGCGTACGAGTCGAAGAAATTCTGCATCTTATCGATGATGCGCAGCAGGCGGGTGTCAGCGGTGTTTTGATGGCCCCGGTCTCTTACCAGCGGCTGAACGTGGATGAAGTTTTTGATCTGTACGATCGAGTCACTCGTGAGCTGTCGGTGCCGCTATGTATTTATGACAATCCCGCCACCACCGGGTTTGAATTTAGCGATGACCTGCTTATCGCGCTGTCAAATTTACCGGCTATTGGTTCGATTAAACTGGCTTCATTCACCTCTGAACGGATCACCAGGCTAAAAAACAGTCTTCCGGCAGGCGTCTCTATTGGTGTCAGTGGCGACGGTCAGGCTGCCTCAGGACTGTTAGCCGGAGGCGATGTCTGGTATTCGGTCCTGGCAGGCTTGTTCCCGCATTATTCACGTGCTTTAGCCAATGCCGCGTTGACGGGAGATCACGTCAAAACCCGGCAACTGGATAGCGCGCTCCAGCCTCTGTGGGCCTTTTATCAACGGCACGGTAGCCTGAGGGTGATCGCGACGGTGGCAGAAATGATGGGAAAAGTGTCTGCTCCTTGTCTCCCCTTTCCGCTGCAAACGCTGAAGGGGGAGGAAAGGATCTTATTGCAGGAAACGTTGAGTTCATTATCTTTTTTAGATTGATGAACGAGGATGTCAGGCCTTCGCCGGGTTTTCCTGCGACTCGGGAATCAACGGTTCGCCGCAGTGGACGCAGCGGTAGGTGGCCTCACCGCGCACAATGCGGTTATGTCGGCGGACGGTCAACTGATGCTCCTGGCACTTGCAGCGGTAAGTAAAGGTATTGCGCTGCACGGATTGCAGTTCGAACTGATGCGTACGCCGGGCCGGAACGCCCAGCACGCTTTCCATCATCCATTTCCACTCTTTCCCGTGAGGCGGCACGCGGCCAAAGTGCTTCCACACCAGCAAATGTGCCAGTTCATGCGGTACGACCTCGTTGATAAACGCCTCGACGTTTTCCATCAACAGCACCGGGTTGAGGCGAATTTCATTGCTTTGTAGCCACGCTGTACCCGCAGCAGTGCCACGCTGTTGGTACACGAGCTTAGGTTCCGGATAATTGCGTTCGAGCTTGAGATTGGCGAGGGCGAGTTTTTCCCGCAGGCTGCGCATAACGGCTTGCTGGATGGCGATGGGGAGACGGGAGGTTTTCATAACGCCAGAGGATAGTGCGACAGGAAAAGGACTGCAAGAGGCAGGCTTCCCCCCGGCAGGGGAGGAAGCCGCAGGTGATTAGTCGTGGGCGCCAATTTCGCGCAGTTTACGGCCTTTCATTAGGTTACGTTCAATGTGTTCCAGGGAGACGTTTTTGGTTTCCGGAATCAGCCACAAGGTCAGGAAGATGAACAGGACGTTCAGGCCGCCGTAGACCCAGAAGGTGTTGGCGCTGCCCAACGAGTTCAGCATCGTCAGGAAGGTTGCGCCGACGATCATGTTGGCAATCCAGTTGGTTGCGGTAGAGCAGGTGATACCGAAATCGCGGCCTTTCAGCGGCTGGATTTCAGAGCACAGTACCCAAATCAGCGGACCGGCACTCATCGCGAAGCCAACGATAAACATCAGCAGCATCAGTACGGCAAAGTACTGGGCGGCAGCGGAGTGGATACCAATGTGCATCATTGTGCCCAGCACGCCCATACCGACAGCCATCACGATAAAGCCGAGGATCAGCGTCGGTTTACGACCCCAACGGTCAACCAGACCAATGGCGATAAAGGTAGCCAGTACGTTGGTTAAACCTACGATAACGGTGCCCCACATCTGTTCGGTGGTATTGGTATAGCCCGCCAGTTCAAAGATTTTTGGCGCGTAGTACATGATGACGTTCATCCCGGTGAACTGTTGCATAACCTGTAACAGTACGCCAAGGAATACCGCGCGGCGGAAGTTGCTGTTTTCTTTAAACAGTGCCCAGCCACTCTGTTTTACCTGCAGGCTTTCACGAATTTCATCCAGCTCGCGTTTAGCTTCTGCACTGGTATCACGCAGACGCAACAGCACGCGTTCGGCATCGACGAAGCGACGTTTAGCGGCGAACCAGCGCGGGCTGTCCGGCAGGAAGAATACGCCAACCAGCAGCAGCAGGGCAGGAATGATGATCACGCCCAGCATCCAGCGCCATGCACCGCTATAGCTAAAGGCGGTATCGGACAGATAGGCACCGAGGATCCCGATGGTGATCATCAGCTGATACATCGAGATCATGCTGCCACGAATTTTTTCCGGTGCAATTTCAGACAGGTACAGTGGTGCAGTGTAGGACGCAACGCCCACAGCCAGACCCAGCAGGATACGGGAGAGAAGCAGCACTTCTACGTTAGGCGCAGCGGCGGAGAACAGTGAGCCGGCAACAAACAGGATCGCGCCGATCATCAGGCTTTTTTTACGCCCCAGCTTGAAGGAGAGCCAGCCGCTGCCGACAGCACCTACAGCTGCGCCAAACATCATGGAGCTGACCACCCATTCCTGAGTGTGTGGGGTAATTTGAAATTCGTCGGTGATGAACGGTAACGCACCGGCAATCACGCCGATATCCAGGCCAAAAAGTAATCCTGCCAGGGCGGCAAGAAAGCAGACAAAAAATGTCATGGCTTTGTTGGAACGCCCCTGTTTTTTATTCCCAGGCATGATGCCCTCCGGTTGGGTAACTTATTTTTGTTGATGTTAAGGGTAGGTGAGTGCGGGGTAAAAAAATGAGATTCACATCACATTAGTGTAATCGTTTACACTGGTATTTATATGGTGTATGAGTTAATTATCTGAAAAATATAAATTTTTATAAAATTAAGCGATGAGTGATTGTCTGTGATTAAGACATTCCTGAAAAATAATGTAACAGTAATGAAAATGAAAAAATAAAGGGATGTGGAATCAGCCTATTATGACAGTGGGCTAATGTAATCGCTTTCATTGAAGGGCAAAGGCAAAGGGAAGATAAGATGTACAGGCAAAAAAAGACCAGCCTGCAGGCTGGTCTTGTTAAGCGGAGGCTTCAGTAAATTACTTCAGGCCGGCAGCTTCACGCAGCAGTTGCGCTTTGTCGGTTTTTTCCCATGGGAAATGTTCGCGACCAAAGTGACCGTAAGCTGCGGTTTCTTTGTAGATTGGGTGCAGCAGATCCAGCATCTGGATCAGGCCGTACGGACGCAGATCGAAGAACTCACGCACCAATAGGGTCAACTGCTCAGAAGGCACTTTTTCAGTACCGAATGTTTCAACCATGATGGAGGTTGGTTCAGCCACGCCAATGGCGTAAGAAACCTGAATCTCACAACGGTCAGCCAGACCGGCAGCCACGATATTTTTCGCGACATAGCGGGCTGCGTAGGCTGCAGAACGGTCAACTTTAGACGGATCTTTACCTGAGAATGCACCGCCACCATGACGAGCCATGCCGCCGTAGGTATCAACGATGATCTTACGACCGGTCAGACCGCAGTCACCCATTGGGCCACCGATAACGAAACGGCCGGTTGGGTTGATGAAGAATTTGGTCGACGCGCTCAGCCATTCAGTCGGCAGCACCGGCTTGATGATCTCTTCCATCACCGCTTCTTGCAGTGTTTTCTGGTCAACATCTTGAGAGTGCTGAGTAGACAGAACCACCGCATCAATACCGACAATTTTGCCATCGTCATACTGGAAGGTGACCTGGCTTTTCGCATCTGGACGCAGCCACGGCAGGGTGCCATTTTTGCGCACTTCAGCCTGACGCTGTACCAGACGGTGAGCGTAAGTAATCGGCGCTGGCATCAGTACGTCGGTTTCGTTTGTCGCGTAGCCGAACATCAGGCCCTGATCGCCCGCGCCTTGTTCCAGCGGATCGGCACGGTCAACGCCCTGGTTGATATCCGGGGACTGTTTACCGATAGCGCTCAATACTGCACAAGAGTTAGCGTCAAAGCCCATGTCGGAATGCACATAGCCAATTTCGCGAACCGTATTACGCGTGATCTCTTCGATATCGACCCATGCGCTGGTGGTGATTTCACCGCCAACTAAAACCATACCGGTTTTGACATAGGTTTCGCAGGCGACGCGTGCTTTCGGATCCTGTTCGAGGATTGCATCCAGCACGGCGTCAGAGATTTGGTCAGCGATTTTGTCAGGATGCCCTTCTGATACGGACTCGGACGTAAAAAGGTGTTTTGCCATATTTAATTTCACCTAAGGAGAATTTGGTTAGCTCAAACTGTCGAGTGGAATAGCCATGTGTAGAAGATTCTACCATGAGTCTGCAGAGTTCGGACACTGGCAGTCTGAGTGTTAATCGGTATAGATGGATTAACATCTGGACGGCTATTTTAGGACAGTTCTTCGCCCGATTTCCAGCTTTTTTTGATTACGATCGCATTGTACTGAAAATGTAACTGGAAATTTTTCCTGACGGTGCTGGCAATGCGCGCATTTATCTTTTGCTTTTTCGCATTCTTATCGGTATAAAACGCGGCGCGCGGCTTATACAAAAAGCACACGACGTTTTCATCGTGTCGCCACTTCCAGCCGGGTTAACACTTTAGCTTTGGCTTGTGGGTTCGTTCCGTCTGGAGCAACCGTGGAGGTGATACGAGATAATGAACCGTTGTATTCTGCTGAATCTGTCACACCATTCTGGTGTGCATTTGTCCCCCGCAATCTGCATTTCTGCTTTGCATACCTGTCGATGTTATATACACAAAATCTTTCATGCTGCGTCGAGGCGGCAAGTGAATGAGTCCCCTGAACGTACGAGTAGTACGTGACTGGGGCGAATGAGCGCAGCCAACAAAGAGGCTGAATGAAGGATAAAGTGTATACCCATCCCGGCGTATCTCAGGACTCAAGAGCCGGTAACGGTCACTAAGGACTGAACAAGGGCGCTCTTGGTAAACAAGAGTTTTCTCGTGGTTTCGCCGAACCGTCAGCATTATGTTCGGTTACGTGTTTACAATGATATGAAAAAGAAACCGGTCGCACAGTCGGAGCGTCAGCACTATCTGCTGGAAAATCTGCCTGTTTATGGGTTGTTATCGCCTCTTCGGATTGCGATAGTAGTCAACTGTTTTACACTTGTTAATAAAATCTGAGGTTCGCTATGTCTGACGACATTTCTATGGGTTCGCCTTCGTCAGCAGGCGGACAGGGTGTACTACGCTCCATGCAGGAGGTTGCAATGAGTTCCCAGGAAGCCAGCAAGATGCTGCGTACATACAATATTGCCTGGTGGGGTAATAACTACTACGACGTCAACGAACTCGGCCACATTAGCGTGTGCCCGGACCCAGACGTCCCGGAAGCGCGCGTTGACCTTGCCGAACTGGTAAAAGCCCGCGAAGCACAGGGGCAGCGTCTGCCTGCGCTGTTCTGCTTCCCGCAGATCCTGCAACACCGTCTGCGTTCGATTAACGCCGCGTTCAAGCGCGCCCGCGAATCTTACGGCTACAAGGGTGATTATTTCCTCGTTTACCCGATCAAGGTCAACCAACACCGTCGCGTGATTGAATCACTGATCCACTCCGGTGAACCGCTGGGACTGGAAGCGGGTTCTAAAGCGGAACTAATGGCAGTTCTGGCGCATGCCGGTATGACCCGCAGCGTGATTGTCTGTAACGGTTACAAAGACCGTGAATATATCCGTCTGGCACTGATTGGCGAGAAGATGGGCCACAAGGTCTATCTGGTCATCGAGAAGATGTCTGAAATCGCTATCGTGCTGGATGAAGCCGAACGTCTGAATGTGATCCCGCGTCTGGGCGTGCGTGCGCGTCTGGCCTCGCAAGGCTCCGGTAAATGGCAGTCCTCCGGCGGTGAAAAATCCAAGTTCGGCCTGGCGGCAAATCAGGTGCTGCAGCTGGTGGAAATGCTGCGCGAGCGTGGTCGTCTGGACAGCATTCAACTGCTGCATTTCCATCTCGGTTCGCAGATGGCGAACATTCGCGATATCGCCACCGGCGTGCGTGAGTCTGCGCGTTTCTACGTTGAGCTGCACAAGCTCGGTGTGAACATCCAGTGCTTCGACGTGGGCGGTGGACTAGGCGTGGACTATGAAGGTACTCGTTCGCAGTCTGACTGTTCCGTGAACTATGGTCTGAACGAATACGCCAACAATATTATCTGGGCGATTGGCGACGCCTGTGAAGAACACGGCCTGCCGCATCCGACGGTAATCACCGAATCCGGTCGTGCGGTTACCGCGCACCACACCGTGCTGGTGTCTAACATCATCGGCGTTGAGCGTAGCGAACACACCGAAGCTACGCCTCCGGCTGAAGATGCGCCGCGTGCCCTGCAAAGCATGTGGGAAACCTGGCTGGAGATGCATGAGCCGGGAACCCGTCGTTCCCTGCGTGAATGGCTGCACGACAGTCAGATGGATTTGCACGATGTTCATATTGGCTATTCGTCCGGCACGTTCAGTCTGCAAGAACGCGCGTGGGCAGAACAGCTCTATCTGAACATGTGTCATGACGTGCAGAAGCAGCTCGACCCGAGCAACCGCGCGCACCGTCCGATCATTGACGAACTGCAGGAGCGGATGGCGGATAAAATTTACGTCAACTTCTCGCTGTTCCAGTCGATGCCGGATGCGTGGGGGATCGATCAGCTGTTCCCGGTCATGCCGTTGGAAGGACTGAACCAGGTCCCTGAGCGCCGTGCGGTGCTGCTGGATATTACCTGCGACTCTGATGGTGCTATCGACCATTACGTTGATGGCGATGGTATTGCTACCACCATGCCGATGCCGGAGTACGATCCTGAGAACCCGCCGATGCTGGGCTTCTTTATGGTCGGCGCGTACCAGGAAATCCTTGGCAACATGCATAACCTGTTCGGTGATACCGAAGCGGTCGACGTGTTCGTCTTCCCTGACGGCAGCGTAGAAGTTGAGTTGTCTGATGAAGGGGATACTGTCGCAGACATGCTGCAGTACGTGCAGCTGGATCCGAAAACGCTGCTGACCCACTTCCGCGATCAGGTTAAACAGACCGATCTGGACGATGCACTGCAACAGCAGTTCCTCGAAGAGTTCGAGGCTGGACTGTACGGCTATACCTATCTCGAAGACGAGTAAGGTTGTTCTGGGTCGCTTGAACCTGGACAAATTAACGGCGATAATTCGCCCATACACGTAGTCACGTAAATCAATCCCTTCCTCGTCGGGCTTAACGACGCGGAGGGGATTTTTTTTCACCGATTTTATAAGAGGTCAGTACATGAGCACCTTAGGTCATCAATACGACAACTCCCTGGTTTCTAACGCCTTTGGTTTTTTACGTCTGCCGATGAATTTCCAGCCCTACGACAGCGATGCCGACTGGGTTATTACCGGCGTACCGTTTGATATGGCAACGTCCGGTCGCGCAGGTGGGCGTCATGGTCCGGCAGCGATCCGTCAGGTTTCCACTAATCTGGCCTGGGAACATAACCGTTTCCCGTGGAACTTCGACATGCGCGAGCGCCTGAACGTGGTGGACTGCGGTGATCTGGTGTATGCGTTTGGCGATGCCCGTGAAATGAGTGAAAAACTGCAGGCGCATGCTGAAAAGCTGCTTTCTGCTGGCAAGCGCATGCTCTCCTTCGGCGGTGACCACTTTGTCACATTGCCGCTGCTGCGCGCGCACGCTAAGCACTTTGGTAAAATGGCGCTGGTGCACTTTGATGCTCACACTGACACCTATGCCAACGGCTGCGAATTTGACCACGGCACAATGTTCTATACCGCGCCGAACGAAGGCCTGATCGATCCTAACCATTCCGTGCAGATCGGTATTCGTACCGAGTTCGACAAAGACAACGGCTTTACCGTACTGGATGCCTGCCAGGTGAACGATCGCAGCGTGGATGACATCATCGCGCAGGTGAAGCAGATTGTCGGTGACATGCCGGTTTACCTGACCTTTGATATCGACTGCCTGGATCCGGCCTTTGCTCCGGGTACGGGTACGCCAGTGATCGGCGGTTTGACCTCCGATCGTGCGATCAAGCTGGTACGTGGTTTGAAGGATCTGAATATTGTCGGGATGGATGTAGTCGAAGTGGCTCCGGCCTACGATCAATCTGAAATCACCGCGCTGGCGGCGGCAACACTGGCACTGGAAATGCTGTATATCCAGGCGGCGAAGAAAGGCGAATAACGGGTTTCGGACTATTTTGCCGAATGTCGCTGATGCTAATCCGGCCTACATCGTTGTTGAATCTGTAGGCCGGATTAGGCGTTTACGCCGCCATCCGGCACTGTTTGAAGATTACTTAATTCCGTCTGCGCTCATTCGGTCGCGAATATGTTGCGCACGTTCGGCAGAGGCTGGATGGTCGTCAAACATTGAGCTTTGACGACCGGCTTCCAGTTTTGCCAGTTTCTCAAAGCTGGTGGCTAAGCCTGCCGGATTAATACCGCGTTTGCGCAACAAATCATACGAGTAATCATCCGCTTCGGATTCCTGACGCTGGGAGAACTGCGAGTTCACCAGTTTTTCCCCCAGATCGCCAAGTTGAGACTGCGACAAGCTGCCAACGATCCCGCCCGCAGAGGCTGCTGCTGCACGCACGGCGTTGGTTCCCAGCGCAACCTGCATCCCTTTCTTCACGTGACCCAGCGCAACGTGGCCCATTTCGTGGCCAATGACCGCCTCAACTTCATTATCGGTCATCATATCCATCAGGCCGCTGTACACGCGGATGCAGCCATTTGCCATCGCAAAGGCGTTGACGTCTTTTGCCACATAGACTTTGTAGTTCACCGGCTGGCCGTTGATGTTATCGCCAAGCGCAGTGGCGATTTTATTCAGACGCTTGGTATATTCGCTGCTGGCAGGGGCGATAGTCGCTTTGCTGTCCATATCCTGACAGGCCTGGTTGCTCAGTGCGATGACTTGCGCATCGCTCAGGCTGTAGGCCTGGAAAGCGCCCGCGCCAGATGAAAGTAGTCCGTTGGAGTCCATATTCTGGCAGCCGGTCAATGCCGTCGCCATGCTCATAGCAAGCAGTAAAGCGCGAATTTTCATTTTTTCTCTTCCGCACGAAGTCAGGATTATTCTAAAAAATACGTCGTTTGCAGGTAAAGCGACGCTCACCATAAGTATAAAGAAAAGAACAACAAGCGGGCGAGAAGATTGCGCAACATATATGCATGATCCAGAGATTTCTGAAACGGTAAAAGGATGCTCCATGTACATGACACGCGGCTTGGGTTACATTGTTGGCACTTTTTTCCGGCGTAGCCCAAAACGCTCTGTCGTCAAGTCGTTCCGGGCACAGCCTTCATTATCCGATCTGGAGTCAAAATGTCCTCACGTAAAGAGCTTGCCAATGCTATTCGTGCGCTGAGCATGGACGCAGTACAGAAAGCCAAATCCGGTCACCCGGGTGCCCCGATGGGTATGGCTGACATTGCCGAAGTCCTGTGGCGTGATTTCCTGAACCACAACCCGAATAACCCGTCCTGGGCCGACCGTGACCGCTTCGTGCTGTCCAACGGTCACGGCTCTATGCTGATTTATAGCTTGCTGCACCTCTCCGGCTACGACCTGCCGATGTCAGAGCTGCAGAACTTCCGTCAGCTGCACTCTAAAACGCCGGGCCACCCGGAAGTGGGTTATACCGCGGGCGTAGAGACCACTACCGGTCCGTTGGGTCAGGGTATTGCAAACGCGGTTGGTATGGCTATCGCTGAAAAAACACTGGCGGCGCAGTTTAACCGTCCAGGCCACGACATTGTTGACCACTTCACCTACGCCTTTATGGGCGACGGCTGCATGATGGAAGGTATCTCTCACGAGGTATGTTCTCTGGCCGGTACGCTGAAGTTGGGCAAACTGGTTGCGTTCTACGATGACAACGGTATTTCTATCGATGGTCACGTTGAAGGCTGGTTCACTGATGATACCGCGAAGCGTTTCGAAGCTTACGGCTGGCACGTGGTGCGTGGCGTTGATGGCCACGATGCTGACGCGATTAAGCGCGCAGTAGAAGAAGCCCGCTCAGTGACCGACAAACCGTCCCTGCTGATGTGCAAAACCATCATCGGTTTCGGTTCCCCGAACAAAGCCGGCACCCACGACTCTCATGGTGCACCGCTGGGCGACGCAGAAATTGCACTGACCCGCGAACAGCTGGGCTGGAAATATGCGCCGTTCGAAATCCCGTCTGAAATCTACGCGCAGTGGGATGCGAAAGAAGCAGGCCAGGCTAAAGAAGCGGCATGGAACGAGAAGTTCGCTGCTTATGCAAAAGCCTTCCCTCAGGAAGCGGCTGAATTCACCCGTCGTATGAAAGGTGAAATGCCGTCTGACTTCGACGCGAAAGCGAATGAATTCATTGCTAAACTGCAGGCGAATCCGTCCAAAATCGCCAGCCGTAAAGCCTCTCAGAATGCCATTGAAGCGTTTGGTCCTTTGCTGCCGGAATTCCTCGGCGGTTCCGCTGACCTCGCGCCATCTAACCTGACTATCTGGTCTGGTTCTAAAGCCATTAACGAAGACGCTGCTGGTAACTACATTCATTACGGTGTACGCGAATTCGGTATGACCGCTATCGCTAACGGTATCGCGCTGCACGGTGGCTTCCTGCCGTACACCTCTACCTTCCTGATGTTCGTCGAATATGCCCGTAACGCGGTGCGTATGGCTGCGCTGATGAAACAGCGTCAGGTGATGGTCTATACCCACGACTCCATCGGTTTGGGCGAAGATGGCCCGACTCACCAGCCGGTAGAGCAGGTGGCTTCTCTGCGTGTGACCCCGAACATGAGCACATGGCGTCCATGTGACCAGGTTGAATCTGCGGTAGCGTGGAAATACGGCGTTGAGCGTCAGGACGGCCCGACCGCGCTGATCCTCTCCCGTCAGAACCTGGCACAGCAGGAACGTACTGCAGAGCAACTGGCAAACATTGCACGCGGTGGTTACGTGCTGAAAGATTGCGCCGGCCAGCCGGAGCTGATCTTCATCGCTACCGGTTCTGAAGTTGAACTGGCGGTGGCTGCATGGGACAAACTGACTGCGGAAGGCGTTAAAGCGCGCGTGGTCTCTATGCCGTCTACCGACGCATTCGACAAGCAGGATGCCGCTTACCGTGAATCCGTGCTGCCGAAAGCTGTCTCTGCTCGCGTGGCCATTGAAGCGGGTATCGCGGACTACTGGTTCAAATACGTGGGCCTGAACGGCGCTATCATCGGTATGACCACTTTTGGTGAGTCTGCCCCGGCTGAGTTGCTGTTTGAAGAGTTTGGTTTCACTGTAGACAACGTGGTTGCGAAAGCGAAAGAACTGCTGTAATTAGATTTACAACGGTATAACGGGTCGCTCACGCGGCCCGTTTTTTTATCAAAAAGTGATTTATTTTTATCTGTGCAACCTCTTATTGTAGATCCGGGTCACAAATACAATATTTAGCCTCGGTTGTTATTTGCAGAGCGCATCACATTATTGGTGTTGCTTTTTATAATTCATATCTCAATTTGTTGTTTTTAAAGGTTTTACAAAATCCTTTTTCTCACTATATGCGTATTCCCTCCAGTTTGATTTCATTTTGCCACGCGAGTATTTTATTTTTAACGATAACTCGTACCCTAAAAATAAAATAAGGAAAATTTATGCGACTGATTGATTACTTCCCTGAGTCGTCTATCTCAATTAAGAATTCAGCAAAGAATTGGCAGGAAGCAATTGATTTTTCTATGTCTTCCTTGCTGACTCATCATTATGTGAACTCCAATTATATTCAGGCTATTAAGGACTCAACCATCACTAATGGACCTTATTATATTTTGGCACCGGGTGTGGCGATGCCTCATGCTCGCCCAGAATGTGGTGCGTTAAAAACCGGAATGTCATTAACATTACTCAAACAGGAAGTTCAGTTTGCTGTTGATGATGAACCCGTAAAATTGTTAATTGGATTGTCTGCAGCAAATGCTGATTCACATATTGGCGCTATTCAGGCATTAAGTGAATTGTTATGTGAAGAGGAAGCTCTGTCTGCATTGTTAACCGCTAAGTCAGAAAAACAACTTGCGGATATTATTGCTAGCGCATAACTCTCACTCTCCTTTCAGGATAATATTATGGAAAACAAGTCTGCTCGAGCAAAGGTCCAGGCTTTTGGTGGGTTTTTGACTGCCATGGTCATTCCCAATATCGGGGCTTTTATTGCCTGGGGATTTATAACGGCACTATTCATTCCTACTGGCTGGATGCCTAATGAGCATTTTGCAAAAATTGTCGGTCCGATGATCACCTATTTACTGCCCGTCATGATTGGTTCCACTGGGGGACATCTGGTGGGAGGTAAGCGTGGTGCCGTTATGGGCGGGATTGGCTCTATTGGTGTGATTGTCGGCGCTGATATTCCCATGTTCTTGGGGGCCATGGTGATGGGGCCACTCGGTGGTTGGGTGATTAAACATATAGACCGTCTGCTTGAAAAACGTATTCCAGCCGGCTTTGAGATGGTTATTAATAACTTCTCTCTGGGGATCGCAGGGATGTTGTTATGCCTGTTGGGATTTGAAGTTATCGGTCCGGCCGTACTGATTGCCAACAACTTTGTAAAAGAGTGCATAGAATCTCTGGTCCATGCGGGTTATCTGCCGCTGTTATCGGTGATTAATGAGCCTGCAAAAATTCTCTTTCTGAATAACGCTATCGATCAGGGCGTGTATTACCCGCTGGGAATGCAACAGGCATCTGAAACCGGAAAATCTATTTTCTTCATGGTGGCATCTAACCCCGGTCCGGGATTGGGTCTGTTACTTAGTTTTGCCATCTTTGGTAAGGGAATGAGTAAGAAGTCAGCGCCAGGTGCCATGATCATCCACTTCCTGGGGGGGATTCATGAGCTGTATTTCCCTTATGTGCTGATGAAACCGTTAACTCTGGTTGGCATGATTGCAGGTGGGATGACCGGTACATGGGTATTCCATCTTTTAGACGGTGGGCTTGTTGCTGGACCGAGCCCAGGATCGATTTTCGCTTATCTGGCATTGACGCCAAAAGGTTCTTTCCTGGCAACCATTGCGGGAGTCACTGCGGGTACGCTTGTCACCTTTGTAATTACCGCCGTTATACTGAAAATAGAAAAGAACGTCGAAACAGAAAGTGAAGATGAATTCTCTGAGTCAGCCAGAACTGTGAAGGCGATGAAGCAGGAAGGTCAATTTTCTTATAAAAATATTAAACGAGTCGCTTTTGTGTGTGATGCGGGAATGGGGTCAAGCGCTATGGGGGCTACCACGTTCCGTAAGCGTCTGGAAAAAGCTGGGTTGAATATTAATGTAACGCATTATGCTATCGAAAACGTGCCACAAGATGCAGATATTATCGTTACCCATGCCAGCCTTGAAGGTCGTGTTAAACGAGTAAGTGAAAAACCTTTAATATTGATTAAAAACTATATTGGTGACCCATTGTTGGACGACTTATTTAAGAAAATTACTGCTTAGCATTGTTCAATTTTTGGAGTAAATATGAAAACGAAAGTAGCTGCTATATATGGCAAGCGGGATGTCCGCATCCGTGAGTTCGAATTGCCTGAAATTACAGATAATGAACTGTTAGTGAGTGTTATATCCGATAGTGTTTGTTTATCGACCTGGAAAGCGGCTGCATTAGGAAGTGAACATAAACGTGTACCAGACGATCTGGAAAATCATCCAGTTATAACTGGACATGAGTGTGCCGGAATTATTGTCGAAGTTGGAAAAAATCTGACCGATAAATACAAAAAAGGCCAGCGCTTTGTTTTGCAACCCGCCATGGGATTGCCGAGCGGATATTCAGCGGGCTACAGCTATGAATTTTTTGGCGGCAATGCGACCTACATGATTATTCCTGAAGTGGCGGTTAATCTGGGATGCGTTTTACCGTATCACGGTTCCTATTTTGCCGCTGCATCGCTGGCGGAGCCGATGTGCTGCATTATTGGCGCGTATAACGCGAATTACCATACCACACCGTATGTTTATGAACACCGGATGGGGGTTAAACCCGGCGGCAATATCGCACTCTTAGCCTGTGCGGGGCCGATGGGTATTGGTGCGATCGATTATGCCATTAACGGTGCGATCCAGCCGTCGTGCGTGGTGGTGGTTGATATCGATGAAGCGCGTCTGGCACAGGCTAAAAAGCTGTTGCCGGTTGAACTGGCGGCACAAAAAGGAATTGAACTCATCTACGTGAACACTACGGGGATGAACGATCCTACTGCCGAGCTTCGGGCGTTAACCAATGATGCTGGATTTGATGACGTATTTGTCTATGCCGCTGTTCCGGCCGTAATTGAAATGGCGGATGATCTGCTGGCAGAAGATGGTTGCCTGAACTTCTTCGCCGGGCCAACGGATAGCAACTTTAAAGTACCGTTCAATTTTTACAACGTGCACTACAACAGTACGCATGTGGTGGGGACATCCGGAGGTTCAACGGATGATATGAAAGAGGCCATTGCGTTAAGCGCGACAGGCCAGCTTCAACCCTCTTTTATGGTCACCCATATTGGTGGGCTTGACGCAGTACCAGACACGGTTTTGAACCTGCCAAATATTCCGGGCGGTAAAAAGCTCATCTATAACGGCGTGACGATGCCGCTGACGGCGATTAGCGATTTTGCCGAAAAAGGGAAAACTGACCCACTCTTCAAAGAGTTGGCGCATTTGGTTGAAGAGACTCACGGTATCTGGAATGAAAAAGCGGAGAGATACCTGCTGGCACAATTCGGTGTTGATACCGGGGAGGCTGCGGCATGATGTCTCTGGCATGGCCGCTATTTCGTATTACGGAACAGGCTGCTCTGGCAGCCTGGCCGCAAACCGGCTGCGGTGATAAGAACAGAATTGACGGGCTGGCTGTCACCGCGATGCGAACTGCCTTAAATGAAATTGCCATTCGGGGACGGATCGTCATCGGCGAGGGGGAGATCGATCACGCGCCAATGCTGTGGATTGGTGAGGAAGTCGGAAAGGGCGTTGGACCTGAGGTGGACATTGCGGTCGATCCTATTGAAGGCACCCGAATGGTCGCAATGGGGCAAAGTAATGCGCTGGCAGTGATGGCTTTTGCACCTCAGGGCAGCCTGTTGCATGCCCCCGATATGTATATGAAAAAACTGGTTGTTAACCGGTCTGCTGTGGGGGCGATTAACCTGGCGTTACCGTTGGCAGATAACCTACGCAATGTGGCGCAAGCGCTGGGTAAACCGCTGGATAAACTGCGTATGGTTACGCTGGATAAACCGCGAATGCATGAAGCGATTACGGAGGCGACACAGTTAGGTGTGAAGGTGTTCGCGCTTCCAGACGGTGATGTGGCGGCCAGTGTTCTGAGTTGTTTGCAAAACAATGCCTATGACCTGATGTATACCATTGGTGGGGCGCCGGAAGGCGTTATCTCGGCCTGCGCGGTAAAAGCGCTGGGTGGCGATATGCAGGCAGAACTGATCGATTTCTGTGAGGCAAAAGGTGACACCACCGAAAACCGTCAGGTCGCTATGCGAGAACGTGAGCGCTGCGCTGAGATGGGGGTTGAGGTGAATCGTGTCTACTGCCTCGACGAGCTGGTAGGGGGAAATGACATCCTGTTTAGCGCGACGGGTGTTACGGGCGGCGATCTTGTTAATGGCATCCAACAGGTTACGAATGGTGTGCGTACGCAAACTTTACTGATCGGCGGCGCAGATCGAACGTGTAATATAATAGACTCTCTGCATTCATGGTGATTGATCGGAAAACGAATGACGACGCTGACAGAAGATGATGTGCTTGAGCAACTGGATGCTCAAAATAACTTACTCTCGTTTATGACGACGGCACATAACATTTTGCTACTTGGCATTAAGCGCTTTCTGCCGTCGCTGTTTGTCGATAACGATGAAGAGATCGTGGAATATGCAGTGAAGCCGTTACTCGCACAGAGCGGGCCGCTGGATGATATCGATGTTGCGCTACGCCTGATTTATGCGCTGGGGAAAATGGATAAATGGCTGTATGCCGATATCACTCACTTTTCCCAGTTTTATCAGTACTTAAATGAACAGGGTAACATCCCCGGCTTCGCCGATGATATGACCTGGGATTTTATCAGCAATCTGAATAGCATTACGCGTAATACCACCCTGTACGGCGCACTTGAATCAATGAAATTTGCTGACTTTGCTACGTGGTCAGAGGTGCGTTTTACGACAATGGTCAAGACGGCGTTAACGCTGGCGGTAACGACAATATTAAAGGAATTAACGCCGTGAAAATCGGGCTAATGGTTAATGGGCTTCATGTTGAAGCGCATTATGATGAAGATGAAGTAGAAAACGTTCACAAACCCTTATTACAACGACTGGCGAGACTACATTCTGCGAACCCGCAACGTCGCACGGTTGTTTTTCTTAGCGCCCCCCCCGGTACGGGAAAATCCACGCTCACCACTTTCTGGGAATATCTCACCCGTCAGGATCCTGCGCTACCGGAGATCCAGACGCTGCCAATGGATGGCTTCCATCATTACAATGCCTGGCTGGATGCCCATAATCTGCGGGCATATAAAGGTGCGCCGGAAACGTTTGATGTCGATAAACTGGCACAGAATCTGCGGCAGGTGAGAGAGGGGGAAAGCACCTGGCCACAGTACGATCGGCAAAAACATGACCCGGTTGAA
The DNA here is from genome assembly GCF_015672735.1 of Citrobacter sp. Res13-Sevr-PEB04-36. GTDB lineage: Bacteria > Pseudomonadota > Gammaproteobacteria > Enterobacterales > Enterobacteriaceae > Citrobacter. Next base: position 53,028 of record NZ_JADABY010000046.1, on the reverse strand, counting down.
AATGCTGTTGTGATAACTGCCCCGATCGTGATTGTTGAAGGCAACTGGTTATTGCGGGATGACGACAGATGGCGAGGATTAGCAGAATTCTGTGATTTTTCGCTGTTCATCCGCGCTCCAGCTGATGCTCTGCGTGCGCGGCTGGTAGGTCGTAAACTGGCTGGCGGGCTTTCACAAGCTGACGCCGAGGCATTTTATGATCGCACCGACGGACCGAATGTTCTCCGGGTACTGGAAGGTAGCCTGCCCGCTGATCTCATGCTGGAGATGACGGCCGATGGAGAGTATCGGACTGTGTGAGTGTTCTGTTATGTAGGCGAGCGATTCGCGAGAAATGGCGCTGCGTAAATGCAGCGTCATGGCTGATAGCGACCACGCTAGTGCCTCGTGCGCGGCACACCGAAAGCCAGTTCTCAAATACCGCCAGCCAGTGCGCGTCAAAATCCCGGCTCGGCTCATCAAGCAGGAGAATGGCTGGTGCCATGGCTTCAAGGCTGGCGACGGCGACCATACGTCGTTGCGCGGTATGCAGATCCAGCGGATGGGCGTCGGCGACATCCGCTAACTGACATAATTGCAGTGCTGCCGCGGTGCGTTGCGCAACCTCTGTTGCCGGGCGCTTTTGTAACCGTAAACCAAAGGCCACTTCCTCTGCGACCTTGCTGTGAAAAATTTGGTTTTCGGCTTCCTGAAACAATACGCCGAGCACTGTCGCTCTTTCGCGGTTTTTTAGTTGCGCAATCGATCGACCATTGAGTGTTACCGTGCCAGAGGAGGGAGACAGAAGGCCCGCCATGATGCGCAGTAACGTCGATTTTCCTGCGCCATTATTGCCTGTTAGTGCCAGCCATTCACCGGCGTTAAGCTCAAGCGAAATGTTGTGCAGGCAGTGATCAGAAGCATTCGGCCAGCGATACGTCACCTGGTTGAGTGTTAGCATAATGGGGATAGCGCTCCGTCGCGCAGTTGCCATGCCTGCTGACAATAGTTGATAAAAGGAGCGTGGTTGCGCTCGAAAAGCACCATCAACGCCTGTTGTTCCTGCGCCCATTGATGTAACCGCTCCAGCAACGTCGCGGTGGCTTGCGCTGTCAGACGGCTGAACGCTTCGTCCAGAATCAATATTCTGGGTTGCATCGCCAGCGCGCAGGCAATCACCACCCGCTGGGTTTCACCTCCGGAGAGTGTTCCCGGATGACGACGGCGTAACGTCTGGCATTCCGTCAGAATCAGTGCCGTGTCGATTCGGCGCATAATTTCAGCCTCGTCCAGGCCGAGATTTTCCGGGCCAAACGCCACTTCCTCTTCAACGCTGAAGGTACAGCCAGAAAGCTGCAGATAAGGCGATTGCTGCACAAGTTGGATGGTACACGACTGCTCGACGAGCGACAGTTGCCCGACAGGGTTACCCAACAGGGTACCTGTACCTTCAATCTCGCCGGGAAGAAAATCGGGGTACCAGCCTGCCATCAGTTGTGCCAGCGTACTTTTTCCGCTGCCGTTATCACCGAAAATCGCCACCATTCCGGGTTCTGCATAGTGGAAGTCAAAGCAAGCAGGCGGGCGCGAGGCATGTGTCGGAAGATAGCGAAACTGCTCTAGCGTAACCATATCCAGACTCCTGTTTCGATCAGCATGGCGAGTACCATCGTGTAGCGGGCAATGCGTTGTAAGGTGCTGTCCTCTGGGGCCCATAACGTTGTGCGTCTGCGATGCAAACGAAAGGCCCGCATGTCCAGCGCCGCCCCGCGAACCACCAGATCGTTGAGCGCATTATGCGTGAGCGGCACGATCAGCGCAGGCATGGCACGCAGGCGCTGATACCAGCGTTCATCCAGCGGTACTCCGCGCGCGCGTTGGGCCTCATGAATAATCGCCAACTGGCGTTTGAGTTGCTCGACAACCAGAAGCGGGCCTGCAAACAGGTAGGCAACGCCGGGCGGCAGGCGAGAGGCAAACAGGGCGCGAATAAACCGTGATACCGGCACGTACTGCATCCACAGCTGCGACGTTGATACTATCGCCAGGATCCGCAGCCATAGCGTGACGGCATCGGCCCAACGTTGTGGCGTGCGTGGCTGCCCGCTAATCCATTCGGTCAGCCAGCCACCGTGGACCAGCCACAGCCCAACGCCCAGGGGCACCATTAACCAGACCACATATTTTGCCCGGGGACGCGTGACCTGCATACACAGTAAGAGCAGGAACATTACCGTGCTGTAGACGGTAAGCGGTATTCCCGCTGGCAGCAGCAACGTGGAACATGCAGCCAGCGCCCACAGGGTTAACGAGGTAAACGGGTGCATTTAGCGTACAGCGGACATCGTTGGGAAATGACGAGTGGTGCGCAATGGAAGCTGGCGCAACAGTACCCAAACAATCACGGCGGTGAGAATTTTATCCACCAGATTAGCGCCAATCACCGTGATAGCCACCGACTCAACCAGACCCTCGCCGACGGAATGCATCCAGGCAACAAATAAATCCGCACCGCTGCCGGTAACGCCGGCAAACAGCGTGGTGCGGATTGGCACAGCAACAACCGTGACGGCCAGAGTAATGATCACGCCGCTGGCCACAACTTTCGGTAAAGTACGAAACCATCCTGCACGAGCCAGCCATCCGGCGACCAGCCCGATAACCATTGCCACCGGCGCGAAGGCGGCAGCGATAGGATCGGTGAGTAATCCCCACAGCAGGTTGGTGAGTAATCCGGTCAACATCCCTACAATCGGGCCTAACAGCACCGCGCTGATAATGGTACCGATGGAATCGAGGAAAATAGGCAGTTTCAGCATGCTGATGAGTTGTCCACCGACCATATTGATGGCGATGGCAATAACAATCAGTACCAGTGACTGGCTGGAAAATTGGCGACGCGCCATAGAAAACCTCTTTAAAGTGAAGCGTTAACGGGATGTGATAACCAGTTCGTCATAGCCGGAAACGACACAAGGTTGGCGGCTAAACGCCAGCTCTGTGAGTTCGCCAATCACCAGTTCCAGCGTGGTGCGCACGGTACAGCCCGGCATCATGTGGCCTCCCAGCATCGCGCCCTGCGGGTCAGAAACCGCAAGATGCAGGTGCTCGCCAGTCAGTTCCAGCGTGCCGTTCAGAGAGATAATTTCCCATGTGCCGGTGAGTAATGTGGTTTCTTCCTGGCCCGCGAAGCGTAGGGCAACGTTTGTCAAACTCCCGGTACAACCGGCAATCCAGGCTGCGTGTAATTGGTGTTGCTGTACAAACTCGTGCAACCGCGAAAAGACTTCCTGACCAGGGAGTAAACGTAGTGCATGAAAGCGAGCTGCTGAAGCGTGGGGAGAGTATCTAATCATAGGTTGGAGGACTCCGAGACTCGGACGTAGCGCTGATAATATAGACGCAGGTTAGGGGGCTTTCTGATATAAATCAGGATTTGTGACACGGCAACGAAATAATCTTGCTACGCTTATTCGTAATTCTGGAATATGGAATAAATTTAGCGGGACATGGCGTTAAAATGTGATGTAAGTCAGATAACGGTGTTCTGTTGCTGGACAATCATTCCTTTTATTCCTTGTTTCGCTTATTCTAGCTGAAGCGTTTCAGTCGATTAAATGTTCGACAATTAATCAATTAGTCGCAGTTTGCGACAGGTAAGGTTTCCCTGAGCGATTTGCTGCATTACTCTGTCAGCCACATCGTTTCTGAGAAATCCTTGCAGGAGACCTATGACCGTACGCGTAGCGATTAATGGTTTCGGTCGCATCGGGCGCAACGTGGTTCGTGCTTTGTATGAATCCGGGCGTCGGGCGGAAATCACCGTGGTGGCCATCAACGAACTGGCGAGTGCTGAAGGCATGGCGCATTTGTTGAAATATGACACCAGCCATGGACGTTTTGCCTGGGATGTTCGCCAGGAACGTGACCAACTCATTGTCGGCGACGACGCGATTCGCATTCTGCACGAGCGAACACTCGATGCGCTTCCGTGGCGCGAGCTGGGTGTTGACGTCGTGCTGGACTGTACGGGGGTCTTCGGTAACCGCGAACACGGCGAAGCGCACATTGGCGCTGGTGCAAAAAAAGTGCTCTTTTCACATCCTGGTAGTCACGACATCGACGCAACCGTTGTGTTTGGCGTTAATCAGGATCAGCTGCGCGCTGAACACCGGATCGTTTCCAACGCCTCCTGTACCACGAATTGCATAATTCCCGTTATTAAATTGTTGGATGATGCTTACGGCATAGAATCCGGTACTGTTACGACGATCCACTCCGCGATGCACGATCAGCAGGTTATTGATGCCTATCATCCCGACCTGCGTCGGACGCGAGCGGCCAGTCAGTCGATTATTCCCGTTGATACCAAACTGGCGGCGGGGATCACACGAATTTTCCCGCAATTTAACGATCGTTTTGAAGCGATTGCGGTGCGTGTACCGACCATAAATGTGACGGCGATCGACTTAAGCGTGACGGTAAAAAAACCAGTAAAAGCTTGTGAAGTCAACCAGTTGCTGCAAAAAGCAGCACAAGGTGCATTTCATGGTATAGTTGACTATACGGAATTACCGTTGGTCTCTGTAGATTTTAACCACGACCCGCACAGCGCCATCGTTGATGGTACGCAAACGCGCGTAAGTGGTGCTCACCTGATCAAAACTTTGGTCTGGTGCGATAATGAATGGGGCTTTGCTAACCGCATGCTCGACACAACGTTAGCGATGGCTGCTATTGGTTTCAGGTAAGGCGCGTAAGCGCTTGCAAAACTTTAAGAATCAACGAGAGGATTCACCATGTCTGTAATTAAGATGACCGATCTGGATCTTGCTGGTAAACGTGTTTTTATCCGTGCGGATCTGAACGTACCAGTTAAAGAAGGGAAAGTAACCAGCGACGCGCGTATCCGTGCTTCTCTGCCGACCATCGAACTGGCCCTGAAGCAGGGTGCAAAAGTGATGGTAACTTCCCACCTGGGTCGTCCTACCGAAGGCGAGTACAACGAAGAATTCTCTCTGCTGCCGGTTGTTAACTACCTGAAAGACAAACTGTCTAACCCGGTTCGTCTGGTAAAAGATTACCTCGACGGCGTTGACGTTGCAGCCGGTGAACTGGTGGTTCTGGAAAACGTTCGCTTTAACAAAGGCGAGAAGAAAGACGACGAAGCGCTGTCCAAAAAATACGCTGCACTGTGCGACGTATTCGTTATGGATGCTTTCGGTACGGCTCACCGTGCGCAGGCTTCTACTCACGGTATCGCGAAATTTGCTGATGTCGCTTGCGCGGGTCCGCTGCTGGCCGCTGAGCTGGACGCACTGGGTAAAGCCCTGAAAGAACCTGCTCGCCCGATGGTTGCTATCGTTGGTGGTTCTAAAGTTTCTACCAAACTGACCGTTCTGGATTCTCTGTCTAAAATCGCTGACCAGCTGATCGTCGGTGGTGGCATCGCCAACACCTTCGTTGCCGCTCAGGGCCACAACGTGGGTAAATCCCTGTATGAAGCAGATCTGGTTGACGAAGCCAAGCGTCTGCTGACTATCTGCGACATTCCGGTACCGGCTGATGTTCGCGTAGCTACCGAGTTCTCTGAAACTGCACCGGCAACGCTGAAATCCGTTAACGACGTGAAAGAAGACGAGCAGATCCTGGATATCGGTGACGCATCCGCGCAGCAACTGGCTGACATCCTGAAGAATGCAAAAACCATTCTGTGGAACGGCCCGGTTGGCGTGTTTGAATTCCCGAACTTCCGTAAAGGGACTGAAATCGTGGCTAACGCTATTGCAGACAGCGAAGCGTTCTCTATTGCTGGTGGCGGTGACACCCTGGCGGCTATCGATCTGTTCGGCATCGCTGACAAAATCTCCTACATCTCCACTGGTGGCGGCGCATTCCTCGAATTCGTGGAAGGCAAAGTCCTGCCAGCAGTAGCTATGCTCGAAGAGCGTGCTAAAAAGTAATTCAGTTCAGGCGGGGTCACCCGCCTGTTTTTCAGCGCGCTTAAACGCTCGCGAACCTTCTTCAACGGTCGAAGATACAGATACAGGACTACGTAACATGTCTAAAATTTTTGATTTCGTAAAACCGGGCGTCATCACTGGCGACGACGTACAGAAAGTTTTCCAGGTAGCTAAAGAAAACAACTTTGCTCTGCCAGCAGTTAACTGCGTCGGTACCGACTCCATCAACGCCGTTCTGGAAACCGCTGCAAAAGTTAAAGCACCGGTAATTGTCCAGTTCTCCAACGGTGGCGCTGCGTTCATCGCGGGTAAAGGCGTGAAGTCTGACGTTCCTCAGGGTGCGGCAATTCTGGGCGCTATCTCTGGTGCGCATCACGTTCACCAGATGGCTGAACACTACGGTGTTCCGGTTATCCTGCACACTGACCACTGCGCGAAGAAACTGCTGCCGTGGATCGACGGTCTGCTGGACGCGGGTGAAAAACACTTCGCAGCAACCGGCAAACCGCTGTTCTCTTCTCACATGATCGACCTGTCTGAAGAATCTCTGGAAGAGAACATCGAAATCTGCTCCAAATACCTGGCGCGTATGTCCAAAATGGGCATGACTCTGGAAATCGAACTGGGTTGCACCGGTGGCGAAGAAGACGGCGTGGACAACAGCCACATGGACGCTTCTGCACTGTACACCCAGCCGGAAGACGTTGATTACGCGTTCACCGAGCTGAGCAAAATCAGCCCGCGTTTCACTATCGCTGCTTCCTTCGGTAACGTACACGGCGTGTACAAACCAGGTAACGTGGTTCTGACTCCGACAATCCTGCGCGACTCTCAGGACTATGTTTCTAAGAAGCATAACCTGCCGCACAACAGCCTGAACTTCGTCTTCCACGGCGGTTCCGGTTCTACAGCTCAGGAAATCAAAGACTCCGTAAGCTACGGCGTAGTGAAAATGAACATCGATACCGATACCCAATGGGCGACCTGGGAAGGTGTTCTGAACTATTACAAGGCAAACGAAGCTTACCTGCAGGGTCAGCTTGGCAACCCGAAAGGCGAAGATCAGCCGAACAAGAAATACTACGATCCGCGCGTATGGCTGCGTGCTGGTCAGGCAACTATGATCACCCGTCTGGAACAGGCTTTCAAAGAACTGAACGCGGTTGACGTTCTGTAATTTAGTCTGTTGATTGTAAAAATGGCTTCCTAAGGGAAGCCATTTTTTTAACCAGTAATACAGGTTCCTTTCTCACCCGCTAATATCTGCGGAGCATCTTTCAGCGCGCCGATAAACGCGCTATTTCCGGTCTGTTTGACAAACTGTATCACTGCTGCCGCTTTGGGGCCCATCGCGCCGTCTGGTGCAGCATATGGAGCAAGCTCTGCGGTTGTCGCGTGTCGTAGCGCACGAGCCTGCGGTGTTCCCCAGTTTTCATATACGGCGTCTGCATCTGTTAGGATTAATAAATGGTCGGCATTAATGGCGTGTGCTAATACGGCCGCGGTTAAATCCTTATCAATTACTGCCTCGGTTCCCCTATAACCCTCACCGTGTTTGATGACCGGAATACCACCACCACCGCAGCAGACCACTGTATGTCCGGCGTCCATTAACGTCTGGATAGCATCGCTATCGAGTATTTTTAGCGGGGTCGGGGAGGGAACAACTCGGCGAATATACTGACCATCAGTCTTCATCTGCCAGCCATAGCATTTTTCTAGCTCTGCTTGCCGCTCTGGTGGGTACACCGGGCCGATATATTTACCAGGATCAGTGAAGGCCTCATCCTGAGGGCTGACTTCAACACGGGTCATTAATGTTGTGACGGGGGCGCTGTCAGCAAATGTCATCAGTTCTTGCGTGATAGCGAAACCGACCATCCCCTGACTTTCGGCAACCAGAATATCCAGGGGCCAGGCGGGAGACTCTGTGTATGCTGCATTCTGTAACGCGAGTAGACCAACCTGCGGTCCGTTACCGTGAACAATCACCAGTTGATAATCACGTGCTAATTCTGCCGCCATTTTGGCAAAGAGCTGGATGTTACGCTGTTGATTTTCAGCGCTCAAAATTTCTCCACGCTGTAATAACGCATTACCGCCAAGGGCAATGACAATTCTCTTTTTCATGAATACCTCAATGTGAAAATATCTCGAAGTTAAAATATCTATTTATTATTTTTATAGTGTGATGGAACTGACGATTTAACTAGCTTAAAAAATATCTCAATAATACCTTTCGTTTTTAGCTGGTTTATTTAAGCTAATTTAATAATGATTATTAGAGTTTTTTTAATAATGACGTAGTCAGTTTCCAGGAATTTATAACAATGGCTTTAGTGTGACATTGTTCAAATGAAATGAACTGTTCCCTCGATAAGGTAAACGCAGTTAAAACATCAATTCTCACGTATCTTGTCAGATAACATGGGGTGTTTAGCGGTAAATATTACCGGGAGATTAATTATGTCTGGATCATATGAAGTGACTGAGGTCACGAAGAGAAAAGGGATACCGGCCTGGTGGGTTACTGTATTCCTGTTCTGGTTAGGGTGGATTTTTATGTATGCCGACCGTACGGTACTGAATCCAGTGATGGGTGAACTGGAAAAAGAATTTGGTTTAAGTGGTACACAATTAGGCATTCTTAATTCAGTATTCTATTTTTCTTATGCTTTGCTTCAGGTTCCGGCAGGAATTTTGGGGGATAAAATTGGTAAGAAAAAAGTGCTGGTGCCGGGATTTATCCTTTTTGGTGTGTTTACCGCAGTGACCGGTTGGGCAAAAAGTTGGTACACACTGCTGTTTGCCCGAGCCGTCACCGGTGCAGGAGAAGGTACCTACTACGGACCGCAGTATGGCTTATCCTCTGAGCAGATTCCGAAGAAATACCGTTCTCTGGGAAGTGCAATAATCAATAGCGGAATGGCATTTGGTATCGCACTTGGTCTGATGACATCCAGCTGGCTGGTGTATGATCAAGGGTATTCATGGCGTATGCCATTTTATGCCATGGCAGTCCCTTCTATTTTAGTGGGGGTAGCAATCTGGTTATTTGTCAAAGAGAAAAAACGCACGGTTGAGACTGATGGCACCGTGGTGAAAAAAGGGAAATTTAGCGATCTGCTGAAAAACCGTAATTTAATTATTACCTATATTATGGTGTTCTGCAGCTTGTTTGGCTTCTTCGTTATTTTGACCTGGCTTCCCTATTATCTGCAAAATGAACGCGGTATTGCCGGTAGCGAAACTGGATTTATCTCTTCGCTAGTGGCGTGGATTTCAATTCCTGGTGCACTGCTATTCTCCAGCCTGTCTGACAAATTAGGAAAGCGTAAGCCATTAATTTTGTTCCTGGTGCCGGTAGCGATTATCAGCATGCTGTCCATTATCTGGATGCCGAATATGACAGGCGTAATTGTCGCGCTGTGTGTCTATGGCCTGGTTGGGAAACTGGCGCTCGATCCTGTATTGGTGGCTCTGGTTGCTGATAGTGTTGATGAAAATAATTATAGCACCGCATTTGGTCTATTTAATTTTATCGGTATGAGCTCATCTATTCTTGCACCCATTATTGCGGGTGCGGCACGTGATATGACCGGAAGTCTGGCATCCAGTTTCTATGTTTCAGCTACGCTGCTGGCTGTCGGATTTGTCGCCATGCTGTTTTTAAAAGAAAAACGCACATAAAGAGGTAGTGGTAATGATTTACGCCTTTATTAAAAAGGGAAGTTTTCAGGACTCTGTCAGCCTGATGATTATCTCCCGAAAACTCAGTGAACGACCGGAGGTTGATCAGGTTTCGGTCATGATGGGGACTCCTGCCAATAAATCGATGCTGGATTCAACGGGGTTCTGGCATGACGACTTTGCTGACGCGACGCCAAACGATATTTGTGTGGCGGTCAGAACTGAAAACCAGCAGGCAGGTATTCTGGATTTAATTCGTGAGCAACTTGAGAAAGAGCTGAGCGCGATTGCTAACGCGTCGGGGAGTTCACATCAGCTGATTAAGGCGCGTCGTTGGGAAAGCGCGTGCCAGAAATTACCTGAGGCCAACCTGTTGCTGGTCTCTGTTGCCGGGGAGTACGCAGCATCGGTCGCTAAAGAGGGGTTACTGGCAAACAAAAACGTGATGTTGTTCTCTGATAATGTGCCGCTGGAACAGGAAGTTGAACTGAAAACGATAGCGCGCGAGCGGGGGTTGATCGTCATGGGGCCGGATTGTGGAACGGCAATGATTGCCGGCAGTCCGCTGGCCTTCGCCAATGTCCTGCCTGACGGTGGGATTGGCGTGATTGGTGCATCGGGGACCGGGATTCAGGAAATCACTTCGCAGATTGCTCTGCACCAACAGGGGATCAGCCATGCCATCGGTCTGGGGGGGAGAGACCTGAGCGCCAATGTCGGCGGTATTAGCGCATTGAGTGCTCTTGAAATGCTGGCTGCCGATGATTCCACCCAGGTAATTGCGTTTGTCTCTAAGCCACCGTCGCCGCAGGTTAGAACACGCATTATTACTGCAATGCAGAAGGTGGGTAAACCTGTTGTTGCGCTTTTCCTTGGGAGTAAACCGGAACAGCGTCGCGAAGGTAATGTTTGGTTAGCCTACTCACTCTCCGATGCCGCCCAACTGGCGGTGCTGCTTATGCGCGTGGCGCAACAGCGGCTGATCCAGCCGGAAGTGGCGGGTAAAGGTATTTATGGCCTGTACGCTGGAGGTACGCTGGCTGCCGAAGCTGCCATGTTGCTCTCCGCCGGGCTCGGGGTGCCTGTCAGCCAGAGCCACGACCAGGGTGTCATGCTGGAGGCAGGTGATCACCGCATTGTTGATCTCGGTGATGATAGCTACACCCTGGGCAGACCGCATCCGATGATCGATCCGACAACCCGCAGTATTGAAATTGAGAAACTGGCGACGATGCCCGCGGTGGGGGTTTTACTGCTGGATGTGGTGCTGGGTTACGGCGCATGTGCTGATCCTGCTACTGCCGTTGTTGAGGCGATTGAGTACGTACGAGCCAGACGCACTGAGCCGCTGGCCGTGATTGCCACCCTGACCGGTACCGATGCCGATCCGCAAGGGCGAGGTGGGCAGATAGACATTTTGCGCAGCGCCGGAGTGGCGGTTGTCGAAACGCTGGAAGAGGCCGTGCTGCTTGCTGTCAGTCTGACCCATCATCAAAACCCCCGCAGGTCAGAGACACACAGTGCACTTCTGGAAGGGGTCCAGGTTATCAATGCCGGGTTGCGCAGTTTCGCGCTGGACCTGCAGAGCAGCGGTACGCCAGTTGTGCATTATCAGTGGGCACCTGTTGCCGGTGGTAACGCTCGTCTCGCCAGTTTACTCAAACAGTTACGTTAAGTTCAGAGGTACGGATATGTATTCATCTATTGCACAGGCCAACGAAGCCATTATTGAACGAATTAAAGCCGCGCGCCCACACTGGGTTGCCGTACGTCCGGCAAAAGAAGCGGTGACCCAATTATCTTCCGGGCGCAAGTTGCTGCATGCTGGCCCACCGATCGGCTGGGAAGAGATGACCGGCCCAATGCGCGGTGCCTGTATTGGCGCATCACTTTTTGAAGGATGGGTAGCCACCGAGGAAGAGGCAGTGCGGATGCTCGGACAGGGAGAGGTTGAGTTTATCCCTTGTCATCATGTTGGTGCAGTGGGACCGATGGGCGGTATCACCTCGGCTAACATGCCGGTGCTGGTAGTGCGTGACGTCGTGCATGGTAATCAATCCTGCTGCAACCTTAATGAAGGTATCGGTAAGGTGATGCGCTTTGGTGCGTACGGCGATGATGTGCAGAAACGTCTGCACTGGATGCACGATACTCTCGCACCTGTGCTGCAGGAAGCGCTCTCGCGTATGGAAAACGGCATCGATCTGACGGCAATGATGGCGCAGGCTATCACTATGGGCGATGAGTTTCATCAGCGCAATATTGCCGCTTCTTCGCTGCTTTTGCGCATGTTATCACCAGTGATTGCCGGACTGGACCGTCCGAAAGCGGAAATTATTGACGTTCTGCAGTTCCTGAGCGTTACCGACCAGTTCTTCCTTAACCTGGCGATGGCTTACAGTAAAGCGGTGATGGACGCGGCAGCAGAAATCAAGGCTGGTTCCGTTGTGACTGCCATGACGCGTAACGGACGTGATTTTGGCATTCGCGTTAGCGGCACCGGCGACCGCTGGTTTACCGCGCCAGTGAACACGCCGCAAGGGCTATTCTTTACTGGTTACAGTCAGGCTGATGCTAACCCGGATATCGGGGACAGCGCGATCACCGAAACGTTGGGCATTGGCGGTGCTGCAATGATTGCCGCACCTGGCGTAACACGTTTTGTCGGTGCGGGCGGTATGGGCGCAGCGCTGGAAACATCAGAAGAGATGGCAGAAATCTATCTTGCCAGTAACCCACTATTCCAAATTCCGTCATGGGATTTCAAGGGCGCTTGCCTGGGGCTCGATATCCGCCGCGTGGTGGAAACGGGGATCACCCCATTGATTAACACAGGTATTGCGCATCGGGAAGCCGGTATTGGCCAGGTTGGCGCGGGAACTGTACGCGCACCGCTGCTCTGTTTTGAAAAGGCGCTTGAGGCGCTGGCGGAACTGCATCACATTACCGCCTGATACTTTTCCGGATGGCGACGCGCCTACAGGAGTCACGCACTCGTAGGCCGGTTAAGGCATCAGCGCCGCCATCCGGCCTACTGGAGTGTACCGATGATTATCATCAACACCCTGGCCTGTGCCGGACTGGATCGACTTCCTGATGGTGAGTGGAAATTGCATAGCCGCTTCTCGCAGGCAATTAACTTTTGCCATCCAGGCGGTGAGCTGCTTACGCTGTTTCGTTATGGTAAAGGAATGGGGCCAACGGGGGTGCTACTGAATACTGAGCAATTTCCCCGCGTGGCTAACGTTAAGCGGATAATCAAGCAGGGGAACACTTTACAGGCGCTGAATATGATGATTCGCTCTCACCGCGTACTCAGACTTCAGTTGCCAGCAACCGCATTCACTCCTGTCGATCTCTCTTTTTATACGCATCAAAGTGGGCTGGTTGGATCGTTGAACCAACCTCTCGATATCATGCCACTCTACCCTGAAATCATTGCGCAACTCGAATGCTGGCATCATGGTGCAGTGCCTGACTGGCGCTGGCTAATTGGTCGTGGGCCGGGGCTAACGCCCAGCGGCGATGATATGCTGACGGGGATGATTGCAGTGCTGTATGCCTGTGGGATTTTTACGCAACAGCCCTCTTTTTTACCCCCGGCTGATCGCCTGGCGCAACTAACAACGTCGGTAAGCTGCAGTTATCTGAATAGTGCCAGAATTGGCGAGTTTTCGACGCCGGTATTGAAGGTTATACGCAGTTTGCAGTCCGGGCGAGACCCCCATTCTGCCATTTGTCGACTGCTCGCTGTTGGGCACACTTCCGGGGCTGATATAGTGTTGGGAATAGCAATAGCGCAACGATGGCTACAGGTGAGCGATTCAAGGAGAAGGCATGCTCGATCAGGAAACAATACGCACGTTTATTCGGGTTGCTGAGACGGAAAGCTTTTCCCGCGCGGCCAGCTCATTACACAAAACGCCAGCAGCAATAAGCTATCGCATTAAAACGCTGGAAGAGCAGGTGGGGACACAGCTTTTTTTACGCACCACGCGAACGGTTAGTCTGACGCTTGCCGGGCAACATCTGCTGGAACACTGCCGACAGTGGTTAAACTGGCTGGATGTTATGCCGGATGAGCTTCGACAAATCAACGCAGGCGTTGAAAGGCAGGTGAACATTGTTATCAATAATTTACTCTATCAGCCGCAGACGGCGGCGGACTTATTGACCTGGCTGCATCAACAGTTTCCCTTTACTCGTTTTCAGATTTCCCGCCAGGTTTACATGGGGGTATGGGACTCATTGTTGTATGACGATTTTCAGTTGGCGGTTGGCGTAACCGGATCGGAATCGCTCTCCAATAACATTTCCTTACTGCCGTTGGGGGATATTAACTGGCAATTTGTGGTAGCGCAAAACCATCCTTTGGCCAGCTATTCTGCGCCAGTGTTATCTGACGATATGCTGCGTCGCTACCCGGCCATTAATATTGAAGATACCTCACGAACACTTACCCGCCGGGTTGCCTGGCTACTCAGTGGACAAAAAGAAATCAAGGTTCCGGACTTAAGCACTAAGCTGGCCTGTCATTTAAGCGGTCTTGGTGTAGGTTTTTTACCTGAACGACTGTGTCGTCCTTATGTCGAGTCCGGGGCATTGGTTGCTCGTGACGTTATGAATCCACGTCAGCCTTCGCCACTTTCTATTGCCTGGAAGAATGCGGGTAGCGGAAAAGTAGTCAGTGAAATTGCAGATGTATTTAAGCAGAAGAGTTCTTTGGTGAGCGGCTTTCTCCGCATGGTGGATCGACCTGCGGAACATTGATACTACCTATGTCTAATTTAGGAACATGTTGAAAAATGGCATATTCGATCGTTTTTGTTTACCTTTAAAAGGTCGTTTTCGTGAGAATGATCTCATTTGCTTTATATTTGATATGACCAAGGACTATTAAATGGAAGATTTGAATGTTGTCGACAGCATAAACGGTGCGGGCACCTGGTTGGTGCGTAACCAGGAACTGCTGTTGAGCTATGCCGTCAACATCGTTGCGGCTATCGCTATTGTCATCGTCGGGATGATTGTGGCGCGCGTTGTGTCTAACACCATTAACCGTGTGATGGTGGCGCGTCAAATTGATGCGACCGTGGCTGATTTTCTTTCTGCACTGGTGCGCTACGGTATTATTGCCTTTACGCTGATTGCTGCGCTGGGCCGCGTTGGTGTGCAGACCGCCTCTGTTATCGCCGTGCTCGGTGCCGCCGGTTTAGCCGTTGGTCTGGCGTTGCAAGGCTCGCTGTCTAACCTCGCCGCAGGCGTTCTGTTGGTGATGTTCCGTCCGTTCCGCGCGGGTGAGTATGTCGATCTTGGCGGTGTAGCCGGCACCGTACTCAATGTGCAGATTTTCTCTACCACCATGCGTACCGTAGACGGCAAAATCGTAGTGATTCCCAACGGGAAAATCATTGCCGGGAATATCATTAACTTCTCTCGTGAGCCGGTCCGTCGTAACGAATTTATTATCGGTGTGGCCTACGACTCCGATATCGATCAGGTTAAACAGATCCTTACCGATATCATTCAGTCTGATGAGCGTATCCTGAAAGATCGTGAAATGACGGTGCGCCTGAATGAGCTGGGGGCGTCCTCGATTAATTTTGTAGTGCGTGTCTGGAGCAACAGCAGCGATCTGCAAAGCGTTTACTGGGACGTACTGGAACGCATTAAGCGCGAGTTTGACGCTCACGGCATCAGCTTCCCGTATCCGCAGATGGATGTGAACTTCAAGCGCGTGAAAGCGAACGCGGCAGAATAATCGCGAGCCCGGTGGCGCTACCGCTTACCGGGCCTACAAAACCTGTAGGCCGGATAAGGCGTCAGCCGCCATCCGGCGTTTTCCCTCCGGGTATTAATTCCTCTTATACCTGATTAATATTATCAATTTCCGCTAATGATTATCCCGCGCTATAGTCTGCGCTTAAGAGAAGCAATTCGGGATAATTAACGTGTTATCATATTATTTTCAAGGGCTTGCGCTTGGTGCGGCAATGATCCTTCCGCTCGGCCCACAAAATGCTTTCGTGATGAATCAGGGGATTCGTCGCCAGTATCACATCATGATCGCCTTACTTTGTGCCATCAGCGATTTACTGCTGATCTGCGCAGGGATCTTTGGTGGTAGCGCTCTGCTGATGCAGTCGCCGTGGCTGATGGCGCTGGTGACCTGGGGTGGGGTGGCGTTTTTACTCTGGTATGGTTTCGGCGCGTTAAAAACGGCGATGAGCAGCAATCTGGAGCTGGCCAGTGCCGAAGTGATGAAGCAAGGGCGCTGGAAAATTATCGCCACAATGCTGGCAGTGACGTGGCTTAACCCGCACGTCTATCTCGATACCTTTGTGGTATTGGGCAGTCTTGGTGGTCAACTGGACGTCGAGCCGAAGCGCTGGTTTGCGCTGGGCACCGTTAGCGCATCGTTCCTGTGGTTCTTTGGTCTGGCGCTGCTGGCGGCCTGGCTGGCACCGCGTCTGCGCACCGCCAAAGCACAACGAATCATCAATACGCTGGTGGGATTAGTGATGTGGTTTATTGCTTTTCAACTGGCAAAAGAAGGCGTTGCGCACGTGGATGCGCTGTTCAACTAAGTGTTGTCTGATGGACAACAGGCTGAGATCCGCTAAGCTTGCCTGCATGTGCCCTGAGTTTTGGGGTAAATAATGAAACATGGAGGAACGACAGTGAAGTTCAAAATAATGGCCCTGGCGGCATTAGTCGGATTCAGTGCACTTACAGTACAGGCAAATGAATTGCCGAATGGACCGCACATCGTGACTTCCGGAACGGCAAGCGTGGATGCGACACCTGATATCGCGACGCTGGCAATTGAAGTCAATGTGGCGGCAAAGGATGCGGCCTCAGCAAAGAAACAAGCTGACGAACGCGTCGCACAATACCTTTCCTTCCTGGAAGAAAACCAGATAGCCAAGAAAGACATCAGCTCTGCAAACCTGCGTACGCAGCCGGATTACGATTACCAGAATGGTAAAAGCGTACTCAAAGGCTATCGCGCGGTGCGCACTGTTGAGGTGACACTGCGTCAGCTGGATAAACTTAATGCACTGCTGGACGGCGCGCTGAAAGCAGGTCTGAACGAAATTCGTTCGGTGTCGCTGGGCGTGGCCCAACCGGATGCCTACAAAGATAAAGCGCGTAAAGCTGCCATTAATGATGCAATTCATCAGGCTGAACAACTGGCAGCGGGCTTTAACAGCAAGCTCGGCCCGGTTTACAGCGTGCGCTACCACGTGTCAAATTATCAGCCGAGCCCGATGGTACGAATGATGAAAGCCGACGCAGCGCCTGCAGCATCGGCTCAGGAAACCTACGAGCAGCCGGTCATTCAGTTTGACGATCAGGTTGATGTGGTGTTCCAGATAGAGCCCGCGGCGGGTCAGCCAGCAGCACCTGCCAAAACGCAGTAATCTTTCAGACCCGGCTTATCCGCCGGGTTTTTTATGTGAACAACTGTAAAAGTGCGACCTCACATCCAGTCTTTTTTTCGCCGTAATGAGGATATGCCATAGTGATTTTATGAGGTGACTATGGATATTTTTATCTCGAAAAAGATGCGTAATTTTATTCTGTTGGCGCAAACCAATAACATCGCCAGAGCAGCAGAAAAAATCCACATGACCGCATCGCCCTTTGGTAAAAGCATTGCCGCGCTGGAGGACCAAATCGGCTATACGCTGTTTACCCGTAAAGACAACAACATCAGTCTCAATAAAGCCGGTCAGGAACTGTATCAAAAACTGTTTCCCGTCTATCAGCGTTTGTCCGCCATTGATAACGAAATCCATACTTCGTCGCGTCGCTCCCGGGATGTCGTTATTGGAATCGATAATACCTATCCGACCATCATTTTTGACCAGCTGATTAGCCTGGGTGATAAGTATGAAGGTGTGACGGCCCAGGCCGTTGAATTCAGTGAGAATGGGGTGATTGATAATCTGTTCGATCGACAGCTGGATTTTATTATTTCACCGCAACATGTCTCTTCGCGAGTGCAGGAGCTGGAAAATCTGTCTGTTAACGAACTGCCCCCCCTGCGCCTTGGTTTTTTGGTTTCCCGCCGTTACGAAGAAAAACAGCCACAGGATCTGCTGCGGGAATTACCCTGGCTGCAAATGCGTTTTCAGAACCGCGCCAACTTTGAAGCGATGCTGGATGCCTACATGCGACCCTGTGGGATCAATCCAACCATTATCTATCGCCCGTACAGCTTTATGGCCAAGGTGAGCGCGGTGGAGCGTGGACATTTTCTGACGGTGATCCCTCATTTTGCCTGGCGGCTGGTGAATCCGGCGACGCTGAAATATTTTGATGCGCCCGGCAGCCCGATGTATATGCAGGAATTTCTCTATTCGCTGAAAAATCATCGGTATACCGCCACGATGCTCCAGCACATTGCTGAAGATCGTGACGGTACGGCAAATTAACCCAGCATCGATCCGGTTTCGAGCAGATTGCGGTGCAGATCGAACGCGTGGTTGAGATCGTGATGAATATGTCCGCCGGGTGCCTGTTCCAGATACTGATGCAGATAATCGCGATAAAGCGGGTGCGCACAGTTGTCGATGATGGTGTGCGCCCGTTGCAGTGGCGATAACCCGCGTAGATCGGCAATCCCCTGTTCGGTTATGATCACTTTAACGCTATGCTCGCTGTGATCGACATGGCTACACATCGGGACAATCGTTGAGATTTTCCCGTCTTTGGCAATTGACGGGGCCATAAAGATAGACAGATAGGCGTTGCGCTCAAAATCCCCGCTGCCGCCGATGCCATTCATCAGATTTACCCCTGCGACGTGCGTGGAGTTGGCATGACCATAGATATCAAATTCCAGGCCGACATTAAGTGCAATCACCCCCAGGCGACGGATGATCTCCGGATTATTGGAGATCTCTTGCGGGCGCAGAACAATGCGGCTGGCGAAGAAATCCATATTGGCGTAAATCTTCTGTAGTGAGACGTCGGAAATCGTCAGGCTGGAGGCGCTGGCACCGGTTATCTTGCCCGTTTCCAGCAGATGCACCACCGATTCCTGCAGCACCTCGGAGTACATCATAAAGGGGGGAATATCCGGGTTCTCGCCCAGTCGTGCCATCACCGCGTTGTTAATATTGCCGACGCCGCTCTGCAAGGGCAGAAACTCAGGTGGGATACGCTTGTGCGCCATTTCCGCCAGCAGAAAGCGCACCACGTTATCGGCGATTTGCTGGCAGAGCGGATTGGTTTTATCCGAGATACTTCCGGCATCGGGCTGGTTCGTTTCCACCAGTGCAACAATCTTTTTCGGGTCTACCTGCACACACTGGCTGCCGATGCGATCCATCGTATGAAAAATAGGTACGCTGTTACGCCGTGGCGGCGCGCCCGGAATCACAATGTCGGCCAGTTCCGCCACGCGCGGGTTGTGATAATGATTCAGCTCAATGATGACTTTTTTCGCCCGTAGCAGCCAGGTCGGCGCGTTGCCGATCCCGCTGGTCAGCCAAACCCTACCGTCTGGCGCAATGGCCGAGGCCTCTATAACGGCAACATCAATCTCGCCAAAAAAACCGTAATTGACCATCTGCGCGACTTCACTGAGATGGAGATCAACAAACCGCACCTGGCCCTGATTAATTTTCTGACGCAGGCCAGACGAGGTTTGATAAGGCGCGCGCCAGGAAACGGCATCCGCCTCAGAGAGCGCGTCATCTGCGGCGGCGCTAATTGATGCGCCGGTCAGCAGGCGGATTTGAAAGGGCTGCCCAACCTGATGCAGTTCGCAGGCGCGCTGGGCAATCGCGGCGGGCAACGCTTTTGGCGAACCCGCAGGCGTAAAACCGCTGAATGCCACCATATCATCATGCTGAATAATTTCTGCCGCCTGTTCGGCGCTCATCCGTTTCATGGCTTTTCCTTTAGCTAGCCGCGATTAATGGCCGACGAAGTTCGGTTTCCGTTTTTCTAAAAACGCATTCATCCCTTCCTGATAGTCATCGCTGTCGTAAACCGCGCGGCGCATACCCTGGATGCGTTCAAATTCATCGGAATTCATGGTGTGCGCTTCGCCCAACACGCGCAGTTCTTCTTTGATAACCGCAATTGCCAGTGGCGCTTTTTCCGAGATGTGATGTGCCATTTGCAGGGTAAAATCTTCCAGCTCGTCGACGGCGACCACATGGTTGAGAATGCCGACCGCCAGCGCACGCTGAGCGGTGATAGGGGAGGCGGTAAAAATCAGTTCTTTGACGATGTGAAAGCCCGCGTCGCGGGTCAGGTTGTGAATACCTACCAGGTTATACGGCACGCCGAGATTGACCGGTGTCATCGAGAACGTTGAGGTTTCGGCGGCGATTATGAGATCGGAACTCATGATCATCTCAAATGCGCCGCCCCAGACGCTGCCTTCGACCATCGAGATAATAGGTTTCGGGTACTTTTGGATCATTCGGGTGATCTGGCGCAGCGGATCGTCATAGGACAGCGGATCGCGACGTCCGGTAGGGAGTTCATGAATATCATGTCCGGCAGAGAACACTTTAGCCCCGCTCGGTGCGCGCAGAATAATGCAGCGAATTTCCGGACGATTGAGATCGTTCAGCGCCAGCATAAGATCGTCAATAAACACTTTGCTCAGGGCGTTAAGCTTGCGGGAATAATTGAACTCAATGACCGCGACTTTCTGGATGATGACGACGTTGACGTATTGATAGGACATAATGTTCTCTTTAATCAAAGTAATGATGTTGGATAAATTCGCTGATGTGTCGCAGACCGGTACGCGGGGAAAGGTCATTGTTCCTGACCGACTGCAGCGTTTGCTGGAAATAGCGATTGAAATCAGTGCGGGCAAATAACAGGTGCAGCGCCTCTTCTTCGGCCTGTCTCTGTAACCAATCCACTGCCTGCTGCTGGCGGACTTTTTCCAGCCGACCGCTGGCCGTAAGGCTTGTTTGAAAGTCGGTGATGGCCTGCCAGATCTCCTCAATGCCGCGTTTTTCCAGCGCACTACAGGCCAGAGCCTGCGGCTGCCACTCGTCATACTTACGGCGCAGAATGTGCAGGGCGGATTCATACATATGGCGAGTGATGGCGACGTTGGCGCGGTTGTCACCGTCATCCTTGTTGATGATGACCAGATCCGCCATCTCCATGATCCCTTTTTTGATGCCCTGAAGATCGTCACCGCCGCCGGCGATTAGCAGCGAGAGAAAGCAATCCACCATGCGGGCCACTTCAGTTTCGGACTGCCCAACACCGACGGTTTCGACAATCACCACGTCAAAGCCCGCTGCCTCGCACAACAGCATTAATTCACGGGCGCGTTGGCTGGCACCCCCCAAATGCCCACTGGAAGGAACCGGTCGAATAAACGCGGCATCTGCACGCGCCAGTTCCGTCATTCGGGTTTTATCGCCCAGAATGCTGCCGCCGCTGACCGGACTGCTGGGATCGACGGCGATTACAGCCACCCGCAGTCCCTTGCGGATCAGCAGCATGCCAAAGGCTTCCAGAAAGGTGCTTTTCCCCGCGCCCGGCGTGCCGGTAATGCCCAAACGTAGGGCGTTACCGGTGAACGGCATGATGGCGTCCAGTAGCTGTGTACTTAGCGCCAGATGACGCGGATGTTGGCTCTCGACCAGCGTCATGGCCTGAGCGAGAGTGGCACGCTCACCCTGGCGTAGACGACGGACGCTATCAGCCAGCGTGGCGTTGCTAATCATGGTGCTGTCCGATGCGGGTTAATACATCCCGCACACTGTCGAGCATCGGCATACCGGGACCATAAATGGCGGCAACGCCGCGCGCCTGCAGGAAGGCGTAATCCTGCGGCGGGATCACACCGCCCGCTACCACACAGATGTCCTCGCGTCCCCAGCCTTTGAGTGCGGCTACCAGTTCAGGGATCAACGTTTTATGACCCGCAGCCAGTGAAGAAGCGCCAATCACATGCACATCGTTTTCCACCGCCAGGCGGGCGATCTCTTCTGGCGTAGAGAACATCGGGCTGAGATCAACATCGAAACCGAGATCGGAATAGGCGCTGGCGATTACTTTGGCCCCGCGATCGTGACCGTCCTGACCCATCTTGGCGATCAGAATGCGCGGTCGACGCCCATTATCTGCCAGGAACCGTTCGGTTTGCGCAACAATGGCGTCAAACTCGTCGGCGGATTTTTCAGACTGGTGGTAGCTTTTCGCAATCACCCCAGTGACACACTGGCTGGGTACCAGGTAACGGTCAAAGACGGTTTCCAGTGCGTCGGAGATTTCACCGAGCGTGGCGCGAACGCGGGCGGCATCTATCGCGGCGGCGAGCAGGTTTTCATTGTGTTGCGCCGCGTGGGTCAACGCCTTCAGCGCGGCCTTCACGGCGCTGTCGTCGCGGGTCGCACGGATGTGCTGCAGCGAAGCAATCTGCTCATTGCGCACCTTCACGTTGTCGATTTCCAGCACCGATGTGGCGTCTTCTTTATCCAGCTTATATTTGTTCACGCCAACAATAACGCGCTGGCCCTGGTCGATGAGTGACTGTTCGCGGGCGGAGGCTTCTTCGATCATCCGTTTTGGTAACCCGGCTTCTATCGCTTTCGCCATTCCACCCGCGTCGTCGATCTGTTCGATGATCGCCCGTGCTTGCTTAACGATCTGATCGGTCAGCGATTCTACGTAATACGATCCGGCCAGCGGATCGACGGTGCGGCAGATCTCTGACTCCTCCTGGATGATGATCTGCGTATTACGTGCGATGCGGGCGGAGAAATCGGTTGGCAGGCCGAGAGCTTCATCAAAGGCGTTGGTGTGCAAAGACTGGGTACCGCCCAGGGTTGCGCCCAGTGCTTCGATGGTGGTGCGCACCACGTTGTTGTACGGATCCTGCTCGGTCAGGCTCCAGCCGGAGGTTTGGCAGTGGGTGCGCAGCGCTAAGGATTTTGGGTTGGTGGCGCCAAAACCGCTGACCGCCTCGCTCCACAGATAGCGCGCGGCACGCAGCATGGCGACGTTCATAAACAGATCCATGCCAATGCCGAAGAAGAATGACAGGCGCGGGGCGAAATCATCTATCTTCAGCCCGGCGGACAGCGCGGCCTTGATGTACTCAATCCCGTCAGCCAGGGTAAACGCCACCTGCTGTACGCAGTTGGCACCGGCTTCACCCATGTGATACCCGCTGATGCTGATGGTATTAAAGCGCGGCATATTGTCAGAACACCAGGCGATGATGTCGGCGATAATGCGCATTGAGGGTTTGGGCGGGTAAATATAGGTGTTGCGGCACAGGTACTCTTTCAGAATATCGTTTTGTATCGTGCCAGTGAGCAGTTCCGGCGCGACGCCTTGCTCCTGCGCTGCCACGATATAAAACGCCATCACCGGGAGTACCGCGCCGTTCATGGTCATGGATACCGACATTTTATCCAGCGGGATCTGGTCGAACAGCACCTTCATGTCTTCAACGGTATCAATTGCCACGCCCGCTTTGCCGACGTCACCCGCCACGCGCGGATTATCTGAGTCGTAGCCGCGATGGGTGGCAAGGTCAAAGGCGACGGAAAGCCCTTTTTGTCCGGCGGCGAGATTGCGGCGATAAAACGCGTTAGATTCTTTGGCGGTAGAGAACCCGGCGTACTGGCGAATAGTCCATGGCTGTGCGGTATACATGGTGGCGCGTGGGCCGCGAACGTAAGGCGCCAGGCCGGGAAGGGTACCCGTCACCTCCAGGTTATCGAGGTCAGCTTCAGTGTACAGCGGCTTGATGGCAATCCCTTCTGCTGTCTGTTTTACCAGCGAGTCGACGGTTTTTTCCCGCCGGCTGAGTTCTTTGTTGGCGAGCGTTTGCCACGCCTGCATATTGGCCATTTTTTGCTCCGTATTACGCAATAAGTTGAATCTTTACGAATACGGTGAGCTTTTTCATCTGGCTTGTCGCCAGCAAAAAATAGCCAATAGGGCGTCGTTTTTTGCCGCGTGGTATATTTTATTTTGTGATGGATTTCAAAGACGTGATGGGAATAACATGAAATGTGCTTGGGGCATGTTGGCCGGATAAGGCGTTACACTGCCCTCCGGCATCAATGTGAAGAGCTAGTCCTGACGCAGGACGTTATGTCCGTAGGCCAGTAGTGCGTCGGTGACGTTGCGCATCATGCGGCTTTCCGGCGCAAAGCGATGCCAGTAGAGCATCCGCCGCTGGAACAGACCTGGCGTTAAGTCGATAAGCTCGCCGCTTTCCAGTTCTTTCTCGATCTGTAAGTGTGGGATCATGCAGCAGGTGGTGCCCTGACGCGCCAGTTGCACGAAGGCTTCCGACGAGTTAACGATGTGGCATGGCACGCTGCCCGGCGGCAGATCGAAGTTTTGTTGCAGAAAAGCCTGATGCATGTCGTCGAGATGGTCAAATGCAACCGCTGGCGCTTTCAGCAGGGCGGAGCGGGTGACGCCATTCGGGAAATAGCGCTCGGCAAAAGGTTTTGAGCCGACAAACAGGTAGTCCAGCGCGCCCAGTTTATCCACCAGACAGCTTGGCAGCGCCTGATGTTGAATACTCACCGCGCCTACTACCTCACCGCGACGCAGGCGTTCCTGAGTGCGCGTTTCATCTTCAACCTGTAGGTTCAGACGAATGGGGGAGTTTGCCAGCACGGGAGCCAGCGCCGGGAGTAACCAGGTTGCCAGACTGTCGGCGTTGACGGCCAACGAGAGCAGCAGCGGCGTTGAGCCAGTTTGTTCATCCCCCAGCCACTCATCTTCCAGTAGCTCGACTTGACGCAGCAGTGCCAGCAGCTTTTGCCCCTGTTCGGTTGGACGAGGCGGTACGGTACGCACCAGCAGTGGTTGTCCGAACATATTCTCAAGCTGTTTTATGCGTTGTGAAACCGCGGATTGTGTGATGCATAGCTTTTGCGCAGCGCGCTCAAATCCCCGTTCACGAATAACCGCATCCAGTGCTTGTAGTGTTCTGTAGTCCGGACGTTTCATTGCTCTGACGTACTCCTGATATTTTTGCGTATTCTGCACTATGACACAATTTTAGGTTGGGTACAGACGAAATCCGCCACCTGTGCGCGGGTGTGAGGACATTTTTCTACGCAATGTTCTATAATGCGCGTGAATTTCCACACCACATTCACACCACAGGCGAAACGATCATGACGCAGGATGAACTGAAAAAAGCAGTAGGATGGGCGGCACTTCAGTATGTACAGCCCGGCACCATTGTGGGCGTAGGTACCGGTTCAACGGCCGCGCACTTTATTGATGCGCTGGGCACCATGAAAGGTCAGATTGAAGGCGCAGTCTCCAGTTCGGACGCATCGACTGAAAAACTCAAAAGCCTCGGTATCCATGTGTTCGATCTTAACGAAGTGGACAGCCTTGGCGTGTACGTTGATGGCGCGGACGAAATCAACGGCCACATGCAAATGATTAAAGGCGGCGGCGCAGCGCTGACCCGCGAAAAAATTATTGCTTCCGTCGCTAAGAAATTTATCTGCATCGCCGACGCGTCCAAAGAAGTCGATATTCTGGGTAACTTCCCGCTGCCGGTAGAAGTGATCCCGATGGCGCGTAGTGCGGTTGCCCGTCAACTGGTGAAGCTGGGCGGTCGTCCTGAATACCGTCAGGGTGTGGTTACTGATAACGGTAACGTCATCCTTGATGTGCACGGTCTGGAGATCCTCGACGCCGTGGCGATGGAAAACGCCATCAACGCGATCCCGGGCGTTGTGACCGTAGGTCTGTTTGCCAACCGTGGGGCGGACGTCGCGTTGATTGGCACAGCAGATGGCGTGAAAACTATCGTAAAATGATCTGATAACCGAGATCTTCCGCTGCTAAAAAAATTTTGGCAGGGCAAATTTGGTGACTTGTGTCACGTTTACAATATTGTCCTGCCGATCCCTCCAAAGAAAAAGTTATCACCAGAATTTTACTCTGACATTTTCCTCTGAATGACACTTCTTCAGCACGACGACGCAAACGTTCATATTGCCGCAATATTTTTTTTTGATATGTTGAAGAGGCGGATGAAAATCCCACACACAACACATCAGATTGAACTAAAAAAAGACAGGGTCGGGGAAATGGCAAAGGTATCACTGGAGAAAGAAAAGATTAAGTTTCTGCTGGTTGAAGGTGTGCATCAAAAAGCACTGGAAAGCCTTCGCGCGGCAGGTTACACCAACATCGAGTTTCACAAAGGCGCTCTGGACACTGAACAGTTGAAAGAGTCCATCCGTGATGCCCACTTCATTGGCCTGCGATCCCGTACTCATCTGACTGAAGATGTGATTGACGCCGCAGAGAAACTGGTCGCGATTGGCTGCTTCTGCATCGGCACCAATCAGGTTGATCTGGGCGCGGCGGCAAAGCGCGGGATCCCCGTGTTTAACGCGCCATTCTCTAACACCCGCTCCGTTGCCGAACTGGTGATTGGCGAATTGCTGCTGCTGCTGCGCGGCGTGCCGGAAGCGAACGCCAAAGCGCACCGTGGCGTATGGAACAAACTGGCTACCGGCTCTTTTGAAGCGCGTGGCAAAAAACTGGGGATTATTGGTTACGGTCACATTGGTACCCAGTTGGGCATTCTGGCGGAATCGCTAGGGATGCACGTTTATTTCTATGATATTGAAAACAAACTCCCGCTGGGTAACGCCACCCAGGTACAGCATCTTTCCGACCTGCTCAATATGAGCGATGTGGTCAGCCTCCACGTGCCGGAAAATGCCTCCACCAAGAATATGATGGGCGCGCAAGAGATTGCTCTGATGAAGCCGGGTGCGCTGCTGATCAACGCCGCGCGCGGTACGGTCGTCGATATTCCGGCGCTGTGCGATGCGTTAGCTACTAAGCATTTGGCTGGCGCGGCAATCGACGTCTTCCCGACGGAGCCGGCGACCAACAGCGATCCGTTTACGTCTCCGCTGTGTGATTTTGACAACGTGATCCTGACGCCGCACATCGGCGGTTCAACGCTGGAAGCGCAGGAAAACATTGGTCTGGAAGTGGCAGGTAAGCTGACGAAGTATTCCGATAACGGCTCTACGCTGTCGGCGGTTAACTTCCCGGAAGTGTCGCTGCCGCTGCACGGCGGTCGTCGTTTGATGCACATTCACGAAAACCGACCAGGCGTGCTGACCGCGCTGAACCAAATCTTTGCCGAGCAGGGCGTTAACATTGCCGCGCAGTATCTGCAAACCTCCGCGCATGTGGGGTATGTGGTCATTGATATTGAGGCAGATGAGGATGTGGCGGAGAAAGCGCTGCTGGCGATGAAAGCCATTCCGGGAACGATTCGCGCGCGTATGCTGTACTAATTATTGGTACATCGTGCCGGGTGGCGACTGCGTCTTAACCGACCTACGAGATGATTCGTAGGTCTGATAAGCGTAGCGCCATCTGGCAATTCAAGGCTACCACTCCCATACTTTTGACGGTGTTACCACCGCGGGCAGCGGAATATCCCATTCTTCGACCGGTAACTTCTCCACCCGCTGGCAATCATGTGCGTAGCCCACCGGCTGAATCTGATGCTGCTGCCAGTTTTGTAACGTGCGATCGTAAAAACCGCCACCCATGCCTAAACGTTGTCCGTCTTCATCAAACGCCACCAGTGGTGTAATCAATACATCCAACTTTGACAGCGGCAAAACGTCGCGCACATCAAGTCGCGGCTCCTGGATTTTGAGTCGATTAGTTACCAGGTCGCTGTGCGGATGATAGTGCAGAAAAAGTAAATTACCGCGGCTAAACGGATGCAGAACCGGGAGATAGACGCGCTTTCCTGCACGCCACAACTGTTCGATCAGCGGTTGGGTATCGAGTTCGCCATCAAAAGAGAGAAATACTGCCACGGTGTGCGCGAGTACAACAGGGGGGAAGCTCAGCATTCTGCTCGCGGCCTGCTGACCAAAATGGCGTTGTTGCTCAGAGGTTAGCGCACGGCGACGTTGCCGAATCAGTTGACGAATTTCTTGCCGGGATAAAGGAAGTTCAGAAAGTAGTGTCATGGCTGTTGCCAGGTAGAAGGGAATCTCCGAGATGCCGCCGCAGGCTGTAACCCTTGAACCCTTGGTTCAAGGTGAATGTGTCGTCACAGTTTTAAGGCTTCTCGGACGAACCGAGCATGCTCACCAACCGTGGAGCGCCACATTCTTGTGGTATGAAATATCGGCTCAGGGGACTGGCCCGCTTGCAAACATCTCAGAGAAATTTTGTCTTCACGGTCACTCTACCACAGTAAACCGAAAAGTGTTATTCAAAGTTTTGGCCCGTTTTTTCGGTTATGCGACCCTGATCAAGCAACGCTTGTTCAATGGTTTGTTGTAGCATCCGAATACGTTGTTCCATGCTCGCCGCGTAGTCACGCGTCTTCGCTTTTTCCTGAGTTAACTCATAGCTGATGTTCAACGCGGCGATGAAAACCAGCTGCTCAGTATTTGTGACTCTAGTGCGAACTTTCAGATCTTGCAATCGCTGATTCAGATCGTCCGCAGCCTGATTCAACGCATCTTGTTGTTCAGGCGGGCAATTCACTCGCAGTGAACGGCCAAAAATTTGGATATCGACGGGTTGTGCAGACATGCCACCTTCCTGCTGATTGACTGCGCTGCCTTCGTCTCCAGACCTTGGGTCCGCGAAGGGGCGACACTATAGCTACCCTGGTATGAACATACAAGCCCTTTTCTGGTCCACCAGGGCCCAAAGTGGTAGCATATCATGAATATCCCCCCTTTGATGACGAATGCTTATGTCTATACAGAACGAAATGCCTGGTTACACCGAAGTTAACCAGTTTTTGAACCAACAAGGGGCTGGATTAACCCCGGCCGAAATGCACGGTTTGATCAGCGGGATGATTTGCGGCGGCAACAACGACAGCTCATGGCAGCCGCTGTTGCACGACCTGACCAACGAAGGCTTGGCCTTTGGTCATGAACTGGCCCAGGCGCTGATCAAAATGCATGCGGCGACCAGCGATGCCCTGGAAGATGACGGCTTCCTTTTTCAGCTTTATCTGCCTGAAGGCGACGACGTCAGCGTGTTCGATCGTGCCGATGCGCTGGGGGGCTGGGTCAATCACTTTTTGCTGGGCCTCGGGGTTACACAGCCTAAGCTCGACAAAGTGACAGGCGAAACCGGTGAAGCGATCGACGACCTGCGCAATATCGCCCAGCTGGGATATGACGAAGACGAAGATCAGGAAGAGCTGGAAATGTCGCTCGAAGAGATCATCGAGTACGTGCGAGTTGCTGCGCTGTTGTGCCATGACACGTTTACGCGTCAGCAACCGACCGCGCCGGAAGTGCGTAAACCGACACTGCACTAAGTAACGAGAACGCCACGGAGAGTGTTATGACTCAGCAAGAATACTTACGCCGTCGCCAGGCATTACTGGCGCAAATGCAGCCGGGCAGCGCTGCGCTGATTTTCGCGGCCCCAGAAGCGACGCGCAGTGCGGACAGTGAATATCCGTACCGCCAGAGCAGCGACTTTTGGTACTTCACTGGCTTTAACGAACCTGAAGCCGTGCTGGTGCTGATTAAAAGTGATGACACTCATAACCATAGCGTTCTGTTCAACCGGGTACGTGACCTGACGGCGGAGATCTGGTTTGGTCGCCGTCTGGGGCAAGATGCCGCCCCCGAGAAACTGGGCGTTGATCGGGCGTTAGCGTTCAGCGAAATCAACCAGCAGTTGTATCAGTTGCTTAACGGTCTGGACACGGTGTACCACGCCCAGGGCGAGTATGCCTGGGCTGATGAGATCGTGTTTACGGCGATGGATAAACTGCGCAAAGGCTCCCGGCAGAACCTGAAAGCGCCGGCCACGATTGTTGACTGGCGTCCGATAGTGCACGAGATGCGCCTGTTCAAATCGCCGGAAGAGATAGCGGTTATGCGTCGCGCCGGTGAAATCAGCGCGCTGGCACATACCCGCGCGATGGAAAAATGCCGTCCGGGAATGTTCGAATACCAACTGGAAGGAGAGATCCACCATGAATTTACCCGTCATGGTGCGCGTTATCCTTCCTATAACACCATTGTCGGCAGCGGTGTAAACGGCTGCATTCTGCATTACACCGAAAACGAAAGTGAAATGCGCGATGGCGATTTGGTGTTGATTGACGCCGGCTGCGAATACAGAGGTTATGCTGGCGACATTACCCGCACCTTCCCGGTCAACGGAAAGTTCAGCCCCGCCCAGCGAGAGATCTATGACATCGTGCTGGCGTCGCTGGAAACCAGCCTGCGTCTGTATCGTCCGGGGACCTCCATCCAGGACGTGACGGGAGAGGTGGTGCGCATCATGATTACCGGTCTGGTAAAACTGGGTATTCTGCACGGTGATGTCGATCAACTGATTGCTGACAACGCACACCGTCCTTTCTTTATGCATGGCCTGAGCCACTGGCTGGGGCTAGATGTCCACGATGTTGGCGTTTATGGCCAGGATCGCTCGCGTATCCTCGAACCGGGGATGGTACTCACCGTCGAGCCTGGACTGTATATTGCGCCGGACGCCGACGTACCAGCGGCTTATCGCGGTATCGGTATTCGTATTGAAGATGACATCCTGATTACCGAAGACGGTAATGAAAACCTGACCGCCAGCGTAGTGAAAAAGGCGGATGACATTGAAGCCCTGATGGCTGCGGCGCGGCTGCAATGAGCGTGATTATTGTCGGTGGCGGTATGGTTGGTGCGATGCTGGCGCTGGCTATTTCAGAGCTTAGCCATGGGACGCTGCCGGTCCATCTTATTGAAGCGAGCGAGCCAGATACTGACCGCCATCCGGGATTTGACGCCCGGGCGATTGCGCTGGCCGCAGGCACCTGCCAGCAATTGGCGCGAATTGGCATCTGGCAGGCCATTGCCGATTGCGCAACCGCAATCAAAACGGTGCACGTCAGCGACCGTGGACATGCTGGGTTTGTGACGCTTGATGCGCAGGAATATCGTATTCCTGCGCTGGGTCAGGTGGTGGAGCTGCATGACGTCGGGCTACGCCTGTTTGCGCTGTTGCGCAAAGCGCGCGGCGTCACGCTACATTGCCCTGACCGGGTGGCCAGCGTGTCGCGTACCCAGCAGCACGTTGAGGTCACGCTGGAGAATGGCGAGGTGATTTCCGGTCGTGTGCTGGTAGCCGCTGACGGCACACGCTCTGCGCTGGCGACCGCCTGCGGCGTTGACTGGCAGCAGCAGCCTTACGAGCAATTGGCGGTGATCGCCAACGTCACCACCTCTGTCCCGCACAACGGGCGGGCGTTTGAACGTTTCACGCAGCATGGCCCGCTGGCTATGTTACCAATGTCAGATGGCCGCTGCTCGCTGGTGTGGTGTCATCCGCTGGAAAGGCGTGATCAGATCATGGCCTGGTCCGACGAACAGTTTTGCCGCGAACTGCAAACCGCGTTTGGCTGGCGACTAGGGCAGATTACGCAAGCCGGTAAACGTAGCACCTACCCGCTATCTTTAACCACCGCGGTGAAGGCGATTACCCATCGCACAGTGCTGGTGGGCAATGCGGCACAGACGCTGCACCCCATTGCCGGTCAAGGTTTTAACCTCGGCCTGCGCGATGTCATGAGCCTTGCCGAAACGTTGACGCAGGCACAGGATGCCGCCGAAGACGTGGGCGATTATGCGGTGCTGTCGCGCTATCAGCAGCGTCGTGAGACCGATCGCGAAACAACGATTGGCGTGACTAACAGCCTGGTGTATTTGTTTGCCAATCGCTGGGCTCCGCTGGTCGTTGGACGCAACGCGGGTCTTATGGCGATGGAATTATTGACGCCAGCCCGCGATGCGTTGGCGGAGCGGACCCTCGGTTGGGTCGCGCGATAAATATAGCCAGTAGGCCTGATAAGCGTAGCGCCATCAGGAAAATGCAATGGCAATCATGCCGGATGGCGGCTTCGCCTGATCCGGCCTACGGTATTTGATAGTCCCGTTTTCAGGAGCAAACAGTGCAAAGTGTTGATGTAGCAATTGTTGGTGGCGGCATGGTGGGACTGGCGGTTGCCTGCGGCTTGCAGGGCTCCGGGTTACGCGTTGCCGTATTAGAACAACATGTTCCGCAGCCTCTGGCGGCGGATGCACCTCCTCAGCTTCGCGTGTCGGCCATTAACGCCGCCAGCGAAAAACTGCTGACCCGTCTTGGCGTATGGTCAGACATTGTTGCCCGCCGGGCTTGCTGCTACCACGGGATGGAAGTCTGGGACAAAGACAGCTTTGGGCGCATCGAATTTGATGACCAAAGCATGGGCTACAGCCATTTAGGACACATCGTTGAAAATTCGGTGGTCCACTACGCGCTGTGGCAAAAGGCGCAGCAGTCGGCGGATATTACGCTAATGGCTCCGGCAGAACTGCAGCAGGTGGCCTGGGGGGAGAACGAGGCTTTTCTGACCCTGAAGGACGGCTCTATGCTGACCGCGCGCTTGGTCATCGGCGCGGACGGCGCGAACTCCTGGTTGCGTAACAAAGCGGATATCCCGCTGACCTTCTGGGATTATCGCCATCATGCGCTGGTGGCAACCATTTGTACCGAGGATGCTCACGGTGCAGTTGCTCGCCAGGCGTTCCATGGTGAAGGCATTCTGGCGTTCTTACCGCTCAGCGATCCGCATTTGTGCTCTATCGTCTGGTCTCTCTCGCCGCAAGAAGCCGAACGTATGCAGCAGGCAAGCGCTGATGAGTTTAACCAGGCGCTGAATATCGCCTTTGATAATCGCCTGGGGTTATGTTGTGTAGAGAGTGAACGTCAGGTGTTTCCGCTGACGGGGCGCTATGCCCGCCAGTTTGCCGCGCATCGCCTGGCGCTGGTCGGTGATGCGGCACATACCATCCATCCGCTGGCAGGACAGGGGGTTAACCTCGGTTTTATGGATGCTGCGGAGCTGATTGATGAGCTCAAACGTCTGCAACGCCAGGGGAAAGACATCGGTCAGTACCTCTATCTGCGTCGTTACGAGCGTAGCCGTAAGCACAGTGCGGCGGTGATGCTGGCCGGTATGCAGGGGTTCCGCGAGCTGTTTGCCGGCGCGAATCCGGCGAAGAAACTGCTGCGTGATATTGGTCTGAAACTGGCCGATACCCTGCCAGGCGTAAAACCACAACTCATCCGTCAGGCGATGGGATTAAACGATCTTCCTGAGTGGTTGCGCTAACGTCCGTCAGGACAATTTTAAGAGTTTGAGACCCGTCACACTTTCCTCTCCCGGCCTGCGCGCCGGGATGCTTCTCTCATTTGAAATAATCTAATTTCACGCCTCTTTTCGCATTAGTTTTTTTAATATTACTATTTTCTTATAATGCCATTTTTGACATTTTTTCCACATTTAATATTGATTTTATGCGATGTGTTTCGTCATGTTTATCTATTATTCTAATTTCGTGGTCACGAATTGGTTTTTTATTCTGTAGGCGATCTGGCTATTTTTAGCCATAAGCTAATGTGATGGTTAATTTTGCCTTATGGTTAAGCGTCTGTTTCGGTGGTAAGTTCAAGGCAAAGAGAACGTTTGCGTCGCAGCCCCCGGAGCGGCTGCGGTGCTGGGTTTCGTGGTGAAGATGTCACCGCGAAAGAGTTGATAGCCCCGCTTATTCAACGAGGAAAAGATGGCTCAACAGACTCCTTTGTACGAACAACACACGCTATGCGGCGCGCGCATGGTTGATTTCCATGGCTGGATGATGCCTCTTCACTACGGTTCTCAGCTCGACGAGCACCACGCTGTTCGCACTGACGCCGGAATGTTTGATGTGTCGCACATGACCATCGTCGACCTGCGCGGCAGTCGCACCCGGGAGTTCTTGCGTTATCTGCTGGCAAACGACGTCGCGAAGCTAACGAAAACCGGCAAAGCTCTTTACTCCGGTATGCTCAACGCGTCAGGCGGCGTGATAGATGACCTGATCGTCTACTACTTCACTGAAGATTTCTTCCGCCTCGTTGTTAACTCCGCCACCCGCGAAAAAGACCTCTCCTGGATAACCCAACACGCTGAACCTTACGCCATCGACATTACCGTTCGTGATGACCTGTCGATGATTGCGGTGCAGGGACCGAATGCTCAGGCTAAAGCCGCCACGCTGTTTACTGAAGAACAGCGTCATGCGGTAGAAGGTATGAAGCCGTTCTTTGGTGTGCAGGCTGGTGATTTGTTTATCGCCACCACTGGCTATACCGGCGAAGCGGGCTATGAAATCGCCCTGCCAAATGAAAAAGCCGCGGATTTCTGGCGTGCGCTGGTCGATGCAGGCGTACAGCCATGTGGTCTGGGCGCGCGCGATACGCTCCGTCTGGAAGCTGGTATGAACCTGTACAGCCAGGAAATGGACGAGGGTATTTCTCCACTGGCCGCCAATATGGGCTGGACCATCGCGTGGGAACCGGCTGACCGCGACTTTATTGGTCGCGAAGCGCTGGAAATGCAGCGTGAAAAAGGCCACGAGCAGTTGGTGGGCCTGGTAATGACCGAGAAAGGTGTTCTGCGTAATGAACTGCCGGTGCGCTTTACTGATGCCCAGGGCAACCTGCAGGAAGGCATTATCACCAGCGGTACGTTCTCTCCTACGCTCGGCTACAGCATTGCACTGGCGCGCGTACCTGCAGGTATCGGCGAGACGGCAATCGTGCAGATCCGTAACCGTGAAATGCCGGTAAAAGTGACTAAACCTGTTTTTGTGCGTAACGGCAAAGCCGTCGCGTGATTCATCCTTTTTGGAGATTGATTGATGAGCAACGTACCAGCAGAACTGAAATACAGTAAAGAACACGAATGGCTGCGCAAAGAAGCTGACGGCTCTTACACCGTTGGGATCACCGAACACGCTCAGGAACTGCTGGGTGACATGGTGTTCGTTGACCTGCCAGAAGTGGGTGCCACCGTCAGCGCGGGCGATGACTGCGCGGTTGCGGAATCTGTAAAAGCGGCCTCCGATATCTATGCGCCAGTGGGCGGTGAGATTGTGGCGGTGAATGACGCGCTCAGCGATTCCCCGGAACTGGTGAACAGCGAGCCGTACACCGGCGGCTGGATCTTCAAGATCAAAGCCAGCGACGAAAGCGAAATCGAATCACTGCTGGATGCCACTGCGTACGAGGCATTACTGGAAGACGAATAAGATTGTGCCGGATGGCACTGCGTTTATCCGGCCTACGGTTTTATGTAGGCCCGGTAAGCGTCAGCGCCACCGGGCAATTGAGTTAGAGACAATCACGATTCACTGCACGTTTCAGGAACCATCGCCCATGACACAGACGTTAAGCCAGCTTGAAAACAGCGGCGCTTTCATTGAACGCCATATCGGACCGGACGCCGCGCAGCAGCAAGAAATGCTGAATGCGGTTGGCGCCGAGTCGTTAAACGCGCTGATCGGCCAGATTGTGCCGAAAGACATTCAGCTCGCAACCCCGCCACAGGTGGGTACTGCTGCGACCGAATACGCTGCGCTGGCAGAGTTAAAAGCCATCGCCGGGCGTAACAAGCGCTTCACGTCCTACATTGGCATGGGTTATACCTCCGTGCAGTTACCGCCGGTTATCCTGCGTAATATGCTGGAAAACCCGGGTTGGTACACCGCATATACGCCGTATCAACCAGAAGTCTCCCAGGGCCGTCTGGAAGCACTGCTTAACTTCCAGCAGGTGACGTTGGATCTGACCGGTCTGGATATGGCTTCCGCTTCTCTGCTGGATGAAGCCACCGCGGCTGCCGAAGCCATGGCGATGGCAAAACGCGTCAGTAAACTGAAAAACGCCAACCGCTTCTTTGTGGCGTCTGATGTTCATCCGCAAACGCTGGATGTTGTCCGTACCCGTGCGGAAACCTTCGGCTTTGATGTCATCGTTGACGACGCAGCAAAAGCGCTGGATCACCAGGATGTCTTCGGGGTGCTGCTGCAACAAGTGGGCACTACCGGTGAAGTTCACGACTACAGCACGCTGATTGCTGAACTGAAAGCGCGTAAAGTGGTGGTCAGCGTAGCGGCCGATTTTATGGCGCTGGTTCTGCTGACTGCCCCGGGCAAACAGGGCGCGGACATTGTTTTCGGCTCCGCTCAGCGCTTTGGCGTACCGATGGGTTACGGCGGTCCGCACGCGGCATTCTTTGCAGCCAAAGACGAATTCAAACGCTCCATGCCAGGCCGTATTATCGGCGTCTCCAAAGATGCCGCAGGTAATACCGCATTGCGCATGGCGATGCAGACTCGCGAGCAGCATATTCGCCGTGAGAAAGCGAACTCCAATATTTGTACCTCGCAGGTACTGCTGGCAAACATCGCCAGCCTGTATGCCGTTTACCACGGTCCAGTCGGACTGAAGCGTAT
This sequence comes from Citrobacter sp. Res13-Sevr-PEB04-36, assembly GCF_015672735.1. Taxonomy (GTDB): domain Bacteria; phylum Pseudomonadota; class Gammaproteobacteria; order Enterobacterales; family Enterobacteriaceae; genus Citrobacter. The sequence continues at coordinate 17,063 of NZ_JADABY010000046.1, read as the reverse complement.
TGCGAACCGCATCCACCGCCTGACCGATATTCTGGCCGCGGGTCTGCAACAGAAAGGGTTGAAGCTGCGTCATGCGCATTACTTTGACACCCTGTGTGTCGAAGTCGCTGATAAAGCGGCCGTGCTGGCGCGTGCCGAAGCGGCAGAAATCAACCTGCGCAGCGATATTCATAACGCCGTAGGCATTACGCTCGACGAAACCACCACCCGTGAAAATGTGGTGCAGTTGTTTAATGTACTGCTGGGCGACAGCCACGGCCTGAACATCGACACGCTGGATAAAGACGTGGCGCTCGACAGCCGTTCTATTCAGGACAGCATGCTGCGTGATGATGCGATCCTGAGTCATCCGGTGTTCAATCGCTACCACAGCGAAACCGAGATGATGCGCTACATGCACTCGCTGGAACGTAAAGATCTGGCGCTGAATCAGGCAATGATCCCACTGGGTTCCTGCACCATGAAGCTGAACGCGGCCGCCGAGATGATCCCAATCACCTGGCCTGAATTTGCTGAACTGCACCCGTTCTGCCCACCAGAGCAGGCGGAAGGGTATCAGCAGATGATTGGTCAGCTTTCTGAGTGGCTGGTAAAACTGACCGGTTATGACGCTGTCTGCATGCAGCCGAACTCCGGCGCACAGGGTGAATATGCAGGCCTGCTGGCGATTCGTCACTATCACGAAAGCCGTAACGATGGTCATCGCGATATCTGCCTGATCCCGGCCTCTGCTCACGGTACCAACCCGGCTTCCGCCCAAATGGCGGGTATGCAGGTGGTGGTGGTGGCCTGTGATAAGAACGGCAACATAGATCTTGGCGATCTGCGCGAAAAAGCGGCGCAGGCGGGTGAAAACCTATCCTGCATTATGGTGACCTATCCATCCACCCACGGCGTGTACGAAGAAACGATCCGTGAAGTATGCGAAGTCGTGCATCAGTTTGGCGGCCAGGTTTACCTCGATGGCGCGAACATGAACGCTCAGGTCGGTATCACCACGCCGGGCTTTATCGGCGCGGATGTATCACACCTCAACCTGCATAAAACCTTCTGCATTCCGCACGGCGGCGGCGGTCCGGGTATGGGGCCGATCGGTGTTAAATCGCACCTCGCACCGTTCGTGCCGGGTCACAGTGTGGTACAGATTGAAGGCATGCTCACTCGTCAGGGTGCGGTATCTGCCGCACCGTTCGGTAGCGCCTCCATTCTGCCGATCAGCTGGATGTACATCCGCATGATGGGCGCTGAAGGTCTGAAGCAGGCAAGCCAGGTGGCAATTCTGAATGCCAACTACATTGCCAGCCGTCTGAAAGATGCCTACCCGGTTCTGTATACCGGTCGTGATGGTCGCGTGGCGCACGAGTGTATTCTCGACATTCGTCCACTGAAGGAAGAGACCGGTATCAGCGAGCTGGATATTGCCAAGCGCCTGATCGACTACGGTTTCCATGCGCCAACCATGTCGTTCCCGGTAGCGGGTACGCTGATGGTGGAGCCTACGGAATCTGAAGGTAAAGTGGAATTGGATCGTTTTATCGATGCGATGCTGGCAATCCGCGCAGAGATCGATCGTGTGAAAGCAGGCGAGTGGCCGCTGGAAGATAACCCGCTGGTTAACGCGCCGCACACCCAGAACGAGCTGGTGGCGGAGTGGAATCACGGTTACAGCCGTGAAATTGCGGTCTTCCCGGCTGGCGTGGCAAATAAATACTGGCCAACGGTGAAACGTCTTGATGACGTTTACGGTGACCGTAATCTGTTCTGCTCTTGCGTGCCGATGAGTGAATACCAGTAACTAGCTTATTCAACTAACCTTTAAAGGCGCTTCGGCGCCTTTATTTTTTGGGGAGAAATGTTATGGCAATAGTACTGGTAACTGGCGGTAGTCGCGGTATTGGGCGCGCAACCGCGCTACAGCTGGCAGAAGAAGGCTACACGGTTGCGGTTAACTTCCATCACAATATTCGTGCGGCAACCGAGGTGGTGAATCACATTGCGACAGCAGGCGGCAAAGCATTTGCCCTGCGGGCAGATATCAGCGATGAAAGCCAGGTTGTGGCAATGTTTGAGGCTATCGATCGGGAAGGTGAACCACTGGCTGCGCTGGTGAACAATGCCGGGATTTTGTTCGAGCAGAGCACGGTAGAAAACTTTACTGCCGAACGCATCAACCGCGTACTGGCAACCAACGTTACCGGCTATTTCCTGTGTTGTCGGGAAGCGGTTAAGCGGATGTCGTTGAAGCATGGCGGTAGGGGCGGGGCGATTGTTAACGTCTCCTCGGCGGCATCGCGGCTGGGCGCACCGTTTGAATATATCGACTATGCAGCGTCGAAAGGGGCGGTAGATACGTTGACGACGGGGTTAGCGCTGGAGGTGGCGGCGCAAGGTATCCGTGTGAACGGCGTGCGTCCTGGCCTAATCTACACCGACATGCATGCGTCTGGTGGGGAGCCCGGACGGGTTGATCGCGTAAAGTCGATGTTACCGATGCAGCGTGGCGGGCAGCCGGAAGAGGTGCGCAGGCTATCACCTGGCTACTGAGTGAGAAGGCATCTTACGTAACGGGCAGTTTTCTGGAGCTGGCGGGTGGGAAGTAGCGCGTTGATTGCCGGATGGCGCATCGCTTATCGGCCTACGGGAAATTAACGTGTAGGCCGGATAAGGCGTTTACGCCGCCATCCGGCAAAAATCACAGATTTTCGCCGTTGCTGGCGATCACCTCTTTGTACCAGTTGAAGCTTTTCTTGCGTGAACGCGACATATCTCCGGTGCCGTCGTCGTGTTTGTTCACATAGATAAAACCGTAGCGTTTGCTGTACTGACCGGTGGTGAACGACACGCAGTCAATGCAGCCCCACGGTGTGTAGCCCATCAAATCTACGCCATCGTACGTTACTGCTTTCATCATCTCTTCGATGTGGGCGCGTAGGTAGTCGATGCGATAGTCATCGTTGATGCTGCCATCTTCTTCTACTTTGTCGTACGCACCAAAGCCGTTTTCAACGATAAACAGCGGCTTCTGATAGCGTTCGTACAGCTCACATAAGGCATAGCGCAGGCCGACGGGATCTATCTGCCAGCCCCAGTCGGAGGCTTTAACGTGTGGGTTGGGGACGCTGCCTTCGAAGCCGGAAATCGCGTCACCGCTGCCACCTTCCGCTTTCACGGCGTTGGTCATGTAGTAGCTGAAGCCCAGGTAGTCGCAGGTGCCTTCACGCAGGATCTGTTCGTCGCCAGCTTCCATTTTAATATTGAATTCACGACGTTCCCATTCGTTCAGTACATAAGAGGGGTAATAACCGCGTAGCTGAACGTCGGTGAAGACGTAGCGTTCACGCATCGATTCCTGCGCAAACATCATATCCTCTGGTTTACAGGAGAAGGGGTACAGCGGCACCATCGCCAGCATGCAACCGACTTTCATTTCGGGATTAATGCGCCGCGCCGCTTTCACCGCCAGCGCGCTGGCAACAAACTGGTGATGCAGCACCTGATACAGAGTTTCTTCCGGATTTTCATGCTCGGTGTACACCACGCCGGAACAGCAATAGCCAAACAGCGGCGCACGCCAGTTACGCTGGTTGTTGATCTCATTAAAGGTCATCCAATATTTGACCTTGTGCTTGTAGCGCTCAAAGACCACTTCGGCAAAACGAACGAAGAAGTCGACCACTTTACGATTGGTCCAGCTACCGTACTGCTGTACCAGGTGCAGCGGCATTTCGAAGTGGGAGAGGGTAATGACCGGCTCAATGTTGTACTTGAGTAGCTCATCGAACATGTCGTCGTAAAACTTCAACCCTTCTTCATTTGGCTGAGTTTCGTCACCTTGCGGGAAGATTCGGGTCCAGGCGATAGACGTACGGAAGCATTTGAAGCCCATCTCAGCAAACAGCTTTATGTCTTCTTTGTAATGACCATAAAAATCGACGGCTTCGTGGTTCGGGTAGTATTTGCCTGGAATGACGCTCTGGGTGATTTCGCGCGGAACACCGTGCGCGCCGCCAGTCAACACGTCACAGATACTGGGCCCTTTGCCGCCTTTATTCCAGGCACCTTCAACCTGATGCGCCGCAACCGCGCCGCCCCATAAAAAATCTTTCGGTAAACTCAGTTTTTTCATTTGCGCTCAGTCTCAAATTAATGCCATTTGATTTTGAGTCTAACAAAGGAAAGGTAAATGTCACGATATAACAAAATAGGCTTAATGTGATTTGTTACATCAAAAAAACAGTTTGTTTTTTATGTCAATCTTTTCGCCAGTTTGCGACCCAATGATTCCAGAATATAAATTACGGGGATTTGCGTGGTTATATCATACCTCCCCGCAATGCGGGTTTGCGGCACATGCCAGGAGAGGTTAAAGTCAGCCAACTTCGCCAGACGTGAGTGCTCATGGCTGGTAACCGACAATACTTTGCAGTTGTGGAGACTGAACTGGCTGGCGAAACGTAAGATCTCCTCGGTTTCACCAGAGACGGAAAGGACAATCGCCAGCGCGTTACGGGCCATATCGTTGGTAACCGGGAAATAAGGATCATCAATATGGTTACTGAATTTTCCGACGTTTGAGAAAAAACGTGCACCGTATTTAGCCAAAGATCCGGATGTGCCCGCACCGACGAATATAATTCGTTCGGAAGACAATATAATATCAACAGCCTGATCGAGTAATGTATCGAACTCGTCGTTATTCACGCCCTTAAAGAAGCTGATTATTTCGCTGGCACCAAAATTAGCCTGTTGCGGTTCATTCTGCTCTAAATATAATTTAAAGCGTATACGAAACTCAGAGTAGCCCTCACAGCTAAGCTTGCGGCAAAAGCGTAGCACGGTGGTGGTCGAAACCCCTACGGCGTCAGCCAGTTCGCGAATAGTCATATACATGACTTTGTCACGGTTCTTGATGACATAGTTGTAGACCAACATCTCTAGATTGTTGAGACTGGCGATGGCGGCGTGGGAGAACATACTCACAATGGCAAAACTCACTCATCAGACTTCATCTACAGGGAATAATAACATGCAGCCAAATGACATCACTTTTTTTCAGCGTTTCCAGGATGACATTCTGGCCGGACGCAAGACCATCACTATTCGCGATGAGTCTGAATCCCACTTCAAAACCGGTGACATTCTACGGGTTGGACGCTTCGAAGATGACGGCTACTTCTGCACTATCGAAGTGGTAGGCACCTCAACCGTGACATTGGATACGCTGAGCGAAAAACATGCTCAGCAGGAAAATATGACCCTCGTCGAGCTTAAACGCGTGATTACTGAGATCTATCCAAATCAGATGCAATTTTATGTGATTGATTTTAAATGTCTTTGACGTGATCGGTACGCTTGTTAGCTGAAAAATAAAATATAATTATATGATTTTTATGGGTTATGTATTTTTTGATATTTATTTTGGCTAACAGGTGTTCACTGGAACCATTCTCAGTTACGCTAGAAGCGCAATCACGAAAGTGTTCGTTTTTTGGAGTAAGCTATGGTTCAGAAGCCATTAATCGTGCAGGGATATTCGCTGGCAGAGGAAATCGCCAACAGCATCAGCCACGGTATCGGGCTGGTGTTTGGTATAGTCGGACTGGTGTTGTTACTGGTTCAGGCTGTGGATACCAATGCCAGTGCTATGGCCATTACCAGCTATAGCCTGTATGGCGGCAGCATGATCTTGCTGTTTCTCGCTTCGACTTTGTATCACGCGATCCCTCATCAGCGTGCGAAAATTTGGCTGAAAAAATTCGACCATTGCGCTATTTACCTGCTGATTGCCGGGACCTATACGCCATTTCTGTTGGTAGGGCTGGATTCACCATTGGCGCGTGGGTTGATGGTGGTGATTTGGAGTCTGGCGCTGCTCGGTATTCTGTTCAAACTGACCATTGCCCACCGCTTTAAGGTTTTGTCACTGGTGACCTACCTGACCATGGGCTGGCTGTCATTGATTGTGGTGTATCAACTGGCGATTAAGCTGGCGGCTGGGGGCGTAACGTTGCTGGCGGTCGGCGGTGTAGTTTATTCACTGGGCGTCATTTTCTACGTCTGCAAGCGTATCCCTTACAACCATGCAATCTGGCATGGATTTGTGCTGGGCGGCAGCGTGTGCCATTTTCTGGCCATCTATCTTTATGTTGGGCAGGCGTAATTCTTGATGCCGGATGGCGGCTGACACTTTACCAGTCCTACAAGATAATACCCTGTAGCCCTGGTAAGCGTAGCGCCATCAGGCATGAGTCATTTACTCTTCCAGCGAATACGGCAGCGGTACAATATGCAGCGTTTTTGCGTCGTCGCGAACGCGGAATACGCTGTCGGCTTCCATGTCGTTATTCATCACCACCTGCACCAGTACCTGACCGTCCGCCAGTTGTACTGCAGCAAGTACGGTGCCGGTTCGGCGCCAGTTTTCTCCCATTTTCAGTTCCAGGTCTTCACCTGCTTCCGGTAACCGGCTGGCAGAACCTGCCAGTGACCACAGCGCACGTTTGTTGGCACCGCGGAATTTTGCTCGGGCGACCATTTCCTGACCGGTATAGCAGCCTTTTTTGAAGCTGATTCCGCCCAGGGCCTGCAAGTTGGTGGCCTGTGGAATGAACTGCCCGCTGTTGGCGGAATCAATGACGGCGATCCCGGCTTCGATATCCAGTGCCAGCCACTGTTGGCTGTTGTTCAACTCCGCTTCACCACGCAGTTTTTCTACCAGCGTTTCCGCCGTGGCAGTATCAGTAATCAACAGGAAGCGTTCAGCGGGGTGTTCGAACCACAATATTGTGGACGCACCTTCGGTAATCACCTGCTTATCGCGGGTTGGCAGTTCGCTAAAGAGATTGTCCAGCGCAGCACGCGCCTGGAATCCGGCAACGCCCAACAGCACGCGCTCGTCGTCAGGGGCAATCACCACCTTTGAGAAGACGGCATATTTTTTCAGTTCGGTAAGCTGGGCATCGCGCAGACTACGGCGTTCAAGCCACGCAAAGCCGTCATTCTGGCGGAAGAGGCGCAGGTTGCTCCACATTTTGCCTTTGGCGTCGCAATGGGCAGCCAGCACATGCTGATGCTCGGTCAACTGACTGATATCAGCAGTAACCTGGCCCTGAATATACTTCTCACTGTCGGTGCCGGTAATGGTCGCGAGCGCCCAATCATCAAGCGTTATCAGCGTCAGAGGCAAACGCGTTGACGCACAAGGCTGACGAGGAGGAAAAGATGTAAAAGCCATAATAATGTCCTGATTTGCTTAACGCAGTAATAGTGACTAATGGTAAAAGAGCTATGGCCTATTGCAAGCGGTTTAAACATCCTGATTGTGCCATATTTTAAGCTTTGCGAGGAGACATCCACAATTGATGAACCCTTTGACTTAATGTGGTTTTATTTAGCGATCGCGCTTCCGTTTACTGATATTCCCGCAAAAGAGTGTGAAAAACACGTTACAATAGCCGGGTACTTCGTTTTCGCGAGACAGGAAGAAGAACATGGATATTAACAACAAAGCACGTATTCATTGGGCATGCCGTCGCGGTATGCGTGAGCTGGACATTTCAATCATGCCGTTTTTCGAACATGAATATGACAACTTAAGTGATGACGAAAAACGCATCTTCATCCGTTTGCTGGAGTGTGATGACCCCGATTTATTTAACTGGTTGATGAATCACGGGAAGCCGGCTGATGCACAGCTGGAGCAAATGGTACGGCTTATCCAGACACGGAATCGGGAACGTGGTCCAGTGGCAATCTGATTTACGCGTCTCCTGGCGCGCACAGTGGATTTCGCTGCTCATTCATGGGTTGGTGGCGGTGCTTATTTTATTGATGCCCTGGCCACTGAGTTACACCCCTTTATGGTTGATTTTGCTCTCTCTGGTAGTGTTCGATTGCGTGCGCAGTCAGCGCCGTATCAACGCGTGTCAGGGCGAGATTAGACTATTGATGGATGGTCGCCTGCGTTGGCAAGGACAAGAGTGGACTATTGTTAGCGCGCCCTGGATGATGAAAACGGGCATGATGTTGCGTTTGCGGTCAGGTACAGGAAAACATCAGCATCTGTGGCTGGCAGCGGACAGTATGGATGATGCCGAGTGGCGGGATTTGCGTCGGTTGATATTACAACCGTCGATGCAGAAATAGCCTGACGGTAAGGTTGCAGACCTTTACCGTCAGTCAGCAGGCGATCAGGACCAGTGTTCGGCCATTTCGCCGAGAATTTGCTCGCACCATGTCTGAATGCGTTCATCACTAAGGTCGTACTGGTTGGTTTCATCCAGCGCAAGGCCGACAAACAGTTGCCCATCGGCAATAACAGGTTTATCGCTGGTAAATTCATAGCCTTCTGTTGGCCAGTAACCGACAAACTTCACCCCTTTAGTGACCAGTTTGTCGTGCAGCATCCCCAGCGCATCCAGGAACCATTCGCCGTAGCCCAACTGATCGCCCATGCCGTAAAGAGCAACAATTTTGCCTTCCAGGTTGAGGTTATCCAGCTGATCCCAGACGGCTTCCCAGTCCTCCTGAATTTCACCGAAATCCCAGGTCGGGATACCTAAAATGAGCACGTCGTACTGCTCCATTAAGGTCGGGGAATCATCCTTGAGGTTGTGTAATGTCACCAGCTCGGGACCAAGAATATCGCGGATTTTCTCTGCTGCCATCTCGGTGTAGCACGTGCTGGAACCGTAAAAAAGACCCATGTTCATTACTAAACGTCTCAATTCTGCTGTAGCGTTGCGCGTAGTGTATCAGAATCCCCGCAATCACGGCACAATGAGGCATAATGCATCAAAAATGAGAATGAAATAAGGGGCGCGAGTGGAACAAGATCTGGCGCGCATCGAGCAATTTCTTGATGCCCTGTGGCTGGAGCGCAATCTGGCGGAAAACACGTTAAGTGCATATCGTCGCGATCTGACCATGCTTGTTGAATGGCTACACCATCGCAGTGTTTCTCTGGCGACGGTACAGAGCGATGACCTGCAAGCACTGCTGGCCGAGCGGATGGATGGTGGGTATAAAGCTACCAGTTCCGCGCGCTTGCTTAGTGCAACACGGCGTTTTTTTCAGCATCTATACCGTGAGAAATTTCGTGATGATGATCCCAGCGCGTCGCTGGCTTCACCTAAGCTACCGCAGCGTCTGCCAAAAGATCTCAGTGAGGCGCAGGTCGAGCGCTTGCTGCAGGCCCCGCTGATTGACCAGCCGCTGGAACTCCGTGACAAAGCCATGCTCGAAGTATTATACGCTACTGGTTTGCGTGTTTCTGAGCTGGTGGGGCTGACGATGAGTGATATCAGTCTGCGTCAGGGTGTTGTGCGGGTCATTGGTAAAGGTAATAAAGAGAGGCTGGTACCGTTGGGTGAAGAGGCCGTGTACTGGGTGGAAACATACCTGGAACACGGACGACCATGGTTGCTCAATGGCGTCTCAATTGATGTGCTGTTTCCTAGCCAGCGTGCGCAGCAGATGACACGCCAGACCTTCTGGCATCGAATTAAACACTATGCTGTGTTAGCGGGAATCGACAGCGAGAAGCTGTCGCCGCACGTACTGCGGCATGCTTTTGCCACGCATTTGCTTAACCATGGCGCTGATTTGCGTGTGGTGCAGATGCTGCTTGGTCATAGCGATCTCTCTACCACACAAATTTATACTCATGTCGCAACGGAGCGCTTGCGTCAATTACATCAACAGCATCACCCGCGTGCGTGAGTGCTGACAGGAAAGGATAGGTTATGAAGAAAAGTTTTATGATGCTCACCCTGCTGGCGACGGCGTTTTCAGGCATGGTGCAGGCAGACGACGCGGCGATTCGTCAGTCATTGACGAAGCTGGGCGTGCAAAGCACCGAAATCCAACCTGCTCCGATTGCGGGAATGAAAACCGTACTGACCAACAGTGGTGTGCTGTACGTGACTGAAGACGGTAAGCACATTATTCAGGGACCGATGTATGACGTGAGCGGCGCAAGTCCGGTGAACGTCACCAATCAACTGCTGATGAAGCAGCTGAACGCGCTGGAAAAAGAGATGATCATCTACAAAGCGCCGCAGGAAAAACACGTTATTACCATTTTCACCGACATCACCTGTGGCTACTGTCACAAGTTGCACGAAGAGATGAAAGACTACAACGCGCTGGGGATTACTGTACGATATTTGGCCTTCCCTCGTCAGGGACTGGAAAGCCAGGCCGAGCAAGATATGAAGTCCATCTGGTGTGCGTCAGACAAAAACAAAGCGTTTGATGATGCCATGGCGGGTAAAAGTGTGAAACCGGCGACCTGTGATGTGGATATTGCTGACCACTACGCGCTGGGCGTGCAGTTTGGTGTGAGTGGCACGCCAGCGATCGTCCTGAGCAACGGCTATGTTGTTCCGGGCTACCAGGGGCCGAAAGAGATGAAAGCGTTCCTCGACGCACACCAAAAACAGACCAGCGGTAAATAATTCGCGTGAAACAACTGATACAACTTCGTCGTCGTGAAGCCGACGAAACGGTCGACCTTCCTGCAGATTTACCGCCACTGCTGCGTCGTTTGTACGCCAGTCGCGGTGTGCGCAGTGCGCTGGAGCTTGAGCGTAGCGTCAAAGGTATGTTGCCGTGGCAGCAATTGAGCGGTGTCGAAAAGGCGGTTGAGATCCTCTATAGCGCCTTTCGTGACGGCACCCGCATTATCGTGGTGGGGGATTTTGACGCCGATGGCGCAACCAGCACGGCGCTGAGCATTCTGGCGATGCGTGCGTTAGGTTGTAGCAACATTGACTATCTGGTGCCTAACCGTTTTGAAGATGGCTATGGCTTGAGCCCGGAAGTGGTGGATCAGGCACATGCCCGGGGCGCTGAGCTGATCGTCACCGTTGACAACGGCATCTCTTCCCATGCCGGCGTTGAGCATGCCAGAACGCTGGGGATCCCAGTCGTGGTTACCGATCACCACCTGCCTGGAGATACTCTGCCGGGCGCAGTGGCGATTATCAATCCTAATCTGCACGACTGTACGTTCCCGTCGAAATCACTGGCGGGCGTCGGCGTAGCTTTTTATCTGATGTTGGCGCTGCGTACTTTTCTTCGTGATAAGGGCTGGTTTGATGAGCGCGGTATCACCCCGCCAAACCTTGCGGATTTGCTTGATCTGGTTGCGCTAGGTACGGTGGCCGATGTCGTCCCGCTGGACGCCAATAACCGCATCCTGACGTGGCAAGGCTTGAGCCGTATTCGCGCGGGGAAATGTCGCCCGGGTATTAAAGCGCTGCTTGAGATTTCGAATCGCGACCCGCAAAAATTGGCCGCCAGCGATTTAGGCTTTGCGCTGGGGCCACGCCTGAATGCGGCAGGCCGCCTGGATGATATGTCCGTTGGCGTGGCGCTGTTGCTGTGCGACAACATTGGCGATGCGCGGGTGCTTGCCAGTGAACTGGATGCGCTCAACCAGACGCGGAAAGAGATAGAGCAGGGCATGCAGACGGAAGCGCTGACCCTGTGCGAGAAGCTTGAGCGCAGCAGCGAGACGCTGCCTGGCGGACTGGCGATGTATCATCCCGAGTGGCATCAGGGCGTGGTAGGGATCCTGGCCTCACGCATTAAAGAGCGTTTTCACCGTCCGGTGATCGCCTTTGCACCGGCTGGAGACGGCACCCTTAAAGGGTCGGGGCGTTCGATTCAGGGCCTGCACATGCGAGATGCGCTGGAGCGACTGGATACCCTTTACCCAGGCATGATCCTTAAGTTCGGCGGCCACGCCATGGCGGCAGGATTATCGCTGGAAGAGGCGCAGTTTGAGTGCTTCCAGCAGCGTTTTGGCGAGCTGGTGACCGAGTGGCTCGACCCCGCCTTACTGCAGGGTGAAGTGGTCTCCGATGGCCCGCTAAGCGCGGCGGAGATGACCATGGAGGTCGCACAAATGCTGCGTGATGCCGGGCCGTGGGGACAAATGTTCCCGGAGCCGCTGTTTGACGGGCGCTTTCGCCTGCTTCAGCAGCGTCTGGTTGGCGAGCGTCATCTGAAGGTGATGGTTGAGCCCGTCGACGGCGGACCGCTGCTGGACGGTATTGCGTTTAATGTCGATACCGCTATCTGGCCGGATAACGGCGTACGTGAAGTCACGCTGGCCTACAAGCTGGATATTAACGAGTTCCGTGGCAACCGCTCATTGCAAATTATTATCGATAATATCTGGCCACTTTAGCGTCACTATCTCTATAAAAAAGAGCGTGGATTGGTTACAATCCCGCTCTTATAACCGCATTTTGACTCGTCCAATAAAAGAAAACAGACCATGTTTGAAATTAATCCGGTAAATAACCGCATTCAGGACCTCACGGAACGCTCTGACGTTCTTAGGGGGTATCTTTGACTATGATGCCAAGAAAGAGCGTCTGGAAGAAGTAAACGCCGAGCTGGAACAGCCGGACGTCTGGAACGAACCCGAACGCGCACAGGCGCTGGGCAAAGAACGCTCCTCCCTTGAGGCCATTGTCGACACGCTCGACCAAATGAGCCAGGGCCTGGAAGATGTCTCCGGCCTGTTGGAACTGGCTGTAGAAGCCGACGACGAAGAAACCTTTAACGAAGCCGTTGCCGAACTCGATACGCTGGAAGAAAAGCTGGCGCAACTGGAGTTCCGTCGTATGTTCTCCGGTGAATATGACAGCGCAGATTGCTATCTCGATATTCAGGCCGGTTCTGGTGGCACCGAAGCACAGGACTGGGCCAGCATGCTGATGCGCATGTATCTGCGTTGGGCTGAAGCCCGCGGCTTTAAGACTGAAATTATTGAAGAATCTGAAGGTGAAGTGGCGGGTATTAAATCCGTGACCATCAGAATCGCTGGCGAATATGCTTACGGCTGGCTGCGTACTGAAACCGGCGTACACCGCCTGGTACGTAAGAGTCCGTTTGACTCAGGCGGCCGCCGCCATACGTCGTTCAGCTCTGCGTTTGTCTACCCGGAAGTTGACGATGACATTGATATCGAAATCAACCCGGCAGACCTGCGCATCGATGTTTACCGTGCCTCGGGTGCGGGCGGTCAGCACGTTAACCGTACGGAATCTGCGGTGCGTATTACTCACATTCCAAGCGGATTAGTGACACAGTGCCAGAACGACCGTTCCCAGCACAAGAACAAAGACCAGGCCATGAAGCAGATGAAAGCGAAGCTTTATGAACTGGAGATGCAGAAGAAGAATGCCGAGAAGCAGGCGATGGAAGACACCAAGTCCGACATCGGCTGGGGTAGCCAGATTCGTTCTTATGTCCTCGATGACTCCCGCATTAAAGATCTGCGTACTGGGGTTGAAACCCGTAACACGCAGGCGGTGCTGGATGGCAGCCTGGATCAATTTATCGAAGCAAGTTTGAAAGCAGGGTTATGAGGAACCAACATGTCTGAACAACACGCACAGGGCGCTGACGCGGTAGCCGACCTTAACAATGAACTGAAAACGCGCCGTGAGAAGCTGGCTAATCTGCGCGAGCAGGGGATCCCGTTCCCGAACGATTTCCGTCGCGATCACACCTCAGACCAACTGCACGCTGACTTCGACGCGAAAGAAAACGAAGAGCTGGAAGCGCTGAACATTGAGGTATCCGTTGCCGGACGTATGATGACCCGCCGCATCATGGGTAAAGCCTCATTCGTTACCCTGCAGGACGTTGGCGGCCGTATTCAGCTGTACGTTGCGCGTGACGATCTGCCGGAAGGCATTTACAACGAGCAGTTTAAAAAATGGGATCTGGGCGATATCCTCGGCGCGAAAGGTAAGTTGTTTAAGACCAAAACCGGCGAGCTGTCCATCCATTGCACTGAGCTGCGTCTGCTGACTAAAGCGCTGCGTCCGCTGCCGGACAAATTCCATGGCCTGCAGGATCAGGAAGCGCGTTACCGTCAGCGCTACCTGGATCTCATCTCTAACGATGAATCGCGCAACACCTTTAAAGTGCGCTCACAGATCATGGCGGGTATCCGTCAGTTCATGGTTGGCCGTGGCTTTATGGAAGTGGAAACCCCGATGATGCAGGTGATCCCAGGCGGTGCCGCCGCACGCCCGTTCATCACCCATCATAACGCGTTGGATCTGGACATGTACCTGCGTATCGCGCCGGAACTGTACCTCAAGCGTCTGGTGGTTGGCGGCTTCGAACGCGTGTTCGAAATTAACCGTAACTTCCGTAACGAAGGCATCTCGGTTCGTCATAACCCAGAGTTCACCATGATGGAACTCTATATGGCTTATGCGGACTACAAAGATCTGATCGAACTGACCGAATCGCTGTTCCGCACGCTGGCGCAGGACGTTCTGGGAACCACCGAAGTGCCTTACGGCGAAGAAGTCTTCGACTTTGGTAAACCGTTCGAAAAACTGACCATGCGTGAAGCCATTCAGAAATACCGTCCGGAAACCAACATGGCGGATCTGGATAACTTCGACTCTGCTAAAGCGATTGCTGAATCTATCGGCATCAAGGTTGAGAAGAGCTGGGGTCTGGGCCGTATCGTGACAGAGATCTTTGAAGAAGTGGCGGAAGCGCACCTGATTCAGCCGACCTTCATTACCGAGTATCCGGCAGAAGTCTCTCCGCTGGCGCGTCGTAACGATGACAACCCGGAAATCACTGACCGTTTCGAATTCTTCATCGGTGGACGTGAAATCGGTAACGGTTTCAGCGAGCTGAACGATGCAGAAGATCAGGCGCAGCGTTTCCAGGATCAGGTTAACGCCAAAGATGCGGGCGATGACGAAGCGATGTTCTACGACGAAGACTATGTTACCGCTCTGGAACACGGTCTGCCGCCGACAGCCGGTCTGGGGATTGGTATCGACCGTATGGTTATGCTGTTCACCAACAGCCATACCATCCGCGACGTGATCCTGTTCCCGGCGATGCGTCCGGTTAAATAAGATGTGAAATGCCGGATCGCGCCACGCTTTTCCGGCCTACGAGATGCATGATTTGTAGGCCGGATAAAACGCTTTCGCGTTGCCATCCGGCTATCAATTACGGTTGGCAAACTCGCGCAGTAATTCTCGCGCCTTATCGTTTGAAACCTGCATTACCATCCACGGGCTGAAGGCCCAAGGCGTGGCATCCAGCGCACGTAAGACATCCTCAAGTTCACTCCACTGCTCATCCATTACTTCATCCGCGTTTGACCGTAGCGCACTGATAACTTGTGCGGCATAGACCGGGCAAACTTCGTTTTCCACAATTCCACTGGGATCTGCGGCGCGGTAACGAAAATCAGGATACACGGGCGTGAGTTCGGCAACCTCCACACCCAGTTCGAAGCGAGCGCGACGGATAATAGCGTCAGTAGTGTTTTCACCGGACTGCGGATGGCCGCAGACCGAGTTAGTCCAGACGCCTGGCCAGGCTTTTTTGTGTAGCGAACGCCGAGTCACCAACAGTTGGCCCTGGTCGTTAAATAGCCAGCACGAAAAGGCAGAGTGCAGGGGCGTTGTGGCGGTATGCGCCGCATATTTTTCCAGTGTTCCGCAGGGCTGGTCCTGCTCATTCAATAAAATGACATGTTCCTGTCGCATCGCGTTCACCATTAATCTTGAGCGTCACTATTATATGCCTAATTGTGACGGATTGATTATCCGTCGGTGTGAAATGCCTGAACAGACGATTCGCGTCGCGATATGATTTGGCATCCGGCATCTGGCTGCTATGATAAAGCGTCTTAAAATGTTGCGAGGAATTGTTTTGAGTGCAGGACGCCTGATGAGAAAACGCTTTGTTATCACAATAATGTTGCTGAGCAGCCTGATCGTCGCGGGATGTTCAAGCTCATCTGATTCCAGTTCTGGTTCTACCTATACTGTTAAGCGGGGAGATACACTGTATGGTATTTCACGTGCGACAGGGACCAGCGTCAAAGAGATCGCGCGCCTGAACAACATTTCTCCCCCCTATACCATTGAAGTCGGGCAAAAGCTTAAGGTCAGCGGTGGCGCAAAGACCAGCACGGCATCGGCGAAAACAAAATCTAAATCGAAATCCTCCACCAAAACGGCAGCAGTCAGACCGTCTTCTTCTGTGCCGCAGTCATCCTGGCCGCCGGTAGGGCAACGCTGTTGGCAGTGGCCAGCGAGTGGGAAGGTGATACTGCCATACTCCACGGCGGAAGGTGGCAACAAGGGGATTGATATCTCTGCCGCGCGCGGCACACCTGTTTATGCGGCTGGAGCCGGGAAGGTGGTCTATGTCGGCAATCAGCTGCGTGGCTACGGCAACCTCGTGATGATCAAACATGGTGAAGATTATATTACCGCCTACGCCCATAACGACACACTGTTGGTCAACAACGGGCAAACAGTGAAAGCAGGGCAGAAAATTGCCACCATGGGCAGTTCTGATGCGGCTTCAGTACGCCTGCATTTCCAGATCCGCTATCGTGCAACGGCTATCGATCCGCAGCGCTATCTGCCGCCGCAGGGCAGCAAGCCAAAATGCTGACGGTGAATTAATCGCCAGTCAGTCGATCAGCCCCTTGCCAGGAAGTGTGTAAGGTTTATAATCCCTTACGCACTTCAATGCGGGCGTAGTTCAATGGTAGAACGAGAGCTTCCCAAGCTCTATACGAGGGTTCGATTCCCTTCGCCCGCTCCAGAATCTCCCCTTGTGGAGCAAGCATTCTAAAATGCTGCTCTGCCAGCATGTTACGCAGTAGTGCTTACTAACATGCTGAGGCGTTCTACCATAGTTCACTACTTTGACACTTGTCACGAATGGTTACTCGGTGAAATGAGAGTTTAGCCAATCGTCGGCGGTGGTTTCAAGTTCTTACCGCGATAGTCCAACAATGAACGCAAAGCCTACACCAGGCAGCGACGGATCGCACTTCTCATAACCTTACAGTGAAGCGCATTTTTTGCCGATGCTCCCACATGCCACACGTCGAGATGACGTTGCAGGGAATAAACAGGTTTTATGGTGGTGATGCTCCGGTAGCTACAGATCCGGCTCTGCCAGCGGTTCGGCCTCGCTCCTTCGGGTACATGGTCATCCTGATAAACTTCACTGTCTGACATAACCCTGATGAAGTC
>NZ_JADABY010000045.1 GCF_015672735.1 Citrobacter sp. Res13-Sevr-PEB04-36 | reverse complement strand
ATTTTGCCTTGCACTTTATTATGTTAATACTTTTATTGATTTCATCCAATAAAAACTGCTGGGAAGATGTAATAGACAATTATCTCACCTGAAATATTTTCACACTGGTAATAAAATTGCTTGCAGTAACTGGTATGAGCTCATACCAGTTACTGCAAGTAAGGCTACCGCAATTGATGCACTCAATAGCTTTGCATAGAGATACTTTGAACAATGCTGTATGTAACTAGCTGATGCTGTTAACTATAAATGAGAATCAGAGCAAAATCGAGCGGTAGGTTAGATATACACAGAAAGCATATAAAACCATAGATATCAGTTTATTACACTACCGCATGTAAGATTCTACGTTCATGGTATAGATCAAATAAATAGTCTGAGTACCACTGCATCATCTCCCTGCGCCCCTCCAAATACTGAGCATGGTTATACGTCCCACGTATCGCGTTCTTATCCACATGCGCAAGCTGCGTTTCAATCCACGCTGAGTTAAAGCCTTCTTCATGCAGGATAGTACTCATCGTGTGGCGGAATCCATGCCCCGTCAGCCTTCCTTTATATCCCAATAACTCAATCACCTGATTAACGCTTTCCTTTGAGATCGGCTTCGTTCGATCATTGCGTCCGACGAATACAAGTGGGTACAGCCCGGTAATAGGCTTAAGTGACTCAAAGAGCTCTACAACCTGATCCGACATCGGAACGATGTGTGGTCGTTTCATCTTCATGACTTCAGCAGGGATCTCCCAGAGACGCTTTTCAAAATTAATATTCTCCCAACGGGCAAAACGTAATTCCTGAGTTCGTACCCCTGTAAGCATGATGATTTGAGTTGCAGTCTTGGTAATAACACTCCCGGTATAGCCTGCAAGATCTCTAAGAAAGTGAGGAAGCTCTTCGGCAGTTAGGAAAGGAAAATGCGTTTTCTTTGGTGTTGCGAGGGCTGTAGCGAGGTCAGGTGCAGGATTGTATTCAGCGCGTCCGGTCACGATCGCATGACGGAATACTTCACCGCAGCGCTGTCTGACTTTACGCATCTTTTCTAATGCGCCACGTTTTTCCATCCGGCGAAGAGTTTCCAGCAATTCCATGGGCTTAATTTCAGCTATGGGACGCTTACCGATGTAGGGGAAAATATCCTTTTCAAAGGTATCAATAATTTCATCACGATAACGTAACGACCAACGATCCGTTCTCAGTTGATGCCATTCCCGGGCAATAGCTTCGAAGGTATTTTCATAGTTGAGCTTTTGAGCGATTTTCTCTGCTTTCTTTAGCTCTCCGGGATCGCTTCCAGCAGATAGTAACTTTTTCGCAGCTTCACGTTTTTCACGGGCTTGAGCAAGAGACACCTCAGGATAAACGCCAAAGGCGAGGCGCTTTTCTTTACCTGCATAACGATACTTTAAACGCCAGTAGCGTGAACCGTTGGCGGTTACTTCAAGATAGAGGCCTCTACCATCAGATAGCTTGTACGGCTTCTCTTTGGGTTTGGCTGTATCGATTTGTCTGACTGTTAGCTTCATTGGGGGCATCTCAAAATGGGGCTATAAATCATGCCCCCCATTATGCCCCCAGAATACACTTGATTCTGATAGAGACAGTTGACCTCGGGAGAACATAATCAGCAGTAATTGCGGGTATTATAGGGGATTTAATTGAGACAGTGGAGTTCAGGAGAGGCAAATTGGCGGAAGATCACAGGAGTCGAACCTGCCCGGGACCGCTGGCGGCCCCAACTGGATTTGAAGTCCAGCCACCTCACCGGAGATGACGATCTTCCGCGCCTCGATTGCTACATGGAGGCGGGGCGCATTATAGCTACTTCCAAACGTTTCCACACCCCCTCACTCACTTTTTTAACTTCCGTTTCGCTATACCATGATCGGTTTCATATAAATCCCTACAAAATCCATAAGTTACAGTGATGTTTATTTTTTGACGCTACCCCGATCACAGAAAACAAGAATCGTAATTTGATAACGAGATATCGGAATACCCGCACTCACAGGGATGGTTTACAAGAACTGTAACCGGTATCAGTGCGTGTGAAAGTGCAAACAAGGATGCGTAATGAAAAGTGAGATTCTGTCTGTTAAAGAGAAGATTGGCTATGGTATGGGCGATGCCGCCAGCCACATCATCTTCGATAACGTAATGTTCTATATGATGTTTTTCTATACCGATATTTTTGGTATCCCTGCCGGATTTGTCGGCACCATGTTCTTGCTGGCCCGTGCGCTGGATGCCATCTCTGACCCCTGCATGGGGTTGCTGGCCGACCGTACCCGCTCGCGCTGGGGGAAATTCCGCCCGTGGGTGCTGTTTGGCGCATTGCCGTTTGGTCTGGTTTGTGTGCTTGCCTACAGCACGCCGGACCTCAGCCTGCACGGCAAAATGATTTATGCCGCAATCACCTACACGCTGCTGACCCTGCTCTACACCGTGGTGAATATTCCCTACTGCGCGCTGGGCGGTGTTATCACCAATGACCCAACGCAGCGCATCTCTCTGCAGTCATGGCGCTTTGTGCTGGCAACGGCGGGCGGCATGCTCTCCACTGTCCTGATGATGCCGCTGGTGAATCTGATTGGCGGTGAAAATAAAGCACTGGGTTTTCAGGGCGGGATTGCCGTGCTCTCGGTCGTGGCGTTTCTGATGCTGGCATTCTGCTTCTTCACCACCAAAGAACGTGTGGAGGCAGCACCGAGCAGCACCTCAATGCGTGAAGACCTACGCGACATCTGGTACAACGATCAGTGGCGCATCGTTGGCCTGCTGACCATCCTCAACATCCTGGCCGTCTGCGTTCGCGGCGGGGCGATGATGTATTACGTCACCTGGATTCTGGGCACGCCGGAAGTGTTTGTCGCCTTCCTCACCACCTATTGCGTCGGCAACCTGATCGGCTCTGCGCTGGCAAAACCGCTAACCGACTGGAAATGCAAAGTCAGTGTCTTCTGGTGGACGAACGCCCTGCTGGCGGTCGTCAGTCTGGCGATGTTCTTTGTGCCGATGCACGCCAATATCACCATGTTCGTCTTTATCTTCGTGATTGGCGTCCTGCATCAGCTTGTGACGCCAATCCAGTGGGTAATGATGTCCGACACCGTTGATTACGGTGAGTGGTGCAATGGTAAACGTCTGACGGGCATCAGCTTTGCGGGAACACTGTTCGTGCTCAAACTGGGCCTGGCTCTCGGTGGGGCGATGATCGGCTGGATGCTGGCGGGCGGCGGTTACGATGCTGCAGCGAAAACGCAAAACAGCGCCACCATTAGCATCATCATCGGCCTGTTCACCATTGTCCCGGCTATTTGCTACCTGCTGAGTGCCGTGATTGCCAAACGCTTTTACACCCTAAAAACCCCTTATCTGACTGAAATCATGCGCCAGCTGGCGCAGGGTGCGCGCCGTAATCAGCAGGATTTCACGACTAAAGAATTACAGAACTAAGGAACCAATTATGAAAATTAGCGATGGAAACTGGCTGATTCAGCCTGGCCTGAATGTGACTAACCCAATCCAGGTGTTCGAGGTTGAACGACAGGGCAACGAGATGGTGGTCTATGTTGCGCCGCGTGACGTGCGTGAACGTACCTGGCAACTGGATACCCCGTTGTTTACTCTACGCTTCTTCTCGCCGCAGGAAGGCGTGGTTGGCGTGCGAATGGAACACTTCCAGGGCGCGCTGGATACCGGCCCGCATTATCCGCTGCATATGCTGCATGATGTGAAGGTTGAGATGCAGAATACCGCTGAATTTGCCGAATTGAAGAGCGGTAACTTGAGCGTACGTGTCACCAAAGGCGAGTTCTGGTCGCTTGATTTTTTACGCAACGGCGAGCGCATCACTGGTAGTCAGTTGAAAAATAACGGCTACGTTCAGGATACCAATAGCGGGAAAAACTATATGTTTGAGCGCCTGGATCTGGGCGTTGGGGAAACGGTGTACGGGCTGGGGGAGCGCTTTACCGCGTTGGTACGTAACGGCCAGACGGTGGAAACCTGGAACCGCGATGGCGGCACCAGTACCGAGCAGTCTTACAAGAACATCCCGTTCTATGTCACCAATCGCGGTTACGGCGTGCTGGTGAACCATCCGCAGTGTGTGTCGTTTGAAATTGGCTCCGAGAAGGTGTCAAAGGTGCAGTTCAGCGTGGAAAGCGAGTATCTGGAATATTTCGTCATCGACGGCCCAACGCCGAAAGCGGTGCTGGATCGCTATACCCGTTTTACCGGTCGTCCGGCGCTGCCCCCTGCGTGGTCGTTCGGCCTGTGGCTCACCACCTCGTTCACCACCAACTACGATGAAGCGACGGTGAACAGCTTTATCGACGGTATGGCTGAGCGCAATCTGCCGCTGCACGTTTTCCATTTCGACTGCTTCTGGATGAAAGCCTTCCAGTGGTGCGATTTTGAGTGGGATCCGGTGACGTTCCCGGACCCGGAAGGCATGATCCGTCGCCTGAAGGAGAAAGGGCTGAAGGTCTGCGTGTGGATCAATCCGTACATCGGTCAGAAATCCCCACTATTCAATGAACTGAAAGATAAAGGTTATCTGCTCAAGCGTCCGGACGGCTCAGTTTGGCAATGGGATAAATGGCAACCGGGGCTGGCGATTTATGACTTCACCAATCCTGCGGCCTGCGAGTGGTATGCCAACAAGCTGAAAGGACTGGTGGGTATCGGAGTGGACTGCTTTAAGACCGATTTTGGTGAACGTATACCGACGGATGTGCAGTGGTTTGACGGTTCTGACCCGCAGAAAATGCATAACCATTACGCGTTCATTTACAACGAACAGGTGTGGAATGTGCTGAAAGAGACCGTGGGAGAAGAAGAGGCGGTGCTGTTCGCTCGTTCTGCTTCCGTGGGCGCGCAGCAGTTTCCGGTGCACTGGGGCGGGGACTGCTACGCCAACTACGAGTCGATGGCGGAAAGCCTGCGCGGCGGGTTGTCCATCGGTTTGTCCGGTTTCGGCTTCTGGAGCCATGACATCGGCGGCTTCGAGAATACCGCCCCAGCGCACGTCTACAAGCGTTGGTGTGCGTTTGGGCTGCTCTCCAGCCACAGCCGCCTGCACGGCAGTAAATCCTACCGCGTGCCATGGGCGTATGACGACGAATCCTGCGATGTGGTGCGCTACTTCACCGAACAGAAATGCCGCATGATGCCGTATTTGTATCGTGAAGCGGCGCGCGCCAGCGAGCACGGTACGCCGATGATGCGCGCAATGATGCTGGAATTTCCGGACGATCCGGCGTGTGATTATCTCGACCGCCAGTATATGTTGGGCGACAGCGTGATGGTGGCTCCGGTGTTCTCTGAAGCGGGTGATGTACAGTTTTACCTGCCGGAAGGACGCTGGACGCATTTGTGGCGTAATGATGAGGTAGCTGGCAGCCGCTGGCATAAACAACAGCATGATTTCCTGAGTCTGCCAATCTATGTGCGCGACAATACCTTGCTGGCGCTGGGCAGCAATAACCAGAAACCGGACTATGCATGGCACGAAGGGACGGCGTTCCAGCTTTTCCATCTGCAAGACGGACGGGAGGCGGTCTGCGAAGTGCCGGCCGCTGACGGCTCGGTTATCTTCACGCTGAAGGCGAAACGTACCGGCAACATTGTCACCGTGAAAGGTAAAGGTGAAGCGCATAACTGGACGCTGTGTCTGCGTAATATTCTGCAGGTTAGCGGTGTACAGGGCGGTTCATATGCGTGCAGCGAGTGGGGTGTAGTAGTAACACCGGAAGGTGATGCGCTGACGATTACCCTGTAAGCGTGTGTCGACGTGGTGCCGGATATGCTTTATCCGGCACAGCGGTGCGTGCAGCGTTCCAGTTCTGAAAATCAAAAAAAACCTGCCATAAATTTTTACCTGCCCATATTTGCGAGCGCTATCACTCTAATTCACACAAAAAATGTGATCTGCGCTGTAAATATCTCACTATTTTCCTTTTTTATCTTATTTCTGTCCGGAATACAGGACACGATTTAGTATTGTTGACACATCGTAGTCCTTTTATATTTATCATCACGGATTACACGTGGAGCATAAATGCTTCTTTAGATATTTAATCTGGTGTGTGATAAGGGTAAATAATGCAAATGATTACCTCTCGACAAAACAGATTATTAAAATTCCTTCTGTCCCGGAAGGAATATGTCACGCTGCTGAAAATTTCTGAGTATTTATCTGTTTCAGAGAAAACCGTGCAGCGTGATATCCGGTTACTGGAACAATGGTTGTTGGAATGGAAAATATCCATCGATAAGCGTGCCGGTGCGGGGGTGCTATTAAATGCCAATAATATTACTGACCTTTTGTATCTGGACCAGTTATTAGGAGCAGAAGGTGATGATGCTGATGGCATGATGAATAATTCACGACGCGTCAAGATAGCATCACAATTGTTAAGCGAAACGCCACATGAGACGTCGATCAATAAATTATCTGAACGTTATTTCATCAGTAGCGCCTCAATAGTTAACGATCTGAAAGTGATTGAATCCTGGATTACCCCGCTTGGTTTATCGTTGATCCGTAGTCAGAGTGGAACGCATATCGAAGGCAGCGAGAGCGGCGTGCGTCAGGCGATGGCATCGCTGATTAACGGGATAATTAACCATAATGAACCCGGAAGCGTGGTTTATTCACGCCTTGATCCCGGCAGTTATAAAGCATTAGTCCATTACTTCGGTGAAGAAGATGTTTTATTCGTCCAGACGCTGCTGCAAGAAATGGAGAACGATCTGTGTTGGTCGCTGGGCGAACCCTATTACGTTAATATCTTTACCCATATTCTGATCATGATGTATCGCATCACGCGGGGAAATGCATTACCGAGGAAGGACGAGAGCATCACGTTATGTGACGAGAACATCTTTTCTATTGCCAGACGCATGATTCAGCATATCGAAAAACGCATTGCCCATCCGCTGCCGGAAGACGAAGTCTGGTTTATTTATCAATATATTATCTCATCCGGTGTCGTTATCGAAGAACATAACGATGTGAGCGCAATTGGCCATATGCATTCCAGTGATGAAGCGCGGTTAATTACCCATCGGCTGATTGCCACCTTCGCTGAAATGGTCGACAGCGATCTCAGCCAGGACACCGCGCTGTATGACGGATTACTGATTCATATTAAGCCGCTGATTAACCGACTGAACTACCAGATTCGCATCCGTAATCCGCTGCTGGACGATATCAAAGGGGAATTGCAGGACGTCTGGCGTCTGACCCAATGTGCAGTGAATCGGGTATTTAGCGGCTGGGGCGATCGGACCGTGTCAGAAGATGAAGTGGGGTATTTAACCGTGCATTTTCAGGCTGCAATGGAGCGTCAGATAGCGCGTAAGCGCGTGCTGCTGGTCTGCTCAACCGGTATTGGCACCTCTCACTTACTCAAAAGCCGCATTCTGCGCGCCTTCCCTGACTGGACTATCGTCGGCGTGGTGTCGGCAGGTAGTTTGCCCTCCGTACTGACGGACGATATTGAACTGGTGGTATCGACGATTAATTTGCCCGCTGTTGCCATGCCGGTCGTGTATGTCACAGCCTTCTTCAATGAAGCGGATATTAAGCGGGTAACGGAAACGGTTATTACGGAAAAATTACATCGAGCGACGTCGCTGGTCGTTGAAAATTAATGTCATGAACTCCATGAGGTATGATTGATGGACATCACGAAAATACTCAATACGAATCGCGTTATGTTGGACATGAAAGCTACAAACAAAACGGAGGCTATTGAGGAACTGACGGATATTCTGCAAAAAGATGGGGCAATTAGCTGTCGGGAAACGTTTATTCAGGATGTTTGGCTACGTGAGTCCGAGGGGTCAACCGGCTTTGAAAATCATATTGCTATCCCCCACGGGAAATCCTCGGCGGTGGTCAATACAACGCTGGCGATTGGACGTACCCGTCAGGATATCCCGTGGGAAACCCTGGACGGCAGCAATGTGCGGTGCATCATTCTGTTTGCCGTTCGCCTTGAAGATCAGAACACCACCCATATTCGTCTGCTCTCGCAGGTTGCCGGCGCGTTGGCAGATGACGACATTATTGAACAACTCTTAGTTGAAAGTAGTCCACAAAAGATTATTGAGCTTTTTAGCCAATATGCTGAATCCAATGTCTGCTAAATAAAATGTGGAGTATGTTATGAATATTGTTTGTGTTGCCGCCTGTACGGCGGGTATTGCGCACACCTATATTGCTCGTGAGAAGTTAATTAAAGGTGCCAAAGCGCTTGGTCATAATATTAAAGTTGAAACCCAGGGTACCATCGGCACGGAAAACGAACTGCTGGCAGATGATATTTCTTCTGCTGATGTCGTGATTCTCGCTGTGGATGTAAAAATAAAAGGGGAAGAACGATTTTTAAATAAACGTATTGTGCGAGTGAAAACGGAAATTGTTATTAAGTCTCCTATTCAGTTTCTTGAAAAGGTTGAAAAATCGCTGGTTACGACAAACCAGTAGCGATCCTCATTCTGGAGGGAACTCACATGAGTGAAAATACAGTTCCACTATCACAGGAAATAAAAAGACATTTATTAACGGGGATTTCGTGGATGATCCCGTTAATCGTTGCGGCAGGGATTTGTATTGCCCTTGGGCAAATACTTGGCGGCACTAACGTCGGCGAGAAAACCGGAACCATACCCTGGATGCTCAACCAGATTGGCGGTTGGGGGATGGGGTTAATCGTACCGCTGATTAGCGCGGCGATAGCCTACTCCATTGCCGATCGCCCCGGCTTTGCGCCTGGACTGATTGTCGGTTTTGTCTGCGGCGAAATTCATACCGGTTTTATTGGCGGGATGCTGGGCGGATTTCTGGTCGGCTATACCGTCCTGCTGCTCAAACGCTATATCCGTTTGCCGCAGTCGATGCAGGGGTTGATGCCCATCATGGTACTGCCGGTGCTGAGCACTGTCATTGGTGGACTGTTGATGATGACGCTGATTGGCAAGCCGATTGCCTGGCTGCAGGACGCGTTGATTCATCTGCTGGAGTCTATGCAGGGCGGGTCACGTTTTCTGATGGGCGCTATCCTCGGTGCAATGGCGACATTCGATTTCGGCGGGCCGGTGAATAAAACCATGTCGCTGTTTGCGGATGGCATGCTGGTCAGCGGCGTGTACGGCCCGGAAGCGGTGAAGTTTGTCGGCTCGATGATCCCTCCGTTCGGCATTACGCTCTCCTTCCTGCTAACGCGTCACAAGTACACCCGTGCGGAGCGCGAGGCGCTGAAAGCGGCGTTCCCGATGGGGATCTGCATGATAACCGAAGGGGTTATTCCGATTGCCGCACGCGACCTGTTGCGTGTAGTCGGATCCTGCGTAGTGGCCTCGGCGGTGGCGGGTGGTTTGATTATGGTGTGGGGCGTCGAAAGCCCGGTACCGCACGGTGGCATGTTCGTGGTCCCACTCTTTACGCATCCGCTGCTGTTTTGCCTGGCGCTGGGGATCGGCACGGTGATTTGCGGCGTCATGCTGTCGCTGTGGAAGAAACCGGTGACCGAGCGTGACGAAGAGTTTGATGAACTTAGCGATCAAAAGCTGAAAGACGAAGAGATCACCTTCACCCTGGAATAACCGGAGGCCGTATGTTTGCCGATATGAAAAGCATGGTGATGAAAGCCTGGCGTGAGCAGTATGCGCTGCTGGCCATCAACTGTATGAACCTGGAAAGTGCCCGGGCGGCGGTACGGGTGGCTGAGAAATATCATGCGCCGATCATTCTGAATCTGTATCAGGGGCATCTGGAGCATTTTCCGGCTCCGATAGCGGCGGCGGTAGTCAAAATGCTGGCGGAAGACGCCTCGGTACCAGTTGCGCTGGCGTTAGATCACGGAAAGGATCCTGTACGCATTCGCCAGGCTTTCCGCGCCGGATTCAGCGGTCTGATGATCGACGCCTCTGCGTTTGCTCTGGAAGAGAATATTCGCCAGACCCGGGCGGTGGTGGAACTTGCCGCCAGCGTGCAGCTGTGTGTGGAAGGTGAGCTGGGCCATCTGGCCGACGCCCCGCGTTATGATCATGCGTCTAACGTCGATTTGATGACCCAAACCGCCGACATTGCACCGTTTCTTCAACAAACCGGGATCGATTTACTGGCGGTATCGGTTGGTACGGCGCATGGCATGTACGCCCCCGGCGTGACCCCGGCCATCGATTTTCAGCGACTGGAGGAGATAGCACATCTATCGACAGTACCACTGGCGCTGCATGGGGGGAGCGGCACGCCGTTTGACCAGCTCCAACGTTGTCCGACGTTTGGCGTCGCCAAGATAAACGTTGGGGCAGCTGTCTTCGAAGCTGGAAAGGCCGCGCTGTTGCATACCCTGTGTCGCGACAAATCTTGTGAACTCG
The DNA here is from genome assembly GCF_015672735.1 of Citrobacter sp. Res13-Sevr-PEB04-36. Classification (GTDB taxonomy): domain Bacteria; phylum Pseudomonadota; class Gammaproteobacteria; order Enterobacterales; family Enterobacteriaceae; genus Citrobacter. Next base: position 126,603 of record NZ_JADABY010000045.1, on the reverse strand, counting down.
TTGATGCCCTGGCCCTGATGGAACAGGCCTGCGAGGAAGCCATTATTCCGTACCTACAGGCCAGCGGCGCTATCGGCAAAGCCTGATTCATTTTCTGTAACGCCTTCTATGCCTCTGCGATGACGCACTGGCAGGGCTTTCTACACCCTGAAACTGGAGAATTAACATGTTAGTTTCGATGAAAGAATTACTGCAACCGACCCGTCAGCACGGCTTTGCTATTGGCGCATTCAACGTGGCAGACAGCTGCTTCGTGCGTGCCGTGGTGGAAGAAGCGGAAGCAACCAACACCCCGGCGATTATCTCCATTCACCCCAGTGAACATGATTTTGTCGGCGATGCGTTTTTTAGCTATGTCCGCGATATCACCCTGCGCAGCCCGGTGCCGTTTACGCTGCATCTGGATCACGGCGCCTCGGTGGAGCATGTGCTGCGGGCGATTCAGTGCGGGTTTACTTCGGTGATGATTGACGGCTCGCTGTTGCCGTATGAAGAGAACGTGGTGTTAACGAAGGAAGTGGTCAGACTGGCGCACGCCGTAGGCGTCTCGGTGGAAGGTGAGCTGGGTACGATTGGTCAAACCGGGACTTCAGTGGAAGGCGGCGTGTCGAAAGTTACTTATACCGACCCTGCTCAGGCAGAGGATTTTATCGCCCGTACTGGTGCAGACACGCTGGCGGTGGCGATTGGAACTGCACACGGGATCTACCCGAAAGGTATGCAGCCTGAGCTGCAAATGAACATCCTGCGCGATATCGCCGGGCGGCTGAGTATTCCACTCGTGTTGCACGGCGGTTCAGCGAATCCGGATGCGGAAATTGCCGAATCCGTTACGCTGGGCGTGGGTAAAATCAACATTTCCAGTGATATGAAATATGCCTATTTCCAGAAAGTCCGTGAAATCCTGGCAAAAGAAACCTGGTGGGACCCGAATGTGATCTATCCGGAAGCCATTAGCGCCGCGCGGGATGTGATCCGCCACAAAATGAAATTGTTCGGCTCAACCGGAAAAGCATCACTTTACTAACGGCATGCAGGCGGGGTGACCCGCCTCTTTCGCAACAAGGAAAAGTGGAATGAAGCGTTCACACATTAATTATGCCGTCGATAAAGCGCATGCCATCGCCGAGACTTTTCGAATCTGTCTGCCTGACTTTGCGTATTTTACCGTCGACGCCTGGCGGCAACAGGATAGAACTCTGTGGCGTGAAGTGCTCGACCTGCAACTGGGCTGGGACATTACCGACTTTGGTCGTGGAGATTTTGCGCAAACGGGACTGACGTTACTGACGTTGCGCAATGGTCTGCTGGGCTCGGCAAATTACCCTAAACCGTATGCCGAAAAGATGCTGCAAATTCAGCAGGATCAGCAAACACCGTGGCATTTTCATACGCATAAAATGGAAGACATTGTGAATCGTGGCGGCGGTGATTTATGTATGCAGTTGGCGTGGGCCATGCCCGATGCGCAGTATGACACTCGGCGCATTGTTGAAGTTAGTGTCGATGGCCAGCGGCGAACCGTTAAGCCCGGTGATACGTTGGTGTTGAAACCAGGGCAGGGTGTGTGTCTTCCTCCGCGGTTGTATCATCGCTTCTGGGCTGAGAAAGCGTTTGTTCTGGGCTGGGAAATCTCGATGGTGAATGACGACCAGCACGACAATCACTTTCTTGAACCGGGCGATCGATTCCCGACGATACAAGAGGATGAGCCGGTGAAATGGCTGCTATGCCGCGAATATGATGGTTTATGGGGGCAGGGCGTGTAAGCCCGGCAGCATTAGCGCCACCGGACATTACATTACTGGGCAGGTGGTGGGGCTGTGACTTCATTGCCTGATACAACACCTGCCTGCATTGTTTGCGTCACCTGCTGCTTGTCGGCATTCACCGCATGCAGTTGGCCGTTCACGGTGGGTTTCAGCGGCGTATCTGCCTGCATATTGCCACTGGCGGTAAGCTGGATGTTGCCGTCGCCGGAAAGCGGTAGCACAGGCCATCCCCACTGTTGCAGGATAGTCATTGGCACGCCGCGTCCGTTCAGGCTGACTTGCGTCTGGCGCTGTGGAAGTTGCGAGATGCTGGCTGTGGCCTCCAGCAGTCCTTTTTCCGTATAAGCGCTAAGTTCACTGATATTGATGGTGTTGCTGTTAGCTGTGAGCGCCAGCGAAGGGCGGCGCACGTCGGTACGGTTAAATGTGGCTGCCGCGGCATTAAGTGTGGTGCTGCCGCTCCAGATCCCCCACTGGTTATTCTGTACCAGCCCGAGGTTGGCGCCGTAACCGTCCAGCGCGGTGAGCTGCCACGGGAAAGTGGGGTCGATATCAATCACCAGATTACGGCTGGCGCTGAATTTCTTCAACGTCAGGCTGCTCAGCCAGGCGGGCAGAGGCTTCATCCACAATTGTTTCCAGTTTTCCGGCAGCGTGTATTCCAGACCGGCAACTGCGGCATCATCGAGGACAAGCGCTTTGTTATTGCGCAACCAGTTGCCGGAGGTTCTGACCATGCCACCTTCCCAGCGAGTGGTGAACTGGCGTAGCGCAATACCCTGCGGTGAGAATTCGGCGTTGAGGATGGGATCGAAGAAGTGCAGCGAGCCGTAGATAAACTCGCTGGCGTTCATCGACAGTTTGCCTTCCTGGGTTTGCCAGTCGTCCTTGCTGAAGGTCATGTTGCGCAAGCTGAGATCGAGATCCGTTACCGCCCAGTCAGGGCCTTGCAGACGGGCATCTGTTACCTCAAGGCGACCAATCTGCAGAGAGGGAATGGTGGTCAGCGGGGCAAAAAAGTCAGTCAGTGACTTATCGCTTTGCAGCCGGATGTCGTTCAGCCGCAGACTCTCCACTATCCAACTGCCATCGGGGTTTCGCTGCGCCACGCCGGTCAATGCGCCGCGCGCCACATCGGCGCCAATAGTGCTTAACGTGACCCGATCGTTGTCGATACTGCCCTCAATCAGCACGTTGGTGGTGGGAACATCGTTCAGTGTCAATGAGCTGGCGCTGAGTTGGATCTGTGCTTTGCTGCCGAGTATTTTTCCGGCTTCAGGGGTCCAGGGGATCACGCCGCCGTTCACACGCTGGGCGCTGAGGTTCCACTCGCTGCCGGGGCTGTTGAGCGCCATATCCTGCAACTGCAAGCGATCGGCCTGGAACGGCAGCGGCGCGGTTTGTGGGGAAAGATTCAGCGTACCGTTTTGCAACAGAATGGTGTCGACGTGCAGTGGGTCGGTGATTTGACGGCTGCTCAGTCCAATATCAACAGCTTTTGCCACCAGGGTGGCGGGCTGACCATTCCGACCAAAGGTGACGTTCTCCAGCAGAATATGGGAGGGCGAAGAAAACCGGTGGTCGATGGCATCAAAAGCCAGGTGGTAGCTGCTGTTTTCTGAGACCCAGGCGCTGACATGCTCTGCGCCCCAGCGGGTTTGCAGTAGAAAATAGAGGCCGAGGATCACCACTGCAAGGGCAATCAGCACGTAAAGAAGCAGCTTTCCAATAAATTTCATGGTCTTCCATCCCGCGAAGTGCACATAGTCAAGTTATGCACGATTTACGCGCAATCCTCAAGGCGGGAATGGTGAAAGAGCGTAACAGCGGCGTTGATTCTGAATCAACGCCGCACGTCGCTTACTGCTTTTCTGGCGGGAAAACGAGGTTCAGAACGATAGCGGTAATACCACCCGCGGCAATTCCCGAGGAAAGCAGGTTTTTCACCCAGTCCGGGGCGAACTGGAGGATCAGCGGCTGCTGAGACACACCCAGACCGACGGCCAGAGACAGCGCAATAATCAGAATGGCGCGGCGATTCAGCGGCTCACGAGAGACAATACGCACTCCGGAGGCGGCGATGGTGCCGAACATAACCAGTGTGGCACCACCGAGAACCGGCTCAGGAATGTGCTGTACAAACCCGCTGACCGCCGGGAACAGACCCAGTGCGATCAGCATCAGTGCGACCACAAAACCAACATAGCGGCTGGCTACGCCGGTCAACTGAATCACTCCGTTGTTCTGTCCGAAGCAGGAGTTCGGGAAGGTGTTGAACACGGCAGAAACAAACGAGTTCAAGCCATTCGCCAGTACGCCACCTTTCAGGCGTTTCATGTACAACGGGCCGGAGACGGGTTGTTCGGAGACATCGGACGTCGCTGTAATATCACCAATGGTTTCCAGCGAGGTGATCATAAAGACCAGCATTAACGGCAGCAGTAAGCTCCAGTCGATGCCCAGGCCATAGTACAGCGGCGTTGGCACCATGATGAAGTCCTGGCTCACCGGGGCGGTGTTTTGCGGCAACATGTCCATAAACCAGGCCAACAGGTAGCCTGCGGCCATAGCAATCACCAGTGATGCCACGCGCAGGTACGGGTTGCGCTGGCGGTTAAGTAGAATAATCAGCGCCAGCACAACGCCGGCCAGCATCAGATTCTTCGGCGCGCCGAAGGTATTGTCGCTCATTGCGGCATAGCCGCCGCCGATTGACGTCAGGCCTACCTGAATCAGCGACAGGCCGATAATCATCACCACCACGCCTGAGACCAGCGGGGTAATAATACGGCGCGCCAGATGCAGTACGCGCGAGATAACCATTTCCGTGCAGCTCGCCAGCATCAGCGTGCCAAACAGTGCCGCCATCATAGTCGGGACATCCGCACCGCCGGTTTTCAGTGCCGTGCCGCCCATAATCAGCGGTGCCACAAAGTTAAAACTGGTGCCCTGAATGGATAACAGCCCCGAGCCGACTGGCCCCCAGGCTTTGATCTGAATGATGGACGCTACACCGGATGCGAACAGCGACATACTGATAATGTGTTGAGTATCCTGAGCCGGTAAACCGAGCGCCTGACAGATAAGCAGAGCAGGCGTGATCACCGCGACAAACATCGCCAGCAGGTGCTGACAGGCGGCAAACAGGGTCTGGGCTAACGGGGGGCGATCTTCAAGACGGTAAATCAGTTCACTGTTGTGAGCCTGCGCAACCGGTTGCGCACTTGTTGACTCTACGGCGTTAACGGACATCAGAGGCAATCCCATGGTGGAAAAGCGGTGATTTTATCTGACCAGAACAGAAAAGCAAACGTTTGCTAGCAGGTATTCTTAATATTTAAAACCGATGAACTCACCTTTTTATATAACTTTTTGTCATTTTCTGCTTAAAATCCACCCCGAAAACCTAAAAAGACCTAAAAATCGATCTGGAATACATCGTGCGTGATTGTGCTAAACGCACTAATGGAGCTGTCTATGTTTTACCTCGATACGTTATCTACATTGGTTGCGGCAACGCTGGTGTTACTGCTGGGACGTAAGCTCGTCCAATCTGTTCCCTTCCTGAAGAAATACACGATTCCTGAACCCGTTGCGGGTGGTTTACTGGTGGCGATCGCACTGCTGGTACTGAAAAAAAGCATGGGCTGGGAAGTTAATTTCGATATGACGCTGCGTGACCCGCTGATGCTGGCGTTCTTTGCCACTATCGGCCTGAACGCCAATATTGCCAGTTTGCGTGCCGGTGGCCGCGTGGTGGGCATCTTTCTGATTGTGGTGGTGGGTTTGCTGTTGATGCAAAACGCCATTGGGATCGGCATGGCGAGCCTGCTGGGTCTTGACCCACTGATGGGACTGATTGCCGGTTCGATTACGCTTTCCGGTGGACACGGAACGGGTGCGGCGTGGAGTAAGCTGTTTATTGAACGCTACGGTTTCACCAATGCCACAGAAGTGGCGATGGCATGCGCAACGTTTGGCCTGGTGCTGGGTGGGTTGATTGGTGGTCCGGTCGCGCGATACCTGGTGAAGCACTCCACCACGCCGGATGGTATGCCGGACGATCAGGCCGTACCAACTGCGTTTGAAAAACCGGATGTTGGGCGCATGATCACCTCGCTGGTGCTGATTGAAACTATCGCGCTGATCGCTATCTGTTTGACGGTGGGCAAAATCGTTGCGCAATTGCTGGTGGGCACGGTGCTGGAACTGCCGACCTTTGTTTGCGTGCTGTTTGTTGGGGTGATCCTCAGCAATGGTCTGGCATTAATGGGGTTTTATCGCGTGTTTGAACGCGCGGTTTCCGTGCTGGGCAACGTGAGCCTGTCGCTGTTCCTGGCGATGGCACTGATGAGCCTGAAGCTGTGGGAACTGGCTTCGCTGGCGCTGCCAATGCTGGCGATCCTGGTTGTGCAAACGATCTTCATGGCGCTGTACGCCATATTTGTCACCTGGCGCATGATGGGCAAGAACTATGATGCTGCCGTGCTGGCAGCCGGGCACTGCGGTTTTGGCCTTGGCGCAACGCCGACGGCGATTGCCAACATGCAGGCGATTACCGAGCGCTTTGGCCCATCGCATACTGCATTTTTAGTCGTGCCGATGGTAGGGGCGTTCTTTATCGATATCGTCAACGCGCTGGTGATTAAGTTATATCTTCTGTTGCCCATTTTTGCGCAATAAAGACCGTGCGGCGGTGTAACAACCGCCGCTGCTATTTATCATTACGCGTTGGAATAGCGTTCAGTTTCCGGCATCCAGCGCTCTATCAGCGCAACTGCCTGTTGCGGGTAACGTTCGTGAATATGACGGGCAATGCGCTGAACTTCTGGAATAATTGCCTGATCGCGCAGCAGGTCTGCCACTTTAAATTCTGCCGTACCCGTCTGACGGGTCCCCAGCAGCTCGCCGGGACCACGGATCTCCAAATCTTTTTGCGCAATCACAAATCCGTCGTTGCTGTCTCGCAGGACCTGCAGACGTTTCTGCGCGGTTTTTGACAGCGGTGATTTGTAGAGCAGTACACAGTGGGAAGCTACTGCGCCACGACCGACGCGGCCGCGCAGCTGGTGCAGTTGGGCCAGACCTAAACGTTCCGGGTTTTCGATAATCATCAGGCTGGCATTGGGGACGTCCACGCCCACTTCAATCACCGTGGTGGCGATCAGCAGATGCAGTTCTCCCTGCTTGAAAGCGGCCATCACCGACTGCTTCTCGGCGGGCTTCATGCGTCCGTGTACCAGGCCAATATTGAGTTCCGGCAGGGCGAGTTTCAGCTCTTCCCACGTGGCTTCTGCCGCCTGGGCTTCTAACAAGTCAGACTCTTCAATTAGTGTGCAGACCCAGTATGCCTGGCGTCCTTCATGGGTACAGGCGTTGCGTACGCGGTCAATAATATCGCTACGGCGGGTATCCGGGATGGCGACGGTGGTGACCGGTGTACGACCCGGCGGGAGTTCGTCTATCACCGAGGTGTCGAGATCGGCGTAGGCGGTCATCGCCAGCGTGCGTGGGATCGGCGTGGCGGTCATGATTAGCTGATGCGGGTGAAAACCCTGCTGCTGACCTTTTTCCCACAGCGCCAGACGTTGATGAACGCCAAAGCGGTGCTGTTCGTCGATAATCACCAGGGCCAGGCCGTTGAACTGGACCTGCTCCTGAAAAATCGCGTGAGTACCGACAATCATCTGTACCTGTCCGCTGGCAATGGCCTCCTGCTGGGCAAGACGCGCTTTACCCTTCTGCTTACCGGCCAGCCAGCCGACTTCAATGCCAAGCGGGGCAAACCAGGTACGGAAGTTATTCGCATGCTGTTCGGCCAGCAGCTCGGTTGGTGCCATTAGTGCAACCTGCTTGCCGTGGGCGATGGCTCGCAGTGCTGCGAGTGCGGCGACCAGGGTTTTGCCGGAGCCGACATCACCCTGTACCAGACGCATCATCGGGACATCCAGTGCCATGTCGCGCTCGATCTCGGCCACCACGCGGGCCTGCGCACCGGTAGGTTTAAACGGTAACGCAGCCAGCAGCTGGTTTTTCAGCGTATCGTTGGCGCTCAGCGGCTGGGCATGAAAACGCTGCGCCCCGGCGCGTAATGCCAGCATGCTGAGGTTATGGGCTAACAGTTCTTCAAGGATCAGGCGTCGCTGCGCCGGATGTTGCCCGGTTTCGAGATCGCTAAGCTGTAATGATGGCGGCGGACGGTGCAGCGTGCGCAGCGCTTCCGGCAGGCTCATCATGCCCTGTAACAGTTCAGGAGGCAGCAGTTCAGCAATGGCGCAAGTATCGAGTAAATCCAGCGCCTGATCGGTGAGTTTACGCAGCGTTGCCTGCTTAACCCCTTCTGTGGTTGGGTAAACTGGTGTGAGTGTTTCCTGCAGTTCCGGGGTGCTGAGATCGCCTTGTACACGGTATTCCGGGTGGATCATCTCTGCCCCGTATTTTCCGCGTTTGGCTTCACCATAGGCCAGCACTCGTCGACCCGTCGCCAGGCTATTTTTCATTGCCGCGCTGAAGTTAAAAAAGCGCATAGTCAGGATGCCGGAACCGTCGCTTATCTGGCAGGTCATCATTCGCCGACCGCCGAAGGTGACAGTGCAGTTCAGCACTTCGCCTTCTACGGTGGCGTATACGCCCGGCATAAGCTCGCCAATCGGGTACAGATGTGTACGGTCTTCGTAACGCAGAGGAAGATGTAAGAGGAGATCCTGAACGGTGTGTAAGCCGATTTTAGCCAGTTTACTGCTTTGCGCTGCGCCAACGCCCGTCAGGGAATTGAGTGGAATGGCATCCAGTAAACGGCCTTTCATCGTGTTTATCTCGCTGACTGCATAGTGGTCCACCACGCGGCGTCGGCTTCAATTTCGCCCTGCGTATTGACGTGGGGGTAAGGGAGACCTTTGCGCTTTGCCACGTTGGCTAGCACCGGATAACCCCCTTCGAAAAGCAGGCGCTGCTGCTCGTCTTCCGGCAGCATGCTGTTTTCTCTTCGGTACATTCCGGCGTTTTGCCGTTGGCGCTGAGCCTCATACAGAATGAGTGCGGAAGCGACCGAGACATTCAATGACTGTACCATGCCGGTCATAGGAATGATGATGTCCTGATCCGCAAGGTCTAACGCTTCCTGGGTGATGCCGGTTTTTTCCTGACCCATCAGGATGCAGGTTGGTCGTGTGTAATCAATATCGCGGAAATCAACGGCCTTATCAGAGAGATGCGTTGCCAGAACCTGCATACCCTGGTTTTTTAAATGGGTGACCGCATCGCCAATAGTCGGGTGGGTCTTCACCTGCACCCAACTGTTACTGCCTGCCGCAGAAGAGGCCATGGTGCGTATACGGCTACCCGGCCAGACGGCGTGGACTTCGTGCACGCCGACTGCGTCTGCAGTACGAATGATCGCAGAAACGTTATGAGGTTTATGGACCTGCTCCATGCAGACAGTCAGATCGGGCTGACGCCGCGTGAGCATCTCGCAAATGCGCTCATAGCGTTTTGAGTTCATATCTCTAGTTTCGGTTGCGGGTGACTTTAATCACGTCCGGCATGACGCGGATTTTGCGCATGATATTCGCCAGATGCACACGATCGCGGGCGGTCAAGCGGATAAAGGCGCTGTATACGCGACCGTCTTTTTCTTCCGTATTCAGGCTTTGAATGTTGGAGGTGGTCGTGTTGATTGCCGCCGTCAGGTTAGCCAGAGCGCCCTGGTGGTTAAACATCTCCACCTTGATCTCAGTGATAAATTCCTGCTCTGTTTCTTTGTCCCATTCCACAGCCATAAACTTCTCTGGCTCTTTCTGGTAACCACGGATGTTACGGCAGGATTCATGGTGGATAACCAGACCCTTACCCGGACTGACGTGGGCAATGATTGGATCGCCAGGAAGCGGACGACAGCATTTTGCAAAGGTGATCAATACACCGTCAGCGCCTTTGATAGGCAGATGCCCGTGGCCGGACTGTGCAGGAACGTTCGCTGATGCGTCACCCTGTTGGAGGTTTTTTGCCACCACTACGCTCATGGCGTTACCCAAGCCGATTTCTGCGAGAAGATCGTCAAGCGTAGCGAGCTTCATGCGCTCAAGCTCACGCTGGATGCTTTCCTGCGGGATCTCGGCCAGTTTACGGCTGCCGCCTAAGGCATGGTTAAGCAGACGACGCCCCAGACTGACGGAATCATCGCGCTTGAGATTTTTCAACAGCTGGCGAATTTTGGCGCGCGCTTTCGAACTGACGACAAAGTTGAGCCACGCTGCATTCGGACGCGCGCCCGGTGCAGTAATGATTTCAACGGTCTGACCGCTGGAAAGCGACTGCGAAAGCGGATAAGGCTGTCTGTCGACGCGCGCACCAACGCAGGCATGGCCGATGTCGGTATGCACGGCGTAAGCGAAGTCGACAGGTGTTGCACCGGCAGGCAGCTCAACAATGCGCCCTTCCGGTGTGAAAACATAAATCTCATCCGGGAAGAGATCAGATTTGACGCTTTCGATAAATTCAAATGAGCTACCGGCACTCTGCTGCAGTTCCAGCAGGCTTTGCATCCAGCGCTGAGCGCGGATTTGTGCTGTGGTGCTGCTCTCACCGCCGTGCTCTTTATAAGCCCAGTGTGCAGCAACCCCCATCTCCGCCATTTGGTCCATGTCTTCAGTACGAATTTGTACTTCAACCGGAACTCCGTGCGGGCCGATCATCGAGGTGTGCAAAGACTGATATCCGTTCGCTTTCGGAATGGCAATATAGTCTTTCACGCGACCAGGGCGAGGTTTGTACAGGCTGTGCATCTGGCCTAGTACGCGATAACAGGTATCGGCGTCATGGACGATAACGCGAAACGCGTAGATATCCATGATCGAGTGAAAACGCTGCTCTTTGAGCACCATTTTGCAGTAGATTGAGTACAGGTGTTTCTCGCGACCGCTTACGCGACACGGAATGCCTGCTTCCTGCAAACGCCCTTCGATTTCCGAGAGGATTTTTTGAATCATCTCTTTGCGGTTGCCGCGCGCGGCTTTAACCACTTCTTTAATCACGCGATAGCGGTTCGGGTATAGCGCTTCAAAACCCAGCTCTTCCAGCTCGGTTTTAATGTGATGAATACCTAAACGGTGTGCCAGCGGACTGTAGATTTCGAGGGTTTCACGGGCAATACGTCGACGTTTGTCCGGGCGTAATGAGCCCAGTGTGCGCATATTGTGGGTACGGTCGGCAAGTTTGATGAGAATGACGCGGATATCCTGCACCATCGCCATAATCATCTTGCGAAAGTTTTCGGCCTGCGCCTCTTTCTTATCGCGAAACTTAAGCTTATCAAGCTTAGAGACCCCTTCAACCAGTTCTGCAACGCTTTTACCAAAAAGCTGTTCCATGTCCTGGTAGGTCGCAGGGGTATCTTCAATCACGTCATGCAGCAGCGCAGCCATCAACGTTTCATAGTCGAGTTTCATCTCGGCCAGAATGCAGGCTACTGCTACCGGGTGCGTGATATAGGGTTCACCGCTTGAACGTGTCTGGCCCTCGTGAGCGTCACGTGCAACGAGATACGCCTGCCGAAGACGCTTAATCTGGTCTTCAGGCAGGTAGTTTTGAATCAGTTGATTCAGGCTTTCAAACAGATACAAGGGCGACCCGCTTTGTGATTAACGACGACCTTCAGCAATTGCGGTAACGGCTTGTAATTCAGCGGCTTCCTGCTCTTGCTGTTCCTGGCGCTCACGCACGTCGAGGATCTGGTTGTTGATCAGACCTTCTTCGATTTCGCGCAGCGCGATTACGGTAGTTTTATCGTTTTCTTCCGGTACAAGCGGATCCTTTCCGCCAGTCTGCATCTGACGAGCGCGACGCGCGGCGACCAGTACCAGGTCAAAACGGTTACCAATTTTCTCTACAGCGTCCTGAACAGTTACGCGTGCCATACTTAAAATGCTCCACAGGTGAAGAAATGACTGGGCATGATACTGAATGTGGGTTCAGTCTGCCAACAGTTTGCTGATTAAAGCGTCATGACGCTGCTTTTGGCGGCTCATGCGCAGACGTTCGGCGCGAATGATCGTTTTCAAATCGCCCAGGGCAGTATCGAAATCATCATTTACGATCAGATAATCATATTCGGCGTAATGGCTCATTTCTGCAACAGCTTGCGCCATACGTTTTGCGATCACTTCTTCGCTATCCTGACCACGGCCGCGTAGGCGACGGTCCAGTTCAATCTTAGAAGGCGGCAAAATAAAAATACTGCGTGCATGCGGCATTTTTTCACGAATTTGCTGCGCACCTTGCCAGTCGATATCTAAAAAGACATCTACGCCCGATGCCAGTACTTGCTCAATTGCCTCACGCGAGGTGCCGTAGTAATTGCCGAATACCTCTGCGTGTTCCAGAAACGCATCTCTGCCAATCATGGTTCTGAATTCATCATGGTTCACAAAGAAATAGTGTTCACCATGCACTTCCCCTGGACGCGGCGCGCGCGTGGTGTGCGAAACAGAAACCTGGGTGTCATACAACGGTTGGGTCTTTAATAAAGCCTGAATCAGGCTGGATTTACCCGCGCCACTGGGGGCTGAAACAATATAAAGCGTGCCTTGAGCCATGAGTATCTTATGTATGTGATTGTCGAAAGAGAGCCTACATACGGGCTTATTATACACGTAGCCGCTATACGACGTAGCCCTTGTCACACTTTTTGCGCAGGATTATTGCGTTTTGCGTATCTTTTTCCCGTTTTTTCGGCGAGTTGCTGCAACAAGTAAAAATGTCCGGAAAGCATCACGCACGATGGTTTTTTACCACTCTGATTCTTTGCCGCTTCACGCTATACCTGCCACGTAATGCAACGTACGGCGGAGGTAGTGATGGCAATAGGGAAATACATGGTGCTGGTTTTGCTGGTATGGCATTTACCCGTATGGGCGGTGTGCCCAGTCTGGTCGCCGGCCAGGGCACACGAGGAAATTTCACGACTACGACAGCAGATATCGCAGTGGGATGTCAGTTATTGGCAACAAGGCGTCAGTGCCGTAGATGACGGTGTTTATGACCAGCTCAATGCGCAATTAAGGCAATGGCAGCACTGTTTTGGTGAGGATGCTCAAGTAGAACTGTCTGCTCCACCGATTAATGGGACGATATCGCATCCTGTTCCCCACACCGGTGTCCGTAAACTTGCAGATAAGCCAGCTGTGCAGCAATGGTTACGTAACCGCAGTGATGTATGGGTACAACCGAAGGTTGACGGGGTTGCGGTGACGCTAATTTATCGGGATGGTAATCTTGTCAGGGCAATTAGTCGCGGAAATGGACTTAAAGGAGAAGACTGGACCCAGAAGGTTCGCCGGATCCCTTCCATACCGCAAACCACCAAAGGTCTGCTGGCGAACAGTACTTTGCAGGGCGAGATATTTTTACAGCAAGAGGGCCATATCCAGCAAAAGAATGGCGGAATGAATGCCCGCTCGAAGGTGGCAGGAATGCTGATGCGTCAGGATAATCCAGAGTCATTACACTCCCTGGCCGTTTTCATCTGGGCCTGGCCTGATGGCCCGGAGGCGATGCCGGAAAGACTCAGGCTGCTCGCTGATGCGGGGTTCGGTTTTACGCAACACTATACTCAGCCTGTGAATAATGCAGATGAGGTCGAACGAGCCCGTACACATTGGTGGACTTCCGAATTGCCTTTCGTGACAGATGGCGTGGTGGTACGCGTGGGAAAAGAGCCGCCAGCGCGAAACTGGTTACCCGGACAGGGGGATTGGTTGGTGGCCTGGAAATATCTTCCTGTCGCTCGTGTGTCACAGGTCACGGGTATTCAGTTTTCTGTTGGTAAAAGTGGGAAAATTGCCGTGGTCGCTTTACTGGCTCCCGTCATGCTGGATGATAAACGGGTGCAGCGCGTTAATGTCGGTTCTGTACGGCGCTGGAACGAATGGGACATCGCCCCAGGTGATCATCTCCTGATAAGCCTGGCCGGACAGGGCATTCCCCGCATCGATGAGGTTGTCTGGCGCGGCACTCAACGTACTAAACCTACGCCCCCAGAGGGGCACTTCAATTCATTGACCTGTTTTTATGCCACGCCTGAGTGCCAGCAACAGTTTGTTGCCCGACTGGTCTGGCTGAGCGCAAAAGAGGTGCTGGATCTTGAGGGCATCGGCGAGGCGGGATGGCGGGAACTCCATCAGGTGTATCGCTTTGAACATATCTTTTCCTGGCTGGCATTAACCCCGGAACAGTTACAGTCCGTGCTTGGCATAAGCAAGGGAGAAAAGCTGTGGCATCAGTTCAATCTGTCACGCCAGCGTCCTTTTACTCGCTGGTTAAGCGCCATGGGCATACCGTTAACACAGGTAACGCTAAACGCCAGTCGCGAGAGTTCCTGGCGGCAATTACAGGCGTGTGATGAGAGCCATTGGCGCCAACTTCCCTCCACGGGGGAGCGTCGTGCCAGACTGGTGATTCAATGGCGGGATAATCAGCAAGTCAACGCGCTGAGCAACTGGTTAGCCGCTCAGCGCGTTACCGGATTTATGCCTTAATGGCCTTCATGGTGATAATAAAACACCGGCAGCCCTAGCTTCAGGCGCAGCGCCAATAATCGCGCGGTAAAACCGAATAGCAGGGTGGAGATAACGACCACATCGTGGTTGGAAACATAATGTTGAAGCACGATGTACAGCACGGCAGCGGCAAATGACACCCCGGCATACAGTTCTTTCTGGAACACCAGCGGAATACGTTTGCAGAACATGTCGCGCAATACGCCACCAAAGACACCGGTGGTGACTGCTGCTACAACGGCAATGATTGGTCCATGTCCCATATCAAGTGCCACCTGTGCGCCGATAATTGAGAACACCACCAGGCCTAGTGCATCCAGTACGAGGAAAATCTTGCGCAGGTAGGGCATGACGGGAGCAATAATCGTGGTCAGCACCGCCGCAGTCGCCACGATAATGACGTACTCGGGGTGTTTCACCCAGCCGAGAGGGTAATGGCCGAGAAGAATGTCACGGACGGACCCGCCGCCAATGGCTGTCGCGGTGGCAATAATAATAACGCCAAATGTATCCATGCGACGACGGCCAGCCGCCAGTGCACCCGTCATGGCTTCAGCAGTGATGCCAATTAAGTATAAAACGTGTAACAGCATGTATTCCCCCTGATTTCTGGGGGCTAAGGTTAGCGATTTGTGCGCGTTGTCACGATTGAGATTTTCTAAGGTGAAACGATTTTAATAAATTTGGCTTATGCAAATTAGGTAAAAATACCAGATGATATGCACTTTCTATGACCATCGCTGATCATAAATGATGAGAAAATATAATCCGAAATTGCGGTAAAAGAGGCAGGCGGCTGAAAAATACACGTAGCACCGTCGATTATCGACGCGCTACGTGAGGGGGATGACTTATTCGATGTTCTGAATCTGCTCGCGCATTTGCTCGATCAATACCTTCAGCTCAATGGCTGAGTTAGTCACTTCGGCATTGATGGATTTAGAGGCGAGGGTGTTCGACTCACGGTTGAATTCCTGCATCATAAAGTCCAGACGACGGCCGACCGCCTCTTTTTTCTTCAGGATGTTGTAGGTTTCTTTAACGTGGGCTTCCAGACGATCTAATTCTTCTGCGACATCGATGCGCTGTGCCATCAGCACCAGCTCTTGTTCAAGACGGTTATTTTCCAGCTGAACCTGTGCATCTTCCAGTTTGGCAACCAGACGTTCACGCTGCCACTGCAGGATTTCCGGCATATGCGCGCGGACTTTCGCCACTTCGGTGCTGACACCTTCCAGACGTTGTTCGATCAACGCTTTTAGCGCCTGGCCTTCGGTTTCACGTGCGACAATAAAGTCATCCAGCGTGCCATCGAGTGCGGCAAGGATCTCTGCGGCAATAGCGTCCAGGTCTTGCTCCTGGGCGGCCATGACACCCGGCCAGCGCAGGATATCAACCGGATTAATTTCGCCTTCGTCGCTCTGCATCTTGACCCAGTTTGCAGCGGTGACAAGCTGTTTAGCGAGCTTTTCATTCAGAAGCAGTTCACCTTGCGCGCTGGCATCAGGTTCAAAACGCAGCGTACATTCGATTTTACCGCGAGTCAGACGCGTGCGGATGCGTTCGCGTACAACAGGCTCAAGACTACGGAACTGTTCCGGCAGACGAAAATAGGTTTCCAGATAACGCTGGTTTACCGAGCGCATTTCCCAGGTAGCGCTACCCCATTCACCCTTGATTTCACGCCGGGCGTAGGCGGTCATGCTGCGGATCATAGACGTTCCTGTTTTTAAAGATGAGATGGGAGGATTATAGCCATCCATGTCTTGTCAGGATAGGAATAACCGTCGGAACTCCGTATAATGCGCAGCCACATTCGTTTCAAGCCGGAGATTTTATCATGCGTCCAGCAGGTCGTAGTGCCAACCAGGTGCGTCCCGTCACCCTGACCCGTAATTATACAAAACACGCTGAAGGCTCCGTGCTGGTCGAATTTGGTGATACCAAAGTGCTGTGTACCGCCTCTATTGATGAAGGTGTACCTCGCTTTCTGAAAGGCCAGGGCCAGGGCTGGATCACCGCAGAATATGGCATGCTGCCGCGCGCCACCCATACCCGTAACGCTCGCGAAGCGGCGAAAGGTAAGCAGGGTGGCCGTACCATGGAAATTCAACGTCTGATCGCGCGCGCGCTGCGTGCCGCCGTTGATCTGAAGACGCTCGGCGAATTCACCATCACCCTAGACTGTGATGTGATTCAGGCGGACGGCGGTACCCGTACTGCATCAATTACCGGCGCTTGTGTTGCGCTGGCTGATGCGCTGAACAAACTGGTCGCCAGCGGTAAGCTGAAAACCAACCCAATGAAAGGGATGGTTGCTGCGGTGTCCGTGGGTATTGTAAATGGCGAAGCGCTTTGCGATCTGGAGTATGTTGAAGACTCTGCGGCAGAAACTGACATGAACGTGGTGATGACCGAAGACGGTCGCATGATTGAAGTTCAGGGCACCGCGGAAGGCGAGCCGTTCAGCCATGAAGAACTTCTCACCCTACTGGCGCTGGCCCGAGGGGGCATTGAATCCATCATAACGACGCAGAAGGCGGCGTTAGAAAATTGATTTTAAAGGCGACTGATGAGTCGCCTTTTTTTTGTCTGTTATAAAGTGAGATGAGGAGCGAATCCATGAAACCGTATCAGCGCCAGTTTATTGAGTTTGCGCTTAGCAAGCAGGTACTAAAGTTCGGCGAGTTTACGCTGAAATCCGGGCGTAAGAGCCCCTATTTCTTCAACGCTGGACTGTTTAATACCGGGCGTGACCTGGCACTGTTAGGCCGTTTTTATGCCGAAGCGCTGGTGGATTCCGGTATTGAATTCGATTTACTGTTTGGCCCGGCGTACAAAGGTATTCCTATTGCCACGACGACCGCCGTTGCGCTGGCAGAACACCACGATAAGGACTTGCCGTACTGCTTTAACCGTAAAGAGGCGAAGACCCACGGCGAAGGCGGTAACCTGGTTGGTAGCGCATTGCAGGGCCGTGTGATGCTGGTTGATGATGTGATCACCGCCGGTACGGCGATTCGTGAGTCGATGGAGATAATCCAGGCGAATGGCGCGACGCTAGCTGGGGTACTGATTTCTCTCGATCGTCAGGAACGGGGTCGTGGTGAGATTTCCGCTATCCAGGAAGTGGAGCGTGATTATGGTTGCAAGGTCATTTCAATCATTACCCTGAAAGACCTGATTGCGTATCTGGAAGAGAAGCCGGAGATGGCGGTGTATCTGGCCGCTGTGCGGGCGTATCGCGAAGCGTACGGCGTATAATAAGAGCTGTCGGATGGTGCTGCACTTATCCGGCCTACGCACTTTCTGTAGACCCGGTGAGCGTAGCAGCGCCACCGGGTAATCAGCGATTACTGCAATTGTGCGACTATCAGCGGCCAGCGAACGTCAAAATCATCCGTTGGGCGGTATTTAAATTCACTACGGACAAAACGAGACAGCATACCTTCGCAGAAAGCCAGTAACTGGCTGGCCAGCAGCGTTTCATCCATGGCGTAACCTTCGCCTTCACGCATTCTTTTTTCTCGCAGAACCTGGCGCAATTGAGCCTCGATGCGCTCAAATAGCTGGTTAATGCGGCCCTGCAGACGGTCTTGCTCAAACATCAGTGCGTGACCAGTAAGAATGCGTGTCAGGCCGGGGTTACGTTCACCGAACCCTAAAATCAGCAACACGATCAGACGCAGGCGTGCGCCGGTGTCTTTTTCATCTTTCAAAATCAGATTGATACGGGTAATCAGACTATCTTCGATAAACTCAATCAGGCTATCGAACATGCGGGTCTTGCTGGGAAAATGGCGATACAATGCCGCTTCGGAAACGCCAACAGAGGCTGCCAGTTTTGCTGTCGTAATGCGTTGGCTTCCATCGCTGGATTCCAGCATCAGCGCCAGAGACTGAAGTATTTCTTCGCGACGATTCCTTTTCGCAGTTTGCTTTTCTACCATGTTACAAAATACCCCTGAAAATAAGCACTTGCCAGGCAGGCATCCACACAGCGACCGCAAACAACTGTTTGCGGTATGTTATTGCGTTATTACGCTGTGGGATACTTCTCTACGGGTTACTTGCGCCCGGAATGGCCGAAGCCGCCTTCGCCACGATCGGTGGCTTCAAATTCTTCCACCAGATTAAATTCAGCCTGCACAACCGGTACAAAGACCATCTGTGCAATACGCTCACCCGGTTCGATAGTGAAGCTGTCCTGGCCACGGTTCCAGACAGATACCATCAGTTGGCCTTGATAGTCGGAGTCAATTAAACCGACCAGGTTACCGAGTACGATACCGTGCTTATGGCCCAACCCGGAGCGTGGAAGCATCACTGCCGCCAATGACGGATCGGCAATATGAATGGCTAACCCGGTTGGCACCAGCGTCGTCGCGCCCGGAGCCAGTTCTACGGCGTCATCAAGGCAGGCGCGCAGGTCAAGTCCGGCAGAGCCAGAAGTGGCGTACGTCGGAAGCGGAAATTGTTGCCCTACGCGTGGGTCCAGAATCTTAACGTCGATTTTTTTCATCATAACGGGTCACGATCTCGTCGAGTAATAATTGGCCCAGGAGTTCTTTACGCTCAAGCGGTAAGACTTTATCTCCATCCTGCCAGAAAAGGTGTAATGCGTTGCTGTCGCTGTTAAATCCCTGAGTAGACAGCGAAACATCGTTTGCACAAATTACATCAAGGTTTTTGCGGATACGTTTTTGCCGGGCGTATTCTTCCACATTATTTGTTTCGGCGGCAAATCCAACGACAAAGGGACGATTAGCATTCAGTGCGGCAACACCAGCAATAATATCCGGGTTTTTGACCATTTTTACTGTTAATTCATCACCCTGCGTTGCCTGTTTTTTGATTTTTTCATGGGCTACGGTTTCAGCGCGATAATCAGCGACGGCGGCACAGCCGATAAAAATATGCTGCTTCTGCACTGCTGATTGCACGGCGGCTTCCATTTCCAACGCTGTCATCACATCAACACGCTGTACAAAAGGCGGCGTGGATAATGACACGGGACCTGACACCAGCGTGACGTTAGCGCCGCGTTTTGCGGCGGCAGCGGCGATGGCGAAGCCCATCTTCCCGGAACTGTGGTTAGAAATGTAGCGCACCGGATCAAGCGGCTCGCGAGTTGGGCCAGCCGTAATCATGATGTTGAGATGTTGCAGGGAGTTGACAGGCGAAAAATGCTCCGCCGCCATATCCACAATGGTTAACGGATCCAGCATCCGGCCAGGGCCAACATCGCCACAGGCCTGGCTGCCGCTGTCGGGGCCCCAGATGAGCAAGCCACGTGATGCGAGAACGCCAATATTGTGCTGTGTTGCGGCGGCGCGGTACATCTGCTGGTTCATGGCCGGTAAGACGGCAACAGGCGCAGGCGTTGCCAGGCAGATCGTGGATACCAGATCGTTGGCCATGCCTGCGGCAATGCGTGCAATCAGATCTGCCGTGGCAGGTGCCAGGATAACCAAATCGGCCCATTTCCCCAGTTCAATATGGCCCATCGCGGCTTCTGCTGCGGGGTCAAGCAGGCTGTCGGAAACGGGATAGCCCGAAACCGCCTGTAGGCTCAGGGGCGTAATAAACGCTTTTGCCGCCTCGGTCATTGCCACGCGGACATCTGCGCCACGCTCCCGTAAACGGCGTACCAGCTCGGGCGTTTTGTATGCAGCAATGCCGCCACTGACGCCAAGTACGATTTTTTTACCGGCCAGGCTCATCATGATCTTTCCTGTTGGGTTTCACCAGAAGTCGGACATTTTATCACAATCCGCAATGAGACGTGCTTTTGCCGGGAATCACTTTGCGAGGCGTCACGAAGAAGTGAAAACAGTACGTCGCTTCGCTGCTGGCGTTATGCAACCATCTGGAATTAAAGGAGGGGAAACATGGAAGATACAGAATATTCAATGCCCCGGGAAAAAATGATGGCGTTAGGGGTTGAATCGCTTACAGATGTTGAGCTACTGGCACTTTTTTTACGTACCGGATCGCGGGGAATGGGTGTTCTGACGCTGGCGAAAGAGATACTGCAACATTTTGGTTCTCTTTATGGCCTGTTATCGGCTGATTACATGGATTTTAGCCAGGTTCAAGGCATTGGTGTAGCGAAGTATACCCAGCTAAAAGGCATTGCCGAACTGGCAAAACGTTACTACAACGTACGAGTGATGGAAGAACGTTCGCTACTGAGTCCGGAAATGACGCGTGAGTTTCTGCAAAGCCAACTCTCGCAAGAGGAAAGGGAGATCTTTTTGGTGATCTTTCTTGATGCTCAGCACCGAGTGATTAAACACAGTACTCTTTTTTCCGGCACGCTCAGTCATGTAGAGGTGCACCCGCGAGAAATTGTCCGTGAGGCGATAAAAATGAATGCGTCGGCGGTGATCCTTGCGCATAATCACCCTTCGGGGTGTGCAGAGCCGAGCAAAGCAGATAAACTTATCACCGAGCGTGTTGTGAAATGCTGTCAGTTCATGGATGTCCGGGTGCTTGATCATCTAGTAATTGGGCGCGGAGAGTACGTTTCTTTTGCGGAACGTGGTTGGATTTAACGCACTTTACGCGATCCATCGGGATCTTTGTCTGTTCGGGACTTGAGCACATCGCTGACTCAGCGTATACTACGCCACCTTTGAGAATCTCGGGTTTGGCATTTGGGCCTGGCAATCGAGAGTTCGCAAATATACGAAATCATTCATTCGGTATCCAACGTTGATGCAGTATGAAAGATTGAGTGTATTGAACTGCGATAACCGGGCTGAGAAGCCTGACGAGGCGCCAATACCCCATACGAAGCTCGAGCTAATTTGATTTTTGGAGAATAGACATGTCCCGAGTCTGCCAAGTTACTGGCAAGCGTCCGGTGACCGGTAACAACCGTTCCCACGCACTGAACGCGACTAAACGCCGTTTCCTGCCTAACCTGCACTCTCACCGTTTTTGGGTTGAGAGCGAGAAGCGTTTTGTCACCCTGCGTGTATCTGCTAAAGGTATGCGTGTTATTGATAAGAAAGGCATCGAAACAGTTCTGTCTGAACTGCGTGCCCGTGGCGAAAAGTACTAAGTACTAAGAGGAAATAAATCATGGCTAAAGGTATTCGTGAGAAAATCAAGCTGGTTTCTTCTGCTGGTACTGGTCACTTCTACACCACCACGAAGAACAAGCGTACTAAGCCGGAAAAACTGGAACTGAAAAAATTCGATCCAGTTGTCCGTCAGCACGTTTTATACAAAGAAGCGAAAATCAAATAATTTTCGCTTTGATGTAAAGAAAAACCCTGCCTCGGCGGGGTTTTTTGTTTTCTGGCCGTCCCCATATTAATGAGACCTGATACACCGCCGGAGATGCTATGCCTGAATTACCTGAAGTCGAAACCAGTCGCCGTGGTATTGAGCCGCATCTGGTAGGGGCAACGATTCTGCACGCCATAGTGCGTAATGGCCGTCTGCGCTGGCCGGTATCAGAAGAAATCTATCGTCTTAGTGATAAGCCTGTGCTTAGCGTACAGCGTCGCGCGAAATATCTACTGTTAGAGCTAACGGATGGCTGGATTATCATTCATCTGGGCATGTCTGGCAGTTTACGTATCCTTCCTGAAGAGCGCCCGGCAGAAAAGCATGATCATGTGGATTTGGTGATGAGCAATGGCAAAGTCTTGCGCTATACCGATCCCCGGCGGTTTGGGGCCTGGCTATGGACCAAAGAACTGGCGGGACACAATGTTCTCGCGCATCTTGGCCCGGAGCCGCTGAGTGACGATTTTAATGCCAGCTATCTCCAGCAGAAATGCGCGAAGAAGAAAACAGCGATTAAACCCTGGCTGATGGACAACAAGCTGGTGGTGGGCGTGGGCAACATCTATGCCAGCGAGTCGCTGTTCGCGGCTGGTATCCATCCTGACCGTCTGGCATCGTCGCTGTCGGCATCTGAGTGTGAACTGTTGGTGCGCGTCATCAAGGCTGTTTTACTGCGTTCTATCGAGCAGGGTGGGACGACGCTGAAGGATTTTCTGCAAAGTGACGGCAAGCCGGGCTATTTTGCCCAAGAGTTGCAAGTCTATGGGCGAGAAGGCGAACCTTGCCGTGCATGCGGTGCGCCAATCGTTGCGACTAAGCACGCCCAGCGCACGACGTTCTACTGCCGTCGCTGTCAGAAGTAGGGTAGATAACGCGTTTACTTCAGTTTGGCCATTAACGCCAGGTGAACGTTCACCGGTAAAAAGTGGGTCACGTCTCCCTGATGACGGGCGACTTCTTTAACCAGCGATGATGAGATAAATGACCACTCTTTGGAAGGCATCAAAAAGACGCTTTCCAGCTGCGGCATCAGGTGGCGATTCATGTGTGCCAGCTGCATTTCATACTCGAAATCTGCCACCGCACGCAGGCCTCGAATGAGAATGTTCGCCTGCTTATCGCGGGCAAAGTTTGCCATCAAATCGCTAAATCCCAGCACTTCGACATTGCCGAGATGCGCTGTTGCCTGTTGTGCGAGCTCAACGCGCTCTTCAAGCGTAAACATCGGTTTTTTGCTGGGGCTTGCGGCAATCGCCAGGATAACGTGATCAAACATTTGCGTAGCGCGTGTCACGATATCAAGATGGCCGTTAGTAATGGGATCGAAGGTTCCTGGATAAATCGCCCGTTTTTGCATGACAACCCTCAATGCGTTTTGTGTGGCAGGTAAGGTTCCAGCAGCTGCAGCAGACGCTGGAGCGCGCCCTGGTTTTGATACAGGACTTCAACCGCATGACGACCATAGAAATTACGATAATCTGCATCGGTCAGCAACGACGAGATCTCTTTCACTAACGTGGTGGCGTCGGTGACGGTGATCAATCCACTTGCCTGCTCAAGACGGGCACAAATATCTTTAAAATTAAAGGTATGTGGCCCCATCAGCACCGGAATAGCGTGCGCTGCAGCTTCTAATGGGTTATGACCCCCACGTTCAACCAGAGAACCGCCGACGAAAGCCAGGTCAGCAATGCCGTACAGCAGCATTAACTCACCCATCGTATCACCGATAACCACCTGAGTACCTGATGACGGGACTTCTCCCGAGGACCGAGTGGTATAGCTTAGCCCAGCCTGGCGTACGAGATTAATGGCATCCGGAAAACGTTCCGGATGTCTGGGGACCAGAATCAGTAACAGATTCGGGAACTGATTTAATAATGCCTGGTGTGCGGCGATGATAATGCTTTCTTCACCGTCGTGCGTGCTGGTTGCAATCCATACCGGGCGATGTGGCGCCCACTGGCGACGTAGCGTGATCGCTTTCGCGGCCAGTTGAGGGGTAACGGAAATATCAAATTTTAGACTGCCGGTGACGGTTACTTGATTACTCTTTGCTCCAAGCGTAATAAAGCGTGCGCCATCTTCTTCGTTTTGTGCAGCAATCAGTGTAATGCGACGTAGCAATCTGCCAACAAATTTACCCAGTTTCGCGTAGCCTGCGGCCGAGCGGGCCGAAAGACGGGCGTTGGCAATAACCAGAGGAATATGACGTTTGTGAAGTGCTGCAATCAGATTCGGCCACAGCTCAGTTTCCATGATTAACACCAGTTTGGGGTCAATTTTATTCAGGAAACGGTTGAGAGCATCTGGTAAATCGTAAGGTAAATAGACATGCTGAACGTCAGCGCCAAACGCAGACTGGACGCGTTCTGAGCCAGTTGGCGTCATGGTCGTAACGGTGATTGGCAAGTCAGGGTAACGGTGTCGTAGGGCGCGCACTAATGGGATTGCCGCCAGCGTTTCGCCCACGGAAACAGAGTGAAGCATGATGCCGCCTGGTTTCAGCGGACGACGGTAAAAACCGTAGCGTTCACCCCAGCGTTTACGGTAGGCCGGAGCCTTACGCCCGCGCACCCAAAGCCGTATCCAGATCAAGGGCTGAATAAGGTAGAAAAGGGCGGTGTAAAGCAATTCGAGCATAATAGTGGCTAACCTAGGGATGTGCTGGGGATTCTATGTATTTAGCTGTGGCTTTACCATCATTTTTATCCAGGTTGTGCCAAAACGCGTGTGTTGGCAAGGCACTGTTTTCGCAAGTGGCCTTTTCAAAAAAACACTTATTTCCAATTTTATGGCTTAACTTCTCGTGCGATATGACTATTTCGTTGACGTTGGGTTGATTTTATATATTTGTTTTTTATATATAATTTAATTTTTCTGTTCAAAAAACATTCGGTTCGGATTGAGTGATAATCAATGATATACTACTGCGCAATTTCTGGTAGTTGGCAGCCATCAACGCTTTGAAGCATGTGGAGTAATCTTTGGGTCGTGCAATCAAAGATTACAGCCTTCTTGTGTATAGGGCTTGGTATGCCTGGCGACGCGATGCGGATATTAATGCATGATCATTGCTTTTTGTTTGTATAAGTATTTTCCTTATGGTGGATTACAGCGTGATTTTCTGCGGATTGCGCAGACGGTCGCTGCACGTGGGCATCATGTTCAGGTTTTTACCCAGCAATGGCAGGGGGAGCGTCCTGAAGACCTGGAAATTATACTCGTTCCAGTCACATCCAGAACCAACCATGGGAAAAATGAGCAATACCATCAATGGGTGCAACAGTATTTGAGCCAGCACCCTGTTGATCGTGTTGTTGGTTTCAATAAAATGCCCGGGCTGGATGTGTATTATGCAGCCGATGTCTGCTATGCCGAAAAAGTTGCCCGTGAAAAAGGTTTTTTTTACAAGCTGATGCGCCGGTATCGGCATTATGCCTCGTATGAAAAGGCTGTATTTCAGCAAGGTTCTCACACCACGCTACTGATGTTGACCAACAAACAAATTGGCGATTTTAAACGTCATTATCATACCGAGAATCCACGTTTTCGCATTTTACCACCGGGTATTTACCCTGACCGAAAGTATAGCCAGCAGCCTGAAAACAGTAGACAGATTGTCAGGGAAAAAAATGATATTGGTCTCGAGCAGTTCTTCCTTCTGCAGGTAGGTTCAGATTTCAAACGTAAGGGAGTGCCGAGAACGTTGCAGGCACTGGCGTCATTACCTGAACCCCTACGCCAACGTACGCGGCTGATGGTGGTTGGTCAGGATAAAGCCGATCGTTACCGTGCTCAGGCTCGCCAACTTGGTATTGAGAAACAAGTACAGTTTTTCTCCGGTCGAGATGACATTGCTGAATTGATGTCCGCAGCGGACTTATTGCTACACCCTGCCGTTCAGGAAGCTGCTGGTATTGTATTGCTAGAGGCCGTGGTTGCAGGATTGCCGGTGTTAACCACAGAGGTATGCGGATATGCTGACTATATCAATGCTGCCCAATGTGGTGTAGTTATTCCAGAACCGTTTGTGCAGAACCATTTGAATACAGCGCTTTTCGATGCGTTGCAAAACAATGAACAACGAAGTTGCTGGGCCTGCAATGCTCGGCATTTTGCTGATACAGAAGATCTCTACAGCCTGGCTGACAGGGCTGCAGATATCATTTTAGGTTTTAAGAATGATTGAATTAAAAGAACCCTTTGCCACGCAGTGGCAGGGAAAAGACCCGTTCACAGAAGTCACTAAATTGGATGGTGAGGTCTTTCGTGCGTTAGAAACGCGGCGTACCCTGCGTTTTGAGATGATGGGTAAAGGGTATTTTCTTAAATATCATCATGGAACCACGCTCAAAGAAGTGGTGAAAAACCTGATTTCGTTACGTATACCTGTGCTGGGCGCCGATCGAGAGTGGTTTGCTATTCACCGTTTAAAAGAGCTGAATGTGGATACCATGACCGGTGTGGCATTTGGACAGAAAGGGCTTAATCCATTAGAGCGCACATCATTTATTATCACTGAAGATCTTTCTCCTGCTATTAGCCTTGAAGATTATTGTGCCAATTGGGCTATGGAATGTCCTGATTTTGTATTAAAACGGACCATTATCAACCGCGTGGCAGAAATGGTGGGTAAAATGCATCGTGGTGGAGTGAACCATCGAGATTGCTATATCTGTCATTTCCTGCTCCAACAACCGATGCCTGCAAATATTGCAGATATCAAACTCTCGGTGATTGATCTGCATCGTGCGCAAATTCGTCAGCAGGTACCACGCCGTTGGCGGGATAAGGATTTGATTGGACTCTATTTCTCATCACTTGAGATCGGGCTGACATCGAGAGATATCTACCGTTTTTTACGTGTCTATTTCGCCATGCCATTACGCGAAATCTTCCGTCAGGAAGTTAAGTTGTTTGAGCAAGCGGTTACGAAAGCGCAAAAAATAAAGCAAAGAACAATAAGAAAAGCGCTGTAGGATACATATGAATTTTGAGGCTATTTTATTATGAATATTGATTTCCAGAAAGTGATCATTCAAAAACATGTGATTGACAGTTCTACGCACGAGAAAAGTAAACAATTAAATATTGCGTACGGTGTTGATCGTAACTTTTTATTCGGTTCTGGTATATCAATGACTTCAGTGTTAGTGAATAATCCTGATATTGATATCCACTTCTATATAGCAACGGACTATGTAGATGATGACTATCTGGAAAGTGTACAACGGCTGACGCAAATGTACAGTACGACGGTGACGGTTCTGGTTTTCGATAATACCGCATTTCGCAAACTACCGAGCACCAAAGCCTGGACTTATGCAATGTACTACCGTTATTTTGCATTTGAGTATTTAAGCAGTGAACTCAGTTCAGTATTGTACCTTGATGCCGATGTGGTTTGCAAAGGTTCTTTGCGAGAACTTACGGATGTTAATTTCTGTGGAGAATATGCCGCTGTCATTAATGATATTGATGAAGTGCGTATTAAATCCGGAGAGAGACTCGGTATACCAGAACTGAGTAATGGATATTTCAATTCAGGTGTGGTGTTTGCAAATCTGGATGTCTGGCGAGAGAAGCAACTTCTGTTGACGGCATTCTCTATTCTGAGGGAACGCCAGAAGGATCTGCTTTATTTTGATCAAGATGTATTAAATATACTATTTGTCGGAAATGTAATATTCCTAAGACGTGATTTTAACTGTATTTACGGTGTAGATCAGGAATTAAAAAATAAGAATGATAAGATTTACCAGAATTACATTAATGATAGTACGGTATTAATTCATTATGTCGGTGTAACAAAACCATGGCATACATGGGCTAAATATCCGGTTTCTAAATTTTTTATTGATGCTTATGAGAAGTCGCCATGGGCAGAAAAATCTCTACTGAATGCAAATACAGCAAAACTATATAAGCGTAAATCTCGACATGAAAAAATACAACGAAAATATATTCGTTCAATTCTTAGTCATGTTATGTACATCAAAAGTAAATTACATAATGCACGGTCACACTAGTTAGTTGTGCAAATAATCATCGGAAAGCATATTAAAAAGGTGTAGTACATGAATTTTGATTGTCATCAGTCTATCAAAGATACTATTGAGATCTTTGGTGCTCCAGCAAATCAAAACCTACAGCTCAATATCGCATGGGGGGTTGATAAGAACTTTATGTTTGGGGCTGCGGTCTCTATGTCGTCCGTTTTACTGCATAATCAAGATATCAATATTCATTTTCATCTTTTTACTGACTATATTGATTCGGATTATCAGCAAAGGCTAGAACAACTGGCAAAGCAGTTTTCAACGAATATAACTGTTTATGTTATGAATGCTGAAGGATTAAAGGTCCTACCATGCGGAAATGCCTGGTCTTATGCGACCTACTTTAGATTTATTGCATTTGAATATCTTAGTGAAAAGATTAACAGTCTTCTTTATATTGATGCCGATGTGGTATGTAAAGGTTCGCTGGTTGAGTTAACAAAGATTCAGTTTGATCATTATGTTGCTGCGGTTATCCAGGATGTCGATGATAGTCGTTCATATGCAGCGAGTCGACTTAACATTCCTGAATTTAATGGTCAATACTTTAATGCCGGTGTTATTTTTGCTAATTTAATAGAGTGGAAAGAACAACAATTTTTTGCTAAGGCATTTTCTATTTTGCTAGATAAAACAAAGAAATTTTCATTTCTTGACCAAGATGTTTTGAATATTATGTTTTTAGGAAAAACAATTTTTCTATCTAGAATCTACGATGCAATATATGGTATTAAACAAGAATTAAAGAGTAAGGATATCTCTAGATATAAAGAATATATTATGGATGATACTATTCTTATTCATTATGTTGGCGTAACAAAACCATGGAACTCTTGGGCAAACTATCCTTCGGCACAGTACTTTGTTGAAGCGTGGAAGGCTTCACCATGGGCGGATGTTCCGTTGTTGCCAGCCAGAACGCCAAAGCAATATAAAAAGAAATCACGGCATGAACGGCTGCAAGGAAAATATTGTGCTTCAGTAATTAGCTATATCGGCTATTTACGTGAAAAGTTAAAAACTAAGTAAAAAAAACTCCCGAAAGGGAGTCTTTTTTAGTGAAATTTCGCTTGAAGATATTTCAGATACCATTTTATTGAAGCGCAGTAATTTCCTTTTTTGGCTTCCTGGCGCGCGTAAACACGATAATCGGTAGGTCTCATACGAGGAGCATAGGAACGCATTTCTGTGTTTCGCCATGGTGTGAAGTGATGGTAAAAAAGATAGAGTTGTTGCGACAACCCTGTATGTTCCTTATACCAAGGTTTCCTTCCACCGGTGAAATGGATAATACGCGGCAGGGTGTTTTTTTGGTAGAAGAAGACATTTTTCTGCTGGTCGGTAAACCAGTTAAACAAAAAATTCCATCTATTATCGATAAATTTTACGTTACCGTCCATTGCGATATTCAGAGCATCTTGATCAAAGTAAGGTAAGGATTTCCCTTCTTCAAATAATACAGTATTTGATTTATGTTCAATGTCGAATTTGAGCCAGTTTGCAATGTTAATGTACAGAAAACCGGCATTGAAATAATGACCAGTACTGAGACCTAAACGTTTAGCGTTTTTGGTGTCATGAATATCGAGTGAGTCATGACTGACGGCACAAATAACATCACTAATATCAATTTTATTAATTTCATTGATTTTATCGAAACACAATGTGTCAGCATCTAAATAGATAAAATGCTCAATTTTATCTTTAAGTAAGCGTGGTACAGCTAGGCGCATATAGGTTGAGCGATTAAGGTGTTTGATAGCAAAATCGCTGTTATATTTTTCAATTTCTTCCTTATCGATATTTATAACCTGAATTTTATCACTGGTTGAACATAGTTTATTAATCTCATCATCAGTGACATCATAAACAAAGACGTAAAATGACAGAGCCTGCTCTGGATTGTTCATTATGACAGATATAATAGATACTGCTACATATTCCAGATAATTGGAATCTGTACAGTAAGCAATATTAATAGTGTTGTTTTTATTATCCATTTATGCTGTCTCATTATCTTTGTCAGTGCCATTATCATGAAGTACCGTATCGATAGCGTCAATTACAGCTTGTTCTGGTATCCATGTTAAATATTTTTTTGATCTGTCTAACTCATCCCTGGAAGGCATTGGATGAAAATCTCCCGCCCAGATCAATACGGCTTTATCTGACCATGGCTGCCATTGTTGATATTTGGTGGCGCCAAACAGACAGACCTGCGGGGTTCCTAATGCAGCAGCCATATGCATCGGTGCTGAATCGACACCAATATAGAGGACTGCATGATCGATTAACGCTGCCAGTTGCAGGAAAGTGGTTTTACCCGCCAGTGTTAGGTCAGGAGCTGATTTACACAGTGCGGCAATTTTCTGCACCTGTTGCTGCTCATTGAGTGCCGGTCCGCAGGTAAGGTACACATGCAGGCCAAGACGATGTAAGTGGTCTATGACATGTGCAAATTTTTCCATATCCCAACATTTGAACTCCTGTCTGGCAGTTGGTTGAATCACAACATATTTTTGTGAGGATAATGATGGGAGCTGTGAAACTAAACGTTGATAATCATCCTGGCGATAATAAAGTCGTATTTCTTTTTTGAGTTCAGTTTCGCTAAAGCCAATACCTTTTAAAATGGATAGGTTTTGTTCAACGATGTGTGTCCCTGTCATTGGTGTGACGCGTGAAAACAGGTTGTTCCACAGTTTTTTTTCACGTTCAAATGCAATGGAGGGACGATGTAGGGAGGCGATAAGCGCACCAATCGGCCATTGCTCGGTCAAGTTTACGATAAGGTCATAACGATTTTTTTTCAGCAGTTGATGCACTGTCAGGTAATTTTTTATAGTTGTCAGTAACCCTTTATTTTTCTCGATGAGATAAAAATCATTGATATCTTTATTCGCAGCTAAGATTGCCTTAGTATCTTTATAAAGAAGCAGGTCTATTTTAGCATGTGGGTATCGGGCCCGAATGCTGGTAATAACAGGTGTGATTAACAGTACATCGCCATAAAATTTTAGCTTGCAGATGAGAATTCTGTCCACTTTATCAAACATGTTAAAAATCCTTTCGAAAAAATAAATTCTTGCAGCCGCTTATTACTTTATAGCGTATCTCAGAAATAGAACGATCAATATGTGGGTATTTCATTTTATAAATGATCTTTTTCTTGATGATTCGTGTATCACAGCTTGCCAGTGCATTATGAATATCATTTAACATGTTTTCATTATAACGATAATAACCTTTTTTCTTACGTAAAATTTTACGTCCTTCCAGAAAACAATTGATGATCATTAATGTGGCAACAGTTCGTTTTGCACTATTTTCATTGACGTATTTATACATTTTACGCATGGCAAAGAAGATACTATCAGCATCGCTATCAATAATGTTCTCGGTAATACTTTTATCGTTTACTCGGTAATAGTAGAGTTTATTCTCAATTTTTAAAATCTTATGGCATTTAAAATATTGGAAAGGACAAAAAATCATGTCTTCATAGCGACGATGTTCTTCAAATCTGTCTTCCCCGATCACATCACGATGAAAAATTTTCGTCATTAAATGCCACTGACCGGCACGAAATGTTGGCAGAAGTGGAGTATAGTTATCGTCTGTTAAAATGATTTCGTGCTGGTCTAGGGTACTTTCCATATCAGAAGTATTCCGATATAGATTTTTTATGTTTCGGGTTAGATTGAATTCGATAATATCATATTCACCGCTCCTTAATTTAGGGAGAAGAATAGAAAAATAATCAGGACAGACAATGTCATCGCTATCCACAAAACCAATATACTTTCCTGTCGCGTGGGCAAGTCCAACATTACGGGTAATTGCAACGCCTTGATTTTTTTGGCGTATATATTTAATGTTTTTGTGGTTTTTTTCGCTATAAAATGCATTAATTTTCTCTTCAGTCGAATCAGTCGAACCATCATTAACAATTATTATCTCCACGTCATCAGTGATACTCTGATGTATAGACGCCAGCGTACCAGTGATGAATTCAGCATTGTTGTATGTAGGTATAATAATGCTCAGTAAATAACCTGAAGCGTTAATCATGACGTCATTCTCTCGTTAGATTCGAGGTTAGCATTGCTGCGATACACAATGCCAACATGCTGCTCAAGGCTTCACCCTTTGCATACAATAATAAATCACTCAAGCCATAGATAGTGATAGTGCCTGAGATGACGAACAACAGAGGACTACGTTGCCAATAAGCTCTTAAAAACATGGCAGTATAAAGCAAGATTAGCACAACAACGCCCTGGATGCCTTTAAGTGAAAAGGTATCAATAACTTCGTTATGCAAATGCACATTGATATATTTGAGAGCACCTTGCAGCGAGGTGTCTTGCAAAGCAAGTTGCTGGATTTTTGTACCTCGTTGTTCAAGTGATTGTCCCCAGATATGCTCTTCCCCTGCATCGATTCCGACTTGTTGCATTGCAAGGCGTGCACCAATTGATGTCTTACTATTATTCTGGCTAAAAGAATGTACATCGACCATAAAATTGTTATAGCGATTTTCAATGACTGATTTTAAGGGGAGCGCTGCAATTCCTACCAATATCACGAAGGCCAAAAGTGCTCTTAATAGCATAGTGTGATTATGACGATAGTGTATGTAAAACAGTCCGATGCTCAGTATCGGATAAACTAAAATTGCTGCCCGGGTCTGCGTCGTGATGATAACCGTTAGCGATATCAAAAAGTGTAATAGATAGAGCGAAACGGTATGCTTTAGGCGTAGGTTAATAATGGCCTGTGATGCTAATAATGCAATAAATGTCAGTGCATAAGCAGTACCCGTCTGGTGCTCAAAGCCGAGAGCAACACGATAATGCAAGGGATTAGGGGCACCTGCTAACTGATAGCCAGCAAAAAGATACAGGCCAATTGCCGTAACAATAACCCAGATACTGGTGAGACGAGTTTTAGTTGCACAGGGTGCCCGCGAAGTTAATGCGGTAAGAACTAGTGCGGCAAAAACCATGACTTTGCCTCCATTCTGATACGAACGGTAGGCGCCAGTAAAGGCAGAGCCGGGCTGCTTAAAGATGTCCACCCAAATAATTTGCACTAAGCCAAAAAGCAACAGCATAAAAGGCAATATCAGATTTTTTTTGTTGCTGAACACATACTTTATATTTTTGCCAATCAACGGCAGAGACAGGGCCGCACATGCAATAAATACCTTCAATGCCTCATCTGGGTTGACGAGCACCATAGCAAGGGTGACAAGGATCCCTGCGTAAAACAGCTGATATATAAAACTAAATGGATTATTTTTTGTATTATCGATAAAGCGAGAAAACATGTTTTGGCGAAGCATGGTTCATCTCTTAAAGTTAAAGCAAATTAATATCAAGCAATGATGCGTTGACAGTGCCGGCTTCCAGATCCTGCAATTTACCGGATTGACTCTGCTGTGTGTATTGATTCTTCCCATACCCACCAATCAGCCCAGGGTCCGTTGGACCATACAGGGTAATGTTCGGGCGATCCAATGCAGCTGTTAAATGGCTCAGCCCAGTATCTACTGACACGACAAATTTTGCCCCCGCCAACACGCTAGCAATCTCTTCCAGACTCATCCGTGGCAGGACATCGACGTAGGAAAAACCCTCTGCCAGCCTTTTGGCACGAGTTTCTTCATGAGGGGCACCCCATGGCAGCTTAATGCGTATTCCTGCGTTATTTAGCAGGCCAATCAGCTCCCGCCAGTTGGCTTCCGGCCAGTGTTTATCATCGCGGGTTGTCGCGTGTAAAAATACCGCATATTGACCAGCATTAGCATTAAGATCGTTCAGGAAATGCTGCGCGATAGCATAATCACCCTGCGACTGCGGTTTGGTATACCCCAGACTTTTCGCAAACAGTTCCCGCGTACGTTCAACAGCATGCTGCTGCCTGGCAATGTGATGCTTACGATTATAAAACAGGCTTGCCAGCGGCTCACGGGCCGTGCTCCAGTCCATACCGTGCTTGATGCCGCGCGCCAGGCGCGTCACTAGCGCGGCACTTTTTACCAGGCCTTGTGCATCAATTATCACGTCATACTGCTGTAAACGAACTGTATCACGAAAGGTTTTACGCTCGGCTTTAATCGGTGCGGAAAACCATGCTTTACGCCAGCGGCGAATCGCGACCGGGATCACCCGGTCAACGGTTGAATGCCAGGACGGGATCTGCGCGAATCCTTCTTCCACCACCCAGTCAAACTGAATTCCTGGAATCGCCTGCTGCGCATCGGTTAGCGCAGGCAACGTATGCAGTACATCGCCCATTGACGATGTTTTAACGATCAGAACCCGCATCCGTCAGGCTTCCTCTTGTAACAACAGGTCGTTCAGTTCTTCCAGAACGCGCTGGGGTGTGATGTCAATCAGGCTCTGATGATAACCCTGCGCTGCATCGCCTTTACGTACTTTGTGATAACCCGTAATCAGGCGGATCACGCGTGCTTTATGGGACAGAGGCGGAGTGAAATCCGGGCTGCTGGGGCCGTACAGGGCGACCAGCGGACGGTTCAGCGCGGCGGCTACGTGCATTAATCCTGAGTCATTGGTGACTACCGCTTTACAGGCGGCGAGAAGAATAACGGCCTGCTCGAGCTGCGTTTCACCCGCCAAGTTACGGCACCATGCCTGCTGTTCGGTGTTGAGCGTAGCCAGAATTTCATTACCGGCTTCATGATCTTTGGCTGAGCCAAACAGCACAATTTGATGACCTTCGTCGATCAGCTGTTTTGCCAGTTCCGCATAGTGATAATGCGGCCAGCGTTTGGCCGGACCAAATTCTGCCCCAGGACAAAAACCGATGATCGGGCGTTCAGCAGAGAGAGAGAACTGGCTACAGGTCAGTGATTTTTCACCTTCGCTGACTTGCAGCTGCGGCCATAACAGCGGCTGCGGTAAATCTTTCGCTGAAAGCATTACGCCTTTATCGTAGGCCAGCGCCACATAGCGCTCGACCATCAGCGGCCAGGCTTCTTTATCCAGCACGCGTGCATCATTGAGCAGCCCGTAGCGCATCTCACCGCGCCAGCCGGTACGATGGGGAATGCCCGCAAAGAACGGCACCAGCGCTGACTTAAATGAGTTCGGCAGCACGTAGGCACGATCGTAGCGTTTTTCACGCAGGCTGTGGCCGAGTTTACGTCGTTCACCGATTTCCAGCGCGCCGTGTCCTAGTGGCATGGCAATCGCATCGTTGACTTCAGGCATGCGCGACAGCAGCGGACGACACCATGCCGGTGCCATCACGTCGATTATCGCCTGGGGATAGCGCGCCTTGAGCGTGCGATAGAGACATTGCGACATCATCATGTCGCCAACCCAGGACGGGCCTATCACCAAAATTTTCATACTTACGCGTCGCGGTTCAGCCAGGCCATATATTCCGTTACGCCTTCGGCTACGGTCTTAAACGGTTTGTCGTAACCAGCTGCGCGCAGGTTAGTCAGATCCGCTTGAGTAAACGCCTGGTAGCGGCCTTTCAGTTTTTCCGGGAACGGAATGTACTCAATGCTGCCTTTTTTATGGTACGCCAGCGTAGCGTCCGCCACGGCCTGGAATGATTCCGCGCGACCGGTACCGAGGTTAAAGATACCGGATACACCGTTTTCCAGGAACCACAGGTTAACTGCGGCAACATCGCCGACATAGACGAAGTCACGTTTGAAGTTTTCGCTACCTTCAAACAGTTTTGGTGTTTCGCCATTGTTGAGCTGGGTATTGAGATGGAAAGCCACGCTTGCCATGCTGCCTTTGTGGCCTTCACGCGGTCCGTAGACGTTGAAATAGCGGAAGCCAACAATCTGCGAATCCGCTTCAGGCAGGATCTGACGAACGTATTCATCAAACAGGAATTTTGAGTAACCATAGACGTTCAGAGGCTTCTCATATTCACGGGATTCGATGAAGTCAGAAGTGCGACCGCCGTAAGTGGCTGCAGAAGAGGCGTACAGGAACGGAATCTCTCGCTCCAGGCAGTAGTGCAGCAGCTCTTTGGAGTATTGATAGTTATTGTCCATCATATACTTGCCATCCCACTCGGTGGTGGATGAGCATGCGCCTTCGTGGAAAATCGCCTCGATATCGCCGAGTTCTTCTCCGGCCATAATCTGGATTAGGAAGTCTTCCTTGTCCATGTAGTCAGCAATATTCAGATCCACCAGGTTGACAAACTTGGTGCCGTCTTTCAGGTTGTCCACCACCAGAATATCGGTGATGCCTTTATCATTCAGGGACTTAACGATGTTGCTGCCGATAAAGCCCGCGCCGCCGGTAACGATGATCATAAATGTAACCTTCGAATTATGGAGTCAGAGACAATCTCAGACACGAATACTTCTATCATATCACTACATGGCCCAGGCTTCAGCCATTCACCGATAAGCCGTGCGGGTACACGTGATTTATGCTTCATTTTGAAGAAGTGATGACGCGTCATCTCGTATCAATGTATAGCTTTGGGTAATATGTGCTGAAATTTGCCCAGTCTGGAGAATTGCAATGCGTGGGAATTTTTACAAGCAGTTAACGAATGACCTGGAAACCGCACGTGCGGAAGGGTTGTTTAAAGAAGAGCGCATTATTACGTCTGCGCAGCAGGCGGATATCACCGTGGCAGACGGAAGCCATGTGATTAACTTTTGTGCGAACAACTATCTGGGACTGGCTAACCACCCGGAACTGATCGCAGCAGCAAAAGCGGGTATGGATTCTCACGGGTTTGGTATGGCTTCGGTGCGCTTTATCTGCGGTACCCAGGACAGCCATAAGCAGCTGGAGCAAAAACTGGCGGCATTCCTCGGTATGGAAGATGCCATTCTTTACTCTTCCTGTTTTGACGCCAACGGCGGCCTGTTCGAAACGCTGCTGGGTGCAGAAGATGCGATTATCTCCGATGCCCTGAACCACGCCTCTATCATTGACGGTGTTCGTTTGTGTAAAGCGAAGCGTTTCCGTTACGCCAACAACGATATGCAGGAACTGGAAGCGCGTCTGAAAGAAGCGCGTGAAGCTGGGGTGCGTCACGTGCTGATCGCCACCGACGGCGTGTTCTCGATGGACGGCGTGATTGCCAACCTGAAAGGCGTCTGCGACCTGGCGGATAAGTACGATGCACTGGTGATGGTTGATGATTCCCATGCGGTGGGTTTTGTCGGCGAAAACGGCCGCGGTTCCCATGAATACTGTGACGTGATGGGGCGTGTCGACATCATTACCGGTACGCTGGGTAAAGCACTGGGCGGCGCGTCTGGTGGTTATACCGCAGCGCGTAAAGAAGTGGTGGAGTGGCTGCGTCAGCGTTCCCGTCCGTACCTGTTCTCCAACTCGCTGGCTCCGGCGATTGTGGCGGCGTCCATTAAGGTGCTGGAAATGGTTGAGTCCGGCCATGACCTGCGCGATCGCCTGTGGGCAAACGCCCGACAGTTCCGTGAGCAAATGTCCGCCGCTGGCTTTACCCTGGCCGGTGCCGATCACGCGATTATTCCGGTGATGCTGGGCGATGCGGTGATTGCGCAGGACTTTGCCCGTGAACTGCAAAAAGAAGGGATTTACGTTACCGGGTTCTTCTATCCGGTGGTTCCAAAAGGCCAGGCGCGTATCCGTACCCAGATGTCTGCGGCGCATACCCCTGAGCAGATTACGCGTGCTGTTGACGCGTTCACACGCATAGGTAAACAACTGGGCGTTATTGCCTGAGGATGTGAAATGAAAGCGTTATCCAAACTGAAAGCGGAAGAGGGCATTTGGATGACCGACGTTCCTGAACCGGAAGTCGGCCATAACGATTTGCTGATTAAAATCCGTAAAACAGCCATCTGCGGGACTGACGTTCACATTTATAACTGGGATGAATGGTCGCAAAAAACCATCCCGGTTCCGATGGTAGTGGGTCATGAGTATGTCGGCGAAGTGGTCGGCATTGGCCAGGAAGTGAAAGGTTTTAAAATCGGCGATCGCGTTTCGGGTGAAGGCCACATTACCTGTGGGCATTGCCGTAACTGCCGTGGTGGGCGTACCCACCTGTGTCGCAATACGACCGGTGTCGGCGTAAACCGTCCGGGTTGTTTTGCGGAATACCTGGTGATCCCGGCGTTCAACGCGTTCAAGATCCCGGACAATATCTCCGATGATTTAGCCTCAATCTTCGATCCATTCGGTAATGCGGTACATACGGCACTGTCGTTCGATCTGGTCGGAGAAGATGTGCTGGTTTCCGGTGCGGGTCCTATCGGGATTATGGCGGCAGCGGTCGCGAAACACGTTGGCGCACGCCATGTGGTGATTACCGATGTTAATGAGTATCGCCTTGAGCTGGCGCGTAAAATGGGTATCACTCGCGCGGTAAACGTAGCGAAAGAGAACCTGACCGACGTAATGGCTGAGCTGGGCATGACCGAAGGCTTTGATGTGGGTCTGGAGATGTCAGGCGCACCGCCAGCGTTCCGTGCCATGCTGGACACCATGAACCATGGCGGGCGTATTGCCATGTTGGGTATTCCACCTTCAGATATGTCCGTCGACTGGACGAAAGTAATCTTTAAGGGTCTGTTTATTAAAGGTATCTATGGTCGCGAGATGTTTGAAACCTGGTACAAGATGGCTGCACTGATCCAGTCTGGTCTGGATTTGTCGCCGATCATTACCCATCGGTTCTCCATTGATGAGTTCCAGCAAGGCTTTGACGCAATGCGTTCAGGCCAGTCAGGGAAAGTGATCCTGAGCTGGGATTAACCGTTTCTGATTAGTGGGTTCTGCATGTCGTCCCCGGATATTTATTATCATTAATTATCCGGGGATTTTTTTGCGCGATCCCACTTGTCCGGCGCATTTTAGGTCAAAGATATGATTCATTTTCTCTGATCTTCTGCCGCTTAATATGCTAAAAATTGCCGTTAATTATATTGTTTGGCAGGATTTTATATGACCTATACCCCTGGCCTATTGAGCGTCATTATGCCGCTTTACAATACGGGTGAACCGTTCATTGCATGTATGGATTCGCTGATCGCGCAAACCTGGAAAAATCTGGAGATCATCATCGTAAATGATGGCTCTACGGATAACTCGGCGGAGCTTGCTCAGGCATATGCGGATCGTTATCCACACGTCCATCTGCTGCACCAGCGCAATGGGGGCGTCTCGGCGGCGCGAAATACCGGTATGGCGGTAGCAAAGGGTGAGTACATCGCTTACGTCGATGGTGACGACATTGCCTATCCGGAAATGTACGAAACATTGATGAATATGGCGCTGCAGGACAATCTGGACGTTGCCCAGTGCAACGCCGACTGGTGCATTGCGGAAACGGGTCATACCTGGGCATCCATTCCCACCGATCGTATTCGTTCCACCGACGTCATGACCGGGCCGGACTGGCTGCGAAAAGCACTTGCCAGCCGTCGCTGGCGGCATGTGGTCTGGATGGGGGTTTACCGGCATCAAACCATCCGCGACGCCGGGCTAACCT
This sequence comes from Citrobacter sp. Res13-Sevr-PEB04-36, assembly GCF_015672735.1. Taxonomy (GTDB): domain Bacteria; phylum Pseudomonadota; class Gammaproteobacteria; order Enterobacterales; family Enterobacteriaceae; genus Citrobacter. The sequence goes on along the minus strand of NZ_JADABY010000045.1, from coordinate 87,414 downwards.
TTCTTTCCGGACTGCACCACCAGGATATTATCTGGACGACGGAGTTTATGTTTAACGCTAAACGCGCGCGTTACACGGAAGTTCCGCTGTACAAATATTTCCTGCATGGCGCCTCCGTCAGTCGCCTGCCGCGTACCGGGGAAAAGAATCTGGCCTACCAACGCCACTACATCAAAATCACCCGCCTGCTGGATAAGATGAATCATGATTACGCCGGGCGCATTCCGATTTATCCTGAATTCAAACAGCAGGTGATTTACGAAGCGTTGCGCGTGTGCCATTGCATCCGCAAAGAGCCAGACGAAAAGATCCGCCAGCGCATGATTGCCGAGGTGTTTGTATCGGGTATGTTTAAGCGGATGGTGAGCAATATTTGCAGCGTTAAGCTGGGTTATCAGGTGCTGTTGTGGGCCATCCGGTTTAGCAAGTGGCGCGATAAATCACTGACGCCGCGCCGTCTGGCCCATGTCACGCTGGGTCTGAAAGACTGATTACGACCAGCCCTGCCACTGCAGGCGCATATACTGTACCAGCGTGCTTTGGGTAATGCTCTCACCGAGCACGCTAAAGAATCGGCTGGCATAGACCGGTTCTAGCGGTTGCTTCGGTTTGCACAGTGTCACCCCGCGGAAAGGATTACGCGGCGCATCAGGCGTGCCGTTTTTCGGCGGCGTCAGATTTGGCGTAGAGGTATCTACCTGTGGTTCATTGAGCAGGCTGCTCGGGCGAACCAGCGTAATGTCGGCGGGCAGGTTATAAACCATCTGCTGCAATACGCGTACCGTCGAAGGATGAGGGTGCCCAATCGCGATGGCGGAACCGTTGCGGCGCGCCAGTTCGACCGCGCGGTTAAACTGACGGCGAATGTCCGCTTCGTTTTGTGTGTCGTCGAGGAAGACTTTGCGTTTTATGACTTTCACGCCCGTTCCTCCTGCCGCACGCATGGACTGGCTGTTACCGATGGTCATACTGTCCAGGAAATAAAGATCGTACCGTTCCAGTGCCTGCATCACTTTCTGCATGCCAAACAGGCTGGAGGTCATCGCGCTGCCCATATGGTTGTTAAGCCCGACGGCATACGGCACTTTGCTTACCGCATCGCGAATAATCCGCTCAATCTCGTCGCTGCTCATCTCCGGGCGCAGGGTATCTTTCTCTAGCGGCTGTTTGCTGAGAGGCGCCATCGGCAGATGGATTAAGACTTCATGTCCGCTGTTATGCGCTTTGGTCGCCATCTCCCGTGCATGTGGCGCATTGGGCAGAACGGCAACGGAGATCGCAGCAGGCATCGCCAGCACCTGATTCTCGTTGTGCGGACGGTAACCGAAATCGTCGATCACGATGGCAAGCTTACCGGCAAAAACAGAGGGAGCGAATGCCAGCAGGCTGGCGAGTGAGAATATTATGCGGCGAAACTGAGGCAAAACTTATCTTCCCAACCACGGCTGTGGATTGACCGCCTGACCCTGGCGACGAATTTCGAAATAGAGTGCGGGTCTGCCCTGACCGCCGCTGCTACCCACCAGGGCAATCGGCTGTCCGGCACGCACCTGCGTACCTACGCTGACCAGCGCGCTTTGGTTATAGCCGTACAGGCTCATATCGCCTTTACCGTGCTCAACCACGACCACCAGACCATAACCCTGAAGCCAGTCGGCCAGAATAACGCGGCCGTCGGCAATGGCTTTCACTTCGGTGCCTTCAGATGCGCCAATGACCATCCCTTTCCAACGTAGCTCACCTTGCAGTTGTTCGCCATAGCGATGCAGCGTTGGGCCACGGACGGGCCAGAATGCCTGGCCGCGCGGCGAACCTAACCCCCCGGTACGGGACATCAGGGATTTTTCGTTTTCGGTCGGCTTGTAGGTCGACCCTTTTCGCGTGGCTTCCTGCTGTTTATCGCGTACGGCCTGCGCTTCGCGAGCTTCACGTTCAGCGCGCGCTTTGGCGGCGGCCTCGGCCCGCGCAAGGCTGTTGCGCAGACGGGATTCGTTGGCGCGCAGTTCGCTGAGTTGCTGCTGACCCTGCTGAATGGAGGACTCCAGCCCTGCGAGCGTTTTTTGGCGCTCGTTACGCGCTTGTTCCAGCTTGGCCTGTTGAGCGCGCTGCTCGTACAGCAGCGTTTGCTGCTCACTCTGTTTATCTTCCAGCTCGGCTTTCTGCGAATCGACCTCTTCGCGGGTTTGCTTCAACTGGGCGATGGTTTCCTGCCGTGCCTGGTTCAGGTAGCCAAAATAGGCCTGCAGGCGCTGCCCGCGCTGGCTCTCTTCACCGCTGAGGATTAACTGAATGCCGGTGTGCTTACCCTGACGAAACGCGGCGTCCAGCTGGGCGGCCAGGCTGCGTTCCTGCGCTGCTCGCTGCTTTTCCAGCTTCGCGAGGGCGGCATTCATTTCAGCGATTTGTGCATTCAGCTGTGCCAGGGAATTTTGCGTTTCGCGCAACTGTCGTGCCGCAACGGCGATGGCCTGTTCCTGGGCTTTAAGCTGAGCGAGGAGGGTGGAGCGTTGCTGTTGTTGCTGGCGTACCGCGCGTTCTTTTGCCGCGATATCGGCCTGAATAGATTTGAGCTGGTCGCGTTCGTCCGCGTGGGCGGAAAAGGCGCACAACAATACGCCAGCGCTAATCACGCTGGCGTATAACAAGGGCCTGACTGAAAACCTGCGCGGTTTTGCGGCCCATGTGATGGTATTAATCGCCTTTCCCCTCATGGGGAGGGATTATTCCACGATGAACAGCGGCTTACCAGTCATCTCTTGCGGGATTTCCATGCCCATCAGCGTCAGCATGGTCGGGGCGATATCGGAAAGTTTACCGCCATCGACAGCTTTGACGTTTTTACCACCGACATAAATCAGCGGAACCGGCAGGTTGGTATGTGCGGTATGTGCTTGACCGGTAGACGGATCGCGCATTTGCTCAGCGTTACCGTGGTCTGCTGTGATCAGCAATTGGCCGCCAACGGACTCAACCGCTTTGGCCACTTGCTCAACGCAGTGATCCAGCGCTTCAACCGCTTTAACTGCTGCGTCCATCACTCCAGTATGACCGACCATGTCGCCGTTCGGGTAGTTACAGATGATGGTGTCGTATTTCCCGCTCTCAATCGCGGCAACCAGCTTCTCGGTCAGCTCAGCAGAGCTCATTTCTGGCTGCAGATCATAGGTGGCCACTTTCGGCGAGTTGATCAGGATGCGGTCTTCACCCTTGAACGGCTCTTCTACGCCACCGTTGAAGAAGAAGGTCACGTGCGCATATTTTTCAGTTTCGGAAATACGCAGCTGGGTTTTGTCGTGCTTCGCCATCCACTCGCCGAGGGTATTCGCCAGAGACGTTGGTGGGTAAGCTACCGCTGTTTTGATGTCGGCCGCGTATTCGGTCAACTGTACAAAGTTGAGGTTAACCACTTTCTTACGCGCGAAGCCATCGAAGTCAGCGTTCACAAACGCGCGGGTGATTTCACGCGCACGGTCAGCACGGAAGTTCATGAAAATCAGCGTATCGCCGTCTTCCATTGCGGCATCGGCCTGGCCTTCTGCGCGGATCACGGTCGCTTTTACGAATTCGTCGTTTTCATCACGAGCATAAGCGGCCTGCAGACCTGCTACTGCGGTGTCAGCCTGGAATTCACCCTGGGCCAGCGTCATCAGGTCATACGCCTGTTCAACGCGATCCCAACGGTTGTCGCGGTCCATGGCGTAGTAACGACCAATAATGGACGCAACGCGACCTTTGCCCAGTGCGGCAAATTTTTCTTCGAATTTTTGCAGCGATTTTTCAGCGCTGCGCGGTGGGGTGTCACGGCCATCGAGGAAAGCGTGCAGATAGATTTTTTCTGCGCCGCGTTCTGCCGCCAGCTCAACCATCGCCAGGATGTGATCTTCGTGGCTGTGTACGCCGCCCGCAGACAGCAGACCCATGATGTGTACTGCTTTGCCGCTATTTTTCGCCTGGTCGACCGCATCGGTCAGTACCGGGTTAGTGAAGAAAGTCCGTTCTTTAATTTCAACATCCAGACGGGTCAGGTCCTGATACACGATACGGCCCGCGCCCAGGTTGACGTGACCCACTTCGGAGTTGCCCATCTGGCGGTCAGGCAGGCCGACTTCCAGACCAGATGCGTCAATCAGAGTATGTGGACGTTTGGCCCACAGAGCATCCATAACCGGGGTTTTAGCATTAAAAATGGCGTTATCCTGGCTGTCTTCGCGATAGCCATAGCCATCCAGAATCACCAGTACCATAGGTTTTTTAGAAACCGACATTGCGACAACCTCACACTTAATAGATAAAAAATAATTGCGTAATTTTACTACAGCTGAATCGATAAAGTAGCCCCCGAAGATCAAATAATGGGGTATAGCACGGCAGGGAGGACTCGGATTTACGTTTTTTTTTCCGTAGCGCCCCGCAAAAATGCAATCCAATGCACGCTCTGGCTGTATTTGCGCCAACGCGCAGGTATACTCCTTTCCTGGTTTTTTTAATCACTGAGTCGGGAGTTGTTACCCCCCATGCAAGAAATTATGCAATTTGTTAGTCGCCACCCTGTCTTGAGTATCGCCTGGATTGCGTTACTGGCGGCTGTATTATTTACGACCTTTAAAAGCCTGACCTCGAAAGTGAAGGTGATTACCCGCGGCGAAGCCACTCGTCTTCTCAATAAAGAAGATGCGGTTATTGTGGATTTACGTCAGCGTGATGACTTCCGCAAAGGCCATATCGCGGGTTCAACTAACCTGCTGCCGAGCGAAATCAAAGCCAACAACTTCGGCGAGCTTGAAAAACACAAAGCCAAACCGGTTATTGTGGTTGACGGTTCTGGCATGCAGTGTCAGGAATCTGCAACAGCGCTGATCAAAGCGGGTTTTGAGCAGGTGTCCGTGCTGAAAGACGGCGTAGCTGGCTGGAGTGGTGAAAACCTGCCGCTGGTTCGCGGTAAGTAAATCGCGCCGCAAGAGAATATCGGAGATAAGTCATGGCCAACATCGAGATCTACACCAAAGCAACCTGCCCATTTTGCCATCGCGCAAAAGCGCTGTTGAACAGCAAGGGCGTGAGTTTCCAGGAACTTCCGATTGACGGCGACGCCGTGAAGCGCGAAGAGATGATCAAACGCAGTGGCCGGACGACGGTTCCGCAGATTTTTATTGATGCACAGCACATTGGTGGTTGTGACGACTTGTATGCGTTGGATGCGCGTGGTGGACTGGATCCCCTGCTGCGTTAAGGCGTACGGATAGTATTTAAAGGACAACACTAAAGGGTTTTCTAAACATGTCAGAACAAAATAACACTGAAATGGCTTTCCAGATCCAACGTATTTATACCAAGGATGTGTCTTTCGAAGCGCCAAATGCACCGCATGTTTTCCAGAAAGATTGGCAGCCAGAGGTTAAACTTGATCTTGATACTGCATCTACCCAACTGGCAGATGACGTGTATGAAGTTGTGCTGCGTGTCACCGTAACGGCTTCTCTGGGTGAAGAAACGGCGTTCCTGTGCGAAGTTCAGCAGGGCGGGATTTTCTCCATCAGCGGAATTGAAGGGACTCAGATGGCGCATTGCCTGGGTGCATACTGCCCGAACATCCTGTTCCCGTATGCCCGTGAATGCATCACCAGCCTGGTATCACGTGGTACGTTCCCGCAACTGAACCTTGCGCCGGTTAACTTTGATGCGCTGTTCATGAACTATTTACAGCAGCAGACTGGCGAAGGTACTGAAGAACATCAGGATGCCTGATGAATCAAAGTAATGCTTCAATGACTGTGATTGGTGCCGGCTCGTACGGCACCGCTCTTGCCATTACCCTGGCAAGAAACGGCCACCCGGTTGTCCTGTGGGGCCACGATCCCAAACATATCGCAACGCTCGAACACGATCGCTGCAACGTTGCGTTCCTTCCTGATGTGCCTTTTCCCGATACGCTGCGCCTGGAAAGTGATTTAGCCACTGCGCTGGCCGCCAGCCGTAATATTCTGGTGGTGGTGCCGAGCCACGTCTTTGGCGAAGTGCTGCGTCAGATCAAACCGTTGATGCGCTCTGATGCGCGGCTGGTTTGGGCGACAAAAGGTCTGGAAGCGGAAACGGGACGCCTGTTACAGGATGTCGCGCGTGAAGCGCTGGGGGATGCCATTCCGCTGGCGGTCATCTCTGGTCCTACGTTTGCCAAAGAACTGGCTGCAGGCATGCCTACGGCGATTTCGCTGGCGTCAACGGACGAGACGTTTGCTGACGATCTCCAGCAACTGCTGCACTGCGGCAAAAGCTTCCGCGTCTACAGTAACCCGGATTTCATTGGCGTACAGCTTGGCGGCGCGGTGAAAAACGTGATTGCTATTGGTGCGGGGATGTCTGACGGCATCGGCTTCGGCGCCAACGCCCGTACGGCATTGATTACCCGTGGGCTGACCGAAATGTCACGCCTTGGCGCGGCGCTGGGTGCCGATCCGGCGACCTTTATGGGCATGGCAGGTCTGGGCGATCTGGTGCTGACGTGTACCGACAACCAGTCACGTAACCGCCGTTTTGGCATGATGCTCGGTCAAGGCATGGATGTTCAGGGCGCGCAGGACAAGATTGGTCAGGTGGTTGAAGGCTACCGCAATACGAAAGAAGTTCGTGAGTTGGCGCACCGTTTTGGTGTCGAAATGCCAATAACCGAGGAAATTTATCAAGTATTGTATTGCGGAAAAAACGCGCGCGAGGCAGCATTGACGTTACTAGGTCGTGCACGCAAGGACGAGCGGAGCAGCCACTAGCCGTAAGGAACCGTTCCAATATAACGACCCGACCCGCGTAGAACGGGTTGGTCGTTTTGCTACCTTCTGGAGTACGCAATGCCGTGTGAAGAACTGGATATCGTCTGGAAAAATATTAAAGCAGAAGCCCGGGCACTGGCGGATTGTGAGCCAATGCTGGCCAGTTTTTACCACGCAACACTGCTCAAGCATGAGAATCTCGGCAGCGCATTAAGCTATATGCTGGCGAACAAGCTTGCTTCACCGATCATGCCCGCGATTGCTATTCGTGAAGTGGTGGAGGAAGCTTACGCTGCCGATCCTGAAATGATTGCCTCGGCGGCCTGCGATATCCAGGCGGTGCGCACGCGTGACCCGGCTGTCGATAAATACTCAACTCCGCTTTTATACCTGAAGGGCTTCCATGCGCTTCAGGCTTACCGTATCGGCCACTGGCTGTGGCATCAGGGGCGTCAGGCGCTGGCGATCTTCCTGCAAAATCAGGTGTCCGTGACTTTCCAGGTTGATATTCATCCGGCGGCAAAAATTGGTCGTGGGATCATGCTCGATCACGCCACCGGAATTGTGGTGGGTGAAACCGCCGTGATCGAAAACGACGTCTCTATTTTGCAATCCGTCACGCTCGGCGGGACCGGTAAAGCCGGCGGCGATCGCCACCCAAAAATTCGTGAAGGCGTGATGATTGGCGCGGGCGCAAAAATTCTCGGCAATATCGAAGTTGGACGCGGGGCGAAGATTGGCGCAGGTTCTGTTGTGTTGCAGCCCGTACCGCCGCACACCACCGCCGCAGGCGTTCCGGCACGGATTGTCGGTAAACCTGACAGCGATAAGCCGTCCATGGATATGGATCAGCATTTCAACGGGATTCATCATACGTTCGAATATGGCGATGGCATCTGATTTCGAGCTATCTTACTTGCCATATTGAACCTGGGCTGTGCTCGTCATCCTCACATACTGCGTGTACGCGCAGGTCGGCAAGCGCAGTCCGTGTTCAATCTGTCTGCGCCGATAACGCTCGAAACGAATAACATCAAATTAACGTAGGTCGGATAAGGCGCTAGCCGCATCCGACGTAAATCAACTGCGTAATACCGCGCCAGGATACCCCAACTGGCGCCAGGCCTCATACACCACCACCGACACCGCATTTGACAGGTTCATGCTGCGGCTGTCCGGCATCATCGGAATACGAATTTTTTGTTCGGCAGGAAGAGCGTCGAGAATGCTGGCGGGCAGGCCGCGTGTTTCCGGGCCAAACATCAGGTAATCACCATCCTGATAGCTTACCGCGCTATGGGCCGGCGTCCCTTTCGTGGTCAGAGCAAACAGACGCTGCGGATTTTCTGCAGCCACAAAGGCGGCGTAATCAGGGTGGCGCAGTACAGCGGTAAATTCGTGATAATCCAGCCCCGCGCGACGCAGGCGCTTGTCGTCCCAGGTAAAGCCCATGGGCTCAATAATATGCAGACGAAAGCCGGTATTGGCGCAAAGGCGGATAATATTGCCGGTGTTTGGTGGGATTTCTGGTTCGAATAAAACGATGTTAAGCATACTGCCCCCTTAATAACGGGGGGCAGAATAGCAGAAAGGACGGGTACTATGCGACGGTCAGACGCTGTGGTTTATAGCGTTGCAGCTTATAAATCGTTGCGGCAGCTGCCAGCAGCGCGGGAACGCTGAGGAACATCAATATGCTGTCAGCCTGCCATTGCAGAGAAAGTAACTGGGCGCTGGTCATGGTCCCGGCAACGCCACCAAAGCGGCCCACGCCCTGCATCCAGGCGATGCCTGTTGCGCGACAGTGGGTCGGGTAAAATGTTGCCGCCAGCGTCTGTAGCCCGGACTGTGCACCGTTCATGGTGATCCCCATCAGGAAGATCAGGGCGCCAAACAGTATGATGTGGTTATGTTCAAACCCGAGCGCCAGCGCAAACAGCATTGTCAGGATAAAACCGATGGAGACGACTTTGTGTGCTTCCCAGCGATCCATCAGCCAGCCGGCCAGCAGGATCCCCGCGGTACCGCCGAAGGTGAACAGTGATGTCAGCCAGGCAGATTCTGCCAGCGGGTAACCCATTCCCAGCATCAGCGTCGGCATCCAGCTCAGCAGCACATAATAGATAACCAGCCCCATAAAGTAGGTCATCCACAGCATCAGCGTGCCCGGCAGCCACGGCATACTGAACAACTGCGCCACGCTCCCTTTTTTGGCGTCAGTCCGTTCTTCATCCAGATAAAACTGGGTGACCTGGTCTACATCACCTGGCATAAAGCGACGGGCAATTCGTTTGACTTGCGCGATCTCTTTCCCACGATGGACCAGATACTTGACCGACTCCGGCAGAAATAACACCAGGAGGATGGTCAGCGCCAGCGGGGCAATTGCCCCGGCGAGCAGGACGCTGTGCCAGCCGTAGTTAGGAATCAGCCAGGAGGAGATAACCCCGCCACCTGCCGCACCGAGCGGGAAACCGCAGTACATGGTGTTAATCGCCATTGAGCGGCAGCGTTTTGGCGCAAATTCTGACACCAACGTGATGGCGTTCGGCATAGGCGGTGCCCAGACTGGCGAGACCAAAGAACAGGCAGGAAAAAACCAGTACACGTTTACGTCCCATACGATCGGAAATTGGCCCGGCCAGCAGGGCGCCAAATGAGAGCCCCAGCAGTGCGGCGCTTAATACTGGCCCGAGATCTTGTTTCTTGATCCCCCAGTCGGCTGAAGAGGGTAGGGGCAATATAGCCCATCGCCGCCGTGTCGAAGCCATCAATGGCCAGCACCAGAAAGCCCAGGACGATGATGACCCAATGAAAACGTGAAAAAGGACTGTCATCTATCGCCTGCTGGATATTCACTTTACCGGAATAAACCATGTCACCCTCGCCCGTTATGATGGTTGTTGTTGTGTGGATTATTATTGTGTGGGTTGTTGTTGTATTAGCTTGTATATACATTTGGCAGGTGAATAAAAAGTTGTCAAATATATTGAGTGTAAATGTTAACTGGTCGTTATTTTTGCATAAAAAATGGTCGGGCTGAGAACAGGCCGACCATACAGGGTGTAGGGTATTACGAGGATACAGTTATGCTGTACTACCCTGGACAAGAGGTGCCAGGGCGGCGGGCAGTTGCTTTCCCAATTCTTGTACCAGCGAATCACGGCTGATTTCACGGATGGATTTTGCACCGGTCAGTGTCATCGCCACTTTCATTTCTTTCTCAATAAGGTTCAACAGGTTAGCGACACCTGCCTGACCGTGGGTCGCCAGTGCATACAGGTAAGCACGGCCCAGCAGTACGGTATCTGCACCCAGTGCAATCATGCGCACCACGTCCAGGCCGTTACGGATGCCGCTGTCTGCCAGAATCGCAATATCGCCTTTGACGGCGTCGGCAATGGCGGGCAGCGCACGCGCAGAAGACAGCACGCCGTCCAGCTGGCGACCGCCGTGGTTCGAGACCACGATGCCGTCAGCACCAAAGCGCACGGCGTCGCGGGCATCTTGCGGATCCAGGATCCCTTTGATCACCATCGGACCGTCCCAGAATTCGCGGATCCACTCGAGGTCCTTCCAGGAGATGGAGGGATCGAAGTTGTTTGCCAGCCAGCCGATGTAATCCTCAAGGCCGGTGGGTTTCCCCAGGTAGGTCGAGATATTGCCTAAATCATGCGGGCGACCGTTCAGGCCAACGTCCCACGCCCACTGAGGATGGGTTACCGCCTGCCAGTAACGGCGCAGCGCGGCATTCGGACCGCTCATCCCGGAATGTGCGTCACGGTAGCGCGCGCCGGGCGTGGGCATATCGACGGTAAAGACCAGCGTGGAGCAGCCCGCTGCTTTAGCTCGCTCCAGCGCGTTACGCATAAAACCGCGATCGCGCAGGACATATAGCTGGAACCACATCGGACGCTTGATAGTCGGGGCAACTTCTTCAATCGGGCAGACGGAAACTGTTGAAAGCGTAAACGGAATGCCTTTGGCGTCAGCGGCAGCGGCGGCCTGAACTTCGCCCCGGCGGGCATACATGCCGCACAAGCCAACCGGCGCTAATGCCACCGGCATCGACAGTTTTTCGTTGAACAGAGTGGTTTCCAGACTCAGGTCGGCCATGTTCTTCAGCACGCGCTGGCGTAGCGCCACCTCCGATAAATCTTCGACGTTACGGCGCAGGGTATGCTCTGCATAGGCACCACCGTCGATGTAGTGAAACAGGAAGGGGGGCAGAATGCGCTGGGCTGCGGCGCGATAATCGCTGGCTGCTGAAATAATCATGAGTTGTTCTCCCTGCTAATTTCATTATGGTCACCGGGCAGACGGGTAATACGCGCCTGGCGGGCCTGATCTTCATCAAAGCGTTTAATGGTGGTGTGGACAAAGCTGAGGTGCGCCATCATCGCCTTCCGTGCGCCATCGGCGTCCCCGGCGACAATCGCGTCCAGCACGGCAAGGTGCTGTGCGGTGAGCTGTGAAAACACTGGCGGCACAAGGTACATTCGCTGGCGGCTCTGTTTTACCGAGGACTGCAATACGTCGAAGAAACCGCGCATGGTCTGGAGCAGCACCACGTTGTGCGAGGCTTCCGCGATGGCGAGGTGAAAACGAACGTCTGCTTGTGAGGCGAGATCCGGGTCCTCACTCTGCGTGGCCTCAAAACAGAGCCTGATTTTCTCTTTGTCGGCGGTCGTGGCGCGCATTGCGGCGTGCCACGCGGTGCTGGCCTCGATGGCGTGGCGGGCTTCGAGAATATCGAAACTGTAATCCGGGTCGTCCGCCATCAGGTTTTTCAGCGGCTGAACGATATTTTGTTCGGACCAGGCTTCATGCTGCCAGCGGACAAATGTCCCGCCGCCGCGACGGCTGAGCAGCACGCCTTCACTGACCAGCTTTGCCAGCGCCTCGCGCAGCGAATTGCGTGATACGCCGAGCTGTACCGCCAACTGGCGCTCAGCGGGCAACTTCATGCCCGCCTCCAGTTGTTGTTCTTCAATCAGCGCCCGCACGCGAGTAGCGACCTCGTCGGACAGGCGTCTGGGCATCACAATCATGGGATCATCCAGGTTAAGACATAGGCCTGAAGCGTGGTAATCACACCTACCATGCAGGTGAATATCAGGCTGTGTTTCACGGTAAAGCGGAACAGGTCAGACTCTTTACCCACCAGTCCCACGGCCGCACAGGCGATGGCGATAGATTGCGGGGAGATCATCTTGCCGGTTACGCCACCGGTGGTATTTGCCGCCACCAGCAGTACATCAGAAACACCGATTTGCTGCGCTGCCGTTGCCTGTAGGGCCGCGAACAGTGCGTTTGAAGAGGTATCTGACCCGGTCAGGAACACGCCCAACCAGCCGAGGAACGGCGAGAAGAAGGTAAAGGCGCTGCCGGTGTGTGCCAGCGCTAATGCCAGCGTCGAAGACAGGCCTGAATAGTTAGAGATAAATGCGAATGCCAGTACCATCCCGATGGAATAGATGGGCAACGCCAGCTCTTTCAGCGTGCTGCCGAAGGTTTGCAGGGCGGCAGAGGGCTTCATTTTTAGCCAGACGATAGACAGCAGGGCGGCAAACAGAATGGCGGTGCCGGTCGCTGAGAACCAGTCAAACTTGTATACCGCCGCGTAGGCCGTGGCTTCGTGTACCACCGGCGGCATGCGGGCCACCAGTTTGTCGAGGAACGGTACCGGAACATTCACCACCCAGTGGTACATTGCGCCACCAGGGGCAAACAGCGCTTTAAACGGCGGGATGCTCCACAGCGTGACCGTTGCTGTCAGGAACAGGAACGGCGACCAGGCGCGAACCACCTGACCTGCGGTGTAATGGGTGCGGGCCAGCGTTTGATCAACCTGTGAAGCGCCCATGTCGCCAAAGCGGAAGATGCGTACTGGCTGCCAGCGTTTCAGGAACAGCGTCAGACATACCAGTGACACCAGAGAAGAGATGATGTCCGGCAGTTCTGGCCCGATAAAGTTAGAGCTGAGGTACTGCGCGATGGCAAAGGAGCCGCCTGCGACCATCACCGCCGGCCAGGTCTCTTTCACGCCACGCCAGCCGTCCATAATCGCCATGATCCAGAACAGCACGATAATCGTCAGGAACGGCAGCTGGCGACCTACCATCTGGCCGATTTCAAAACTGTCCAACCCGGTAACCTGACCGGCGACCAGGATCGGAATACCCATTGCGCCAAACGCCACCGGCGCGGTGTTTACAATCAGGCACAAACCTGCGGCGTACAGCGGGTTGAAGCCTAGGCCGACCAGCAGCGCGGCGGTAATTGCCACCGGGGCGCCAAATCCTGCAGCCCCCTCGAGGAATGCGCCAAAGCAGAAGCCGACAATCAGCATCTGCAGACGCTGGTCCGGGGTAATCGACAGGATTGAGGAACGGATAATGTCGAACTGCCCGGTCTTGACCGAAATCTTATAGACGAATACGGCGGCGATGATTATCCAGGCAATCGGCCACAGACCATAGAAGAAGCCGTACACCACGGATGCCAGCGCGTGATCGACCGGCATTTTGTAGAACAGCAAGGCGACCAACAGGGCTATCCCCACCGTCCATGTCGCAGCGACATAACCTTTCAGCTTGAGCTTAATCAGCGCGAAGAAAAAGAACAGAATAGGGAGTGAGGCAATCAGGCTTGAAAGCCAGATATTACCGGCCGGGTCGTAGTTTTGTTGCCAGAGATTCATTGCAGGTCTCCTGGGGGCCGCTGACATAATGCAATGAGTCTGTGCTCATCTCGCCGTCACACTATGTGTAAAAGTGGCCCTGCCAATATTGTTGTGTAGGGGTAATGACAATGAATGGTTAATTAAATGTTATTTATTGGCAACAGTATTGTGGGCTGTTTTTAACAAAATGTGAGGAGGTATTCGGATCTGGCTAAAATTGGTAGGGCCAATTGGGGGCAGGAGACCGGGCAAACGAATGCTGCCCGGTGGAATATCAAAACTCAGTCTTTGAAAAGCCAGTCATCTCTTTCAGGCTCATTTCACGACCCAGTTCGGTCATCGGGTGTACGATCACCAGGCCGCGCACGCTTTTCTTCAGCTTGCCCATGTCGGCCTGCTCTTTTTTGGTGATGGCGCGACGGAACGGGAGCTTGCTGAGCTTTTGTGCTTCTTTGCTCAACTTCTGACCGTGAACTTCACGCAGGCGTACGATCTCGGCTTCCAGCGTTTCTTTCTCTTTTTCCAGCTCGGCATATTTGTCGGCGGCTTCAACCAGTGACAGGTCTGCCTGCTGGTGGCGGATGGCGTCCAGGCGATCGCTCAGACGTTTAATTTCGTTTTTTTCGACTTCTTTCATAGGATAGCTTCTGATAAAAATAGGATGAATATCCTATAGTATGCGCGCAGAGGGGGATTATTCTCAACTAATCGAAGATAAATAATCAAATGCTGCAAGTATTATTTCGCTAACGATAATGTTAGATGTTTGATTGAAAAGGGATTTTAAGTAATAAGATCGGTGATGGCGCTTTTAGTCGGTGGCTTCATAGTGAAGCACGTTTTCCTCAATATAATTGTCCATCCGATCCTAAACTTAAATCATCAACCGCACAGGCTAGGCGCGGATAATACATGGAGGATGAGTCATCATGGCGAAAATAGGCGAGAACGTTTCAATCCTTATTGATAAGACAGTCGATTTTATGGCGTCAAGCCAGGCTTTTCGCGAATACCTGAATAAAACGCCGCCGCGCAATACGGTGCCTTCTGAGGTCCCACCGGAAAACGTGCCGCTGTATCTGCAGCGCCTGGAGTACTATCGGCAGCTGTATCGGCCGCAGCAGGAAGAGAAGTAACTCGGGATGGCGTTATTTCTGAAAGGCCTTTTTTAAGCTGATTTTAGAAATCAGCTCGGTTAGAGAGAGCACCATAGTTGAGCGCACCATTTGCTGGTAGCGCTGGATTTGCATGGCGTACAAACCCGAGTCTGAGGTATCAAACTGGGGCGGGGGCGGAAGTGCCGTCACACAGTGCAGTTCACCAAATGGTCCGAGAATTTCGTCGTCGGTGAACGCATACTCGTTACCGTCATGATTTAGCTCTTCACGCAGCGCCATTAGCAACTCGGCATCTTCATACTCAGGGCGACTAAGTACGCCCAAGCCGTAGATCAGCTTCAGACGGACCGACAGATCGCCCAGCGGTCCGTCGCCGTCTAGCAACGGTTCCACTGCATATTTCACCGCGTAGTCGTCTTTGCGAAATACCTGAAGCACCAGGATATTCACCGCCTCAGTGAGTAAATCTACGGCGGTGATGAGGAAGCTGCGTACGGTTTTGCCAGCATTCAGACGCTCAAGCACACGATTTTCAAAGGCCTGCGTTTGTTCCATTATTGCCTGCATATCTGACAATCTGATATTCGGGCGCAGGCTGACCTGCGCCGCACTGTGGATCATTTGGTTGCGTTATATGCGTTAACCGCCTCCGCCACCACGTCGCTATTGGCATCTAGTCCGGAAACCTGCGCCAGCGCGGCCTGTGGGCCTTTTTCGTCAATCAGCGCAGCCAGTTCCTGCGCCTGCGGATCTTCTTCACTACGGTAATGCATCGCTGCAGCAATACCCTGCACCAGATTAACGTGTGGCAGGCCGTACTCCAGCGTGCCGAGCAGCGGCTTGATTAAACGGTCGCCCGCGCTCAGTTTGCGCAGCGGCTGACGGCCAACGCGTTCAACGTCATCTTTCAGGTACGGGTTTTCAAAACGACCGAGGATTTTCTGAATGTATGCCGCATGTTTTGCCGCATCAAAGCCATAGCGTTTGATCAGTACCGCACCGCTCTCTTCCATCGCACCTTTTACCACTGCGCGGATTTTCTCGTCGAGAATCGCGTCACGGATGGTCTGATGACCGGTCAATTTTCCGAGGTACGCGGTTATAGCATGCCCGGTGTTCAGCGTGAAGAGCTTACGTTCGACAAATGCCATCAAGTTATCAGTTAATTCCATCCCCGGGATGTTCGGCAGTTCGCCTTTGAACTGGGTTTTGTCAACAATCCACTCGCTGAAGGTTTCTACGGTAACTTCCAGTGGGTCATTGGTAGCAGAGGCGGAAGGCGGAACAATACGGTCTACGGCGGAATCGACAAAACCAACGTGTTCTTCAACCCAGGCTTTATCCGCATCGTCCAGCGCGTTCAGCACGTGGCCTTTCAACTGGGTGGTGCCGCGCACCATGTTTTCGCAGGCAATGATATTCAGCGGGGCGCTAATACCCTGCGCTTTACGCTTGACCAGTCCTTTGGCGATGGCAGGCGCAATGCGCTCCAGCACGACCGGTCCAACGGCGGTGGTCACGAGATCAACCTGGGCAATCAGTTCAACGACATCATCGCCGATGCTGCTGACGGCGTTAACACCGGAAACGGTATCAACCTGCTCATTTTCACCGACAACATGAACCTGATAGCTATGACGGGCATTCAGGGCGTCGAGAACTACCTGATTTACATCCGCAAACGTCAGTTGTATCCCCGCGTCTGCCAGCAGTTTGCCGATAAAGCCACGACCGATATTACCTGCGCCAAAATGTAATGCTTTCATAGTATTAACCTTCATTAATGTTTTTACCCAAGAGGGCTGGGGTGAGGCTTTTCCCTCAACCTAACCCTCTCCTTTGCGGAGAGGATTTTGTAGGCCCGGTAAGCGTGAGCGCCACCGGGCAATAACGCTTACTTACGACCCGCCAGCAGTTCCAGCACTTCATCCACGCTGGTGGTCTGCGCCAGACGTTCGATCACGGATTCATCATCCAGCGCGTTTGTCAGGCTGGTGATCACCTGGATGTGCTCATTGTTACGCGCAGCGATACCAATCACCAGGCGTGCAATGTCGTCCTCTTCTTCACCGAAGCGCACACCTTCCGGGTACTGACAGAACACGATGCCAGTTTTCAGCACGCGATCTTTAGCTTCGATGGTGCCGTGTGGTACCGCAATGGACTCACCCAGGTAGGTAGAGGTCAGTTTTTCGCGATCCAGCATTGCCTGAACGTATTCCGGCTCAACGTAGCCACCTTTCACCAGTTGCTTACCGGCAAACAGAATGGCTTCTTCTTTATTGGTGGCTTTACGGCCAAGGAAGATATTTTCCGCACCCAGTTTGAACAGGTTGTTATCACCCTCATCAAAGCTGTCTTTCAGGTGATCTCGTACTTTCTCTTCATTAACGTTGTGACGCTGTGCGGCAACCAGACGCTCGGTCAGGCTGGTGTACAGACCGCTGTCGAGGAAGTTGGTCAGCGAAATGTGCTGCGCCTGCGGAACCTGGCGCATAGCGCGTTCGGTCAGGTCACGGTGGGTAATGACCAGATCCACATCCGGCGGCAGATTGTTAATCGCGCTGTTGGTGACGGAGATCTGAGACAGACCGGCATCCTGCACTTTCTTGCGCAGTACGCCTGCACCCATTGCGCTGGAGCCCATACCGGCATCACAGGCAACGATGATTTTACGCACATGGCTCAGGTCGTTGGTGACATCGCCCGCAGACAGCGGAGATGAACCTTTGGATTCTGCTTTCATGTCGTGCATGCGACGGGTCGCTGCATCAATGTCATCTTCTTCTTTCACTTTGCTGGTTTTCAGCAGAATGGCTGAGACCACAAAGGAGACCGCCATGGCCGCACAGATTGCCGCGATGTTAGCGAAGTACGCGCCTTTCGGCGTCATTGCCAGTACGGCCAGGATAGATCCCGGAGAGGCCGGAGAAACCAGACCGCCGCCGAGGATAGTCAGCGTAAATACGCCGGTCATACCGCCGAGGATAACGGCCAGGATCAGACGTGGGTTCATCAGCACGTACGGGAAGTAAATTTCGTGGATACCGCCCAGGAAGTGGATGATAGCCGCGCCGCCCGCAGACTGTTTAGCGCTACCGCGACCGAAGAACATGTACGCCAGCAGGACGCCCATACCCGGACCCGGGTTTGCTTCAATCAGGAAGAAGATGGATTTGCCCATCTCATGGGACTGCTGAATGCCCAGCGGTGAGAAAATACCGTGGTTGATGGCGTTGTTGAGGAACAGGATTTTCGCCGGTTCAACAAAGATAGACGCCAGCGGCAGCATGTCATGGACAACCATGAAGTTAACGCCTGCTGCCAGAACTTTGGACAGAACTTCAACCGCCGGACCGATGCCGAGGAACGCCAGAATCGCGAGGATCATCCCGATGATGCCAGCGGAGAAGTTGTTCACCAGCATTTCAAAACCGGATTTGATCTTACCGTCTACCCAGTTATCAAAGTGTTTAATTGCCCAGCCACCCAATGGACCTGCAATCATCGCGCCGAGGAACATCGGCATATCCGCACCGACGATCACACCCATTGTGGTGATGGCACCGACTACGCCGCCGCGATCGCCACCCACTAATTTACCGCCGGTATAACCAATCAGCAGCGGCAGAAGATAGGTGATCATAGGGCCAACGAGCTTAGCCAGCGTTTCGCTCGGCAACCACCCTGTCGGAATGAATAATGCGGTGATAATACCCCACGCGATAAACGCGCCGATATTCGGCATCACCATGTTGCTGAGGAATCGACCAAAGCTTTGCACTTTGATCTTAATATCGGATGACATAAAAACACCCCTTCTTATGTTTGCTATCGCGCAGGCTGAAAGCCCGAGGTTTGTTAATGTAGCGGCAGGAGGTAGCCGGACCCTGTAGATACTGCGAAATCTGGCACTGAATCGTTCAACTGTCCAGTCGACGCCTTTTTATGTGATATTCGTCACGTAAATATAGGGTGTATGGCGGTAGTTAATGTGATATTCATCACAAAACACCAGTGCAAAAAAACACCTCACGGTTAGAGTTCACCCAAAAAGGCAGAAAAATGTGAATTGGTTCACGTTTTATGTTGGCGTGTTTGTTGAGTCTTTGTGATCTGAATCACAAGAAATTTTCATCTGTTTTTTTCCCAGTGTGATCTGAAGCAGATTCTCCCCCGCCCATTTTTTGCGGAAAATAAAGCAACTTTTACTCAGAAAATATATTTTTTTTGTGGTATGGCAAAAATTGCCAACTCCAGTTATGTTCAAGACATCAGCCAGGGTACATACGGCTGCCAGCACAAAAAAACTCTAATTAGTGTGAATTCGAGGCAGGTATGTTTCTAAATTATTTCGCGTTGGGCGTGCTCATTTTCGTCTTCCTGGTTCTGTTCTACGGAATCATCGCCATCCATGATATTCCCTACAACATGGCTAAAAAGCGTAACCATCCCCATGCCGATGCGATTCATACGGCGGGCTGGATTAGCTTGTTTACGCTCCATGCCATTTGGCCGTTCCTGTGGATTTGGGCCACGCTCTACCAACCCGAACGCGGCTGGGGAATGCAAAACCATATTCAGCCAATGACGGGCAACCCTGATATTGACGCTCTTGCGAAGCGCGTAGCCGATCTGGAACAAAAACTGGCTGCGGTGCAACCCGCCGCTGATAAGAACACGCAGGAGCGCTGATCATGGATCTGTTGATTGTTTTGACCTACGTGGCATTTGCCTGGGCCATCTTTAAGATATTCCGTATCCCGGTAAACCAATGGACGCTTGCTACCGCAGCTTTAGGTGGCGTGTTTATTGTTGCGGGCCTCATTTTATTAATGAACTATAACCACCCGTATACCTACACTGCGCAAAAAGCGGTGATCTCCATTCCAATTACGCCGCAGGTTACGGGGATTGTGAGTGAGGTTACCGATAAAAATAATCAGCTGATTAAAAAAGGCGAGGTGTTGTTCAAACTCGATCCAGGCCGCTACCAGGCGCGCGTCGACAGGCTGCAGGCCGACCTGGTTACCGCAACGCACAATATCGATAATTTAAAAGCGCAACTTTCGGAAGCGGTCGCCAACACCACGCGAGTGTCTGCCGAGCGCGATCGTCTGTATAAAGATTATCAACGCTACCTGAAAGGCAGCCAGGCGAAGGTTAACCCGTTTTCTGAAAGCGATATCGACAACGCCCGCCAAAACTACCTGGCACAAGATGCGCTGGTGAAAGGCTCCGTTGCGGAACAAACCCAGATCCAAAGTCAGTTAGACAGCATGGTTAACGGCGAGCAGTCGCAGGTTGCTTCTCTGCGTGCTCAGCTTGCTGAAGCCAAATACAATCTGGATCAGACCGTCGTGCGTGCGCCAAGTAATGGCTATATCACGCAGGTGCTGATCCGTCCGGGGACCTATGCCGCTGCGCTGCCTCTGCGACCGGTGATGGTCTTTATTCCGGAACAGAAACGCCAGATTGTGGCCCAGTTCCGCCAGAACTCATTGCTGCGTCTTGAACCGGGCGATGAAGCGGAAGTGGTGTTTAATGCGCTACCAGGCCAGGTTTTCTCCGGTAAATTGACCAGCATTCTGCCGGTTGTGCCGGGAGGCTCTTATCAGGCTCAGGGCGCATTGCAGTCCTTAACGGTGGTGCCGGGTACCGATGGCGTGCTGGCAACGATTGAACTGGAGCCGAATGCCGAAGTTGACGCCTTACCGGACGGCATTTATGCCCAGGTGGCGGTTTACTCCGACCATTTCGCCCACGTGTCGGTGATGCGTAAAGTACTGCTGCGTATGACCAGCTGGATGCATTACCTTTATTTAGATCATTGAGTTGATATGGGATTACACGGATAGACGTTCTCCACATTCTGGGAGATACGGTTATCGGGGAAACGTTCCGGCAGCATCGGGTATTTATCCCACGAGGCTATCCGGTTGCCCGCCGGGGCGGTGAATGTCCACTGCATCAGATCATGGTGAGATGATGTTATGCGTGTACCGAGTCATCGCCCGGCTGCGCCGTACTGATAATCCTGTTGTGCATGCTTCCCGCGGCTGTTCCAGGTGTAATCACGGAAGGTTTAGGTGATGGCTCTTTAACAGACCGCCCGGCTTGTATGCCGTGGTCAGTTCGTACTCACCAAAGCTGCGCAGCGTTTCGCGGTGGAGGCGGTCGCGGGTGAAGTCGATAAGCGGTGAATCGCCGAGCTTCATCCCGGTCAGAGTAAGTCAGCCATTCAACCGGGGAAGGCGATCACGATTGATGCATAATTTCATTTTTTGAATTCAGAATGTGGCTATATTAGTTAAGTGAGTCATACCTATAACTTTTTAACTTTACCTCACCATGTTCAATCTCAAATATAAAAACCTCCTGAACGATCCTCTTGGAATATTCAGTATAATATATTAAAGATATTTTATTATTTTAAAGCAAGCTGTGAGTGCTTCGTTCAAATTTAAATGTCGATTTTTTAAATACATCCAAGATGTTTTTCTTTTGCTTCTACCATAATGTTAATGAACTTTTCTTTGGCAGTTATCTCCTGAAATTCGGTTGATGCCATTATATATATATCGGAGTATTTTCCACCTTGATATAATTCATGAAAAAAACTCACCTCTTTTTTGGCTGAATCTGTATCTATGGGGGAGCATCCACATAGTAAAAATAATAACAAGAATATATATTTCATTATACTTCCTCTGTTAGTTTAACCAGCATTCCTGCCATGTTTTACAAGCCAGGGCCATAGTTGAAGCATCGACGCCTACGCCTGCCCCCACAGATTCTATCGAAGATTCTGGATTATCTACATCAACAACGTAAGTATAAGCAAGATGACCTACTAATCCCCCACCAGTCGTCACACCTACAGAATTGCTGATTCCGGATGTAGGTAAAGATCTAGACTCTGAATATGTAATAGCCGCATTAAGCCCACCACCAACACCTGCATGCCCACATGCAGTCGCATTGACGCAAACATCGGATAATATTTCACCTTTCTTTTTAGCAAAAGCTATACCGACTCCACCATGACCACCTAGTGATATGAGATCCCTGCTACCAGTAATATCAATAGATGAAGTCCCATATGAGTCATCATGCCATACGTCGTATATTAATTGGTATAAGTTATATAGACCCAATGGGTCAACTTTCAGAATGGGATTGTTAGTATACCTATATAAATTCCATCCGCCCTTTAATCCAATCGGATCCTGAGTAATATACCTCCCCTGCAACGGGTCATAATACCGGTGGCGGTTATAATACAACCCCGTCTCCTTATCCCACTGCTGCCCCGGCAGCCGGATTAACTGTTGCAGATTATCCGGGTTATCCTCCCGCAGCATATTTCCCCATTCATCAAACTCTGCACTCCACGCGATGGTTCCGTCAGCATTCACCAGCGCCAGCGGCAGCCCCCGGTGGTCGCAGTGATACAGATGGATTTTTCTCACCGGCGTGTATTCCGGCTCCAGCTGATTTTTCATCTGCTCCGGCGTCAGGTCGCACTGTGCCAGCCACTGCTGACTCTGGGTACTCACCTGACCTGCGTTCAGCTCCTGCTCGAGGTTATCCAGCAGCGCCACCAGTTCCGGCACAAATACCATTCCCGCATCCTGCTGGAGTTTCTCCGCCAGCGTGCGACGGAGGGCTCTGGCCAGCTCTCCGGTTGCCGTTTCAATGCGGATTAACGGCGTAAAGCTTCCCGGCAGGTACACGGTCTGGATACGGGTTTTGTCCGTCTGGGTGGTGGTCAGCCTGTCGCCCTCCCAGCCGTACCATGTCACCTGTGGCGTGGAGTTCAGCCAGAGATATTTATCCCCGTTAAGGTCGCGTTCCTCCTGGCTTTTCCAGACCCGTTTACAGATTCGGCGGCCCAGCGGGTCGTACAGATAACGACTTTCCGCCAGCACGCTGCCCTGTTGCATCTGGCGGTGGTGCGTCAGCCGGTGCTGGTTATCATAGTTGTAGTGATGCGATACCAGATGTGTGTGGCGCTCGTCTTTCTCCGTCAGCCTGCCGTGTTCGTCATAATGATAAAAGCTCGCCACATCCTGGGAGATGCGGTTATCGGGGAAACGTTCCGGCAGCATCGGGTATTTATCCCGCGCGGCTGTCCGGTTGCCCGCCGGGTCGGTGAATGTCCACTGCACCAGGTCATGGTGAGATGATGTTATGTGTGTACTGAGCAACCGCCCGGCTGCGCCGTACTGATAATCCCGCTGCACATGCTGCCCGCTGATGCGGACAAGCTGCCCGCCACTGTTCCAGGTGTAATCACGGTTAAGCTGCGGAAGGTTCAGGTGATGGCTCTTTAACAGACCGCCCGGCTTGTATGCCGTGGTCAGTTCGTACTCACCAAAGCTGCGCAGCGTTTCGCGGTGGAGGCGGTCGCGGGTGAAGTCGATAAGCGGTGAATCGCCCAGTTTCATCCCGGCCAGATAACCGCTGCCGTAAGTCAGCCATTCCACCGGGGGGAGAGTATCCGGCGTCACGCGATTCGCCAGTCCCTTGTCGCTGTAATCGTGCAGTGTTTCGTGCTGCCAGAGCAGCGCGTTTGTTTCCGGATGATGTACCGTCTGGCGCTCGCTGATGAGTCTGCCCTGTTTATTGTGCTTATACTCTGTCGCGACCCGATGACCGTCGCTGACATGGCTTATTGCCGTCAGCCAGCCACGTTCGTCGTAACACCACTGCTCAGCAGGTTCACCGTTAACAGTGCGATGCGTCAGGCGGTCTGACGCATCGTAATGCCAGAGGATGGTTAGGCTTTCAGCCTCACTGCGGATAAGTTGACCGGTTGCTGCGTAGCCGTAACGCTGCGTCCTGCCGTCAAAGCCAGTTTCCTGCGTCAGCCGGTCCAGTGCATCGTAAGCGAATACCGTGTGGCTACCATTTTCGTTGGTCAGTTGAATCACGCGACCCGCAGCGTCGTATTCCATCCGGCGGGTCAGGCCATCCTGCAGGGTGCTGATAATATTTCCCCAGGCATCGAAGGCGGTGTCGCTGCGGCTACCGTCAGGAGAGATGACTGTCGTCAAGTCTCCTGACGTGCTGTACTTGTAGCGCGTTTCCCGGCCCTGGGTATCCAGCTGTCTGACCAGCCTGCCGCGGTTATCATAAGTCTGGTAACGACTGATACCTTCCTGCTGATGAACTGCCGTCAGTTGTCCGAAACGATCATATTCATACCGAGTTTCGTAGCCTGAGCAGTCGGTGAAGGTGAGCAACTGCCCGTAACGGCTCCACGTCATCTGTTTCCGGCTGCCGGTGGCGTCTTCAGTGGCTGCCGGCAATGCACTGTGTGGGTTGTCATAAAAATAGCGGGTGGTGCTGCCATTACGCCCGATGTCGGCGGTAAGCCTGCCCTGAGCGTCATATTCCTGCTGGCTCTGCAGGCCGTCCGGGTACACGGTATCCGTTAGCTGGCGCTGGCTGTTGTAGTAAAATTCCGTCTGTCTGCCATCCGGCATGATGATTTCTTTCAACTGACCGGAGCCAGGACTCAGTCGAAACTCTGTCTTACGACCTGCCGCATCGGTCTGCGCGATAAGCCTGCCGGCCGGATCGTACTCGCTGTGAAAGGTGCTGCCATCTGCGCGCTCCTGTTTCACCACCCGCTTCAGGCCGCCTTCGCCTGTAGTATGCAGCACCTCCTGGCGGTTGAGGCTGTCGGTGAGGATGATGCGGTTCTGTTCATACGAGTAGGTATAGCTTAAGCCCTGCGGATTTCGCTGTTCCGTTACTCGCCCGGACGCATCATAGTGGTAATGTATCTCCGGCCTGCCCGCATAACGGTGAGCCACCATCCGCCCTGGATGCGACGGGTCATACGTAAACCCGCGTACTGTTGTGCCGCTGCGGTCATATACCGTTTTCAGCTCACCACGCGGGGAATAGTCGTAACGCGCCAGCGGGGCGGTAGGCAGGTTGTCCGGGTATTCCGGGTCGTGCGTCAGCCACACTTCCGTCAGACGGAGGCCGTGGTCTGCGCCGTAGGCTGTGGAGGGCAGTACGTCCGGAAAGGGAAGGGGGGGTGCACCGTTAGTGACTGACTGTTTCCGGTGCTGGTCCGCCCGCTGTGCTTGAGTGGTCAGCACCAGTCTGAAGCGGCGTCCTGCGCCATCCGTCACGGCGGTGATTTCCCCGCTGAATTCACCGGATGCCGCACGCTGGAAGTCCTGTGCGCGCCCAAAACTGTCGGCAAGCCCGGTCAGTACCCGGTATGGCGGTAGTGGTGCGGGCAGTGCTTCTTCCGCGGCAGGAGTGCGTTCAGACCAGCCCAGAATCCACCATGGCCCCTGAACGCTGTTGGTTGCCAGGTAGACATGCGGGCTGAGGCGAATGTTTTCCGGAAGTTGCTGCCAGAGTCTGTGCAGCGGGTTACTGTCATGCAGCGCTGGCACGCCACCCCGCACCAGCCAGAGCGATTCGCTGCGGCTAAAAGCGGATTCACCGGGAAACAGCGGATTAAAATAAATACTTCTGCCACCGTTGTCGTTAAGTATCAGTTCGTCATCACGTATCTGTAAGCGAATATCAAAGGGCGCTTTCCAGCCTGGGCCAAAAATACCCACAGGCGCGGGCGTTTTCGTCCGGTAGCTACTGTAAGTTCTTGAAAGCACAAATGGCAGCGGGCCAGGCAGGGAAAAATCGGTTTCACCGGGCTGTACCTTAGCACCTAATAATGGGTTAACCGGGTTGCCGGAGGTCTTGCCTCCCGGGCAGACCGAACAGGCCACGCCGGTAGGGGCACCTATCATCACGCCCAGAGATCCCTGAACAATCGGCCCCCCGATTGTGGTCATGTCACCCATCCGGGCGGCAGGTTTTCCGCTCATAGTCAAATCCTTCTGAATTTCCGGGCTTAATTTTTATCGTGTTACACAGCATGCCACCGGGTGTTCACTGCCTCAGCGCTGCCAGATATCCGGCGGCAGATCGCGGATTGATTTTGGTGCTTTCGGCGGGTCTTCTGCTGCGCCGCAGTTCCAGTTAATCATCAGCGCGTCGCCGCTGAGCGTCTGCATACCCTGGAGGTTAATCGCCGTACCGTTCAGGAAGATTTTGCCATCCTGTGTCAGTACCAGCCGCGCCTGTCCACAGCGTAACTCCAGATGTTCTCCGGCGGAGTACACAGCCACTTTTCCGGTGCTCTCGGTTTTGCTTTTACCCACAGTGAAGGTGACACTCTCTCCAATGCTGACGTCGTAACCCTTACCAACCAGCAGCGATTTCTGAATCCCGACCTGTGAAGACTGCATCATTGCCACCGAGGTGTTCATTACTCCTCCCACGGTAGTCTGATACGCGACACCTACCGTCAGCGCTCGCGCCATACCCACCGTTTCAGCCTGATTCAGACCGACGGTAATACTCTGGTTTTGCCCCACGGTTTCTTTCTGATTCTGCACCACCGTCTGTACCTGATTCTGTTTTACGGTGATAACCTGGTTGCCGCCGATGGTTTC
Organism: Citrobacter sp. Res13-Sevr-PEB04-36; assembly: GCF_015672735.1. Taxonomy (GTDB): domain Bacteria; phylum Pseudomonadota; class Gammaproteobacteria; order Enterobacterales; family Enterobacteriaceae; genus Citrobacter. The sequence continues at coordinate 61,358 of NZ_JADABY010000045.1, read as the reverse complement.
CGTATGGTTCACCTTCACATCGGTGGTGCGGTTGTTCAGTACCTCCGTATCCATGTTCTTCTGCGCATGGATATAGACCTGCTCATTGCCCGTGGCGTCATCGAATTTCAGTTCATTAAATCCGCTGCCCTGGTAGGTTTTCGAACGGATGATCATCTGCGTTTTCGTGCCTGGCAGGCTGCCCGGTGAACGGTTGTCCTGGTGGTAGGTGCGACCTATGATAATCGGCTGGTCCGGGTCGCCATTAAGGAAGTCGACTATCACCTCCTGGCCCACCCGGGGGATGGCGAGATTACCAAATCCGGCCCCAGCCCACGCCTGTGACACCCGGACCCAGCAGGAACTGTCCTCGTTTCCCGGACAATAGCGGTCCCAGTGGAAACGCACCCGGACCCGCCCATGCTCATCACAGAAGATTTCCTCGCTTTCCGGACCGGTAACAATGGCACTTTGTGGGCCGTCAACGGAAGGTTTGGGCAGTGGTGAGGATCGCCATGTCCGGTCAGCCGGGATGACGTCCAGGTCGTTACTAAGTGTGGTGCCGTCCCCCCGGTGGCCATGCTGCGCCTGTGGCTGCTCACCTTTCAGCACACTGCCGGTCACCTGCCACTCGCGGTTCAGTGTGCGAGATGGATGACCGGTGAGGGTGAACCGTTTTCCGGGCCACAGTTTCGGGGAGTTGCTCACGCAGGCTGCGGTTTCAGCATCATGCCGGAAGCCGTCTGCCAGGTAGCGGGCAAAGTCCTGACCATGCTGTACGTCCTTGAAGCGTCCCGGATAGTCGAAGATTTCATACTGGGTACGCTGACCGTTCAGGTTTGTGGCATGGTGGCTGAAGTAACCGGGCCATCCGGGCGCTTTAAAGGTGTAATCCTGGTTTTCCACTGATGAAGGGCGTACCTGCGCCCGGTAACGAAACTCGCTGATGCATTCCGTGGAGACTTCACGGGTATTCGGATTAAAGGGCATCTCACCCAGCTTGGAGACCCCGGCGACGTCATCACAGAGCACCAGTTTCTGGTCGGGACCGGTCGGGTGGAACCAGTCAAAGAAGAAAATGCCTTCTTCGGCCCACAGACGGGTCAGGAACCCGAGGTCAGTTTCACCGTACTGCACACAGAACTCCCTTGCCGGATGGGCTTCATAAAAGGAAGGCACCCAGTCGGTGACGCCGTTTTCAGTAAGCAGGGTGGCGGAAATGGCCTGGATATCCTGCTGCTGAAAGATGCGGAAGTTCTGGCGCAGCCCTGCCCGCCAGAGCGGGGGCGATATGGTCAACTGGTAATTCATCTGCCAGTTATTGTTCTCCCTCAGTTCCACGCCGGTAATGATGCCGTGAAGGTAGCGCTGTGCAACAGTCCCCTGCCAGATGGTCAGCGTGGCGTTTTTTTCGAGAAAACTGACAGCGGTGAGGTTAGCCAGATTGCTGGCAATATCGACACTGAGCAAAAAGGGGGTGGAGAGATTCTGATACAGGGTGAAGCGGACGACAGCGGTTGCCGTCGGCGTTAATCCGTCCACATCCAGCGTAAAGCGCAGTCCCTGCTGTGACATGATTTTCTCCGAGACGTATTCATATCCTTGCAGAGAACCATACGTCCCGAGTAACGCAGGGAAAAGCATGTTGTATAAAAACAGCTGAAATTAAGAAAACGTTTAGATCAGAAATAAATCGGCAAGAAGGGTAGCCATCATCTGCCTTTTGTCTCCGCCTGAGCCATACTGATATTTTTGTTGGCAAAAAGGACCCGGCATGAAACTCATTGGCAGCTATACCAGCCCTTTTGTGCGAAAAATCTCTATTCTGTTGCTGGAAAAGGGCATCACCTTCGAATTCGTTAATGAACTCCCCTACAACGCAGAAAACGGCGTAGCGCGATACAATCCGTTAGGAAAAGTGCCCGCACTGGTCACCGATGAGGGCGAGTACTGGTTCGATTCCCCAATCATCGCCGAATACATTGAGCTGCTGGATATTGCGCCAGCCATGTTGCCGCGTGACCCGTTGGCAGCGCTAAAGGTGCGTCAGATTGAAGCGCTGGCGGATGGTATTATGGATGCCGGACTTGTCTCCGTACGCGAACAAGCCCGGCCAGCCGCACAGCAATCAGAAATCGAACTGCTGCGCCAGCGCGAGAAAATTACCCGCAGCCTGGATGTGCTGGAAGGCTATCTGGCAGACGGTACCCTGAAAACGGACACGGTGAATCTGGCCACCGTCGCCATCGCCTGCGCCGTGGGTTATCTCAATTTCCGTCGCGTTGCACCCGGCTGGTGTGTTGACCGATCGCGACTGGTCAAACTGGTGGAAACGCTCTTTCAGCGTGAAAGTTTTGCCCGTACAGAACCGCCAAAGGCTTGATACACGTTATACTCGCCTGAGCAAAGTCACGATACAATCCCCCCATATTGCTATCCCTCTCCCCGGCGGAGAGGGCCACCAACAGCCAGGCCCTTTCATGACAACCTACATGCGTTCACTCTACAGCCAGCTTCCTGCGATCGATCGTTTATTGCGCGACAGCGCCTTTCTTGCCTTACGTGAGTCTCACGGCCATACCCGGGTGGTGGATCTGCTTCGCCAGATGCTCGACGAAGCTAGGGAAACGATTCGCGACGCGCAGGCACTCCCGGCGTGGAGTGACAACTGGGCGCAAGAAGCCAGCGCCCGGCTGGAACGCGAGTCGCACAGCGCACTGCGTCCGGTTCTCAACCTGACGGGTACGGTGCTGCATACCAACCTTGGCCGTGCGTTGCAGGCGCAAGAAGCGATTGAGGCGGTCATGCAGGTGATGCACGCGCCGGTGACGCTGGAATATGATCTCGACGGCGCTGGTCGCGGGCATCGCGATCGTGCGCTGGCGGACCTGTTGTGTCGCATTACGGGAGCCGAAGACGCCTGTATCGTCAATAACAATGCGGCAGCGGTGCTGCTGATGTTGGCTGCAACTGCTAATGGCAAAGAGGTGGTGGTTTCACGCGGTGAGCTAGTGGAAATTGGCGGCGCGTTTCGTATTCCGGACGTGATGCGCCAGGCCGGGTGCGTTCTCCATGAGGTCGGTACCACTAACCGAACGCACGCCAGCGATTACCGTCAGGCAGTGAATGAAAACACCGGTCTGTTGATGAAAGTGCATACCAGCAATTACAGCATTGAAGGCTTCACCAAAACGGTGGATGAAGCCGAGCTGGCGGCGATCGGTCATGAGCTGGATATTCCGGTGGTGACGGATCTGGGCAGCGGCTCGCTGGTGGATCTCAGCCTGTACGGTTTACCCAAGGAGCCGATGCCGCAGCAGTTGATTGCCGCGGGTGTTAGCCTGGTCAGCTTCTCGGGCGATAAGCTGCTGGGGGGGCCGCAGGCCGGAATTATCGTCGGTAAGAAAGAGATGATTGCCCGGCTGCAGCGTCATCCGCTGAAACGTGCGCTGCGGGCCGATAAAATGACCCTGGCGGCACTGGAAGCCACGCTGCGGCTCTATTTGCACCCGGAAGCACTGGCGGAAAAATTACCCACGCTGCGGCTGCTCACCCGTAAGGAAGAGGCGATCCGCGAACAGGCACAACGCTTACAGGCGCAGCTCGAACAACATTATGGCGGCGAGTTTGCACTGAACGTGATGCCCTGTCTGTCGCAGATTGGCAGTGGTTCGCTACCGGTTGATAGACTGCCCAGCGCGGCATTAACCTTTACTCCGCATGACGGGCGCGGTAGCCGCCTTGAGGCCCTGGCTACCCGCTGGCGCACGCTACCGGTGCCGATCATTGGGCGAATTTATGATGGCCGCTTATGGCTGGATCTGCGCTGTCTTGAAGACGAGACCCGGTTTATGGAGATGATGCTGAAATGATAATTGCAACAGCCGGACACGTTGACCACGGAAAAACCACGTTATTACAGGCGATTACCGGTGTAAATGCCGATCGTCTGCCGGAAGAAAAAAAGCGCGGCATGACCATCGATTTGGGCTATGCCTACTGGCCGCAGCCGGATGGCCGTGTGCTGGGGTTTATCGACGTTCCCGGACACGAAAAGTTTCTGTCCAACATGCTGGCGGGCGTCGGTGGCATCGATCATGCGCTGCTGGTAGTGGCCTGTGATGACGGCGTGATGGCGCAAACGCGGGAGCATTTGCAGATCCTGCAACTGACGGGCAATCCGCAACTCACCGTGGCGCTGACCAAAGCCGATCGCGTGGATGATGCGCGGATTAACGACGTGCGTGCAGAGGTGCAGTCAACGCTGGCGAATTATGGTTTTGCCGGGGCGACACTTTTCGTGACTGCCGCCAGTGAAGGACTGGGGATTGATGTATTACGTGAGCATCTGCTGCAGTTGCCTGCGCGCGAGCTGGCCCGCGATCACACCTTCCGGCTGGCAATTGACCGCGCCTTTACGGTAAAGGGGGCAGGCCTGGTGGTTACCGGGACGGCGCTCAGTGGTGAGGTGAACGTTGGCGACACGCTATGGCTGACTGGCGTCAACAAACCGATGCGCGTGCGTAGCCTGCATGCCCAAAATCAGGCCACTGAGTACGCCCATGCCGGGCAGCGTATTGCCCTGAATATTGCCGGCGATGCGGAAAAAGAGCAGCTCACCCGCGGTGACTGGCTGTTGTCCGATGCGCCGCCGGATGCCTTGACCCGCGTCATTGTCTCTTTAGAACACGCCGCTCCGTTGACACAGTGGCAACCGCTGCACATTCATCATGCGGCCAGCCACGTGACTGGGCGTATTTCCTTGCTCGAAGGAACGCTGGCGGAGCTGGTGTTTGATACGCCGCTGTGGCTGGCCGATAACGACAGGCTGGTGCTGCGCGATATTTCTGCCCGCACTACGCTTGCGGGCGCGCGCGTGGTGACGCTCAACCCGCTGCGTCGTGGCAAGCGTAAACCGGAGTATCTACAGTGGCTATCGGCGCTGGAAAACGTGCAGAATGACGGTGAAGCATTGGCAGTCCATTTGATGCGTGGTGCGGTGAATATTCCCGACTTCGCATGGGCGCGCCAGCTTAACGGCGACGGTATGCGTCCGTTAATTGAGCAACATGGCTTTATTCAGGCCGGATACAGTTTGTTGAATGCCTCTGTCGCCGCCCGCTGGCAGCGTAAGATCCTGGATACGCTGGCGACGTACCACGAGCAGCATCGCGATGAGCCGGGACCGGGGCGTGAGCGTCTGCGGCGCATGGCGCTGCCGATGGAAGACGAAGCGCTGGTCCTGCTGCTGATCGAAAAAATGCGTGATAGCGGCGTTATCCATAGCCACCATGGCTGGCTGCATTTACCGGACCATAAGGCCGGTTTTAGCGATGAGCAGCAGGCCATCTGGCAAAAAGCCGAGCCTCTCTTCGGCGATGAACCGTGGTGGGTGCGGGACCTTGCGAAAGAAACGGGCACTGATGAACAGGCCATGCGTCTGGCGCTACGACAGGCGGCGCAGCAGGGCATCATTACCGCGATCGTCAAAGATCGCTATTACCGTAACGATCGCATTGTGGCTTTTGCCAATATGATCCGCGAACTGGATCTGGAAAGAGGATCAACTTGCGCCGCAGATTTCCGCGACAGGCTGAATGTGGGACGTAAACTCGCTATCCAAATTCTGGAATATTTTGACCGTATTGGGTTTACCCGTCGTCGGGGAAATGATCATTTATTACGTGATGCATTACTATTTCCCGAAAAGTAATGAAACAATTAATTCATATAAAACATGAATTAATACAAAGTAGCAGTTGATTTATATAAGCACATTAGATTTTAAACTTAATGTGCTTTTTTAATTTCTGATGTTATTAAAATAACAACCATGATCATATTTTGATGGAATATTCACACGTATGCTGCCTACCTCTTTAGGGTAATTAAGGATTGTACAATGGCTGCTTCAACATTTTTTATTCCTTCCGTGAATGTAATTGGTGCTGATTCATTAAAGGATGCAATGAATACAATGGCGGAATATGGATTTCGCCGTACATTAATTGTGACTGATGCCATGCTAATGAAATTAGGCATGGCGAATGATATTCAAAAAGCCTTACAGGAACGTGATATTTTCAGTGTTATTTTTGATGGTACGCATCCTAACCCAACTACCAGCAACGTTGCGGCTGGCCTGAAACTTCTGCAAGAACACCAGTGTGATAGCGTTATTTCTCTGGGTGGCGGCTCACCACACGACTGTGCGAAAGGTATTGCGCTGGTGGCGGCTAACGGCGGCGACATTCGTGACTACGAAGGCGTTGACCGTTCGGCAAAACCACAGCTGCCGATGATTGCCATCAACACCACGGCGGGTACGGCATCTGAAATGACCCGTTTCTGCATCATCACTGATGAAGAGCGCCATATTAAAATGGCGATTGTTGATAAGCACGTGACACCGCTGCTGTCGGTAAATGATTCCTCGCTGATGGTTGGTATGCCGAAGTCTCTGACGGCGGCCACCGGCATGGATGCGCTGACCCACGCTATTGAAGCCTATGTTTCCACTGCTGCCACGCCGATTACCGATGCCTGTGCGCTCAAAGCGGTGACGATGATTGCTGAAAATCTGACGGTTGCTGTTGAAGATGGTAGCAACGCGCAGGCGCGCGAAGCCATGGCCTATGCACAGTTCCTCGCCGGTATGGCCTTTAACAACGCCTCCCTGGGTTATGTTCACGCAATGGCGCACCAGCTGGGCGGCTTCTATAACTTGCCGCACGGAGTGTGCAACGCCGTCCTGCTGCCGCATGTTCAGGTGTTCAACAGCAAGGTTGCTGCAGCTCGCCTGCGCGACTGTGCGGCCGCAATGGGTGTGAATGTGGCGGATATGAGCGAAGTGCAAGGCGCAGAAGCCTGCATCGCGGCGATCCGTGAGCTGGCACAGAAAGTGGCAATTCCGGCAGGCCTGCGCGACCTGAACGTGAAGGAAGAAGATTTTGCCATTCTGGCAACCAACGCCCTGAATGATGCCTGTGGTTTTACTAACCCGATTCAGGCGACGCATGAGGAAATCATGGCGATCTATCGTGCGGCAATGTAAATCGTGACATCTGTCGTAAAGCAGTAAATGGCTGGCGAATAATTCGCCAGCCCCGTCTACCTTTGTAGTACCCCTACAGCAAGGAGACGGTCATGACCAATAATCCCCCTTCAACGCGTATTTATCCCGGCGAGTATGGTTACCCTCTGAAGTTAAAAGCCCGATACGATAACTTTATCGGCGGCGACTGGGTTGCACCTGTGGACGGTGAGTATTACCAGAACCTGACGCCGGTTACCGGGCAATTACTGTGCGAAGTGGCCTCTTCAGGCAAAAAAGATATCGATCTGGCACTGGATGCTGCGCACAAAGTGAAAGATAAATGGGCACACACGTCCATACAGGATCGTGCGGCGATCTTATTCAAGATTGCCGATCGCATGGAACAAAACCTGGAACTGCTGGCGACGGCAGAAACCTGGGATAACGGTAAGCCAATCCGCGAAACCAGCGCGGCGGATGTGCCGCTGGCTATTGACCATTTCCGCTATTTCGCCTCCTGTATTCGCGCCCAGGAAGGGGGGATCAGTGAAGTCGACAGCGATACAGTGGCGTATCACTTCCATGAACCTCTCGGTGTAGTCGGGCAAATTATCCCGTGGAACTTCCCGCTGCTGATGGCGAGCTGGAAGATGGCACCTGCCCTGGCGGCGGGTAACTGCGTGGTGTTGAAGCCCGCCCGTCTGACGCCGCTATCGGTGCTGCTGTTGATGGAAGTTATCGGTGATTTGCTGCCGCCGGGCGTGGTGAACGTGGTTAACGGCGCGGGTGGGGAAATCGGCGAGTATCTGGCGACGTCAAAACGCATTGCGAAAGTGGCCTTTACCGGCTCAACGGAAGTCGGTCAGCAGATCATGCAATATGCCACGCAGAACATTATCCCTGTCACGCTGGAACTGGGCGGCAAGTCGCCGAATATCTTCTTTGCCGACGTTATGGATGAAGAAGATGCGTTCTTTGATAAGGCGCTGGAAGGCTTTGCGTTGTTCGCCTTTAACCAGGGCGAAGTCTGTACCTGTCCAAGCCGTGCGCTGGTGCAGGAATCTATTTACGAACGTTTTATGGAGCGAGCCATTCGCCGTGTGGAGAGTATCCGCAGCGGTAACCCGCTTGATAGCGTCACGCAGATGGGCGCGCAGGTGTCACATGGCCAGCTGGAAACTATTCTGAACTACATTGATATTGGTAAGAAAGAAGGGGCGGATGTCCTGACCGGCGGGCGGCGTAAACTACTGGATGGGGAGTTAAAAGAGGGCTATTACCTCGAACCGACCATTCTGTACGGCAAGAACAATATGCGCGTCTTCCAGGAAGAGATCTTTGGCCCGGTGCTGGCGGTCACAACTTTTAAAACTATGGAAGAAGCGCTGGAACTCGCCAACGATACCCAATACGGACTGGGTGCTGGCGTATGGAGCCGTAACGGTAATCTGGCCTACAAAATGGGGCGCGGTATTCAGGCCGGACGCGTCTGGACCAACTGCTACCATGCTTACCCGGCACATGCAGCGTTTGGCGGCTATAAGCAGTCGGGCATCGGACGAGAGACGCACAAGATGATGCTGGATCACTATCAGCAGACCAAGTGCCTGCTGGTGAGTTACTCTGATAAACCGCTGGGACTCTTTTAATCTCACATCGCTTATTGCCCGGTATCGCTTTGCGAGCCGGGCATCAAGTTTTACCCTGCAGCTTTATACCCTATGGATTTCGTGTTGTTTTGGGGCAGCAAGAGAGGGCGTTCCCAGGCGCTTGCTCAGATAAGTGGCTGGGGTGAACGAACGCAGCCAACAAAGAAGTAGCCCGAAATACGACGGGTATATATATAAACCCATATATCGTTATATAAATAAGAAAATTGCATCTAATTTAGTTATTCTACTATTATGCTCAACTCTATTGTTTAAAACTAATAGCATTTAAATTCTTTATTTTTAATCCCTGAGGCAAATATGTTCCTTGATTATTTTGCATTAGGAGTGCTTATTTTTGTATTCCTGGTCATTTTTTATGGGGTTATTATTCTTCATGATATTCCCTATCTCATTGCAAAAAAACGTAACCATCCTCATGCCGACGCGATCCATGTTGCAGGGTGGGTGAGTCTGTTTACGTTGCATGTTATTTGGCCCTTTTTATGGATTTGGGCAACGCTTTACCGCCCGGAACGCGGCTGGGGCATGCAGAGTGCTGATTCTTCCCTGATTCAACTTCAGGAACGGGTAGCCGATCTGGAAAAGAAACTGGCCGAGGTTAAGACCTCCCCGGCGGAGTAATATCGATGGATTTACTGATTGTTTTGACCTATGTGGCTTGTGCATGGTCGGTATTTAAAATTTTTAAAATTCCTGTAAATAAATGGACAGTACCTACTGCAGCGTTGGGCGGTATTTTTATTGTTTGCGGGCTTATATTACTGATGAACTATAACCATCCGTATACATTTAAGGCACAAAAGGCGGTTATTTCTATTCCCGTCGTGCCGCAGGTGACCGGGGTGGTCACAGAAGTAACGGATAAGAAAAACACGCTGATCAAAAAAGGTGAGGTGCTGTTTAAGCTTAATCCGGGGCGTTATCAAGCGCGGGTTGACCGTCTGAAAGCCGATATTGTCACGGCACAGCATAAAGAGCAGGCGTTGGTTGCGCAGTTAGATGAAATGAAAGCGAACACGCAACAGGCGAAGGCCACGCGTGACAAGCTAGCGAAAGATTACCAGCGTTACGCGCAGGGTAGCCAGGCGAAGGTGAATCCTTTTTCTGAACGTGATATCGATGCGGCACGGCAAAATTATCTGGCACAGGAAGCGTCGGTAAAATCGTCCCTCGCAGAGCAACAGCAAATACAGAGCCAGTTAGACAGTATGGTGCTGGGCGAGCATTCGCAGATTGCCAGCCTGAAAGCCCAACTAGCTGAAGCGGAATTTAACCTCGATCAAACCGTGGTTCGTGCGCCAAGTGATGGCTACATTACCCAGGTGCTGATCCGACCGGGGACCTATGCCGCCGCGCTGCCTATGCGCCCGGTGATGGTGTTTATCCCTGATCAAAAACGACAGATTATTGCCCAGTTCCGTCAGAACTCACTTCTGCGACTGGAGCCAGGCGATGAAGCTGAGGTGGTATTTAACGCGCTGCCGGGGAAAGTCTTTAGCGGCAAACTGGCGGCGATTAGCCCGGCGGTTCCGGGCGGTACGTATCAGTCGAACGGCGCGTTGCAATCTTTAAACTCCACGCCGGGTTCGGAAGGGGTGATCGCCACGATCGAACTGAATGACAATGTGGACGTCAATACGTTACCTGATGGTATTTACGCTCAGGTCGCGGTGTATTCTGACCATTTCGCCCATGTATCAGTGATGCGTAAGGTGCTGTTACGTATGACCAGTTGGGTGCATTACCTGTATCTCGACCACTGAGTGCAGGCCATTTTGCTTACTCAGGTGGCTTTTGTTGCACCTGAGTAAGCTGCTCGCGAATCTCCGCCAACATTTCATCCAGAATAAACTGCACTCGCCAGGGTTGGTATTCGCGCTTGCGGAAAATTGCCACCAGATCCAGCCACCACTCATGTTGTTCAGAGAAGCACGGAACCAGCACCCCGGTTTCAAGATCGTCTAGCACACTTTCATTGGGCGCAAAAACAATGCCCAGATGATTACGCGCCAGCGCCAGCGCGGATTGTGTGTTGTCGCAAATGTAATTTCCCGTCACCCGATAGTCATGCATCTCTTTGCCACCGGCTGAAGTGAATCGCCAAATATTGGCGTCATCTATCATCATCGAATCAATCAAAATACAGGAATGCTGATCCAGTTCTTCAGGGCTACTGATAGGATGCTTATCCAGATATCCCTGACTGGCAAAAGCAGTCGCCGCATATTTAGTAATGAAACTGGCGACCAGCGATTCATCTTTGGGATGTGCTAAGGAAATTAAAACATCGCAGTCATCAGGGAATTCGACCCCTTCATAAAATGCTTTACGTTCCAGGTTATAGGTTTTCAGCGACAGGCTAATTTCACCAATACTCTGAATTTTTGCAATAACATGTTGTGATAAGTAAGCAATAATCCCGGTTGGTGCATATACCGTGACCCGACCGCGTTTTTCGTGCTTATAATCGGCAATGAAGTTGTTCAGTTGCTCGTTTCTGTCCAGCATGTCATTGATGTAGGGCAGCAACGCAGTGCCAAAGGGAGTCAGGGTCAGGTGTCGGGTGGTTCTGTCAAACACCTTAAGACCCACTTTTGATTCAAAATCAGCAAGATATTTACTGACGTTGGCCTGCGCAATGCCAAGAACGGTGGCTGCATGGCTGATATTTTCACTGGCAGCAATGACCGAAATAATCTTCAGTTCCCGGTGTTTGAGTTGTAATTTGTTCATCGCTGAATCCAATATATATATGATTTTATATATTACTATATAAATATGCGCCTTGCACTGATGAAATTGTAAGCATTATTATGCGCCTGCTTTGTAGCTTATTTTAAAATGGAAATTTGGCATGTTAATTAAACGCAATATTGTGGCGCTAATTGCTTTGTCTTTTATGGCGAGTGCGTCAGCCGCAGAATTTTCTCTGGGTGGTGGAGCTGTATATAACGAATCTCCTTATCGTGGATACAATGAAAATGTCCATGCAGTGCCGCTTATCAGTTATGAAGGCGAATCATTTTATTTTAGGCAAACAACGCTAGGTTATATTCTGTCGAAGAGTGAAAGTAATGAATTTAGTATTACTGCCTCGTGGATGCCGCTTGAGTTTGATCCCGCAGATAACGACGATCATGCAATGAAGCAACTCGACAAGCGTGATGCTACCGCGATGGCGGGTGCTGCATGGTATCACCATGAAAAATGGGGCAGTGTGAAAGTCTCTGCTGCCGCAGATATGCTGGACAACAGCAATGGCTGGGCCGGCGAAGTTTCTCTGTTCCGTCCAATGCCGATGGGCAAGTTGACGCTGACGCCATCCATTGGCGTGCTCTACTATGACGAAAAATTCAATGAATATTACTACGGCATCTCTGGAAATGAGTCTCGCCGCAGTGGGTTATCCAGCTATTCCCCTGGCGATAGCTGGACGCCGTATGTTGGCTTGTCCGCGAAATATGCGTTAACCGCTAACCTGACATTGTTGGCCAGTGCCAACTATAGCGCGCTGCCGGACGATATTAAGGATAGCCCAATGGTTGATCGCGATGACAGCTTCACTTTCCTGTCAGGGGTGAGCTGGCGTTTCTGATTCTCACCCGTTTGTCCTCATGGAAGAGGGCAATTTTTTCATGATGTTTTGACGGATGGCGCCAACAGTCGCCATCCGTCATATCATTACCGCTCGTTGACCCAAATCCGCATTTCACCTTCACCACGGTTCGCCCAGCTAAACCACGGAATAAACGTTAGCGTATGCGTTTGCCGGGAAGCAGGGGAGACGTCGTAGTGCCACAATGATTGCTGCGTGGCATCATCAGTGCTTTGCTTCACCCCTTCGGCCTGAATCAGTATTTTATGGCTAAATACCCCTTTCCCCTCAAAAACCCTGAATTCACTCTCTTTCGGCAGCCACAGGTTATGTAGCTCCTCGCCGTTATCCGCCTGCTCCAGGCAATAGACTAGCGGTCCGCGTTGAATGGCAACCTTACCGGCAACATGGCGAACCAGTGGATTGCCATATACCCGACGCACCGGCATCGGGAGTGTCAGGCTTAGCGTATCGCCTTCCTGCCAGGTGCGGGTAATGTGCAAATAGCCTTTACGAATATCCTGTTCAACCGGCAGGCCGTTCAGCGTTACCTGCGGCGCAGAACACCAGTCCGGCAGGCGTAGCGCCAGGGTGTGATGCACAGGCTGAACTGAATCAATAGCGATGTTGACCTGCTCATGCCACGGATAATTTCCGCTAATGCGGAGTTTTAGCGTCCCGTTTTCAACGGGTACTTCCATGCTGTTGCCTACATACATGTTGATATACAGCGTGTCCTGGCGCGGAGTGTAGAGGTAATGGCCAATCGACGTTAACACGCGCGCGATATTCGGTGGGCAGCAGGCGCAGCCAAACCAGCGCTGGCGAACGGGCTTCACGTGGTCATAAATATGGTTAAATTTTAGAGAGTTAGGATGCACTTCCAGTGGGTTAACGTAGAAGAAGTGTTTGCCATCCAGCGCCATACCGCCCAGTACGGTGTTATACAGCGCGCGTTCCATCACGTCGGCATACTGACTGTCGGCCTCCATTTCCAGCATCCGGCGGGCGAACATCATCAGGCCAATAGAGGCACAGCTCTCTGCGTAGACAGAATCATTAGGCAGATCGTAATCGCTGCTAAACGCTTCGCCGCTACTTTGCGCGCCGATCCCGCCGGTAATATACAGCTGGCGCTGGGCCATGTTGTTCCACAGTCGCAGGCAGTCCTGGCGCTTGCCTTCATCCTGGCTTAAGCGGGCCAGGTGGGCCACTCCTGTCATCAGGTAGACAAAGCGCACGGCGTGACCGATGGCGGTTTGCTGTTCAGATATTGGCTGGTGCGCCTGGCTGTAAGGCTTGTCTTTCACCATCCACGCCGGGCCGTAAGTGTTCCAGTAGGAAGTGTGTCCGCGTTTTTCGTACTCTTCATCGTAGAAATGCGGCTGAGTGCCACGCTGCTCAACAAAATAATTCACCAGCGTCATGTAGCGCGGTTGCTGAGTCACTTCATACAACCGCATTAACGCCAGCTCAATTTCTGGGTGTCCGGGATAGCCGTGCAACTGGTTTTCACCGGGCCCAAAAACGCAGTCAATATGGTCTGCCAGGCGGCAAACGACGTCTAACAAACGGCGTTTTCCTGTGGCCTGGAAGAAGGCGACGCCCGCTTCGATCATGTGGCCCGCGCAGTACAACTCATGGCATTCGGCCAGGTTTGTCCAGCGTTCTTCGGGCGCTTTTACTGTGAAATAAGTGTTGAGATAGCCATCTTCGCACTGGGCGGCGGCCACAAGTTCGATCACCTCATCGGCGGTTTTTTCCAGCTCGGTATCCGGTTTTTGACACAGCGACCAGGCCACGGCCTCCAGCCATTTTGCCACGTCGCTATCCTGAAAAACCATGCCGTAAAACTCACCGGATTGCTGGCCCGCCGCGATACGGAAATTCTCGATAGCGTGGCTGGGGTCCGCTTCTGCAATGCGGTCATTGAGCGCATCCCACTGGTAGGGAATCACTATGTCGCGTACCAGCTGTTGATATTGTCCGAGGAACGGATCGCTGACCGTGAGCTTATGCAGGTCGACTTCCAGTACGTTCATTTCGTGCTCCTTAAGGCTGTACATGACGCTGACGCAGATCGGTAGCAATGCGCGACATCATCGGGTTATTGAGTTTGCAGAGGCGGATAGACAGCGCCAGCAGCAGGTGGAACAGGGCGGGCAGCAGCGTCTCCATGGCGGTAATACCTTGCAGCGAGCTGGCTGTTTGGTTGCCAGCGCCAGGCTGATAGGCGACAAAAATAAACAACACGCTGATGATCCCGGCACTGGAGGCCCAGGCCAGCTTGATGAAAAACAGGTTAAAGGCGAAATTCATACCGGAGGAACGCACGCCGGTTTTCCATTCGCCGTAATCATCAGCAAAGGCCATCAGCGAGAAGTGCAGCGGCAGCGTGAAGCCAAGAATAATGCCGTTGCCGAGAATCACCGCCAGCCATAACGTCTGGTGTGCTGGACCTGTGGGCAGGAACCACATCAGTGCCGCCAGTGCTGCCAGTACCAGGTTGGTGTAGTAATAGAGTTTGACGGTGTCGATGCGACGCGTCAGCGGGCTGACCACCACTGAACCGATGATCGAGGCGAAGGTGACCATGGTGAAAAACAGTGATGTGTAAGCGGTACTGCCTTCCAGCACGTAGGTAATGAAGTACATGTATCCGCCGCCGCGAATATTAAAGACGTTGATCAGCAGGAAGGACATCACCAGCATCAGCAGCAGTTGGTCATTTTTGCGTAGCCCACCAATGTGTTCGCGTAGCGTAAATTTCCCCATCATCGCCAGCGGTACCCGTTCGCGTACCCAGAAGAAACAGCACAGGAACATGATGACAGCGATGGCGCACAATATGCCCACGCCAAACTGATAACCCTGCGCGGCGTTACCCTGGCCGAGCACTTCCACCATCCACGGTAGGCCGACGGAAACTAAAAATCCGGCGACGCCACACAGCACAAAGCGCCAGGACTGGCAGGCGATCACCTCATTGTGGCGCGTCGTCATGGTGTTGATCAGCGCACAGTACGGCACGTTGATTGCGGTATAGCCGACGGAAAGCAGCAAATAGGTGCCAAAGGCCCAGGCGATTTTGACCCCCATGCTGGCGTCCGGGACGGTAAAGGTCAGGACGCCAATAATACCGATGGGAACGGCCACCCACAGCTGCCACGGGCGAAAGCGTCCCCAACGGCTTTGCGTACGGTCGGCGAGGACGCCCATGACCGGGTCAGAAATCGCATCAAACACACGCAGGGCAATAAATAAGGTGCCAACCAGCGCTGGGGTCAATCCAAACACATCGGTATAGAAAAAGGTCAGGAAGTTCATGATCAGACAGGTAATTACCGTCCCGCCCGCATCGCCCAGGCCGTAGCCAATTTTCTCACGCATGGACAACACGTCATCGGTCTGGCCTTTGGCGATATCTGTCGATGTAATCGGTGTAGAGGTCATAGATGTTCCTCGCTAAGGAAGCGGTTTTTCAGTGATTATTGTTTTATGAAAAATGACCTGATTAATTCTGCCTGGAATGGAAAAACCAACAAGGCGACGAAAGAGTAAAAAAAGGTGACGATTCCGACCTGTTCGTGAAAATGTGAGATGGATCGAGTGAAGTTTGTATTTTTTATTAATAATCAAAAGGTAGTGTTTATTTTTATCCACCATTAAGCGGGAATTTACATACCTATGCTCGAATTATCCATGACGCTTCCGATCAAAGTGCAAAACGGCGGATTATTCATTTCTCGTGGTGTAGGGCGGCATCCTGCGAGGTGCCTGGATTCATGGGAAATCATATTTATCGAGAAAGGGAGACTGACGATCCAGGAAGAAGAGCGCGTATTTTGCGTAGATGCGGGAGAAAGTCTGTTGCTTTGGCCACAGCGTCTCCATGTTGGCGTGGAGGATTTTCCTGCTGACCTTAAATTTTATTGGCTGCATTTTGAAGTCAAAGATCTGAATAGCGCTCCGTGCTGGCGGACACATCTCTCCGTGCCACAGCATACCCGCGTGGCAGATCCCCAGACTTTGATTGCACTTTTTCGCCAATTTATGAGTGAACAGGAAAAATTGCAGCGCAGCTCGGCGCTGGAATTTATTGTTTTGTTAATCCTACAACAGATAACGTGTGATGCCCGAGCACATGAAAATACGGATGAAGCTGGCGTGTCGTTAGCGTGGAAAGCGCAGCAGATGATTCGAACCCAATACCATCTGCCTCTTTCTACAGCGGTTCTTGCTAAAGAACTGCACTGCAATGTGGATTATCTGGGCCGCGTCTATCGGCGGGTGTTTCATTTGACGCTGACCGAAGCTATTCAGCGTCAACGTGTGCGTGAAGCAGAAAAATTATTGATTAGCGATGCGCGTTCGCTGACGGAAGTGGCAGAACTGTGCGGGTTTAATGATGTTGGTTATTTCCGGCAGATTTTTCGTAAACATACGGGACTCACACCTGCCGTCTGGAAACGACGCTACTGCAAAGAGCATATTAATTCATAATCGGTGGCTCATTATTACGCGTACAATAAAACAGCGGCGTACTATCATAGAGAAAGAGATAGCCGTCGGCGTTTTCCTGAATGACCTGAAGGGCTAACCCGCGGTTGCGCTTTCTGAAAAAATCTGGTTTCCAGTCAATAACAGGAATGTCTGATTTAGGTAACTCATTTGTTTCTTTCGAGATAAGATAAAGATTATTCCCTTTACGCCAGTAAGTGAAATTGACTTTATTACTGGTGTTTATTGTACGACCATCTCGATCTTTATACAGACCGGATGCTTCATAAGTACCCGAATCATTAGCAAAGGTAAAGTTCATAAGCACGTCGTAGGATGAAGTCTGATCGATAAGCGTCAGTTGGGCCTCACAGGAAAAGTGTTTCTTAGCATATGCTGTATGCCAGTAAAGAATGATAGTGGCCGCAAGGATGGCAAAAAAAATCGCCCACATGAATAAACTCATCTTTTTAATCATTATATTTCTCCATGAAAAATAATGATTTGCACTTTGCTTGAGGGGAATCGATGTTATCCCGGCAAACCAGTATTGAGGTACCGGACTGTGTGTTATTAAGCGTCATATATACCGCTTTCCCTGGTGGACAGGCTAAGTTATGTCGGATATAAAACTGATTAAACATGCTGATGCTTTTCTCTTTTCCTGACCATGATGAGTAAACCTGGTACCCGTGGATATTGCCAATATCGGCATAATGGGTATAAAACGATTTTGTCTGCTGAGACCAGTAAAAGGTAAGGAGTAATATAATTATCACACCTATCATCGGCAGCCGTCGATACTGGTGAAGGTAATCCGTCAGGGACCTATTGTCCCCAACGACTGTTGCCGACATGATGGTTACGGGCGAAGCGTTAACCTTCTGGACTGAATAGGCGGTGGTGAATTCATCGAAAGTGAAATATTTCACATCTGCTTCAGCTTTAAAACCTATTCTTGGCAAGGTGATGATTATCTCCTCATCCAGACCGACAGCTCTGAGACTTTTTCTGATTAAGGCAATGCTTTGATAAATAGCGTTGGTGGAAACGATCACGCCATTTTTTTCCCATACTTCGTTGAATAAATATTTTTGCGTGACCGGTTGGTGGCTATGTTGCAGCAATAACAAAAGGCAGGCTGATACCGGCGTATGCAAAGTAATGCTTCTTTCCGGATAATCCTTCAGGGATATCAGGCGATTCTTGTCGGGTTCGAAAACAGCTATATCATTGATAATAATGATCTTTTTCACTTTTTTGCCAATATATGTAAACACAAGTTAAAGGTGCTCCATTCTGAATCAGAATAAATCATTAAACATCATTACTCTGTTTCTGAGGAATGGATTAAGCTCAATCTCAATTGGATTATTATTACGCAATGAAACACTTGTGCAAAACTCATTCAGAATTATTATCTGTAATTTGTGACAAAAATGAGGTTTTGCATTGTCATGTCGAATGTATGCAGTTTTGCGGATAATCACCCTGCTATCTTTTGGTTTTGTAAGAGATTGGTGCGTAAAATTTTGGTTAGTTTAGATGGTAAGTCTTTTTTTGCGGATGATTAACAGGAGAAA
Source organism: Citrobacter sp. Res13-Sevr-PEB04-36 (assembly GCF_015672735.1). Classification (GTDB taxonomy): domain Bacteria; phylum Pseudomonadota; class Gammaproteobacteria; order Enterobacterales; family Enterobacteriaceae; genus Citrobacter. The sequence goes on along the minus strand of NZ_JADABY010000045.1, from coordinate 42,992 downwards.
AGGTGCTCTGCACATATATTGAAAATAATTTTCAGGTCTTTACACTTACATCATAAAGGCGGGGGAGAGAATGAGCATGCCTGGATATTGTCGGTTGTTGTCATTATGAGTTGCTAAGTTATGGAATATCAGTTACATGGATTCATGATTGGCAGAGAAGTATTTCTTGATATTCTGGAAGCCAGGATTTTCAGACTGCCGACAAATAAAATGGATAGCGTTATTTTATTTTGTGGTATTTTTTTAAATAGTACAATGTTGCGTCTTTTTGTTTATCTTTTAGTACATGCAAGAACCCAGCATGTAACGCGAGATGAATTGTTGAGTAATGTTTGGGAAAATAATGATTTAAGTGCATCAACACAACGATTATGTAAAGTGATGAGCAATTTAAATAAAAAATTAAACATGCTGGGTCTACCTGAAAATTCTATTATTAATGTAAAGGGCAGTGGCTATATTATAAAGTTGGATAATGTACAGCCGTTATATACTTTAACGGATTGTTAATGTGAAATAAAATCCAAAGCCTGTAGCAATTTGTTCGCGAGCGTGATGTCGTCTCCGGACTATTCCCCTGGGCAGTGATGCTCAGGGATTTTTTTATCTATAAAAGACGTTCATAAAAATTAATTTATATTAATAATACTCCTGGAAATTAAGGCTAACAAAGATATGAAAATAAAATCATTCCTCTTAAATTTGAAGTTTAGTAGGAAAATGTTTTTTGGATTTACCGTCATGATTATTATTATGGTTGTGATTATGTTATCTGGTCTTTTGGGATTTAAAAATATCAATGAACGTATAGAAAAAAATGCGTTAAGCGTCGAGTTAATGAATAACCTATCTGCGGCGAAGCTAAGTCGAGTTACTTATGAATACACCGAGGATGATAAATACGTTAATCAAAACAAATTGGCCATGAATAACTTATCTAAAATTCTTGATAAATTATATACATATCAATGGTCTGAAAGCGGTGTTGCACTACTAGATAAAGCGCAGCGTGATTTAAAAAATTATTTTACAGGAAGAGCGGCATTTGATGTTGTGCTCCAGAAAAAGAGAGAAATAAAGAAACGTCTTAATAACCGTGATTTTTACCAGAAATCCACAGAACTGAATGCGTGGAGTCTTGATACAACGTTGCCTGTAGAACAAAGAATGATGCTGGCGCAACTGAGTTTTGTGGCAAGCGATCTGGATTCGTTGATGGTGTTAAGAATGCGGAACAACTCCAGTATATTCCTGCCAGCGATCAACGAGTCAATATCAAAGGAATTATTCAGGACATACATAATTATGCTGAGAACATTGAACCCTATCATCTCGTTGGAGAGGCGCTCGAAAAGGCATCGGCTTCTCTGTCTGCAGATGCAGCAGAACTGGGGCAAGTGATCAACGAATTACATTCGCTGATGCAAAAAAGAGTGCAAGAGGTTTCACATACGGCATCTTTGCAAATGGAGCTGGTGGCGTTAATCGGCATCTTTGTTGGAATTGTTCTTGCGTGGTTAATTACGCAATCAATTACTACACCGCTTAAACAAACGTTGCTGCTCGCAGAGCAAATTGCGGACGGTGACCTTACCCATGAATTGCAGACCGAAAGACGCGATGAGTTAGGCTTGTTGATGCAGTCGATGTCAACAATGAATACCAATCTGAAGAATATTATCCATGACGTGAGAGAAGGCGTGGACTGTGTGGCGCGTTCTTCCTCCGAGATAGCCTCCGGGAATATGGATTTATCGTCTCGTACAGAGCAGCAGGCTGCTGCTGTGGTTGAAACCGCGGCAAGTATGGATGAACTCACGTCGACAATTTCCAATAATGCTGATAATGCCAATGAAGCGCTAAAACTATCTGAAATTGCGGCGAAAAAGGCGGGTGAAGGATGCCAGATCTCCCAGGCGCTTATTGAATCCATGAAAAATGTACAGATGAGTTCCCATCGTATTTCTGAAATTACGACAGTAATTAATGGGATTGCTTTCCAGACGAATATTCTGGCGTTGAATGCGGCCGTTGAGGCAGCTCGGGCCGGGGAGCAGGGGAAAGGTTTCGCTGTCGTCGCCGGGGAGGTCCGAAATCTTGCTCAACGTAGTGCCCAGTCGGCAAAAGAGATAGAAGAGTTAATTAAAGAATCGGTTGGCCATGTGGATTCAGGTTTCACATTGGTGGAACGTGCTGGTGTGGCAATTGCGGATATAGAACATTCCGTCACTCAGATGAAAAATATTATGAGTGACATTGCGGTAGCGACCGATGAACAAAGTCGCGGTGTGTCGCAAATTGCTCAGGCGATGACAGAAATGGATACCACAACCCAACAAAATGCGGCACTGGTAGAAGAGTCTTCTGCTGCGGCGAGCTCTTTGGAGGATCAAGCCCTCAAACTGGAAGAGGCAATCGCTGTTTTTCGCATAACACATGATAAACCTGAAATACGACATCAGGTTGCGAGTATCCGAAAAATTCACACGCAGGTAGAAAAGCAGAATGAAAGTGCTGACGGTTGGGTGAAATTCTAAGTTAAGTCGTAGCCGCCGTTGTCTGACGGCGGCTATTTCTCATGTTATTGCCCGTAATACGCATTTGCGCCGTGTTTACGCAAATAGTGTTTATCGAGCAATTCCGATTGCATAGTCGGCAACTGCGGGGCTAGCTGGCGTGAGAACAGCCCCATATAGGCACACTCTTCGAGCACCACGGCGTTGTGTACAGCGTCGGTGGCGTCTTTACCCCAGGCAAACGGACCGTGTGAATGCACTAAAACTGCCGGGATCTGCATCGGGTTCAGATTGCGTTGTTCAAAGGTGTTAATAATCACCTCACCGGTTTGATACTCATACTCGCCGTTAATTTCTTCGACCGTCATCAGCCTGGTGCAGGGGATCGCACCATAGAAATAGTCGGCATGCGTGGTACCCCAGGCGGGGAGATCGAGGCCGGCCTGCGACCAGATCGTCGCGTGGCGGGAATGGGTATGCACGATCCCGCCGATCTGCGGAAAACGGCGATACAGTGCCAGATGGGTTGGCGTATCAGAAGACGGTTTTTTGCTGCCTTCGACCACCTTGCCGCTGGCGACCTCCACCACTACCATATCGTCGGCTGTCATCACTGCATACTCGACACCGGAAGGCTTGATCACCATCAGCGTGCGCGTTTCGTCCACCGCGCTGACGTTGCCCCAGGTAAAGGTGACTAAACCATGCGCCGGGAGCGCCAGGTTTGCTGCTAACACCTCGGCTTTCAGTTGCTCTAGCATGTGAATCCTCCTTCCTGCATCCGCGCTTCTATCCAGCGTCGCGCCTGGATAATCTCCAGCACCGGCTCGCTGGCTTTTTCGGTCCACATTTCAATCAGAAATGCGCCGCGATAGTTCAGTTCATGCAATGTTTTAAAGATGCCAACAAAATCCACACAGCCTTCACCAAACGGCACATCGCGAAACTGACCAGGATGCGTTGCGGTCACCGGCAGCGTGTCTTTCAGGTGGATAGCGGCGATACGGTCGATGCCCAGCTTTAGTTCGGCGGTGACGTCATTACCCCAGGCGCTGAGGTTGCCGACGTCCGGGTAGACGGTGAACCACGGCGATGACAGCATCTCATCCCACTTTTTCCACTTGCTTATCGAGTTCATAAAGGCGGTATCCATGATCTCCACCGCCAGCATTACCTGCGCGGCGGCAGCTTGTTCCACCGCCCATGCCAGCCCTTCGGCAAAGCGTTGTTGGGTGCCGTCGTCATGCTCTTCGTAATAGACGTCATAACCCGCCAGTTGAATGGTGCGGATACCGAGATCGCGCGCCAGGCGAATGGCTTTGGTCATGATTTCGCGCGCCCGCTCGCGAACCGTCTCATCGCGGCTGCCAAAGGGAAAGCGGCGGTGGGCTGACAGGCACATGGAGGGGATGGCGACGCCGGTTTCCAGCATTGCGCTGACCAGCGATGCGCGCTGGGCTGGCGTCCACTCCAGGCGCGACAGGCGTTCATCTGTCTCATCCACCGACATTTCGACGAAATCAAAGCCACAGCTTTTCGCCAGCACCAGCCGTTCCGGCCAGGAAAGATCTTTCGCCAGCGCTTTCTCATAGATACCTAATGGATGATTACGCATGCTGTGTTCCCCAGATGGCGTCGATTTGTGCGTGGAATTCACCAGCGACCTGCGCCGGATGGGCGGCGCCTGCCAGCGCACGTCCGGCGATAAACGCTTTCACGTTAATGTCGCGGAACAGCGGCAGGTCTGCAGGGGTAATCCCGCCGGTAATCGATAGCTCAAGGCCGATATCGGACAGCGCTTTCATGCGCGCCAGATCTGCGTCGCCCCACTGCTGTCCGCTGGCCTGCGCGTCGCGTCCGCGATGGTAAATCGCCTGGCGAACGCCGACGTGATACCAGTCACGGGCGTCGTCCAGCGTCCAGTTGCCGAACAGCTCCATTTGAATTTCACCCCCGCAGGATTGCGCGACGGCGTGGCCTTTTTCGACCGTGGCGAGCGGCGCGGCGCAGATAATGGTCATCCAGTTGGCGCCAGCCCCGAAGGCCTGCTGTGCCAGCGTTTCTCCGGCATCGGCCACCTTCCAGTCAGCGACGATGATCTTATCCGGGCACTGAGCGCGCAGGGCGTTGACCGCGTGAAGGCCTTCGGTTAAACAGAGGATGGTACCTGCTTCGACAATATCGACACTTTCCTGTAGCAGGGCGACATCGCGTTGGGCTGCCTGAAGGCTGGTATGGTCGAGCGCCAGTTGCAGTAATGGTCGGCTCATAATGCGTGCTCCTTAATGCGGGCGTGATAGCCCTGTAGTGCGGTAATCAAATCCTGGTATTGGCGGTATTTGCGCAGATAGAGGGCGTGGGTGGTCATATCGGGCAGCAGCGTGCGCACCGGGTGCTGTAAGTCGCGCTGGGCGTCGCTAAAGTTGTGGTACACGCCGGTGCCGACTCGGGCAGCGAGCGCTGCGCCAAAGCAGCCAGTCTCTTCCACCTGCGGTAGTTCGATACGCAGACCGCTGACGTCCGCCAGCATCTGCATCCAGACGTCGGAGTGTGCTGGGCCGCCGGTCACGCGCAGGGTATGCACCTCGGTAAAGCGTTCACGCATACGGTTAAGGTGGGTCATGTGGCTGAATACCACGCCTTCGTAAACCGCCTGTAACAGGTGTGCGCGGGTGTGCAGCGCCTGCATGCCGTAAAAGCCGCAGGTCATCTCCAGCCCGGCGTTGCTGCCGTAGAGAAAGGGCAGAAAAAAGAGTTCGCTGCCCGCTTTCGGCAGGCTGGCAACGGCTTGATTGATCTCATCGAAAGAGAGCTCACCCCACTGGGCGGTGAACCATTCCAGATTGCCGGAAGAGGTCGGACTGGCTTCGTGAACGATGTACTGTCCGTCACTGACGTAGCGGCCATAGACATAGGGATGCTTCTCATGGTCGCGTAGGCCGTTAGCGATCCCACTGGTGACGGCCCAGGTGCCCATTACCGCATTGAGAGTATGTTCGTCCTTAATACCGGCACAGAGTGCGGTGGAAACCACATCAAACAGGCCGCCGACGACGGGCGTACCCGCCGCCAGACCGGTGATGGCGGCTGCCTGAGCGGTGATTTCCCCGCAAATTTCTGCTGAGCCGATGACGGGCGGCAGCGCGTTGTTAATTTCGCTGATGCCCAGCCACTGGGTCAGGCATGGATCGTACTGACCCGTACTCATGTTGTAGAGATTGGATTCGGAGATGTTGCTCTCTTCGCAGCCCTTGACGCCGGTTAAGCACCAGCGCAGATAATCATGTCCCATCATGACGCAGCCAATTTGTGCGTAGCGTTGGGGTTCGTGTTCTTTTACCCAGCGCAGTAGAGACGCGGGATGCCCGGTCCATAGTGTCTGACGAGTAACCGGGTAGAGTTGTTCGGGGATCCCGTCCTGTTGCCAGCGCTGGACGATGTCCATCGCCCGGCGGTCAGAAGAGAGGATGGCATTGCCCAGCGGCTTATCCTGCTTATCGAGAAGAAATAGCCCTTTACCTTGAGCAGAAATGCCGACGCCCTGGATTTGTTCTGCGGATACGCCGGTGCAGTGTAAGAGTCCGGCAATGGTCGCTGCACAGTGCTGCCAGAGTTGCTGCATGTCACGCTCGGCGTAACCCGGCAATGGCGATACTGTCTGCAACGATTGCCGGTGAATGCCATGCTCATGACCTTTGGCGTCATATAAACCAGCTTTCAGATACGTACCGCCACAATCGATACCCAGCCAGAAGGTCTCTTTTTCACTCATCTTTGATGTCTCAGCTTTGCCGGATGGCGCTGTGCTTATCCGGCCTACGGGTGTTTACGGATGTCGTTGGCCCGGTAAGCACAGCGCCACCGGGCAGGGTTTTACGCGGTACGTTTATGTGGATTCAGTGCTTTTAGCGGGGCTGCACCTGCATCGCATTTTGCCGGCAGCAGCAGCGCCATCAGTGCGGCCAGCGCCAGTGAGATAGCCAGGCAGTAAACCCCCGCATCTTTGCTATAGAGGGTGATGAGCACGCCGACCGCGTAAGGACCGCAGAAACCGCCGAGGTTGCCCAGCGCGTTGATAACGCCACGCGCACCGCCCGCCATTTCAGCGCTGAACAGACGCGCCGGGATGGTCCAGAACACGCCCGCCGCCGATTGCAGGAAGAACCCGCAGCCAACTAGCGCGGAGTAGGCCAGCCAGACGTTATTTTTCAGCACCACGGAGAGGAACATGCACAGGGCAAAGCCAACCAGTGGCAGGCAAACAAACACTTTACGTTTGCCCGTACGGTCAGAGAGGGTGGAGAACAGGAACATCCCGGCAATGGCCCCGACGTAAGGCAGAATAGCGAGCATGCCAACCTGTCCCATGCTGCTGTGGGTCAACTCTTTGAGGATGGTCGGAAGCCACAGGGTGTAGCCATAGATCCCGGTCTGATAGAAGAAGTTCAGCGCGATAAGTTGCCACATGGTTTTGTCGGAAAGCACTGCGCTAAGAGAGGCGTTTTTTACCTCGGTTCCGGCAATCGCCCTTTGCTCTGCAGCCAGGGTCTCGACCAGATAGTTCTTCTCGGCTGCTGAAATCCAGCGTGCTTCCTGCGGACGGTCATAAACGGTATAGGCCCACAGTGCCAGCACAGCCACAGAGAGCAGACCTTCAATAATGAACAGCCAGCGCCAGTCCAGAACCGTAATGATCCAGCCGGAGAGCGGTGCGGTAATGATCCCGGCAATCGGGACAAACATAATCACAATCGCATTGGCACGACCGCGTTCGGCATCGGGGAACCAGTTACTGATCATCGTCAGTACCACGGGCAACATACCGCCTTCCGCCACGCCGAGTAAGAAACGCAGAACCAGCAGTTGATACTGATTGGTGATCAAGCCCGTCAGGACGGAGATGACCGCCCAGGCAACCAACGACCAGCCGATAAATTTCTTGCCGCTGCCGTGAACCGCAATTTTTCCACCGGGAACCTGTAAAAACAGATAGCCGATAAAGAAAATACCGCCAGCCAGTCCCGCCATAGTGGCAGAAATACCTAACTCAGCATCCATTCCACCTGGCATCGCAAAAGCAATATTGACGCGGTCCATATAAGAAATAATACAGGCGATCAGAATTGGAGGAATAATTCTCAGCCAACGCTGGCGCGGTACTTCGTTTTGTGTAGAGCGAGAGGTCGTGTTCATATTAATATTCTCGTAGAGTCATATTTTATTTTTATAATTTTGCTTTGTTTAATGCAGCGATGCCGTCACGTAATATTGCTACGCGATGGTTAACGTCTGCATCGGCGTTTATTTCCAGTAATTTAATCCCCGAAAATTGCAGGGGATCGGTTCCTGCACAGGAAAATAATTCGCTGGCATGTTCGGTGGTCATCAGACTCTGCGGGCAGAAAGGGGCAAACGGCGCGTGTAAGTCCTGCCATTCGCCATATTCTCCCGTCAATGTGGTGCCGGAGAACATCAGGGCCCCCAGTTTACCAGCCTGTTTAGCCTGTTGGGTGTGGGCCAGTGGCAGGGTCGTATTCTGCCCTTCAATGGCGGAACGTGCCCAGTTAATACACACGCTGATGTCATGGTCGGTAATCACTTCCAGCACATTTTCTAACGGCAGGAAACCTTTACGTGGTGCGGGGCCGGTCAGGGCATCACAGTGTTCCAGTACCAGGTCGCAGGACCAGTCCCAGTTGGCAATCTCTTTAAGTGAACGGGCAAATGACTCGGTGGCCTGAGCGACGTTCGGATTCCCCGCCAGCGGGGCGGCATGCAGCTCCAGCGCGATGACTTTCCCGGCGTTGGCGGCATTGATGTTAGTGATTTTCTGGTGAAGATGGCGATAGTACTCCACGCAGGCTTTACGCTGATCTTCGTCACTTGATGCCAGCCCAAAGCCGCCGTTAGTACCGCGACGGCGCATGGTCTCCATAATGGCCGTCACGACGATCTGCCAGCTACCCGGCGTATGGCGTAATAACCATTCATCACCTAACGGGTGAAGGTGTTCAAGACAAGGCTGCTCCAGGCCGCGAATATCCGGGGTATCGGAGAGTTGTCGCCAGAATTCCTTCTCGTCCTCTTCACTCTGTTGGTGAAATGAGGGTGCACAGGGGTACGCACCGATAATATAACCGGCATGCTTTACGTTCATTTTGTGCTCCTGAAAATTATTTTCTATAAAGAGTCTATTGCCACTTTAACTACTATTTTGCGGATCGGTGTTGCTACCGTTTTATGGCATCCGGGACGATGAACATCCTGCGGGAAAAATATGGCGTAGCTTCCCGGAATCATTTCAAAGAAAGATTCATGTTCACTGTCGTGATAAAAAATAATATCGCGCTGTGCTAATAACGATTCGCTAATTTGGTTATTACCAGTATCAATGGCGATACCGATTTTTTCTTCACCCGAGGCCAGAAACTGAATATCCAGATAGCGGCGATGGACTTCAGGGCGATTTTCGGCAACGTCGCGGGTGGTTAAATCGATAACCTGCGCGAAGATGTTTTTACCGTCGATCTCCACCACGCCGGGTTCCAGTTTGCTGAAGTCCGTGCTGCGCAGAAAGTCGAGTGCCCTCTCAATGGTGGCCGGCAGACGACAGGGGTTCGGTTGAGCGATATGACCAAAGATCATGGTTTATCTCCTTATAACGCCTGAATTTTGGCCCATACGCTGTCATCAACGGTGATCCCGTTGCGGCGGTTTTCTTCCAGTAAGCGGGTGAACTCGTGACCGGGCAGACGGATTGGCGTGTCCTCATCGGCGCGTTCAGCGGTGGTGATGAAGTCCATAATGCGCTGCAGTTTGGCGTCGCGGGATGCGCCGTCGATCAACTTGTCTACTTCAATGGCGATGAAAATCTGCGAAATGCCGTATTCATCGCTGTTGTCTTCGGTGACTTCGGCAACGGAAGCACCGTCTGAAAGCAGGGTGGCAATCATGTCCAGTACGATCGACAGGCCAGACCCTTTCCAGTAGCCCATTGGCAAAATGCGGCGATTTTTCTCAATAACGCCAGGCTCTCTGGTGAGATTACCTTCATCGTCAAATCCGCCATCCACCGGGAGTTCACGACCTGCCAGCCGATTAACTTCCAGCATGCCGTAGGAGAACATCGACATCGACATATCCACCATGGTGATCGGCGTTGATGGGATGGCGACAATCAGCGGATTGGTACCGATGCAGCACTCTTTAGAGCCCCACGCAGGCATCACGGCGATGGAGTTGGTCCAGCAGATACCGATGTAACCTTTCTCTGCGGCCTGCCAGCCATAGCTGCCGCCACGCATCCAGTGATTCGCATTACGCAGCGCCACCAGGCCAATACCGTGATCGGAGGCCAGTTCGATGGCTCTGTCCATCATCTTTTTCGCGGTCAGGTTGCCAATTGAGCGTTGAGCATCCCACTGCTCTATCGCACCCAGGCTGGTGGTGCGCTGCGGTTTAGCTTCAGGAATGATATCGCCGTTATCCAACTGCTGAATGAAGCGAGGAAAACGGTTCACGCCGTGTGAATAGACGCCGGATTCGGTGGTGCGTGCGAACATTTCAGCACAGGCATCTGCGGTTTCAACGGCAATACCGCGCGCCAGCAGTACCCGGTTGAACGCTTCTTTCAACTGCTCAAAAGTGACTTTCATTCCTGTTTCCTTAATTAAATTTGATCGCTTTTTTATCTCTAAATTTCACTATGCGAAATCTGATTTCAAATATAGCGATCAAATTTTGACAGATCAACGGGGAGGCCTGTTTTTTAAAATTATCAAAATCAAAAGGTTATGTTTTTTTGGTTCAGATCGTGAACTGAAACACACTTTGCGCTACCATCAGAGCGCGATGAAAAGGGGAGCGGAAGCGATGGGCACAAAAGAGAATGAGATGACGCAAGAAAAAGAGAGGCCAGCCGGAAGCCAGAGCCTGTTTCGTGGTTTGATGCTGATTGAGATCCTGAGCAATTATCCAAATGGTTGCCCGTTGGCACACTTGTCTGAACTGGCGGGGCTGAACAAAAGTACCGTGCACCGGCTGCTGCAAGGGCTGCAATCGTGTGGATACGTGACGCCTGCTCCTGCGGCTGGCAGCTATCGCCTGACCACCAAATTTATCGCCGTTGGGCAGAAGGCGCTTTCATCACTGAATATCATCCATGTCGCCGCGCCGCACCTTGAAGCGCTGAACATCGCCACCGGCGAAACGATAAACTTTTCCAGCCGCGAAGATGACCACGCGATTCTGATTTATAAGCTGGAACCCACCACCGGTATGCTGCGTACCCGTGCCTATATCGGGCAGCATATGCCGTTGTATTGTTCGGCGATGGGCAAAATTTATATGGCGTTTGGTCATCCGGACTATGTGGCCTCTTATTGGGAGAGCCACCAGGATCTGATTCAGCCATTGACCCGCAATACCATTACCGGTTTACCGGCGATGTACGATGAGCTGGCGCAAATCCGTGAAAGTAGCATGGCGATGGACCGGGAAGAGAATGAGCTGGGGGTGTCCTGCATTGCGGTTCCGGTGTTTGATATTCATGGTCGCGTGCCGTATTCGGTCTCGATTTCACTCTCCACTTCGCGCCTGAAGCAGGTCGGGGAGAAGAATTTACTCAAGCCGCTGCGGGAAACCGCTCAGGCAATTTCGAATGAACTGGGCTTCACCGTTCGCGATTAGGCGAAACATCAGAGTCGCTCACATACCTGACAAAATTTATCCGTTTCCCCTGTCCGATCAAAGCGACAGGGACTGTCTCTCTGGCACTCTGTGGTTTTAACGGTGACGGAGAAGGCAATGAACGGGTTTATCATGGCAGATGCGGCGAAATGTATTGGGTGTCGTACCTGCGAAGTGGCCTGCGTCGTCGCACATCAGGAACACCAGGATTGTGCAGCAGTCTCCAGCGGGGCATTTGTCCCGCGTATTCGGGTTATTAAAGACGATGCGTTTACCACGGCGGTTACGTGTCATCAATGCGAAGACGCCCCGTGTGCCAATGCCTGCCCGACCACCGCTATTTGCCGCGAACATGGGCATATCTTCGTGGAACAGGCACGCTGCATTGGCTGTAAGAGCTGTATGCTGGCCTGTCCGTTTGGCGCTATGAATGTGGTTGCACAGCGCTCGCGGGTGCAGGCGGTTAAATGTGATTTGTGCTGGCATCGCGAAGCGGGTCCGGCGTGCGTAGAAGCCTGCCCGACCCGTGCGTTGCAGTGCGTTGATGCCGCCAAAATTCAGCAGCAGCGTCTGCGTTCACAGCCGTTGTAATGTGATGCCCGACCAATGATGTGGTCGGGTTGGCTTTTAGCCTTCACGCCAGGCGCGTTCTATCTCTTCAGCCAGAATCTTCACGCCAGCCTCGATTTTCTCCGGTTCCGGAACGTAGTTCATCCGCATGCATTGATGGGTGTGCGGCCACGGCTTGTCCAGCCCCGGGAAGAAGTAATCACCGGGGACCATCAGCACGCCACGTGCTTTCAGGCGCTGATACAGCAGCTCGGTTGTGATGGGCAAGTCCTTGAACCATAGCCACAGGAAAATCGCGCCCTCTGGTTTATGGATCAGGCAGCGGTCTTCGGATAAGTAACGGCGAATGATCGCCACGGTCTCCTGAACGCGCTGATAATAAAACGGTTTGATCACGGTCTCTGACAGGCGCAGCAGATCGTTACGCTTAATCATCTCGCACATGATTGCCGGGCCCATGCCGCCAGGCGCAAGGCTGATAATGCCGTTCATGTTGGTGATAGCCGTAATGATTTTTTCGTTGGCGATAATAATCCCACAGCGCGAACCTGGCAGTCCGAGCTTGGAAAGGCTCATACACAGCACAATATTAGGGTTCCACAGCGGGCGGGCTTCGCTAAAGATAATGCCGGGGAACGGGACGCCGTAGGCATTATCAATGACCAGCGGAATACCGTGCTGATTGGCGAGGCGATCCAGCTTCAATAACTCTTCGTCAGTGATCACATTGCCTGTCGGGTTGGTCGGGCGCGACACGCAAATCATGCCGGTCTCTTCGCCAATGTGCAGGTGTTCAAAGTCAACGTGATACTTAAACTGGCCTTCCGGTAGCAGCTCGATGTTGGGTCGTGCGGAAACGAAGAGCTCCTCTTCCAGCCCGGAATCGGCATAGCCAATGTATTCCGGCGCCAGTGGGAACAGGACTTTTCGGGTGGTCCCGTCGGCTCGACGTCCGGCGAAGAGATTGAATAAGTAGAAAAACGCGCTCTGACTGCCATTTGTCAGTGCAATATTTTGTGGTTCGATATCCCAGCCCAGCTTCTCGCGCAGCAGCGTGGCCAGTTCGGCCAGTAGCTCGGTTTTCCCTTGTGGACCGTCATAATTACAAAGCGCATCAGTAACTTTGCCGTTTTCCAGCATCTCGGCTAGCAGAGACTGGAAGTACTCCTGCATCTGTGGGATTTGCGCTGGATTACCGCCGCCAAGCATGATTGCGCCGGGCGTACGTAAACCGTCGTTGAGGTCCTCCATCAGGCGGGTGATGCCTGAATGGCGGGTAAATTTATCGCCAAAAAGTGAGAATGTCATAGCAGGTGGTCTGTCGAGCTGAGTAATAAAGTGGCTAACCATAGCGCTACCTATGGCAGGGTGCAAATCAGGCCTGTAAGGACTAATTGACGTATTGTGCTATGAATTTGTAACAGGCTGGTTTTTTATTTTGTATAAGGCTTCCCGCACCACTTGGTACGAGAAGCCTGGCGGGATCAGGGCTGGCCTGCCCAGATAACCATCACTTTGTCGTCACCGTGCTCGCGGGTAAATCCGTATCCTTGTTTTAACGTCAGCGTGGTTTGTTTACCTGCGCCGATGGCGGAATGCCTGGCTCTGAACTGGCTGATTTTCTGCCAGTGTGCGACGCGGGCGGCCGATTTACCGCTGACGTCATGCCAGTTCATGTCGGATCGCGTGCCCTGTAAAGGGTCTGAGCCGGTCGGGCCGAAAGGACGCGCGGATTCGTCACCGTAAAACAGCTGCACCGCGCCCGGTGCCAGTAGCAACAGCTCGGCGGCTTTATCTCCACCTTCACGGAACAGGCGCGTGTCATGTGATGACAGATAGCTCAGGACGTTAAAGTTCTGCAATTTATCCGCCATCTGCTGCCAGGTGAGATCCATGTTGGCCAGACAGTCGACGGCGTTAGCTGCCTGCTCCTGGTAATCAAAATTGATCATCGCATCAAAGCCGTGGCGGTAATACTCGCTGTGCATGACGCCGTGACCCCAGGCTTCGCCGGTCATCCAGAAGGGCTTATCATCCAGCGCTTTGTCCGGGTTAGCTTTCTTCCATTCGGCCAGCGCAGCACTGGCCTGGGTTTTCAACTGCTGCCAGGCGGGAAGCTCGACGTGCTTGGCGGTATCGACCCGAAATCCGTCAATACCGTAGTCACGCACCCACTGACTGAGCCAGTGAGTCAGATAATCTCGCGGTGTGTAGCCGGCATTGACCCTGGCGTGGGTGTCCGGTTTGTTGTTGTAAAATACCGGTAACCCGGAAGGTGTGGTGGATTCGGTTTTCAGGTCGGGCAGGAAGGCCAGCGACATCGTCAGGTCGTCAAAGCCGGGGCTGTCGTAGTCGCCGATGTCGGTACGGATCCAATTTTTCCCCCACCATTTTTCCCAGGCGCCTTTATCACTGAAGTTGATGTAATCATTAAAGCTGTGCCAGCTCTGTCCGGCGGCGGGCTTCCAGTCCGTCCAGCGTTCACCGAGCGTATGTTTCAATTCATCGCCCGATAAGTACAACGCGCCAAACTGATACGTTTGCATGTCTGCCAGCGTCGCGTAACCGGCATGGTTCATTACCACATCGAACAGAATACGCATACCGCGCTGGTGGGCGCCATCGACCAGCGTACGCAGATCGGCCTCATTGCCCATATTGGCGTCAAGCGTGGTCCAGTCTTGCGTGTAATAGCCATGATAGGCGTAGTGGGGAAAATCCCCTTTCGTGCCACCGCCTACCCAGCCGTGAATCTGCTCAAATGGAGCGCTGATCCACAGGGCGTTAACCCCCAACTGTTGCAGATAGTCGAGTTTACTGGTGAGACCGCGTAAATCGCCACCGTGAAACGTCCCAATCTCCTGCATGCCATCGTTGTGGCGACCGTAGCTGTGGTCATTGGTCGGATCGCCATTCTGAAAGCGATCTGTCAGAACGAAGTACACAGTGGCGTTATGCCAGTCGAAGGGGGCGGGAGTGTCTGTTTCTGCGCGTTCAAGCAGTAACAGCCCGTTGCTATTGGCCGCGGGTTGAAGGGTAATCTGACCGTTTTTCACTGTGGCCGTCTGCTGGCTGTAGTAATCGCGCACCACGGCACCTTCAGGGAAGGTCTGAGTCACGTCCAGCGTTAACGCTGAGCCATCCCATTTCGGACATTGGCGAATCTGCTGGGTCACCGGCTCAACGGTGTTTGCTGCCGAGAGCATCAGCGTCGGTGTGCCGGAGCGGGTATCGACCTCCAGTGTGTAATGACCATCTTTGAATACACGCCATTGCGGCGGATCGCCTGCACAGGGTTTGAGTGACAGCATCTGATTGAGTTTTATGGCATCGGCAGGCTGCCAGCACTGTTGGTCAAAATTTAGTATTAAAGGACGGGTACCCTTCATCAACGTTGCATGGCTGACAAACTTACCCGTACCTTCCACTTCGAAGGCGGGGAATCCCTGAGAGGTCCATGACGAGGCGATGGCGATGCCGGGTACAAGCGCCAGCGCAAAGGCGGCAAGTTTCATAACGCTGTCCTTAATGCTGCGATTTTAGCCAGTTTGCCAGCGAATTACGGTCGGAGACTCATCCTTTGGGTGGATTCCGCCAGGATGAGACGTGAGGGTGAGCGATCGTGCGCAAAAAACGGCGTTATTTTGCGATAACCCCCACATTTTCTTCGAATTAATGCCAATCTTAACCGTTAGCGCGTGACATAGTTTCGGAATTGGACTATTCCTTTGGGTGCTCTTGACGGCTATTTTTGCTATGATTTGAGATTCATCTCTCATTTTTGTGAAAAATATAAGGTGTTGGAATGTATAAATCCGACCAGGAGACCTAATGATATTGACTCCCATTCGACGATATGGGGCCATGATTCTTATGTTACTCACCATTGCATTTTCGGGTGAGGCGCTGGCAAAGACACACACGGCAACAACGAGTCAGAAGCCCCAGGCAATCAAGACAAGTAGTACACAGGTAAGCAGTAAACAAGAGTATTCTCGCAATAGTGCAAAGAGTAGTTCACTTCCTGATTTGCGAAAATACCCTTCCGGAACACCAAGGAAAAAAGCGTTTCTCCGGACGGTTATGCCTTACATTACTAGTCAAAATGCGGCCATTACTGCTGAACGTAACTGGCTGATTTCAAAGCAGTACCAGAATCGCTGGTCGCCGAGCGAGCGTGCGCGTATGAAAGATATCGCTAAACGCTATAAGGTGAGCTGGTCTGGCAACACACGTAAAATTCCGTGGAACACGCTGCTTGAGCGCGTGGATATTATCCCGACCAGTATGGTCGCGACCATGGCAGCGGCTGAAAGCGGCTGGGGTACGTCGAAGCTGGCACGTAGCAATAACAACCTGTTTGGCATGAAATGTGTCAAAGGCCGTTGTACTAATGCGCCGGGTAAAGTGAAAGGCTACTCTCAGTTTGATTCGGTAAAAGAGTCCGTGACGGCCTACGTCGTTAACCTGAATACGCATCCGGCTTACTCTTCCTTCCGTAAGTCTCGTGCTCAACTGCGTAAAACCGATCAGGAAGTCACCGCCACGGCGATGATCCATAAACTGAAGGGTTACTCCACCAAAGGACAGAGCTACAACAACTATCTGTTCGCGATGTATCAGGATAACCAGCGCTTAATCGCTGCGCATATGTAGTTACCTGCGCCGGATGGCGCTACGCTTATTCAGCCTACAAGATGACTCGTAGGCTGGGTAAGGCGCAGCCGCTACCCGGCAATACATCCCATCACATCAACACTTCACTGTTCACATCGCGATACTCTTTTGGCGTCGTGTCGTATTCTTTCTTGAACACGGAATAGAAATACTGCAGAGACGGATAGCCGCACATCTGTGAAATCTCGTTGATGGAAAGCGTGGTGGAAATCAACAGACTGCGCGCTTTCTCCAGCTTTTCTGCATGGATCATCGCGTGGATGGTCTCCCCGACTTCCTCTTTAAAACGTTTCTCCAGATTCGAACGTGAAATCCCCACCGAGTCCAGCACCTGCTCAACTTTGATGCCCTTACAGGCATGGTTACGGATGAAGTGCATCGCCTGAATAACAGTCGGATCGGTTAATGAACGGTAGTCGGTTGAACGGCGCTCCACGACGCGCATCGGGGGAACCAGAATGCGCTGCAGCGTCGGCTCTTCATTCGCCAGAACGCGGTGCAGGAGCTTTGCCGCCTGATAGCCCATCTGGCGGGCACCCTGAGCAACGGATGACAACGCTACGCGAGACAGGTAGCGGGTCAACTCTTCGTTATCAATGCCAATGACGCACAGTTTTTCCGGTACCGGAATATGCAGATGTTCGCAGGCCTGCAGAACGTGCCGCGCACGTGCATCGGTGACGGCGATAATCCCGGTTTGCGGCGGAAGGGTTTGCAGCCAGTCGGCCAGCCGATTTTGTGCGTGCTGCCAGTTTTCTGGCGCCGTTTCCAGACCCTGATACACCACGCCACGGTACTTTTCTTTTGCTACCAGCTGGCAAAAGGCATACTCGCGCTCCTCGGCCCAGCGTTTGCCGCTTGAGGCCGGAAGACCATAAAATGCAAATCGGTTCACCCCTTTTTCTTTTAAATGCAAAAAGGCGCTTTCAACCAACGCGTGGTTGTCGGTGGCAATGTAATGAACCGGTGGATAATGTTCGGCAAGATGGTAGGAACCCCCGACGCCGATGATGGGGACATCCACATCAGCAAGTAATTGTGCAATGTCTTCATCGTCATAATCGGCAATAACGCCGTCGCCTAACCATTCTTTGATATTATCAATACGTGCACGGAAATCTTCTTCGATGAATATATCCCATTCAGATTGTGAAGCCTGTAAATACTCACCCACGCCCTCTACTACCTGGCGATCGTAGGCTTTATTGGCATTAAACAAAAGAGTGATACGGTGACGTTTATCAAACATAAGAGCCTATCCTGGAAAGGGTGAATATGGGCCTGTTGATACTACCAAAACCGCGGATGCTGCTGTCTGATCAAGTGTGACAAAACTTTGATTACGCCAAACTCACACACCCCAACCGGGAAGACAATTGTCATTTCTTATCTGCGGATTACGGTTTTTTGTTTAATGGCAAAAATCGGATTGTGATCGCTTTTTAATTTCTTTATTTGGCATGTTTTTTTGGGAGCCAGCGCACATTTGAGTATTCTCTTAATAGCGGTGTGAAATAACGTAATTGAGCAATAAATCAGGAAATTCCAGTATGGCTATATCGCAGTTTACTTGCCGTATTACCTGATTATGGAGCTTATTATGCAGGCTTATTTTGACCAGCTCGATCGTGTACGTTTTGAAGGAACAAAATCCACTAACCCGCTCGCATTTCGCCATTACAATCCTGATGAGAAAGTGTTAGGCAAGCGTATGGAAGATCACCTGCGTTTTGCCGCCTGCTACTGGCACACTTTCTGCTGGAATGGTGCAGACATGTTCGGTATGGGGGCCTTCGACCGCCCATGGCAGCAGCCCGGTGAAGCGCTAGCGTTGGCGAAACGCAAAGCGGATGTCGCGTTCGAGTTTTTCCACAAGCTGAACGTGCCTTACTACTGTTTCCATGATGTGGACGTCTCGCCTGAAGGCGCTTCACTGAAAGAGTACAAAAACAACTTCGCGCAGATGATTGACGTGTTGGCTGCCAAACAGGAACAAAGCGGCGTGAAGCTACTGTGGGGCACGGCAAACTGCTTTACTAACCCACGTTATGGCGCAGGCGCGGCCACCAACCCGGACCCGGAAGTGTTCAGCTGGGCGGCCACCCAGGTGGTGACTGCCATGGATGCTACGCATAAATTAGGCGGTGAGAACTATGTCCTGTGGGGCGGGCGTGAAGGCTATGAAACGCTGCTGAATACCGATCTGCGTCAGGAACGTGAGCAGATTGGCCGCTTTATGCAGCTGGTTGTTGAGCACAAACACAAAACAGGTTTCCAGGGCACCTTGCTGATCGAACCGAAGCCACAAGAGCCGACCAAACACCAGTACGACTACGATGCGGCGACCGTCTATGGCTTCCTGAAACAGTTTGGTCTGGAAAAAGAAATTAAACTGAATATCGAAGCCAACCACGCCACGCTGGCTGGTCACTCTTTCCATCACGAAATCGCCACCGCGATCGCTCTGGGCCTGTTTGGCTCCGTCGATGCCAACCGCGGCGATGCACAGCTGGGCTGGGATACCGACCAGTTCCCGAACAGTGTGGAAGAGAATGCGCTGGTGATGTACGAAATTCTGAAAGCGGGCGGTTTCACCACCGGTGGCCTGAACTTTGATGCCAAAGTCCGTCGCCAGAGTACTGATAAATACGATCTGTTCTATGGTCATATTGGGGCGATGGATACCATGGCGCTGTCGCTGAAAATCGCGGCGCGCATGATTGAAGATGGCGGGCTGGATCAGCGTGTTGCAAAACGCTATGCCGGTTGGAATGGTGAGCTGGGCCAGCAAATTCTGAAAGGCCAGATGACGCTGACCGAAATTGCGCAGTACGCTGAACAACACAACCTGGCGCCGGTGCATCAGAGCGGTCATCAGGAACAGCTGGAAAATCTGGTAAACCATTATTTGTTCGACAAATAACGGATCGTTGAGAACGTGTGTAAGCCCGGATAGCTTTGCGCTGCCGGGCCTTTCTTTAAGGAACGATACCCTATGTATATCGGGATAGATCTTGGCACATCAGGCGTAAAGGCTATTCTGCTCAATGAGCAGGGTGATGTCGTGGCCTCGCAGACGGAGAAGCTCACGGTCTCACGCCCTCATCCGTTATGGTCGGAGCAGGATCCTGAACAGTGGTGGCTGGCAACAGATCGTGCGATCAAAGCGCTGGCTCAGCAACATTCACTGAGTGCGGTGAAGGCGCTGGGGATTGCCGGTCAAATGCACGGTGCGACGCTACTTGATAAGCAGCAGAAGGTATTGCGCCCGGCGATCCTGTGGAATGACGGACGCTGTGCGCAAGAGTGCGAGATACTGGAAAACCAGATTCCAGAGTCTCGTGAGATCACCGGCAATCTGATGATGCCAGGTTTTACGGCGCCCAAATTGCTGTGGATTCAGCGTCATGAACCGGAAGTTTTTCGTCAGGTTGATAAAGTCCTGCTGCCGAAAGATTACCTGCGTTTGCGTATGACCGGGGAATTCGCCAGCGATATGTCTGATGCCGCCGGGACGATGTGGCTGGACGTCGCGAAACGCGACTGGAGTGACGTTATGCTGGCGGCCTGTCACCTGAGCCGTGCGCATATGCCCGCGTTGTTTGAAGGCAGCGAGGTTACCGGAACGTTGTTGCCTACGGTCGCCCAATCCTGGGGCATGTCCGAGATTCCAGTGGTAGCGGGCGGTGGCGATAATGCGGCGGGCGCGGTTGGCGTCGGTATGATGAATGCCGGTCAGGCGATGTTATCGCTGGGTACTTCCGGGGTCTATTTTGCGGTCAGCGACGGCTTTCTCAGCAAACCGGAAAGCGCAGTCCACTGCTTTTGCCATGCTTTACCTGAAAAATGGCACCTGATGTCCGTTATGCTCAGTGCGGCATCCTGCCTTGACTGGGCGGCAAAATTAACCGGGATGGCAAGCGTACCTGCGTTGATCGTTGCGGCGCAACAAGCGGATGAGCAGGCTGAACCGGTCTGGTTCTTGCCCTATCTGTCGGGTGAGCGTACGCCGCACAATAACCCGCAGGCGAAAGGCGTTTTTTTTGGCCTGACGCATCAGCATGGGCCGGCTGAGCTGGCACGAGCGGTGCTGGAAGGTGTGGGATTCGCGCTGGCGGATGGCATGGATGTGGTGCATGCCTGTGGTGTTAAACCGGCCAGCATTACGCTTATAGGCGGTGGAGCGCGCAGTGAGTACTGGCGTCAGATGCTGTCGGATATCAGCGGTCTGCAGCTGGATTACCGTACTGGCGGTGATGTCGGTCCTGCGTTGGGTGCGGCGCGTCTGGCACAAGTTGCCATGAATACCGATAAGCCATTATCTACCCTGTTGCCTCAACTGGCGCTGGAGCAGGCGCATTATCCTGATGCTGAGCGCCATGCGCTTTATCAGCAACGCCGCGAAACCTTCCGTCGTATTTATCAGCAATTGCTGCCACTCATGTCCTGATCTTATTTCCCCTCTGCTAACTCGGAGGGGATTTTCATAATCTATTTATTTCCCAAATTAATAAATTACGTGCATGGATTTATTCTGAAAATCTAACCTGGTGCTATTTTTCAGTGTTGTCTTTAGTGGGTTATTCATATGGTATCCATGATGGATAAGGAGATCCCAATGAAGACGACAAGGCTGTTGCCATGGATATTATTCCTCTCTGGCGCGTTGATTTACGTTATTGGCTTATGGCGGGCATGCCCGTTATTGAGCGGCAAAGGCTATTTTTTTGGTGCGCTGATGACGGGAATGTTTGTGACGTACGCTTATCAGCGTGCTGAAAATCTCAATCAGAATGACGAACGCTTCTCTTCCGTGTGTCAGATGGTGGCATTGATCACGGTAGGGCTGTTGCTGGTGGGGATCCTGAACGCTCCTTTGTCACTTCTCGAAATGGGTGTCTACCCAATGGCATTCTTTGTGTGTTTACTGGGGCAAGTTTTACTCATGCGCCCAGCAGAATATTTATCTAAAGGACAGGAACACTAAATGGAAAACAGGACTTCAACTTATTCACCCGCATTTAGCATTGTGTCGTGGGTCGCGCTGCTCGGCGGTATTGTGGTTTATCTGCTGGGGTTGTGGAACGCCGATATGCAGTTGAACGAAAAGGGGTATTACTTTGCTGTTTTGGTGCTTGGTTTGTTTTCTGCTGCGTCGTATCAAAAAACGGTACGGGATAAATATGAAGGGATCCCGACTACGCCGATTTACTACGTAACCTGCCTGGCCGCGTTTGTTATTGCGGTTGCGTTGTTGGTTATCGGTTTGTGGAATGCCACGCTGCTGCTAAACGAGAAAGGATTTTATGGCCTGGCCTTCTTTTTGAGCCTGTTTGGTACCGTTGCGGTACAGAAAAATATTCGTGATGGTGGTTTGGATCAATCAAAAGAAACGCCAGCAGTAGCGGAAGATTTTACAGAATGATCGCTTGCCCTCGATAGTTACCGATCGAGGGCTTTTCTTTTTAGCTCACCAGCCTGCGCGTATCGATACGCTGCAACAGTATGGACAACAGTAAACTACCAGCCAGCGTAGCGCTGAAAATCCACAGCATATCCAGCGGTGGCCAGTTTTTGAGTTCAAGGCCGTTGGTGCGCAGCGCGTGAATGATCAGCGCATGAAAGCCATAAATGCCCAGCGAGTGGCGGGAAATAAGGCCCAGTACCGGCAAAGTGCGCGTGCTGAGCGTATTTTTGATCAGCGTCAGCAGCGAGACTGCGCAAATGAACACCGCAGGGCCACAGTAGAGATACCAGGTATCGGCAAAATTTCCTCGCCAGCGGAGTTCATGCAACGTGCCCCGAGAAATAATAAACACTGCAGTGATGAACAACGCCGCACAGAGCCAGGTGAGGGCACGCTTTTGCGTATCCATCATGCCAATCGCCCGGCCTAGCATGCCATACAGGATGTAATAGACCGTGTCGCCGCTGATGTACAGGTTGATGGGCAGCCACTCCACACCGCCCATTTTTAGCGAGACGGTGTTGGGATTAGCAAGGATGCCAAGCACCACCATCAGCGCCAGCAGCATTTTTCCGCTAATGTTTTTCACTTGAATCAGCGGTGAGACCAGGTAGATGACGGCGATGGCGAAGAAAAACCACAGGTGATAGAACACCGGTTTTTGCAGCAGATTTTTCAAAGACAGCTCGACGTTAATCGAGGTGAACAGTGAGATGTAGGCCAGGGCGACGGCGCTGTAAAACAGAACACAGAGCGCAATACGGAGAAAATGTCGTGGCTGGGCGCTGCGCTCGCCAAAGAATAGAAAGCCTGAAATCATGAAAAACAGCGGTACGCTGACGCGTGAAGCAGAATTTAGCACATTGGCAAGATCCCAGGTTAACGGACTGACGTTTTGCGCATTGGTGATGTACCAGGTGGTGGTGTGGATCATTACAACCATTAAACAGGCAATCCCGCGCAGGTTATCAATCCAGAAAATTTTGGGCTGCATCAGTTCCTCTGTTTCCATTTAAAAAAAGCCTGACTGGCATTTTGTAGGCGTATCTCACTGGAATAATCTGAGTTTTTACGCTAAAGCTTGTGATGGTCCGATGAGATTCTCAAAATAGGATCCGTTTCCAGACAGTAATAATAATAAGACTGACCCGCAAATCAGGGGATAATAAAATGATGATGAAGTATTTCTTTCCCGCGATGATTGCTTTCCTGTTGGCAGGATGCGCAGATCCACAATCATCGGCACCAGCTCAGAAGGCGCAAAAGGTTAAAGTGAGTCCTTCACGTTCGCTGGATATGGAAGCATTGTGCAAAAATGAAGCGGCGGAGCTGTATAATACCGGTACGCAGAAAATAGACGTTACCGGCTTCGAACAGTTCCAGGGCAGCTATGAGATGCGTGGTTCTACCTTCCGTAAAGAGAGTTTTGTCTGCTCATTTGACGCAGACGGGCAGTTTTTGCACCTTTCCATGCGCTAAGTTCCTCCTTTTTCCCGTTTCGTACTGTATATCTTGCAGCCAGCGGGTATACTGATCGCTTCCTTTAAATCCACACGTATCCAGCACGAAATAATATGCAAAAGTTTGATACCAGGACCTTCCAGGGCTTGATCCTGACCTTACAGGATTACTGGGCTCGCCAGGGCTGCACCATTGTTCAACCATTGGACATGGAAGTCGGCGCGGGGACTTCTCACCCAATGACCTGCCTGCGCGCGCTGGGGCCGGAGCCGATGGCGACTGCTTATGTGCAGCCTTCTCGTCGTCCGACCGACGGTCGCTATGGCGAAAACCCGAACCGCTTACAGCATTACTATCAGTTCCAGGTCGTCATTAAGCCGTCCCCGGACAACATTCAGGAGCTGTACCTTGGTTCGCTGAAAGAGCTGGGTATGGACCCAACCATTCACGACATCCGTTTTGTGGAAGATAACTGGGAAAACCCAACGCTGGGTGCCTGGGGTCTGGGTTGGGAAGTGTGGCTGAACGGCATGGAAGTGACGCAGTTCACCTACTTCCAGCAGGTTGGTGGCCTGGAATGTAAACCTGTGACCGGAGAAATCACTTACGGTCTGGAAC
Source organism: Citrobacter sp. Res13-Sevr-PEB04-36 (assembly GCF_015672735.1). Lineage (GTDB taxonomy): Bacteria > Pseudomonadota > Gammaproteobacteria > Enterobacterales > Enterobacteriaceae > Citrobacter. The sequence goes on along the minus strand of NZ_JADABY010000045.1, from coordinate 18,995 downwards.
GTCTGGCGATGTACATTCAGGGCGTAGACAGCGTTTACGACCTGGTCTGGAGCGACGGCCCGCTGGGTAAAACCACTTACGGCGATGTGTTCCATCAGAACGAAGTCGAGCAGTCGACTTACAACTTTGAATACGCTGACGTGGACTTCCTGTTCACCTGCTTCGAGCAGTATGAGAAAGAAGCCCAGCAGCTGCTGGCGCTGGAAAACCCGCTGCCGTTGCCTGCTTACGAACGTATTCTGAAAGCCGCCCATAGCTTCAACCTGCTGGATGCGCGTAAAGCCATCTCCGTCACCGAGCGTCAGCGCTATATCCTGCGCATTCGCACCCTGACCAAAGCAGTGGCAGAAGCTTACTATGCTTCCCGTGAAGCCCTTGGCTTCCCGATGTGCAACAAAGACAAATAAGAGGCGGCCATGTCTGAGAAAACTTTTCTGGTGGAAATTGGCACTGAAGAGCTGCCACCAAAAGCACTGCGCAGCCTGGCTGAGTCCTTTGCTGCGAACTTCACTGCGGAGCTGGACAATGCTGGCCTCGCACACGGCAACGTAGAGTGGTTTGCTGCGCCGCGTCGTTTGGCGCTGAAAGTGGCTGCCCTGGCTGAATCTCAACCTGATCGTGAAGTTGAAAAGCGCGGTCCGGCGATTGCCCAGGCGTTTGATGCGGAAGGTAAACCGAGCAAAGCGGCAGAAGGTTGGGCGCGCGGTTGCGGTATCACCGTCGATCAGGCTGAACGCCTGACCACCGACAAAGGTGAATGGCTGCTGTACCGTGCGCATGTGAAAGGCGAAAGCGCAGAAACACTGCTGCCAAACATGATCGCCACCTCGCTGGCTAAGCTGCCGATCCCGAAACTGATGCGCTGGGGCGCGTCTGACGTCCACTTCGTGCGTCCGGTTCATACCGTCACGCTGCTGCTGGGTGACAAAGTCATCCCGGCAACGATTCTGGGTATTCAGTCCGATCGCGTGATCCGCGGTCACCGCTTTATGGGCGAGCCTGAGTTCACCATCGACAATGCTGACCAGTATCCCGAAATCCTGCGCCAGCGTGGCAAAGTTATTGCCGATTACGCCGAGCGTAAGGCAAAAATCAAGGCCGATGCCGAAGAGGCTGCGCGTAAGATTGGCGGTAACGCTGACCTGAGCGAAAGCCTGCTGGAAGAAGTGGCTTCTCTGGTTGAATGGCCAGTGGTGCTGACGGCGAAATTCGAAGAAAAATTCCTCGCGGTACCGTCTGAAGCGCTGGTTCACACCATGAAAGGTGACCAGAAGTACTTCCCGGTGTACGCGAACGACGGCAAGCTGCTGCCGAACTTTATCTTCGTCGCCAACATCGAATCGAAAGATCCGATGCAGATTATTTCCGGTAACGAAAAAGTGGTTCGTCCGCGTCTGGCGGATGCCGAATTCTTCTTCAATACCGACCGCAAAAAACGTCTGGAAGATCATCTGCCGCGTCTGCAAACCGTGCTGTTCCAACAGCAACTCGGTACTCTGCGTGACAAGACCGATCGTATTCAGGCTCTGGCGGGCTGGATTGCCGGACAAATTGGCGCTGACGTCAACCATGCCACCCGCGCGGGCCTGCTGTCCAAGTGTGACCTGATGACCAACATGGTCTTCGAGTTCACCGACACCCAGGGCGTGATGGGCATGCACTACGCACGTCATGATGGTGAAGCGGAAGATGTAGCGGTAGCGCTGAACGAGCAATATCAGCCACGCTTTGCTGGTGATGACCTGCCGTCTAACCCGGTGGCTTGTGCGGTAGCCATTGCCGATAAAATGGACACCCTGGCGGGCATCTTCGGTATTGGTCAGCATCCAAAAGGTGACAAAGACCCGTTTGCACTGCGTCGTGCTGCGCTGGGCGTGCTGCGTATCATCGTTGAGAAGAACCTGAACCTCGATCTGCAAACGCTGACCGAAGAAGCGGTACGTCTGTACGGTGACAAGCTGTCCAACGCGAACGTGGTGGATGACGTCATCGACTTTATGCTGGGCCGCTTCCGTGCCTGGTATCAGGACGAAGGCTACACCGTTGACACCATTCAGGCGGTGCTGGCGCGTCGTCCGACTCGCCCGGCTGATTTTGACGCACGTATGAAGGCGGTTTCGCACTTCCGTACGCTGGAAGCCGCGTTCGCACTGGCTGCGGCCAACAAACGTGTTTCCAACATCCTCGCGAAAACGACAGAGCCGCTGAATGATCGTGTGAATGCCGCAACGCTGAAAGAGCCGGAAGAAATTACGCTGGCGATGAAAGTTGTGGTGCTGCGTGACAAGCTGGAGCCTGCGTTTGCTGAGGGTCGTTATCAGGAAGCGCTGGTCGAACTGGCCGAACTGCGCGAACCGGTTGATGCGTTCTTCGAGAAAGTAATGGTTATGGTGGAAGATAAGGATTTACGTATCAACCGCCTCACCATGCTCGAAAAATTACGCGAGCTGTTCCTGCGCGTGGCGGATATTTCTCTGCTGCAGTAACCGTCTGTATTGATGTAAAAAATGCCGGATGAGCAATTGTGCATCCGGCATTTTTTTATGCTGTTAGCGCAGCTGTAATTCGGTCAGACAGGTCTGGCTGTCATTCATCGTTTTAATGGTATGAGACGCTTTTTTGCCGTTGTAGCTCACTTCAATTGTGCCTTCCATATTGCGTGGCAGCCATACGCCGATAAAACCATTGTGGTAGCTTGTCATCTCTTTTTGCACCACAACGTCACCCTTGCTATCCGTCACTTTGACATCAAAGGTCTTCTCAGGCATTTCTCCTTTGCAACCAGAAAGGCTGTGGTTAAAGCAGGGGTGAGTTTGCCATTCGTACGGGGCAAAGGAGAGATAGAACTTGTCTCCGAGCGGTAGCGTATAAACCTTCTCACCGGAAGAGAGCTTTAGCTCGGTGCTGGTGATGGAGGCGGAATAAGGCAGCGGTCGACTCTGAGGCGACTGGTCAATGGCGTCGACAATTTGCTCAACGGATTTCCCGCTTAGCCCATGTTGCGCCAGAAAGGTTGATTCCGGGGTAGCAGCGAATACGCTACTTGTGGTGAGTAAACCTAATAACAGCAGCAGTGAGGATTTCGACATAGCTTCAATTCCTTGTGAATATTGTGGAATACATGCCGGCGTACTATAAAGCTTACCCTTAGGGAAAGGTCAAAGGTGCGGTGGGTAAAGTAATGCAAAGAAGAAAACTGGGGACATTTATTGCGAGAGACAAATAAAAAAAATCCCCGCCGTTTGGCAGGGATCTAGAATTTTGAGCTTTTTAAGCTTACAGGCTGGTTACGTTGCCAGCTGCCGGGCCTTTAGCGCCGCTTTCGATGGTGAAGGAAACTTTCTGACCTTCATCCAGAGATTTGTAGCCTTCGTTCTGGATAGCAGAGAAGTGTACGAACACGTCTTTTGAGCCATCGTCAGGAGTGATGAAACCGAAGCCTTTATCAGCGTTGAACCATTTTACGATACCAGTCATTTTACCGGACATAGTGTATTACCTTTTAAAAAATAAGTGTGCCTTTCGGCGATATGGCGTGCTTTACAGATTTTTTAACAGTAAAGGAAAATGCTCACTACGAAGGGTATCAATGATAACTCTTGAAGGGACTTGCCTTACTAAACTGCTGTAATGGTCTGTACGTCAAACCGTTGAGTGCATTAACTCATTTTACGCCTGGGGATGCAACTACTATTTTCTTTTTTGTTACTGGAGCCGGTGGTAGAGCGGTCCTTTTGTAGGACCGCTCTTAAGAAAAAACATAAAAAATCTCAATCCATCAATTGCTTACTTAATCTCGGGTCGGCCTGAATCAGGCGCATCAATTTCAATTCGGTACTGGAAGGCTTTATGCGTTTAGACTCCCACTCATGAACCATCGCGACCGTTACGCCCATTACGCGGGCAAAATCATCAGTTTTTAAACCCGTCCCTCGTCGTAGTTGTTCAAATTCGGCAAAAGGGTTGGCTTTTTGCTTCAGGGTAACCGTCTGCGATACATCTTTAAAAACAATCTGTTCCAGACTGCTAAGCAGTTCAAGCATAGGATCTTTATATTCCATTGAGGACTCCTAAAATCACACAGCGGGATCGTGAATTTCTTCGAAGCTCATTAAGAATAGTCGTAAAAAATGAAGCCGGACGTCAGGTTTGCGCGAGAGATACGTTCCAGCGGATCGCAGGAGGTAACCTGTCGTTTGCTAACGACCTGATAACGGTCGGGATCTGTCAGCGACTCAACGCAATTGTAAAGATGACGAAAATATTACGTCGCTCGGCTTATGGCGCACTGTTTAATAAAATACAGGGCCGCAGAAACGGTTATTTTCCCCGACAAGATTACGCGGAAAGGGTATCTTGCGGGGCTGACCTGGACTATCCTTGTCATCGTCAGGCACGCGGGTGTCGTTGTGCGCATTTTTGGGTGAAGGAGTATTAAAATGGCGACAGGTAAGTCCTGCTCTCGCTGGTTTGCGCCTGTTTTGGCGCTCTTAATGGTAGTTGGCCTGAGTGGGTGTTTTGATAAAGAAGGCGATCAACGCAAAGCGTTTGTCGATTTCCTGCAGAATACTGCAATGCGTAGCGGAGAGCGTTTACCGACGCTGACCGCCGATCAGAAAAAACAGTTTGGCCCGTTTGTCTCCGATTACGCGATTCTTTATGGCTATTCACAGCAGGTGAATCAGGCGATGGACTCCGGTCTGCGCCCGGTTGTTGATAGCGTAAATGCCATCCGTGTTCCTCAGGATTACGTGACTCAGCGTGAACCGCTGCGTCAGGCAAATGGTGCGCTGGGCGTGTTAGGGCAACAACTGCAGAATGCGAAGCTGCAAGCAGATGCCGCACATGGTGCGCTGAAGCAAAGCGAAGATCTGAAACCTGTCTTTGATCAGGTCTACAGCAAAGTCGTAACCGCACCGTCAGAGGCGTTACAGCCGCTGATTCCTGCCGCGCAAATCTTTACGCAGCAGCTGGTACAGGTGGGTGATTTTATCGCGCAGCAGGATACGCAGGTGAGCTTTGTGGCGAACGGTATCCAGTTCCCGACCTCACAACAGGCAAGTCAGTACAACACGCTGATTGGCCCGCTGGCAGCCCAGCATCAGGCATTTAATCAGGCCTGGACTGCTGCGGTGAACGCAGCCCAGTAATCCCTGTAATAACGGTATACAGAATGCCGGGGACGCATTAGCGCCACCCGGCATTTTTTTATCCTGCCACCTGTGGATTCACGCAGTTCTTCTCGACGTTCCCTTGCAGCGCATCAATTAAGTTATCAACCGCACAGGCTGCCATGTTGTAACGCGTTTCATGGGTTGCTGAACCAATATGCGGTACCGCCACCACGTTTGGTAGCGACAGCAGTGGTGAGTCCACCGGCACCGGCTCCTGCTCAAACACATCCAGACCTGCGGCATGAATCACCCCATTTTGCAGCGCGGCAATCAGCGCGGCTTCGTCCACGACCGGACCACGTCCGGCGTTGATGAAAATAGCGGAGGGCTTCATTTTAGCAAACTGCTCGGTACTAAACAGATGGTGGGTCTCTTCCGTTAACGGCAGGATCAGGCAGACAAAATCCGATTCCTGCAACAGCGTATCGAGATCGCAGTAACGCGCGTTGAAGCGCTCTTCCGCTTCCTTATGCTGGCGGCGTGCATTGTAGAGAATGGGCATGCCAAAGCCGAAATGGGCGCGTTGTGCCAGCGACAGACCGATGCGGCCCATACCGACAATCCCCAACGTTTTGTGATGTACATCGGTGCCGAACCAATCTGGACCTATGCTTTTGGTCCATTCGCCTACCTTCACGCGTTCTGCCACTTCTACCACGCGGCGAGCCGTGCTTAACACCAGTGCCATTATCGTATCCGCCACGGTTTCGGTCAGCACGGTTGGCGTGTGCATCAGTAGGACATTACGGGCGTTAAGCGCATCGACGTCAAAATTGTCATAGCCTACGGAGATGGTTGAGGTTGCGCGCAGCCTGGGCATTTTCTCCAGCAGGGCGCTATCGACGGTTTCGCTGGAGCCCAGCAGACCTTCCGCACTGGCGAAGGCCTGTGCGTGCTGTGCGACCGTTTCCGGGCGCAGATTAGGCACTTGAGTCACAGAAAAATGTGCTTCCAGGCGCTGCAGTAAATCGTCAGGTAACGCTTTGTAGAGAATAATGGACGGCTTCATGCGAATCTCCGTAAGTTAAAATTTAAGCGTGGCGTGCGCCAATGGGTAGTTGCTGATTATTAGCAGGCTTAACAATTAAAGTTAGCCACACTGAGACAAAAAGCGCCACCCCCATAAAAATGTACGAGGCGGACGGGCTGCCGGTGGTGCCATTAAGGTAGCCAACAAACCAGGAACCAAAGAATGAGCCGAGTGCGCCCATACTGTTAATCAGCGCCATTGCGCCTCCGGCGACGTTACGCGGCAGCATTTCAGGGATGATGGCGAAGAAGGGGCCATACGGGGCGTACATCGCTGCACCCGCAATTACCAGCAAGGTGTAAGACATCCAGAAGTGGTCTGCGCCAACGGCCCAGGAGCCAATAAAGGCACACGCGGCGATCAGTAACAGTGGCCAGACAAACAACTTACGGTTTTGCATTTTGTCGGAAGCCCATGAGGCCAAAATCATCGCGACGGTTGCAGCCAGATACGGGACCGATGAAAGCCAGCCCACTTCCACCATCCCGAGGTTGGTGCCGCCGCTGCGGATGATTGACGGCAGCCACAACACAAAACCGTAAACGCCAATACTCCAGGTAAAGTACTGCATACACAACAGGATCACATTGCGAGAGCGGAAAGCTTCACCATAGTTGCGTACGGCTTTAATCCCTTGTTGCTCTTGTTCCAGTTGCGCCTGCAGCGCGCTCTTTTCGGACTCCGTCAGCCAGCCCACCTGGGAAGGTTTGTCTTTGACCAGCACCCACCAGCAGAACGCCCAGATGACGGCTGGAAAGCCTTCAATGATGAACATTTCACGCCAGCCAAGCGCCTGAATCAAATAACCGGAAACGACGGACATCCACAGTACGGTAACGGGGTTGCCGAGAATAAGGAAAGTGTTGGCACGTGAACGCTCGGATTTGGTAAACCAGTTGCTGATATAAATCAGCATCGCGGGCATGACGGCAGCTTCTACGACGCCAAGAATAAAACGGATGGCGGCAAGCATGGGGATGTTACTGACCATGCCAGTCAGTGAGGCGCACCCACCCCACAGGATCAGGCAGATAAAAATGAGTTTTCGTACACTGCGGCGCTCGGCGTAAATTGCGCCCGGGATCTGGAAGAAGAAATAGCCGAGAAAAAACAGCGCACCTAGTAGGGAAGAGATCCCTTTGGTAATGCCAAGGTCCTCGTTGATGCCCGCTGCGGAGGCGAAGCTGAAGTTCGCGCGGTCGAGATACGCCAGGCTGTACGTGATGAACACGATTGGCATGATGTACCACCAGCGTTTTGCTGCATTGGTTGAGCTATTCATAGACTGCCCTCTGGTTATGCTGTTACGCCGCCTCTGTATGTAGGGTACAGAGTGGGTCGGGGGTTTATTCCCCTAATTGTTCACGTGTGGGTAATCCTTCACTGTCGCCCTGAACCTGTATGGCCAGGGCGCCAATTTTATTGCCTCGGGTCACCGCCTGATGCAGCGAGCGGCCTTCCAGCAGGGCGCTGATCACGCCCACGGCAAAGCCATCGCCCGCGCCGACGGTATCGACTACGTTGTCGACTTTTACCGGTGCGACGCAGCCCTGTTCGCCGTTGGCGGCTTTATACCAGGCACCATCTGCACCCGTTTTAACGATCACCGCCTTTACGCCGTGGCGCAGATAAAAGTCAGCGATGCCTTCAGGCGTCTGTTGTCCCGTTAAAATCATGCCCTCTTTTAACCCCGGCAGAACCCAGTCGGCCTGGAATGCGAGCCGGTTGAGTTTCTCCACCATCTCCGCTTCGCTGCTCCACAGTACCGGGCGTAAGTTGGGATCGAACGAGATGGTCTTACCCTGGGCTTTCATGGCGCGCGCGGTATGGGCCAGCAGTTCGTAAGAACTGGCGGACAGCGCAGCAGCCACACCGCTCAGATGCAGGTGGCGCGCGCTGGAAAAATACGCCTCGTGATAATCCTCTCTGCCAAGATGGCTGGCGGCTGAGCCTTTGCGAAAATATTCCACAATGGGATCGGTTCCATTTTCGACTTTAGATTTCAGCTGAAAGCCGGTTGCGTAGCGCCCGTCCAGGGTGACTCCCTGCGCATCAATCCCTTCTTTTGCCAGCGACTTAATAATAAAACGGCCAAAACTATCATTACCTACGCGACTCACCCAGCCGACCTTTAGGCCGAGGCGGGCAAGGCCGGTTGCCACGTTAAGCTCTGCGCCCGCGACCCGTTTGATAAATGTCTCTACATCCGCCAGCTCACCGGTTTGCGTAGCGACAAACATCGCCATTGCCTCGCCAATGGTGACGACATCCAGTGCATTTTTCATGTGTTACTCCTCGCGTAGCAGTTCGACGTAGTGACGGGTCACCGCCGCTAAATCGTGCCCTTCCAGGGGGAATTCAATGCCGCGCGGGACGTCCGTGGGCAGCGTGTTTAACAGTGCCAGCCAGCGCGGGTCTGCCCGATCGGGCGCAACGGCACGGAAGCTGTCGAGATGCGGAGTAGCGGCTTTCACATGGATATATCCCACGGTTGAGGCGAGCGCCTGCGCGGCTTCTTCGGGAGAGTCGCCGACCCACAACCAGTTGCCCATATCGAAGGTCAGGGATATCGGCAGGTTTTGCGTCTGACAGGCTTCGTTAAAGCGCTGCATCGGCTGCAGGCGTCCGCAGGCGGTCTGATCGTTCTCGACCACCATCTCCATTCCGCTGTTGTCGAGCCACTCACGCAATGTGTCGAACTGCCGGGTATGGGAAAAATGACCCAGGGAGACTTTTAACCATAGAGCCTGCAACTTTTGGGCTTCCTGAAGGAGCGCCGGCAGGTGGGGATTGAGATGACCATCTTGTAGAAACAGCGGTTCTGGCGCGGAGTAGCAGGCCAGCAGGCCGAAGATTTCAATGGCGGATGCCAGGGTTGGCAGCGTTTTAAGCTCGGCGTCACTCAGCATTTCACGGCGAATTTCAACGCCGTCAGCACCAGCTTCGGCAATTACAGGCAGCATGGCGGTTTGCCCGCCCGCTGCGCGTACCGGGTCATGGCCATAGGCCGCGGTGACCACCATAATTTTTCTTTTCATAGAAACTCCAAAATATGCGTTCTTGCTATAACGCTAGATGGAACCGGTTCCAATGAAAAGGCTATGATGTCGAATTTATGATCACCATCACGAAGGAAATTTAACGGGTAGTAGACCCGCGAACGATCAGCTCACCGGAGAAAACCTGTTCCTGAATGGCAGCCGATTTGCCATCGATCCGGCGAACAACTTGCTCGACGGCGGTATAGCCAATCTGCCAGGTGGGCTGTTTCAGGGTAGTAATACCGACGCCAGCCAATTCGGCCCATTCCAGTTCGTCAAAACCGAGCAGGCCGATGTCGCTGCCCCAGTTGAGGCCAATACGCTTCAGCGAGCGGGCCACCTGCAATGTGAGCGCGCCGTTGGCAGAAATAATGGCTTTACGCATTCCGCGATGCTGCTGATGAAACTGGCGTAGCGTGGCATCCAGTTGCGTGTTTTCCACCAGCGCAACTTCGGCATTTTCGGCGATAACGCCGGGATATCGTGCCAGTGTGGTGCGAAAGGTGCTCAGGCGCTCGCGCCGGGTGTTGACCATCCCCAACGGCTCGCTGAGGAAAAGAATGGCTTCGAAGCCTTGTTCGACCAAATGTTCTGTGGCAAGTGTCGCGGCCTGGGTGTTATCCAGGCCGACCATATCACAGGCGAAATCCGGAATTTTACGGTCAATCAACACCATCGGTAGTGCAGACTGTTGCAGGCGGTTCAGCCCTTCTTCGCGCATGCCGACGGCATTCACCACAATCCCCTCAACCTGATAGCTGCGCAGCAGATCGAGATAATGCAGCTCCTGGTCCACTTCGTTGTTGGTATTACAGACCAGCGGGGTAAAGCCTTTTTCGCGACAGGCCGCTTCGATACCGCTTAACACGTTAACGGAGTAGGGGTTGGTAATGTCGGCGATAATCAGGCCTATCAGGCGAGTACGGCCATGCTTCAGGCCTCGTGCCATCAGGCTGGGGCGATAGTCGAGTTCGGCAATGGCGTGTTCAATGCGGGCCAACAGCGCGTCGGAGAGCAGATGCTTCTCACCGTTGAGGTAGCGTGAAATACTGGTCTTACCCGTTTTTGCGGCTTTCGCCACGTCGCTGATGGTGGCACGTGTTGATTTGCTCATCGCTGATTTCCCTGAATTTAGTGTGAACACCTTAGCGTGAAAATCAACGATGGCAAGCGCTTCATACCGGGTGATACTGGCATAAAGCGCTTATTAAGGGGATTTTGTAGGCTGGATCAGGCGAAGCCACCATCCAGCACAAAACGTTACTGAATTGGGCTCAACGTGATCTCTACACGGCGGTTCTGCGCTTTGCCTTCCGCAGTGCTGTTGCTGGCTATTGGATTCGCCGGCCCCATTCCGCGGGTGCGGATACGGTTAGCTTCCACACCCTGAGTGATCAGGGAGCTGGCAACGGAGTCCGCGCGCTGCTGTGACAGACGCATGTTCAGATCCTGGCTGCCGGTGCTGTCGGTGAAGCCCAATACGTTGACCGCGGTTTTATTGTACTCTTTCAGTACCATTGCCACGCCGGTCAGGGTGTTTGCCCCGGCAGGTTTGAGGTTAGCGCTGCTGCTGTCGAAGGTGACGTTGTTGGGCATATTCAGAATGATGTTATCGCCACTGCGCGTCACGCTCACGCCGGTTCCCTGCATTTTTTCACGCAGTTTTGCTTCCTGCACGTCCATGTAGTAACCGATACCACCGCCAACGGCGGCCCCTGCTGCTGCGCCAATCAGCGCACCTTTACCGCGATCTTTCTTCGACGAGGAGAGCGCGCCAATGCCCGCACCCACCAGCGAACCAATGCCCGCCCCCATGCCGGATTTACCCGCTTCGCGCTCACCGGTGTAAGGGTTTGTTGTGCAGCCAGAAACCGCCAGGGCGCCGCTCACGATGGCAGCAATCACAAATACACGTTTCTTCATCTTAATTCCTTAATGACTTTTTTATTCTTTACCACAGCGACTGTGGCGGTTGATTATGACGTGTGAACATGAAGAAAATTCCAGGGAAGACTCTGAAATTTGTAAGTAACATTGAACGGCATAATAAATAAGCCGTCACATCGCATTCAGGAGCGCCATCTTGGCTAATTCACCCGCACATTACTCGGTATTAACCGCCGCCCACTGGGGACCCATTGTTGTTGAAACCGATGGCGACACGGTTTTCTCCTCACGTGGCGCACTGCCCACTTCACAGCCCAATTCGTTGCAGACCGTGGTGCGCGATCAGGTACACAGCAAAACGCGGGTGCGGTTTCCGATGGTGCGTAAAGGCTTTCTGGCCTCTCCGGAGAACCCACAGGGCGTGCGCGGGCAGGATGAGTTTGTCCGTGTCAGCTGGGATGAGGCGCTGAATCTGATCCATACGCAGCATAAGCGCATTCGCGACAGTTACGGTCCGTCCTCCATTTTTGCCGGTTCGTACGGTTGGCGTTCGAACGGCGTGTTACACAAAGCCGCGACCCTGCTGCAGCGGTATATGGCGCTGGCGGGCGGTTATACCGGCCATTTGGGGGATTACTCAACGGGTGCGGCGCAGGCCATCATGCCGTATGTCGTGGGTGGGAATGAAGTCTATCAGCAGCAGACCAGTTGGCCCGTCGTGCTGGAACACAGCGACGTGGTGGTGCTTTGGAGCGCGAATCCGCTCAACACCCTGAAGATTGCCTGGAACGCCTCTGACGAGCAGGGGCTCGCGTACTTTGAGGCGTTACGCAACAGCGGCAAACGCCTGATCTGCATTGATCCGATGCGATCGGAGAGCGTGGATTTCTTTGGTGACAAAATGGAGTGGGTCGCCCCGCATATGGGAACCGATGTCGCCCTGATGCTCGGTATTGCCCATACGCTGGTGGAAAACGGCTGGCATGACGAGGCGTTTCTTGCCCGCTGTACCACCGGTTATGAACGATTTGCCGACTATCTGTTGGGGAAATCCGACAATGTGGCCAAAACGGCAGAATGGGCTGCGGCGATTTGTGGCATATCAGCAGCGAAAATACGCGAGCTTACAGAAATATTTCACCAAAACACCACCATGCTGATGGCCGGATGGGGTATGCAGCGCCAGCAGTATGGCGAACAAAAACACTGGATGATCGTCACGCTGGCCGCCATGCTCGGGCAAATTGGTACGCCTGGCGGTGGTTTTGGTCTCTCTTATCATTTTGCTAACGGCGGCAACCCGACACGTCGTGCGGCAGTGCTCGCCTCCATGCAGGGTAGCGTAAAAGGCGGCACCGATGCGGTGGATAAAATCCCGGTTGCGCGCATTGTTGAGGCGCTGGAGAACCCAGGAGGGTTCTACCAGCACAACGGTATGGACCGGCATTTCCCGGATATTCGCTTTCTCTGGTGGGCGGGCGGGGCAAACTTCACCCATCATCAGGACACTAATCGTTTGATCCGCGCCTGGCAAAAGCCAGAGCTGGTGGTGATCTCCGAGTGTTTCTGGACCGCGGCGGCGAAGCATGCCGATATCGTCTTGCCTGCCACCACCTCTTTTGAGCGCAACGATCTCACTATGACCGGTGATTACAGTAACCAGCATCTGGTGCCGATGAAACAGGTTGTGACTGCACGCGGTGAAGCGCGTAATGATTTTGATGTTTTTGCTGAACTCAGCGAACGCTGGGAGCAGGGCGGGCATGCGCGGTTTACCGAAGGTAAAAGTGAACTGGAGTGGCTGGAGACCTTTTACAACATTGCCGGGCAGCGCGGCGCTAGCCAGCTGGTGACGCTGCCGCCTTTTGCAGAATTCTGGCAGGCCAATCAGCTTATTGAAATGCCGGAAAGTGCCGCCAACGCGCAATTTATTCGTTTTGCTGATTTTCGTCGCGACCCGCAGGCGCATCCGCTAAAAACTGACAGCGGCAAAATCGAAATCTACTCGCAGAGGATTGCCGATTACGGCTACGCGGATTGTGCGGGACACCCGATGTGGCTGGAACCGGAAGAATGGTTCGGCAATGCTGAACCCGAGCAAGTACAGGTGCTCTCGGCTCATCCGGCGCACCGATTGCACAGTCAGTTGAATTACAGCGTGTTACGCGAGCAGTACGCGGTGGCGGATCGCGAGCCAGTGACCATCCATCCGCAGGATGCGAAGGCGCGGGGCATTACCGATGGAGACACGGTCAGGGTATGGAACCATCGCGGGCAAATTCTGGCCGGAGCAGTGGTAACGACAGGTATCAAAGCGGGCGTAATTTGTATTCACGAGGGTGCCTGGCCGGATTTGGATCCATCCGCAGGCGGCATTTGTAAGAATGGCGCAGTGAATGTGCTGACCTGCGATCTCCCCAGCTCGAAGCTGGGGAATGGCTGTGCGGGCAACACTGCGCTGGCATGGCTGGAAAAGTACACCGGACCCGCATTGACACTCACAGCGTTTGATCCGCCTGCCAGTTCATAATCCACGTGGGATGATGCGTCTCTTCCTGCCATGCGCTGTCTTCAATACGAAAACCCAGCGCATGGTAGAAATTCACCGCCGACTGATTCTTCTGATAGACCTCAAGGCTGAGTAACGAAAAGTGCTGCTGGACGTACTGCACCAGTGCTTTGCCGATCCCGTTTCTGATGGCCACCGGCGCGACAAACAGGGCACCCAAAAAGCGCTCCTCCATTACGCTGGCGAAGCCTTTTAGCACTCCTTTTTCTTCCCAAACCCAGGTTTGTGCGGCGGGCAGGTAAACGTCGCGTACGATGGGTTCACTTTCGCGCCAGTAACGTTCTTCGATAAACGGGTGGGCATAAATAGTGCTTTCCATCCACAGCGCCAGAATCGGCGCCAGATCGTCAGGCGTTGATTGGCGAATCATGTTGACCCCCCGGGTAGCAAAGGCAGCTGGTGACATGGTCGTTGACTAGACCGCATGCCTGCATAAAGGAGTAACAAATGGTGGTGCCGACAAACTTAAACCCACGTTTTTTTAATGCTTTGGAAAGCGCGTCAGACGCAGGGGTAGAGGTGGGGATGTCGCTCAGGCTGGCGGCGCGCGTCAACTGCGGTTGGTTATCAACGAATGACCAGACAAACTCGCTAAACGGCTCGCCGTTTTGCGCCATCGCTAGGTACGCTCTCGCGTTGCCGATAATGGCCTGAATTTTTCCGCGATGGCGAATAATACCGGCATCCAGCACCAGCCTTTCCACATCGTCTTCGGTCATCGCGGAAACGGCGACGGGATCGAAGTGGTGAAAAGCATGGCGGTAGTTTTCGCGTTTTTTAAGCACGGTTATCCAGGATAACCCCGCCTGCTGACCTTCCAGGCAGATCATCTCGAACAGCTTTTGACCATCGGTTTCGGGGACGCCCCACTCCTTGTCGTGATAGGCAATGTATAGTGGATCCTGACTGACCCATCCGCAACGCTGCATATTCTTCCTCGCTGTTTTTACTGGCGTAAAAATTTCATTCGGCTCGCCTTGACGCGCCCGCTAAAAAGACAATATTTAATACAGGGCTGATGTGCCCGATATCCTTCATACAATGACAATAATATCGCCGAATTCGGCTCTTTTCTGGAGTCGCGTTGATGATTATAAGAAACAGTAGTGGTCGCCAGAGGTTCAGCCTTCTGGTGAGCGTCGTAGTCTGTGCGCTGTCCAGCAATACAGCATATGGCTGGCAACAAGAATATATCGTTGATGCTATGTCAGGTCATACGGCTGAACGTTATACATGGGACAGCGATCACCAACCACGCTACAACGACATACTCGAAGAACGCATTCGCTCCACGCAGAGCGTGGCAGGACCGGTGGTTAACCTCGCGGACCAAACGACACTGGATGCGACTAACGGTATGAGTATGGGCTGGAATATCCCCGTGTCCAGACAGGTAACGACCGGTCCGGTCGCTGCCGTGCATTATGACGGCTCGGCAACGTCTACCTATAACGAATTTGGCGACAGTGCGATGTCCGTCACGCAGACCGATGCGTTATGGCATGCCAGTGTTAGTACTTTAGGCTGGCGGGTGGATTCGCAATTTGGCGATCTTCGACCGTGGGCGCAAATCAGCTATAATCAGCAGTTTGGCGAGAATATCTGGAAGGCGCAATCAGGCCTCAACCGGATGACGACGGCGAGTCAGGACGGCAACTGGCTGGATGTGACCGTGGGCGCCGATATGCTGCTCAATCCCCATATGGCGGCTTATGCTGCGCTCTCTCAGGCGGAAAATAGCACCAATAACAGTGACTATATGTACACCATGGGGGTGAGCGCTAAATTTTAACGTGAATAGCGTAAATAAAACAACTTCGCTACATATTCAGATCAATAATCACCCGCGTCTCAGTGATAGCGTGTACTCACTTGTGCGAAAAAATTCAGTCCGCTGGCTTTTTGTCTCGTCATTCATTCCGCAATCCAGGCATTTCATTCCGTTCTGATGGCACTTCATGCCGTTTTCCCCAGGGCATAAATGCACTTCGGTATGGTTGTTGGCAGAGAATTTCCCATTTTGCTTATGCAGGAATACTGCCATGAAAACTTCTGATTATCAGCGTACCCGGTGGCTGACCCTGATCGGCACCATCATTACCCAATTTGCCTTAGGTTCGGTTTACACCTGGAGCCTGTTCAATGGCGCGCTTTCTTCAAAGCTGGATGCGCCGGTCAGCCAGGTGGCTTTCTCCTTTGGCCTGTTAAGCCTGGGCCTGGCGATTTCTTCTTCTGTCGCCGGGAAACTTCAGGAACGCTTTGGCGTGAAACGCGTCACCATGGCATCCGGTATCCTGCTGGGCGTGGGCTTCTTCTTAACCGCACATTCTGACAGCTTGATTATGCTGTGGCTGAGCGCAGGTGTACTGGTCGGTCTGGCAGACGGTGCAGGCTACCTGTTAACACTGTCTAACTGCGTAAAATGGTTCCCTGAGCGTAAAGGACTGATTTCCGCTTTTGCTATCGGTTCCTATGGCCTGGGCAGCCTTGGCTTCAAATTTATCGACAGTCATTTGCTGGAAACCGTCGGGCTGGAAAAGACCTTTGTTATCTGGGGCGCCATTGTGTTGGTGATGATCGTCTTTGGCTCTACGCTGATGAAAGATGCACCAAATCAGGAAGTTAAAACGGTGAATGGCGTGGTCGAGAACGACTACACTCTGGCGCAATCCATGCGTAAACCGCAGTACTGGATGCTGGCGGTGATGTTCCTGACCGCGTGCATGAGCGGGCTGTATGTCATTGGCGTGGCGAAAGATATTGCACAAAGTCTGGCGCATATGGATGTGGCGACGGCAGCCAATGCGGTGACGGTGATTTCTATTGCTAACCTGTCAGGTCGTCTGGTGCTGGGTATCCTGTCCGACAAAATTTCCCGTATTCGCGTTATCACCATTGGTCAGGTTGTCTCGCTGGTCGGTATGGCGGCGCTGCTATTCGCTCCACTGAACGAAGTGACCTTCTTTGCAGCGATTGCCTGCGTTGCCTTTAATTTTGGCGGCACGATCACGGTGTTCCCGTCCCTGGTAAGTGAGTTCTTCGGCTTGAATAATCTGGCGAAAAACTATGGAGTTATCTATCTGGGCTTCGGGATCGGCAGTATTTGTGGGTCCATTATCGCCTCCCTGTTTGGCGGTTTTTATGTGACCTTCTGCGTCATCTTCGCGCTGTTAATTATCTCGCTGGCACTGTCTACCACCATTCGTCAGCCTCAGCGTAGCGTATTTACCGAAGCGCACGCCTGATTCTATTAGCGATATGATTAATACCTGGCGCATATATTTACAAAAATATATGCGCCATTTGCATTCTTTATAAGCACTTTTGCACTTACCTGTGGTCTACTTACCCGCGCTCGTAGACATTCCATAATCTGCTGTTGTCGCATCTTTCACCTGCCCGGTCCAATTGATCCGTACGCAGGGCTTTTTATCCCGTTTTCCAGGTTTTATTGATGAGATATATTAAGTCGATGACGCAGCAGAAGCTCAGCCTCTTGCTGGCAATCTATATCGGTTTGTTTATGAACTCGGCTGTATTTTACCGTCGCTTCAGCGGGTATGCGTACGAGTTTACCGTCTGGAAAGGAATCTCTGCGGTTGTTGAATTAGCTGGCGCGGTGCTGGCAACCTTCTTTTTACTTCGTCTTCTCTCTTTATTTGGCCGACGTGCCTGGCGTGTACTGGCGACCTTCGTGGTGCTGTGTTCCGCTGGCGCCAGCTATTATATGACCTTCCTGAACGTGGTGATCGGTTACGGCATTATTGCCTCGGTAATGACCACTGATATTGATTTATCGAAGGAAGTTGTAGGCTGGCATTTAATCGCGTGGCTGGTTTCGGTCAGTATTTTACCGTTGCTCTTAATCTGGAGTAACCGCTGTCGCTACACCCTGTTAAAACAGCTGCGTACGCCGGGTCTGAGAATGCGCAGCGTGGCGGTGGTGGTGTTGGCTGGCTTGATTGTGTGGGTGCCAATTCGTCTGCTGAGCATGCATCAGAAAACCGTTGAGCGCGAAACCGGCATCGATTTACCTAGCTACGGCGGCGTCGTGGCGAACTCCTATCTGCCGTCAAACTGGCTTTCCGCGCTGGGACTGTATGCTTGGGCGCAGGTTGATGAGTCTTCAGATAACAAATCGCTGATGAATCCGGCGAAAATGTTCACCTACGTTGCCCCCAAGAATCTCGATGACACCTATGTGGTGTTTATTATTGGTGAAACCACGCGCTGGGATCACATGGGGATTTTTGGCTACGAGCGAAACACTACGCCAAGGCTGGCTCAGGAGAAAAACCTGGCGGCTTTCCGCGGATATTCATGTGATACCGCGACTAAACTGTCGCTGCGCTGCATGTTTGTACGTCAAGGTGGTGCAGAGGAAAACCCGCAGCGGACGCTGAAAGAACAAAACGTCTTTTCTGTGCTCAGCCAGTTAGGGTTTAAAACTGATCTGTACGCAATGCAAAGTGAGATGTGGTTCTACAGCAATACCATGGCGGAAAACATTGCTTATCGTGAACAGATTGGTGCAGAGCCGCGTAACCGAGGCAAAACGGTTGACGATATGCTACTGATTACCGAAATGCAGCAATCCTTAAAGCAGAATGACGGCGGTAAGCATCTGATTATTCTGCATACCAAAGGATCGCATTTTAACTACACGCAGCGCTACACCCGCGAGTATGCACAGTGGAAGCCAGAGTGTGTGGATGTCGATAGCGGGTGTTCGAAAGCCCAGATGATTAACTCTTTCGACAACTCGGTGACCTATGTCGATCACTTTATTACCAAAGTGTTTGATCAGCTGCGCGATAAGAAAGCGATAGTGTTCTATGCTGCTGACCATGGTGAGTCTATTAACGAGCGTGAGCATCTGCACGGTACGCCGCGTAAAATGGCGCCGCCAGAGCAGTTCCGCGTGCCCATGATGGTATGGATGTCGGATAAGTACCTGGAAGATCCCGATCACGCGAAGGCGTTTGCTCACCTGAAGCAAGAGGCGGATATGAAGGTGCCGCGCCGTCATGTAGAACTGTACGACACTATTTTAGGTTGCCTCGGTTATACCTCGCCAAACGGCGGTATTAACGAGAATAATAACTGGTGCAAAGTTCCTGACGGGCAGAAAGCTGCGGCTCAGTAACTGGCCTGCTGACTTTCTCGCCGATTGAATGGCATTTTGATACTAAGGGATTGACGGGCGCGTACCTGAGCAGTAAGATGCGCCCCGCATTCGGTGATTGGCGCAGCCTGGTAGCGCACTTCGTTCGGGACGAAGGGGTCGGAGGTTC